>NZ_JBITGT010000014.1:172404-222285 GCF_044457285.1 Streptomyces sp. NPDC050560
GCGAGGCCGCGAGGCCGCGAGGCCGCGAGGCCGCGAGGCCGCGAGGCCGCGAGGCCGCGAGGCCGCGAGGCCGCGAGGCCGCGAGGCCGCGAGGCCGCGAGGCGAGGGTATGCCCGGGAGAGCCCGGGGAGCCGGGGCGCCGGACGGCCCGGAAGGCTCCGGGGGGCCAGGGGGCCTGGGAGACGTGGGAAGCCCGGAGCCCGGAAGGCGTGGCGAGCCCAAAGGGCAGTACGTCCGGGAGGGGCGGGGCCTTCGAGGTGCCGGGGGGCCGCGAAGCAGGCGGTGGTGCCGGCCGTGCGGCGGCGGTCGGCGGCGCGCCCGCGCCCCGAGCCCCGTACAGCCCGCGCCCCCGCACCGCGGGCGACCCGCACCCCCGCACGACCGCGCACCCCGCGCCTCCACACAGCACGCGCCCCCGGAGCAGGCGCCCCCGCCCAACAAGCCCCCGGCACAACACGCCCACCCCACACCCCCGCAAGGCCCCACAGGGCACCGTGGCGCACCGCGTGCCCCCGTGCTGACGCCCCGCTGACGGTGAGTTTTCGCCGTTGTCGGGTGGGGCGTCATCAGCCGTGTCTGCCGCGGGGCCGCCCCGCGCGTAACGCCGCCGCGGCCGGGGCAAGAAACGGCACAACCGTCGCCCCGTCGACCTGGCCGGAAACGGCCACGTCATCCCGGTGTCACGGCGGCCGCCGACCCGGTCCGCGGTGCTCCGACCGGCCGGACAAGGCCCGTCGGAGCCCGCTTCCGGCGCCGCCGCCGTCCTCGCGCGCAGTGGACCAGCGGGTGGCCGCGGCCCGGGAAAACTGGTGAACGGCCGGTTCTCGATGGGGTATTCAGAGAAGCAAGAATCACCGCCTGACCTCACATCACGACCCCGTCACGATCTTGGACTTGGGGCCGCTGACCGTCTTGCCGCTCGCGGCGGCCCGGCAGTAGACCAGAGCGGACACAGAACGCTCCCGCCCCGACACGGGGCGAGAGCGCGCGACACATGAAGAACGGGGCATCATGCGCAGTAGCCTGCGACACTCAAGCCGCGCCGGTCGGCGCGATCCCAGAGCCGTGAAGGCGGCGGCCGCGCTGATCGCGGGCGCGCTCGCCGTGAGCCTGAGCGCGTGCGGCGGGTCCGACGACGACAAGGGGGACACCGGCAAGGGCGGCGGCGCGAACAGCAGCGCGGACGCGGCCGTGCCGCAGACGGTGAAGCTGCCGAAGCTGGACGGGCAGAAGCTCCAGGTCTCGGCGGTCTGGTCCGGCGTCGAGGCGGACAACTTCAAGAAGGTCCTCGCGGAGTTCGAGAAGCGCACCGGCGCCGACGTCACGTACGTCCCCGGGCAGGACCCGATCATCAACTTCCTCGGCTCCAAGATCGCGGGCGGCGCCCCGCCGGACGTGGCGATGCTGCCGCAGGTCGGCGCCATCGAGCAGGCCGTCGACAAGAAGTGGGCGAAGCCGCTCGGCGCCGAGGCGACGGCCGAGCTGAAGAAGAACTACTCGCCCGGCTGGGCCGACCTCGGCAAGGTCGACGGCAAGCAGTACGGGGTCTACTTCAAGGCCGCCAACAAGTCCCTGGTCTGGTACAACACCAAGGTCTTCGAGAACGCGGGCGCCCAGGAGCCGAAGACCTGGAAGACGCTCATGGACGCCTCCCAGACCGTCTACGACTCCGGTGTCACCCCGATGTCCATCGGCGCGTCCGACGGCTGGGTGCTCACCGACTGGTTCGAGAACGTGTACCTGTCGCAGGCGGGCCCCGACAAGTACGACCAGCTCGCCGCGCACAAGATCAAGTGGACCGACCCGTCGGTGAAGGACGCGCTGAAGACCCTCGCCCAGATGTGGGGCAAGAAGGACTTCGTGGCGGGCGGCGCGGACGGCGCGCTCCAGACGGACTTCCCGACGTCCGTCACCCAGACGTTCACCGGCGGCGACCAGCCCAAGGCCGGCATGGTCTTCGAGGCGGACTTCGCCGGTGCCAACGTCCAGCAGGCCAAGGCGAAGATCGGCACCGACGCCAAGGTGTTCCCGTTCCCGGCCGTCGGCGACCAGCCGCCCGTGGTCAGCGGCGGCGACGCGGCGACCCTGCTGAAGGACTCCAAGGCGGGCCAGGCGCTGATGACGTTCCTCGCGTCGCCCGACGCCGCCACCATCTGGGCGAAGCAGGGCGGCTACCTGTCCCCCAACAAGGAGGTCAAGCAGGCCGCGTACCCGAACGACGTCCAGAGGTCGATGGCCAAGGCCCTCATCGACGCGGGTGACGACTTCCGCTACGACATGTCCGACCAGGCCCCGCAGGCGTTCGGCGGCACCCCCGGCAAGGGCGAGTGGAAGGTGCTCCAGGACTTCCTGAAGAACCCGAAGGACGTGGACGGCACCGCGACCCGGCTCGAAGCCGAGGCCGCCAAGGTCTACAAGGACTGACGGGCGATGGCGGTCACTGCCGTGGGGGACGTCCCAGGGGCGCCCCCCACCCCCCCAGGCAAACGCAAGAGCGTGACAGGTACCCGTAAATGGGTGGCGGTCGCCTTCCTGTTCCCGGCACTCGTCCTGCTGGGCGCGCTCGTGGTCTATCCGATCGTCTACTCGCTGGTGCGCAGCTTCGGCGCGAACAGCGGCGGCGGATTCGTCGGCTTCGACAACTACAAGGAACTCTTCACCGACCACACCATCCTCACCGCGATCAAGAACACCGCGATCTGGGTCGTCGTGGCGCCCGCGGTGGCGACGGTCCTCGGCCTGATCTTCGCGGTCCTCACCGAACGCGTCCGCTGGGGCACCGCGTTCAAGCTGATCGTGTTCATGCCGATGGCGATCTCGATGCTCGCCGCCGGGATCATCTTCCGGCTCGTGTACGAGGCCGAGCCCGACCGGGGCGTGGCGAACGCGGTGTGGGTGGGCATCCACGACACGTTCGCCGAGTCGTCCGCGTTCCCGAAGGCGCACCCGGGGGCCCAGTCCCCGCTGAAGCCCGCGGGCGGCGGCGCGTTCGTCACCAAGGACCCCGTGAAGGCGGGCACCCCGGTGGCGCTCGCGATGGTCGGTGTGGCGCCCGAGGATCTCCCGGACGGCGCGGGCGCGGCCAGGCAGGCGTCGGCCGACCCGGGCAAGGTCACCGGCACCGCCTGGCAGGACTTCACCCGCGGCAAGGGCGTCGGCACCCGGGGCGGCGTCGACGCGGGCGAGGTCGGCTACGCCGGGATGAAGATCGAGGCGGTCAAGGGCGGCAAGGTCGTCGAGACCGCCAAGGCGGGCGGCGACGGCACGTTCTCGTTCTCCGACAAGGCGGACGGGGCGCTGCTGCGGCTGCCCGCGGCCAACTTCAGGGAGCCGTACGCCGGTGTCGACTGGCTCGGCCCGACCCTCGTCACCCCGGCGATCATCGCGTCGTACGTGTGGATGTGGGCGGGCTTCGCGATGGTGCTGATCGCGGCCGGGCTCGCGGGCATGCCCCGCGAACTGCTTGAGGCGGCCCGCGTGGACGGCGCGAACGAGTGGCAGGTGTTCCGCAGGATCACCGTGCCGATGCTGGCGCCGGTGCTCGCGGTGGTGCTGGTCACGTTGATGATCAATGTGTTGAAGATCTTCGACCTGGTCTTCATCATCGCGCCCGGCTCCTCGCAGGACGACGCGAACGTGCTGGCGCTCCAGCTCTACCGCTCCGCGTTCGGCGAGGACAAACCCGGGGTGGCCAGCGCCATCTCGATCCTGCTGCTCCTGCTGGTCATCCCGGTGATGTGGTTCAACGTGCGGAGAATACGTCGGGAGGCGCGGCGATGACGGCGGACAGTAGTGCCGTGGCGGGTGAGGCCGCCGTGTCAGGCGCCGCGGTGAAGACGGCGCCGCGGCCCGCCCCCTCGGGCGGCGGCCGGTCCGTCGGCGGCCGGATCGCGGAACTGGCGAGCGGCGGACTGCTGCGGGTCTTCCTGATCGTGGTCGGCCTGTTCTGGCTGGTGCCGACCGTCGGTCTGCTGATCTCCTCGCTGCGGACCGCGGACGACCTCAACTCCAGCGGTTGGTGGAAGGTGTTCACCAGCCCCGCGAAGCTGACGTTCGACAACTACGACAACCTCCTGTCCAACTCGGACATGACCAACTCGCTGGTCAACTCCCTCCTGATCACCATCCCCGCCACCGTGCTCGTGGTGGTGGTCGGCGCGCTCGCGGGCTACGCGTTCGCGTGGATGGACTTCCCGGGACGCGACTGGTGGTTCGTCGGGGTGGTCGGGCTGCTGGTGGTGCCGGTGCAGGTGGCGCTGCTGCCGATCGCGAAGCTCTTCGGCGACATCGGCATCTTCGGCTCGATCTTCGGGGTGATCCTCTTCCACGCCGGGTTCGGGCTGCCGTTCGCGGTGTTCCTGCTGCGGAACTTCTTCGCGGAGATCCCCAAGGAGCTGCTGGAGGCGGCCCGGCTGGACGGCGCGGGCGAACTGCGGCTGTTCTTCCGGGTGGTCATGCCGCTCGGCGGGCCCGCGATCGCCTCGCTCGGCATCTTCCAGTTCCTGTGGGTGTGGAACGACATGCTGATCGCGCTGATCTTCGCCGACGCCGACAGCCAGCCGATCACCGTGGCGCTCCAGACCCAGGTGCGCCAGTTCGGCAGCAATGTCGACATCCTGGCGCCCGGCGCGTTCATCTCGATGGTGATCCCGCTGGCGGTGTTCTTCGCCTTCCAGCGGCAGTTCGTGTCGGGAGTCATGGCGGGGGCGGTCAAGTAGGCCGCCCCGCCTCCGGGTGGACGTACCCCTCCCCCGCCGCACCCCCCGGCCCCGGGCTCACCCGCCCGGGGCCGGGGCGCGTCCTGGCGGGGGCGGGGTGCGTCGGCCGTGCGGGGCGGGCGCGGGCGCGGCCCAGCCGGGTGTCCAGACACCGCCGTCGGGGCGGCCCGGGTAGGCGGCGGCGAGATGGGCGCGCAGCGCCGCGAGCCCGGGATGCGGGTTGTCGGCGCGCCAGATGAGCGAGTGCGGGTAGAGCGGCACCGGGTCGCGCAGCGGGATGCGCCGCAGGTCATGGCCCGCGGGCCACACCAGCGGGGTGCGCTCGCTGACGAACGTCGCCAGCGTCGAGGAGCCCGCGATGGTGTCGAGGAGCGGCTCGATGCCGAAGTCGGGGCCGACCGCGTCGATGGTCAGCCCGAACGCCGCGGCGAACTCGTCGTAGAACGCGGTCCACTCGGTGCCCGGCGCGTTGCCCGGCATCCAGATGCGGTGCCCGGCGAGCCGGGCCGGGGTGACCGACCGCGCGGCGGCGAACTCGTGGGCCGGGCCCGTGAACAGGTGCAGCGGCTCGTCGAAGACCGGGGTGTGGGCGACACCGTCGGGGAGCCGCCCGCCCGGCATCGTGACGGCGCGGAAGGTCGCGTCGATCGTCCCGGCACGCACGGCCGCGACCGCCGCCTGCGAGTCGAACAGCGTCACCACGTCGAGTTCCGTCCCCGGGTGCGCGCGGTGGAAGTCGCGCAGCAGGCCCGCGAGCGAGAGCCGCCGCCCGATCACGTCGACCCGCAGCGCCCGCCGCCCCGCCCGCACGGAGGCCGCCGCCCGCTCCTCGGCCCGCAGCAGCGCCCTGGCGTGCGGCAGGAACGCCTGCCCGTCGATCGTCAGCCCCGCACCGCGGACCGGACGGCCGAACAGCCGCACCCCGAGATCACGCTCCAGCGCGGCGACACGCTTGGAGACGGCCTGCTGGGTGATCCCCAGGACGGCGGCGGCCTCCTGGAACTGCCCCGCGTCCACGGCGGCGACAAAGGTGCGCACTGCGGTGAGATCCACACTGGTCAGCCTATGTGCACAACCAGCCGTTGACCGAAGGAGGCGACATGGTTGTTTGATTCCGCCTCTCCCCGGCCGTTTTGATGAGGGCGGTCAACGCCCGGTTGTACGAGCGGCGGCACGGCGCGCCGCGCACACGGCCGGACACCGACAGGCCACGCCCTCGCCCGCACGGCCGGGCCCGCGTCCCCGGAGGTGCCACCCCGTGCCCGACTCCTTCGTCCACCTGCACAACCACACCGAGTACTCGATGCTCGACGGCGCACAGCGACTCAGGCCGATGTTCGACGAGGTGGCGCGGCAGGGCATGCCCGCGATCGCCATGAGCGACCACGGCAACATGTTCGGCGCCCACGAGTTCGCCCAGGTCGCCAAGGACCACGACGGCATCAGACCGGTCATCGGCATCGAAGCCTATGTGGCGCCCTCGTCCCGTTTCGCCAGGAAGCGGGAGTTCTGGGGCGGCGGCGGGCGGCGCGCCCCCGCCGCCGACGGCGAGGGGACGAAGGACGTCTCGGGCGGCGGGCGCTTCACCCACATGACGATGTGGGCCCGCACCGCCCAGGGCCTGCGCAACCTCTTCTGGCTCAGCACCCGCGCCAGCTACGAGGGCCAGTTCCCCGCGGGCAAGCCGCGCATGGACCGCGAACTGATCGCCGAACGCCCCCAGGGCGTCATCGCCACCACCGGCTGCCCCTCGGGCGAGATCCAGACCCGGCTCCGGCTCGGCCAGTACGACGAGGCGAGGGCCGCGGCCGGCGCCTACCAGGAGATCTTCGGCCGCGACCACTACTACCTCGAACTCATGGACCACGGCCTCGACATCGAGCGCGCCGTCCGCGACGACCTGCTGCGGCTGGCCCGCGACCTGAACATCCCACCGCTGGCCACCAACGACGCCCACTACGTGACCGAGGACCAGGCCGACGCCCACGACAGCCTGCTGTGCATCGGCGTCGGCAAGAACAAGGACGACCCGGACCGCTTCCGCTTCAACGGCTCCGGCTACTACCTCAAGACGGCCGCAGAGATGCGCGCCCTGTTCTCCGGCCTCCCCGAAGCCTGCGACAACACCCTCCTCGTCGCCGACGGCATCGAGCCCTACGACGAGGTCTTCGACCACGTCGACGAGATGCCCCGCTTCCCCGACGTGCCCGACGGCGAGACCCAGGAGTCCTGGCTGCGCGCCGAGGTCATGAAGGGCCTCGCCACCCGCTACGGCACCCCGCTCCCCGGACACATCCTCGACCGCTTCGAGACCGAGATGTCGGTCATCGGCCCCATGGGCTTCAGCTCCTACTTCCTCGTGGTCGCCGACATCTGCCGGCACGCCCGCGAGAACCGCATCCCCCTCGGCCCCGGCCGCGGCTCCGCCACCGGCTCCCTCGTCGCCTACGCCATCCGCATCACCGAACTGTGCCCCCTGGAACACGGCCTCCTCTTCGAACGTTTCCTCAACCCCGAACGCATCAACCCGCCCGACGTCGACCTCGACTTCGACGACCGCCAGCGCGACCGCATGGTCCGCTACGTCACCGAGAAGTACGGCGAGGAGTTCACCGCCCTGGTGAACACGTTCGGCAGGATCAAGGCCAAGAACGCGATCAAGGACTCCTCACGCATCCTCGGCTACCCCTACTCCCACGGCGAACGCATCACCAAGGCCCTCCCCCCTGACCAGAACGGCAAGCCGGCGCCGCTCGCCGCCGTCTTCGACCCCGCCCACGAACGCCACGGCGAGACCGCCGAGATCCGGCAGATGTACGAGAGCGAACCCGACGTGCGGCGGGTCGTCGACGCCGCCCGCGGAGTCGAGGGCCTCACCCGCGGCACCGGCGTGCACGCCGCCGCCGTCATCCTCTCCAAGACCCGCCTCACCGACCGCATCCCGCTGCACATGCGCGCCTCGGACGGAGTGAAGATCACCGGCTTCGACTACCCGTCCTGCGAGGCCATGGGCCTGATCAAGATGGACTTCCTCGGACTGCGCAACCTCGGCGTCATCGACCAGGCCATCGACAACATCCGCGACAACCGCGGCGTCCGCCTCGCCACCGTCGACCCGATGGACGGCGACCCGTCCACCACCGTCATCCCCCTCGACGACCCGAAGACGTACCGGCTGCTGGCCGAGGGCAACACCTTCGGCGTCTTCCAGCTCGACGGCGGCGGCATGCGCGTCCTGCTGCGCCAGATGGAACCCACCCGCTTCGAGGACATCGCCGCCGTCAACGCCCTCTACCGGCCCGGCCCGATGGCCGCCAACGCACACACCAACTACGCCCACCGCAAGACCGGCCGCCAGCAGATCACCCCGATCCACCCCGAACTGCGCGAGGCCCTGGAACCCATCCTCGGCAACACCTTCCACCTCCTCGTCTACCAGGAACAGATCATGGCCATCGCCCGGGAACTCGCCGGGTACACCCTCGGCGGCGCCGACCTGCTGCGCCGCGCGATGGGCAAGAAGAAACCCGAGGTACTCGCCGCCGAATGGGACAAGTTCCACGACGGCATGCGCCGGAGCGGCTTCGGCGAGGAGGCCGTCAAGGCCTTGTGGGACGTGATGCTCCCGTTCTCCGGCTACGCCTTCAACAAGTCCCACACCGCCGGATACGGCCTGGTCTCGTACTGGACCGCCTACCTCAAGGCCAACTACCCCGCGGAGTACATGGCCGCCCTCCTCACCTCCGTCGGCGACGACAAGGACAAGGCCGCCGTCTACCTCGCCGACGCCCGCAAGAACGGCGTACGGGTCCTCCAGCCCGACGTGAACGAGTCGGTCGCCGAGTTCGCCGCCGTCGGCGACGACGTCCGCTTCGGACTGCGCTCCGTACGCAACGTCGGCGACCAGGTCATCGACGCCCTCGTCGACGCCCGCCGCGCCAAGGGCCGCTACACCTCCTTCGCCGACTTCCTCGACAAGGCCGAACTGCCCGCGCTGAACAAGCGGGCCGTGGACTCCCTCATCAAGGCAGGCACCTTCGACTCCCTCCAGCACACCCGCAGGGGCCTCGCCGCCGTCCACGAGGACGCCATCGACGCGATCACCCCCGTGAAGAAGGCCGCCGGCTTCGGACAGGACGACCTCTTCGGCCACCTCGCGGGCGAGGGGGGCGAGGGGGGCGCGGGGCCCGCACTCGGCCTCGACTTCCCCGTCGACCCACGCGAGTGGCCGCGCCGGCAACTCCTCGCCACCGAACGCGACATGCTCGGCCTGTACGTCTCCGCCCACCCGCTCGACGGCGCCGAACACGTCCTCGCCCGCGCCCGGGACTGCTCCATCGCCGAACTCCTCGCCTCAGGACGCACCACGGGGGACGTACGGCTGTCCGGTCTCGTCGCCGGTGTGCAGGCGAAGCTGACCAAACAGGGCAACCCCTGGGCCGTCGTCGACCTCGCCGACCGCGACGCGAGCATCGAGGTCCTCTTCTTCCCCGCCGCCTACCGGCTCGTACGCGACGCGCTCGCCGAGGACAACGTCGTCAGCGTCACCGGCAGGATCGAGGACCGGGACGGCACCGTGCACCTCTTCGGCAGGGAGCTTTCCGTACTCGACGTGTCCTCCGCGGAGCACGGCGGCGCACCCCCGGTGCGGCTGGCCCTGCCCGCCCACCGGATCACCGAACGCACCGTCCTGGAACTGAAACGCATCCTCACCGACCACCCGGGCGAAAGCCCCGTACACCTCACCGTCCACGGCCCCCACGACACGACGGTGTACGCACTCCACGCCAGAGTGAACCCCACGGCCGTCGCCTCGGAGATAAAGAGCGCTTTCGGGCCTGACTCGTGGTCGGGGGCCGGGTCATGGTCGGGGGCGGGGTCGGCGTGAGTCGGGGGTCTGGTGGAGGTGGCGGCTTCGGTCGGGGCGGCGAGAGTCGGGGCGGCGGGGGTCCGGCGGGCGGGGGTCCGGCGGGTGGGGGGTCCCGCTCCGGTGGGCGGTCCGGTAGGGGCCCGGCGGGCGACTCGTCCAGCGCCGTCGGCCGAGTCGGCACGGGCCCGGCGACCGGTGAGCACGGCGCCGTCGAACTGCGGGTCTGCGGGACGGTGCCGCCCTGCCCGCGCTGCGGGGCGCCGCTACTGCTCGTGGCCCGCTATCCGCACACCTGGCACAACCGGGCCGGGCGGCCCGTCCCCGGATTCCGGGAGGCTCCGCTGTGTCGCTCCTGCGACAACGACACGCCTGCGGGGGCGGACCTGCTTGCCCTGCTGGCGCTGATCGACGGGGGTGGTCGCGCGGCGGACGCCGGGGCTGGCGTGGCCGCCGAGAGGGAACGGTTCGGCTCGCTTGTGCATGCCTGGCTGGACACCGTGCGGGAACGGACACCGGAGACGGGGGATCTTGCGGGGGAGGAGTCGCGGTGGTGGGCGGGGGATCTGTAGGGAGGGGGCCCCTCCCCCCTCCCCCCTCCCCTCTCCCTCCCTCCCCTCTCCCCCTCGCCCCTGCCCCCTCTCGCCCGTCCTCCCCGGCCCCCTCCCGTCCGGTCGCCTCTCCCCTCTCGTCCGGCTGCGCACAGGTCGCCTACCGGCGTTTAATCGGGCAATATGTACAAGTATGCCCGTACTACCGCGTAAAGATCCTTCGGCGGCTCCCCGGTTCAGTGTCGTCGTGCCAGGCCATGGTGTCCTCGGGCGGTATGCGGATGCGCTGGCGTCCGTGCTCGCGCAGTCGGACGGTTTCGGGGGTGTCGAGGTGGTGCCCGTGTCCGGGGGGCCCGAGGCGCCGGAGACCGCGGTGGCGCTGCGGGCGGCGGCGCGGGACGGGCGGGTGCGTCCGCCGGTGTTCTCGCCGGTGTCCGAGGGGCTCGGCGGGGCCCGTAACACCGGGGCCGCGGCTGCTGTCGGTGACTATCTCCTCTTTCTCGACGGTGATGACACATTGGCGCCGGGTGCGCTCGCGGCCGTGGGTGCCAGGCTCGATGCCGTCGGCGATGTCGACGTGCTGTTCACCGGGCACCAGCGGGTGCACTGGTGGCGGGGGCCCGTGATCGGAGAACCGGTGGCGGAGGCGCTGGCGGGGGTGCTGGACACGTCCCCGGGCGGGCCGCACTCCGGGGCGTTCCCGCCCGCGGCCGCACCGCGGTTGACGGGGGCCGAACTGCCCGCCTGGAGCGCCGTCCACCGCAGGCGGTTCCTCTTCGACCGGGGGCTGTTCTTCCCTCCGGGGCTCTATACGGATCTGCCCTGGGGTGTCCTTGAGCTGCTGGCGGCCGAGCGGATCGCGGTGCTTCACGCGGTCTGTGTACGGCATCTGCTGCGGCGGCAGGGCTCCCGGCTGCGGGAGCCGGGTCCGGGGCACTTCGACCTCCTCGACCAGGTGGACCTGGCGCTCGGCAGGGCCAGGCGGGCGGGTGTGCCGGTGGAGCGGTCCGAGGCGCTCTTCGGGCGGTTGACGGGGCATCTGCTGCGGGTGGCGAGCGCCCCCGGGCTGCTTCCCGAGGGGAGCGGCGCCGAGTTCTTCGAGCGGGCGCAGGAGCTGTACCGGTGTCACCGTCCCGCCGGGTACACGCCGCCCCCGGGCGCTCTCGGGGTGCAGCACCGGCTGCTGGCGGCGGGCGCCTATTCCGCGTTCCGTGCGCTGCGGGACACGCATCGGGGCGCCGTGCGGGCCGCGGGGCGTGTGCTGGGGCGGGCGCGGCGGGTGAAGCGGGCGGTGCGGCGGCGCTACCCGGCGGGCTACGCGGCGGCGCTGCGGCTGCCGGTGGACGAGAACCTGGCCGTGTACTGCGCGTACTGGGGCCGTGGCTACGCCTGCAATCCGGCGGCGATCCATGCGGCCGCCGCCAGGCTCGCCCCGCATATCCGCTCGGTGTTCCTGGTCACGGAGGAGGCGGCGGAGCGGATGCCGGAGGGTGTCGACCACGCCGTCCTCGGCAGTCCGGAGGCGTGGCGGGTGCTGGCGAGGGCGAAGTACCTGGTCAACAACGCGAACTTTCCGGATGCCGTGGTGAAGCGGCCGGGTACCGTGCACCTCCAGACCCAGCACGGCACGCCATTGAAGACGATGGGGGTCGAGCAGGCGGCGTACCCGGTGGTGGCGGCGCACAGCGGGGGCTTCGGCAGACTGCTGGCGCGGGTCGACCGCTGGGACTACAACCTGTCCTCGAACCGGCACTCGACGCGGGTCTGGGAGCGGGAGTTCCCGGCGTCGTACGAGATGCTGGAGTACGGCTACCCGCGCAACGACGTGTACACGACGGCCGGTGCGGCGGAGGTGGCGCGTGCCCGTCGTGCCCTGGGTGTGCCCGAGGGCCGTACGGCGCTGTTGTACGCGCCGACGCACCGGGACTACCGGACCGGTTTCGACGCCCAGTTGGATCTGGAGGCGTTCTGTGAGGCGGCGGGCGAGGAGTTCGTCGTGCTGCTGCGGGCGCACTACTTCTACGCGGAGAACGACAGCGGGGCGCGGGCGGGTGCCGTGCCGCGCGGGGCGCGGGCAGCGGGCGGGCCGCGGGTGATCGACGTGACCCGGCACGGCTGCGCCGAGGACGTGTGCCTCGCCGCGGACGGGCTGATCACGGACTACTCGTCGATCATGTTCGACTACGCCAACCTTGACCGGCCGATCGTCGTCTTCGCGGACGACTGGGACGTCTACCGGGAGACCAGGGGTGTCACCTTCGATCTGATGGAGTGTCCGCCCGGTCCCGTGGCGCGCACTCAGGAGGAGTTGGCCGCACTGTTCCGCGACGGGCGGTGGGCCGACGAGGGGGCGCGGCGGGCGCGGGCCGCGTTCCGTGAGCGCTTCTGCGGCTTCGACGACGGGCGTGCCGCGGAGCGGGTGGTGCGGCGGGTGCTGCTGGGTGAGCCGCCCGAGGCCCTGCCGCCCGTGGTGCCGCTCGGGGAGCGGGTGCCCGCGCCGGCCGCGCGCCCTGTCGGACATGGTCCGGGGGGCGCCGGGCCGGCGGCGTCCGTCCGGGAAGGGAGCTGATCCGTGCCCCGCTTCAGTGTGATCGTGCCGGTGTTCAGGGTGCGGGGTTTCCTCGGTGCCTGTCTCGACTCGGTGCTCGGGCAGTCCTTCGGGGACTTCGAGGTGATCGCCGTCGACGACCGCTGTCCCGACGGGTGCGGCGACATCATCGACGAGTACGCGGCCCGTGACCCGCGGGTGCGGGCGGTGCACCTGCCGGAGAACGTGGGTCTCGGGCGGGCCCGTAACGCGGGTGTGCGGCACGCCACGGGCGACTACCTGCTGTTCCTCGACAGCGACGACTCCTACACGCCGGGGCTGCTGTCCGCTCTCGCGGACCGGCTGGCGGTGACCGGGGACCCGGACATCGTCGCCTTCGACCATGTGCGCACCCACTGGTGGGGCTCCTCCGGGCCGAGCGCGTCGGCCGAGCTGCTGGCGCGGGCCGGTACGGACACGTTCAGCCTGCGGGAGCGTCCCGAGTACGTGCACCTGTTCCTGGTGGCGTGGAACAAGGCGTTCCGGCGGGACTTCTACCTGGCGCACGGCTTCAGCTACGAGCCGGGGCTCTACGAGGACGCTCCGGTGACCTACCGGGCGATGGTGACGGCCGAGCGGATCGGCTGTCTCGACCGGGTGGGGGTGGAGTACCGGCAGCGGCGGCAGGGTGCGATCACCCGTACTCCGGGGCGCCGGCACTTCGACATCTTCGCGCAGTACGAGGGGCTGTTCGCCGATCTCGACGGCCGGCCTGGGCTGGCCTGGGCGCGGCCGATGCTCTTCGAGCGGGCGTTGGACCACATGCTCTTCACGCTGGCCAGGCCGGAGCGGGTGCGGGCGGCGGACCGCGGTGCGTTCTACGACAGGGCCGCCGCTTTCTGCCGTCGGCATGTCCCGGAGGGTTTCGTGCCGCCCGCGACCGCGCGTGGCCGGGAGATGCGGCTGCTGGCCACGGCGCCGTACGGGGTGTGGGCGGGGCAGCGCTGGGCGCGGCGCGCGGGCCGGGTCTCCGCCAGGGGGGCGCGTCGGGCCGGGGAGCGGCTGCGGGAGCGGTCGGACCTGCGCTGGTACGAGGAGCGGCTGCGGGAGCCGCTCGATCCGCGGCTGGCCGTGTTCGCCTCCTGGCACCACCGTGCGGTGTCGGGTGATCCGGCGGCCCTGTACGAGCGTGCCGCCCGGCTGGCGCCGGGGCTGCGCGGGGTGTGGGTCGTGCTTCCCGAGGCGCTCGACCGGGTGCCGCCGGGGGTGGACCGGGTGGAGCTGGGTTCGCGGCGGTACTTCGACGTGATGGCGCGGGCGACGTACTGGTTCAACGACGTCAACTGGGCGGGGTCGCTGGTGAAGCGGCCGGGGTCGGTGCATGTGCAGACGCATCTGGGGACGCCGCTGAAGTTCATGGGGGCCGATCTGCTGCTGAGGCCGGGGGCGCGGTACGGGTGGGATGTGCGGGCGATGCTGCGGCGCGCCGATCGCTGGGACTACAGCCTGGCGGCGGGCCGGTACGCGCAGGGGGTGTGGGAGCGGGCGTACCCGTGTCACTTCACGTCGCTGTGTGTCGGGAGCCCCCGCAATGACGTGCTGGTGAACGGGGATGCGGTGCGGGCGGCGGTGGCGCGTGGGCGGCTGGGGATCGGTGCGGGCGACACGGTGGTGCTGTACGCGCCGACGCCGCGGGACTACCGGCGGGGCCGTTTCGCGCTGCGCGCCGATCTGGAGGGGCTGGCGGGGGCGCTCGGTGCGGGGGCGACGCTCGTCGTGCGGTTGCACCCGGGGCTTGCCGATCGTCCTGAGCGGGCGCTGCTGTTGCGGGATCTGCACCGGCGGGGTGTGGTCGTGGACGCGACGGACGAGCCGTCGGTGACGGATCTGATGCTGGCGTCGGACGCGCTGGTCACGGACTACTCGGCGTTGATGTTCGACTTCGTGCTGCTGGATCGGCCCGTGGTGCTGCTGGCGGACGATCTGGGGGCGTTCCGCGCGGCGCGGGGTGTGTACACGGATGTCACGGCGCGGCCGCCTGGTCATGTGGCCCGCTCGGCGCGTGAGCTGACGGGGCTCTTCGCGTCGGGGGCGTGGCGGGACGGGGAGTCGGCGCGGCTGCGTGCCGCGTTCCGCGAGGGTTTCTGTGAGGCGGAGGACGGGCGGGCGGCGGAGCGGGTGCTGCGTGCGGTGCTCGCGCCGGAGCTGCTGGGGGCGTCGCGTCTTTCCCGGCGGGACAGGCCACTGGGCGCGGTCGTGCCACCGCTTGAGGTGCGGGCGACGGAGGGGTGAGAGGCGGAGGGCCGAGGCGTGGGGGCGTAACGCGGTGGTGTGAGCGGGTGGGGTGTCGGGAGGGGGTGGCTCGGGCGGTGGGGCGTGGCGGGCGTGGGGCCTCCTGGGCGTGGCGGGCCGAGGGAGTCGGGCGAGCGGGGAGGTCAGCGTGGACGGGGGTGCGGTCGGAGCGGGCGGAGCGGGCGGATGGGGTGCGGGGTGTGGGGCGGTGGTGTTCACAGGTGCTAGTGGAGCATGGGGGGTCGGGCCTGCGGATCGGTCCACGGGTGGGGTTTTCGCCCGTTTGGTTCTCCACCCGCGCTCCACCCGAGGGCGGGTCGGGGCCCCCTCCCCGGCGGTGTCCGCCCCCACCCGGGGGTGGAGGCGGCAGGGCGGACGGTGGCCGTTACTCGACGACCAGCTCGACCGGGATGTTGCCGCGGGTCGCCTTGGAGTAGGGGCAGACGCCGTGGGCCTGCTCGACGAGCTTCCTGCCCTCTTCGCCGGAGAGGGACTCCGGCAGCTCCACGCGGAGCGTCACCGCGAGGCCGAAGCTCTCGCCGTCCTTGCCGATGCCGACCTCGGCCGTGACCGAGACCTCGCTGGTGTCGACCTTGGCGGTGCGTCCGACGAGGCCGAGGGCCGACGCGAAGCAGGCCGCGTAGCCGGCGGCGAACAACTGCTCGGGATTGGTGCCCTTGCCGCTGCCGCCGAGGGCCGGGGGCGTCGCCAGGGTCAGGTCGAGCTGGCCGTCGGAGCTGACGGCCCTCCCGTCACGGCCGTTGGCAGTGGCGGCGGCGGTGTACAGCGCGTCCATCGAAACCATCCCTCTCACTTCGGCGTAGCCACTGCTGCGGCCACTCACATGGACAGTAGAGCACACAATTAAGTTGTGCACAACTAAATGTGGCGCGAGGGGTACCCTGGGGGCATGACCACGACACCGCCGGCGCCCCCGACACCGCCAGGACCTCAGGGCGCCGGGTCCGACGACGACTTGCTGCGGCTGGATCTGATGGTCTGCTTCGCCACGCATGTCGCCTCGCGCGCCTTCAACGGCGCCTATCGGGTGCTGCTGAAGGACCTCGGCCTGACCTATCCGCAGTACCTGGTGATGCTCGCGCTGTGGGAGGAGGGCGAGCAGCCCGTGAAGCGGCTCGGGGAGCGGCTGCGGCTGGACTCGGGCACGCTGTCGCCGCTGCTGAAGCGCCTGGAGGCGGCGGGCCTCGTGGCGCGGGAGCGCAGCGCGAGCGACGAGCGGTCGGTGCGGATCAGGCCCACCGACAGGGGTGCAGCCCTCAGGGACCGTGCGGCCGAGGTGCCGCGGCGGCTCGGCGACGCGATGGGCTGCTCACTGGAGGAGGTCATGGAGCTGAAGGAGCGGCTCGACCGCCTGACGGCGGCCCTCGACGCGGCGGAACTCAAGCCCCGCTAGCCTCTCTCCGCCAGCCCCCGCCGCACGCGCCTCCCCCACGCAACGCCGCGCGCCCCCGCGCACCCGTACGCCGCCCCGCCGAGGCCCCCGCCGGGAACTCAGAGAGCCCGCAGTGCCGCCGCCGTGGCCTTGGCGAGGCGTTGGGTGTGGCCCTTCGGCTGCTTGGCGCGCATCACCACGGCACGCCAGTAGAGCGGGCCCGCGATCAGGTCGAGCGCCAGTTCCTCGTCGAGGTCCGCCGACACCTCGCCGCGCTCCACGGCAGAGCGCACGATGCCGATGGCCACCCCGTACTGGCCCTCCCTGAGGGCTTTCTGGACGGCCTGCGCCATGTCGGGGTTGCGGGCGGCCTCGGCCTGGAGGTCGGGGAGGATCTGGGAGGCCACCGGGTGCCGCAGCACCCGCGAGGTCAGCTCGTACAGCATCAGCAGGTCGTCCTCCAGGACCCCCGTGTCGGGTGTCGGCAGCCCCTGCACCGCGAGCGCCGACACCAGGTCGAGGACCACGTGCAGCTTGGAGCGCCAGCGCCGGTAGACGGCGGTCTTGCCGACGCCCGCGCGGCGCGCGATGCCCTCGATGGACATGCGCGCGTAGCCCACGGCCGCGAGTTCCGCGAAGACGGCCTCCCTGATGGCCTCGGTCTTCTCCGCCCGCAGCACGGCCGCCCCGGCCGGGGCGCGGCGCCGTGCGGACTCCGGCTCTGGGCCCTGCTCGTTCGCGGTCATCAGGACAGCATAGGGGCGTTACGACGATACGGTTGCGTTCCGTCCTCGCCCGCCTCTACTCTCGACGTTGCGACGATACGGAACCGTTCCGACGTAACGAGGTTGCGGGACCCGCGGCCCCGCCACCGCTCCCGGTCCCGGCCGGACGGGCGCCGTCGGCGTCCCCGTACCGTCACCGACCCGTCCCGACGTCCTGTCCCGAGCGGAAGCCGACGAATGTGACCCAGGTCCTCGACGCGCCGAGTCCGGCGCACGCTCCGACCCCCGCGGAGCTGGCCGCCCGCCACGGCCTCACCGTGAGCGGCGCCCGGCCGAACCTGCCCAGCTACGTGGGGCAGTTGTGGCGGCGACGCCACTTCATCACCGCCTTCGCCACCGCGAAACTCACCGCCCAGTACAGCCAGGCCAAGCTGGGCCAGGTCTGGCAGGTCGCGACGCCACTGCTGAACGCGGCCGTGTTCTATCTGATCTTCGGACTGCTGCTGAACACCAAGCGTGGCGTCCCCGACTTCGTGCCGTTCCTGGTCACCGGGGTCTTCGTCTTCACCTTCACCCAGCAGTCGGTGCTCACCGGCACCCGCGCCATCTCGGGCAGCCTCGGCCTGGTGCGGGCACTGCACTTCCCGCGCGCGGCG
Source organism: Streptomyces sp. NPDC050560 (assembly GCF_044457285.1). Classification (NCBI taxonomy): domain Bacteria; kingdom Bacillati; phylum Actinomycetota; class Actinomycetes; order Kitasatosporales; family Streptomycetaceae; genus Streptomyces; species Streptomyces sp. NPDC050560. The sequence goes on from NZ_JBITGT010000014.1 coordinate 190,134, forward strand.
CTGCCGCTGTCGATCTGCCTCCAGCAGCTCCAGCAGATGCTGTTCTCGATGTGCGCGCTCGTGGTGATCCTGCTCGGGTTCGGGGTGCCGCCTGCGCTGTCGTGGCTGCTCGCGGTGCCCGCGCTGACGCTCCAGTCGACGTTCAACGCGGGCCTGGCGCTGATCATGGCGCGGCTCGGCAGCAGGACGCCGGACATGGCGCAGCTCATGCCGTTCCTCACCAGGACCTGGATGTACACATCAGGCGTGATGTGGAGCATCGACAAGGTGCTCAACGGCAGGCACGCGCCCGCGGTCGTAAAGCTGCTCCTGGAGATCAACCCGGCGGCGGTCTACATCGATCTCATGCGCTTCTCGCTGATCGACAGCTTCCACTCCGGCCAGCTCCCGCCGCATGTGTGGCCGGTGGCGCTGGGCTGGGCGGTCGTCGCGGGGGTCGGCGGTTTCATCTTCTTCTGGCAGGCCGAGGAGACGTACGGACGTGGCTGAGATGGCGAACGCGACACCCATGGCGCCCGCGGACGCGCCCCCCGCCGTGGCCGGGGAGCGGGTGCCCACGGTGATCGTCGACGGCGTGGACATCATCTACCGCGTGAACGGCGCGAAGACGGGGCGCGGGAGCGCCACCGCGGCGCTCAGCAGGATGCTGCGCCCCGGCAGGACGGCACGCGCGGCGGGTACCCGTACCGTGCACGCCGTACGGAACGTGTCCTTCAACGCCTACCGCGGTGAGGCGATCGGGTTGATCGGAACCAACGGCTCCGGGAAGTCGACGCTGCTGAAGGCGGTCGCGGGCCTGCTGCCCGTGGAGAACGGCCATATCTACACCGGCGGCCAGCCGTCCCTGCTCGGGGTGAACGCGGCCCTGATGAACGACCTCACGGGCGAGCGCAACGTCCACCTCGGCGGCCTGGCGATGGGCATGTCACGCCAGCAGATCAGGGAGCGCTACCAGGGCATCGTCGACTTCTCCGGCATCAACGAGAAGGGCGACTTCATCACCCTGCCGATGCGCACCTACTCCTCCGGCATGGCCGCGCGGCTGCGGTTCTCCATCGCCGCCGCCAAGGACCACGACGTCCTGCTCATCGACGAGGCGCTGGCCACCGGCGACCGCTCCTTCCAGAAGCGCTCGGAGGCCCGGATCAGGGAGCTGCGCCGCGAGGCGGGCACCGTGTTCCTCGTCAGCCACAGCAACAAGTCGATCCGCGACACCTGCGAGCGGGTGCTGTGGCTGGAGCGCGGCGAACTGCGGATGGACGGGCCGACGGACGACGTCCTGAAGGAGTACGAGAAGTTCACCAACGCCCCGGACAAGAAAACGCCGGCTCCCCGGAAGGGGTGAGGGGCGCGCCGGACGGCGCGGGGTGCGCCCGGGGCGGCGCGGGCGGTGCGGGGTGCGCCCCGGGCGGTGCCAGCGAGTCGTCGCCACTGGGGGCGAGCGTAACCAGGCCCGCGCCCCACAAGCCCCAGCACCCCCGCCCACACCCGGGGCCCGGCATTCCCCCGGCGTCAGGCGGCCCCGGGCGCCGACCGGCGGCCCCGCACGGGGCTCGTAGAAGCGCGCAGGGGGCGCCCACGAAAGCATCGTGGGCGCCCCTACGTGGTGGCCGGGAGCCGTGGGCTCCCGGCGGTGGCTAGCTGTGGGTGCGCAGCAGCGTGCGCATGGTGCGCATCGCGACCGACAGGTTGGCCAGGTCGAACGCGTCCGAGCCCTGGATCTCCTCCAGGGTGGCCCTGGCCCGCCCGAGGATGGCCGCGTTCTTCTGCTCCCACGCCTTGAACCGCTCCTCGGGCGTGGAGGTGCCGTTGCCCGCCGCGAGGACGTCGGCGGTGAGCGCCGCGTGGGCCGCGTACAGGTCCTCGCGGATGGAGGCGCGTGCCATGCTCTGCCACCTGTCGTTGCGCGGCAGCTCCACCACCCGGTCCCTGAGCTGGGCGATGCTCAGCCGGTCCGACAGGTCGTAGTAGACCTCGGCGACGTCGAGGGGTGTCTTGGCCATGCGGTCGGCGATGGCCACGATGTCCAGGATCGGGAAGACCGCGGAGAAACCGGCCACGTGCCGCGCGAGTTCGTCGGGGACGTCGGCGCCGGTCAGCTCGTCCCGCAGCGACTGGTACCACTCGGCGTCCCGGCCGCACAGCAGCTTCGGCAGGTCGGCCCAGACCCCGGCGACCCCGTCGCGGAAGAAGTCGATGGTCGTGGCGAGTTCCAGCGGCTGCGGCCTGTTGTTGAGCAGCCAGCGGGTGCCGCGCTCCACGAGCCGCCGCGAGTGCAGCCTGATCCTGGTCTGCACGTCGGCGGCGACGACGTTGTCGAGGTCCTCGACGGCGTCCCACACCCCGGCGAGCCCGAAGATCTCCCGCGCGGCGAGCTGCGCCCTCACGATCTCTTCGAGCGAGGCCCCGGTCTCCTCCCGCAGCCGGTGCAGGAAGGTGGAACCGCCGGTGTTGACGGTGTCGTTGACGAGGACGGTGGTGACGATCTCGCGGTGCAGCGCGTGCGCCTCGACCTGCTCGGGGAACCGCTCGCGCACCTGCTTCGGGAAGTAGGCGTGCAGCAGCCTGAGCAGGTACGGGTCGTCGGGCAGCGTGGTGCCGATCAGCTCGTCGGCCGCCGTGATCTTGGTGTAGGCGAGGAGGACCGCCAGCTCGGGCTGGGTGAGTCCGCGCCCGTTGTTCAGGCGCTCCTTGATCTGCCGGTCGTTCGGCAGGAACTCCAGCCCCCGGTCGAGGTGGCCGTCGTTCCCGAGCCGGCGCATGAACCGCTGATGGGCGTTGAGCAGCGACGGCGCCTGGGCGGCCGAGTTGGCGAGCGCGGTGTTCTGGGCGTAGTTGTTGCGCAGCACGAGGCGGCCGACCTCGTCGGTCATCTCCGCGAGCAGGCTGTTGCGCTGCTTCACGGTGAGGTCGCCCGCGGCGACGACCGCGTTCAGCAGGATCTTGATGTTGACCTCGTGGTCGGAGGTGTCGACGCCCGCGCTGTTGTCGATCGCGTCGGTGTTGACCCTGCCGCCCGCCTGGGCGAACTCGATGCGGCCGAGCTGGGTGAGGCCGAGGTTGCCGCCCTCGCCGACGACGCGGACGCGCAGTTCGCCGCCGTCCACCCGGATCGCGTCGTTCGCCTTGTCGCCGACGTCGGCCTGCGACTCGGACGCCGCCTTCACGTACGTGCCGATGCCGCCGTTCCACAGCAGGTCGACCGGGGCCTTCAGGATGGCCCGCATCAGGTCGGCCGGGGTCATCTTGGCGACCTTGCCCTCGATGCCGAGGGCCTCCCTGATGTGCCCGTTCAGCGGGATCGACTTGGCGGAGCGGGGGAAGACGCCGCCGCCCGCGGACAGCAGGCCCTTGTCGTAGTCGGCCCAGGAGCTGCGCGGCAGGTCGAAGACGCGGCGCCGCTCCGCGTACGAAGCGGCCGCGTCGGGGGTGGGGTCGATGAAGATGTGCCGGTGGTCGAAGGCGGCCACGAGCCTGATGTGCTCGCTCAGCAGCATCCCGTTGCCGAACACGTCGCCGGACATGTCGCCGACGCCGACGACCGTGAAGTCCTCGGTCTGGGTGTCGTGGCCCAGCTCCCTGAAGTGCCGTTTCACAGACTCCCAGGCGCCGCGGGCGGTGATGCCCATGCCCTTGTGGTCGTAGCCCGCGGAGCCGCCGGACGCGAACGCGTCGCCGAGCCAGAAGTCGTACGAGACGGCGACGTCGTTGGCGATGTCGGAGAAGGTGGCCGTGCCCTTGTCGGCGGCGACGACGAGATAGGTGTCGTCCTCGTCGTGCCGCACCACGTCGGCGGGCGGCACGACCTCGCCCGACACGAGGTTGTCGGTGATGTCGAGCAGCGCCGAGATGAACGTCTTGTAGCAGGCGACGCCCTCCTTCAGCCAGGCGTCCCGGTCGACCGAAGGGTCGGGGAGCTGCTTGGCGACGAAGCCGCCCTTGGCGCCGACCGGCACGATCACGGTGTTCTTCACCATCTGCGCCTTGACCAGGCCCAGGATCTCGGTGCGGAAGTCCTCACGCCGGTCGGACCAGCGCAGGCCGCCGCGCGCGACCTTGCCGAACCGCAGGTGCACGCCCTCGACGCGCGGCGAGTACACCCAGATCTCGTACGCGGGCCGCGGCGCGGGCAGTTCGGGGACGGCCTGCGGGTCGAACTTCATCGACACGTACGCGTGCGGTTCGCCGCCGTCTGCCTCCTGGAAGAAGTTGGTCCGCAGGGTCGCCTTGATGACGGTGAGGAAAGAGCGCAGGATGCGGTCCTCGTCGAGGCTCGCGACCTGGTCGAGGGCGCCGTAGACCTCTTCGAGGAGGCCCTCGGTCAGCTCCGTCCCCGCGCGCTGCCGCTCGGGCGCCATCCTGGCCTCGAACAGCGACACCAGCAGCCGGGTGGTGTGGACGTTGTTGCGGAGGGTGTCCTCCATATAGTCCTGGCTGAAGGTGAACGCCGCCTGCCGCAGGTACTTGGCGTACGCGCGCAGCACCATGGCCTGCCGCCAGGTCAGCCCGGCGCTCAGCACGAGCGCGTTGAAGCCGTCGTTCTCCGCGCGCCCCGTCCACACCGCGGCGAACGCGTCCTGGAAGCGCTCGCGGCCGTCGTCGCCGAGGAAGTCGCCGCCCTTGACGGGGGGCATCCGCAGGCCGAAGTCGTACACCCACGCGTGGGTGCGGTCCGCGCAGCGCAGCTCGTACGGGCGCTCGTCCGTGACCTCGCAGCCGAGGCGGCTGAGGACGGGCAGCACCGAGGAGAGGGAGACCTGCCCGCCGGTGCGGTAGATCTTCAGCCGGCGCTCGTCGGGGGCCGCGCCGACCGGCTCGTACAGCGAGAGCGAGAAGTCCTCGCTCTCCTTGTCGAGGCGCTCCAGGTGGACGAGGTCGGCGACGGCGGCGCGCGGGGAGTGGTCGGCCTTGTAGCCCTCGGGGAAGGCGTTGCCGTAGCGGCGCAGCAGCTCCGCGGCGCGCTCCTCGCCGCACTCCGCGTTCAGCGCCTCGGCGAATCCGTCGGCCCACGACCTGGCGGCCTCCACCAGGCGGGACTCGATACGGTCCTTGTCGGCGTCGCTGAGGCGCGGCAGCTCGGTGCCGGGCGCGACGCGGACCACGAAGTGCAGCCGGGAGAGGATGGACTCGGTGTTCCAGGCGGTGAAGTCGACGCTGGCGCCGCTGAGCTCCTCCTTCAGGATGTCGATGATCCGCAGCCGGACGCCGGTGGTGTAGCGGTCGCGCGGCAGGTAGACGAGCGCCGAGTAGTAGCGGCCGTACTCGTCCTTGCGCAGGTAGAGGCGGAGCCTGCGGCGCTCCTGGAGGTAGAGGACGCTGGTGACGATGGACCGCAGTTCGTCGGGGGGCGTCTGGAACAGCTCGTCGCGGGGGTACGTCTCCAGGATCTGGAGCAGGTCGCGGCCGTCGTGGCTGTTGGGCGAGAAGCCGGCGCCGCGCAGCACCTCCTGCACCTTGCGCCGCACGACGGGCACGCGGCGCACCGACTCGGTGTAGGCGGCGGACGAGAACAGGCCGAGGAAGCGGCGCTCCCCGATGACGTTGCCCTCGCCGTCGAACTTCTTGACGCCCACGTAGTCCAGGTAGGACGGGCGGTGCACGGTGGCGCGGCTGTTGGCCTTGGTGAGGATCAGCAGGCGGTGCTCGCGGGCCTTGGCGCGGGCGTCGGCGGGGAGGGTGCTGAAGGCGGGTCCCGCGGGGTGCTCATGGTGGCCGCCGTTGTCGCCGTTGTCGTCCTGGTGGGGGTCGGAGCGCAGGATGCCGAGTCCGGTGCCGGGGACCGCGGCGAGCACGTCGGTGCCGCGCAGCTCGTACTCGCGGTAGCCGAGGAAGGTGAAGTGGTCGGCGGCGAGCCAGCGCAGCAGCTCCCTGGCCTCCTCGACCTCCTCGCCCGGGACGTCCGCGGTGGGCTCCGTGGGCAGTCCATCGGCGATGCGGAGGGCGGCCTCCCGCATCTTCTCCCAGTCCTCCACGGCCTCCCTGGCGTCACCGAGGACCCGCAGCAGATCGGATGTGATCTGCTTCAGATCGCCGCGGTCCGTCTCGCGGTCGATCTCGACGTGAATCCAGCTCTCCGTGATCGCGTCGTGTGGCAGGTCGTCGCCCGCGCCGGAGGCCCGGTCGGGCAGCACGGCCAGGAGCTTGCCCGTGACGTCGCGGCGGACCACGATCTGGGGGTGGATCAGCACATGGATGCCGCGCCCCTGGCGGGACAGCTCATTGGTGACGGAATCCACCAAGAAGGGCATGTCATCCGTTACCGCCTCGACCACCGTATGGGTGCAGGTCCACCCGTTCTCCTCGACGGTGGGGGTGTGGACACGGACGTTGGCGGTGCCCTGGGGGCGGTTCTCCGCGAGACGGAAGTGGGAGTGGGCGGCACCGAAGACGTCGACCGGGTCGCTGCCGGCGAGGTCCTCGGGCGCGGTGTGCAGATAGTAGCGCTGGAGGAACGCGAGGGTGGCGTCCCCGTCGTCGGGGCCCGGGATGCCCCCCACGGCCCCGCCGCCCGCCTGGTCGGCGGGGCGGCCGCCCGCCGAACCGTTCTCAGCGACCTGCGCCGCCCGTGCGAGCAGTTCGGCCTTGGCTTCGTCCAGCTTTGTCTGCATTGTCTGGCTCCTGTCGCGCGCCGTTGCGTGACGTAGAAGAGGGTGACGCGGCGCACCGCACCGACGCGAGGTGTTGTGTCAGAGACGAATTATTGCCGCAAAGATCGAAACGGCCGGCGAAACGGTGAACCTCCGCGAACTCGCCTCGTCCGATGAGATGAGCGCGAGCCCGGCCACGGACGCCGTCCGTGCGCTCCGGGCGCGGGGCTGGGGTGAGGGCGCCCCCACGTGATATCGCGCTGACCACGGGGACAGGTTACGCCTCCCCACCAGAGCCCCCGCACCGGAGGTATCAGCGCAAAACCAAGAAAATGCCCAGAGATGAAGTTGTTTTGGGGGCCCCTGGGAGGGGTGGGGCCCGAGGGCCCCGGGCCCGTCGGGGTACCGGCCCGGCAGTGCGTGGCAAGGGGGCGCTGGGCGGAGGCGCGCGCGGCGCCCGGGGGCGCGCATCGCCCCGACGCACGCGTGGTGCGCGCGGTGCGGGCGCCCCTCTGCCGGATGGCTACGCCGGGGGTCGGATGGACGGTGGTCGGTCGGGAGAGTCGGGGAGGTTCCGGTGTCCCGGCCGGGGGTCCACGCGGGGCGGTGGCGCCGTCGGACCGCGCGGCTCGTTACGCCGTCGGGGGGCCGGTGGGGTGGGTCATCGTCGGCGTGCCGACGAGGCGGGTGGCCTCCGCGACGGCGTCCGTGAGGGTGTCGACCACCGCGTCGCCCGCGCCGAGCAGGCTCTCGCGGCGGTGTGAGCCGCCGGTGTAGAGGACCGCGTGCGCGCCGACGTGGCGGGCGGCTACCGCGTCGTCGGCGGCGTCGCCTATGACCACCGTGCGCCCCGGGTCGACGCCCGCCTCGGCCAGGGCGGCGAGGTGCGCGACCATCTGCTCCGCCTTGCTGCCGCCCGAGGGGCCCCGCCGCCCCTCGACCCGTATGAAGTGCGGCTCTATGCCGAAGCCGCGCACCAGGGCGACCACCTCCGCGTGGCCCGCGAGGCTGAGGATGGACTGGCTGCGGCCCGGGGCCCGCCAGCCCGCGAGCAGCGCCGCCGCGCCCTCGGCGAGGCCGCAGGCCAGATGGGCCCTCGTGTAGTGCTGGTGGAACGCGGCGTCCATCGCGCTCCACTCCTCGGCCGTCGGCGCCCGCCCCATCAGCCGCTCGTAGAAGAGGGGCACCGGCACGCAGTAGTTCTCCCGGTAGGTCTCCAGGGTGATCGCCGGCATGCCGACCTCACCGAAGGCGGCGTTGGTGGCGGTGATGACCGCGTCCATGTCCTGGAAAAGGGTGCCGTTCCAGTCCCAGACGATGTGCGCTGCGCTCTCTGCCATGCCCACGAACGTACCGCCCCGCACTGACAACGCCCCGGGCGGCCGGGCGTTGGCGGGTGACCGTACGGGTCAGCGGCCGTCCTCGCTGTCAGGGGCCATGAGGGCGATCAGGTTCGGCACCTCCTGCGTGGCGAACCAGAGCAGCTCGTGGTCCTCGGCGCCGTCGACGGTGAACTGGGCGTCGTCGTCGCCCTGGTCGGCGGCGCCGAGGGCGGCGGCGGCCGCGGCGACGTCCTGCCGGGCGTCGTCCGCGTCCACATGGACGGCGGCGGCCTTCGGCAGCGGCACCGCCGCCGCGATCCGCACCTCGCCGAGCGCGCCCGGGTCGAGGCCGCGGTCGGGGTCCACGGAGGTGTCGCCGTCGGGGACGTCCACGGCCACCACCACGCGGCGCGGCGGCGAGCCGGGGCGGGTGGCCAGCAGCCGCAGGGAGGCGAGCGCGGCCCTGTTGAGCGCCGCGTACTCCAGCTCCTCGATGTCGTCGGAGAGGTACCACTCGCGCAGCGCGGGGGTGACCGCGTAGGCCGTGAACGGGGCGGGGCCGAGTGCTCCTGTGCGGTGCGCCTCGGCGAGGCCGGGGAGGGTCAGGGGAACGTAGACGCGCATGCCTCGCCGCTTTCCTCGTCGCTACCGCTCGGGCCCGGCCGGGCGCGGGTCCCGGCCGCCGCCGGGGGCTGTCCTCCCCCGGGAGATCACTCAGGATACGTGCGGCGCGGCGGGCCCCGCGCCGGGCCTGCGCGGCGTGCACGCCAGAGGTCACCCAGAGAGACCGGGGGGTCACCCACAGGGACGGATTCCATACGGCCCCGCGGGCGCACCGCGGGGGTTTGCGGGCCTCGCCCCGGGGCCCGTACAAGATCCCCAACGGAAAGCTACCGCTCAGTAGATGAGTGGTACGGCACGGGGGCCGATGCCATATGCGCAAGGTGATGACGACGACCGGGGCCTCGCGGAAGCGGGCGGAACCGGACCGGCGACAGCCGGGGGCGGACGGGGGACACGGCACACAGGGGAACGGGACACGGGGTGAGGGAGCGCGGGGGAACGGCACGGAGAGGAGCACCGGGGCGAGGGGCGCGCAGGGCGGACGCGGCGCGGAGCGCGGCCCGGCGCGGCGCCCGGGCGGGACGGGGCCGCAGGGCAGGACCGACGCGCGCCGCCCCGCCACGCGGCCGAGGCATCCGCAGCCGACGGACGTGTTCGCGGAGCGGCTGCTCGCGGTCCTCAGCGGGCGCCGCCCGGCGCACTGGATGCTGCGGCACACCGCGGGGCGCGCGTACGACGATCTGGCGTGGCTCGCGGAGCGCTCACCGCTGCGGACGCGGGGGCCGCTGCCGGTGATCCACGACGTGGGCTACTACGTGTCGGCGTCGGGCGCCCTTGAGGTGTTCGCGCGGGTCGCGGCGGGCGGACGGATGCGGGCGATGGCGTTCCGCCTCGAACGCGGCGCGGACGGCCGCTGGCGCTGCACCGCGATCGACCTCGGGCTGCGGCCGGGCCCCAGGTGAGCGGCGGCGCGTCAACCAGGGCGCCCCCTTCCGGTCCCCCGATCGGGCCCGTGCCTTTCCCGGCCAAAACGGGACATGGCGCCGCCAGGACCGCCGCCCGCCGAGTTGACGAAAACTTGCCACGCCCGTGGCCCGTCGGGTAGGGCGGGCGGCGCCTCGTCCGGCACGGCACGGGGAGTGTCGGGGCGGGTGGTGCCCAACGCCAGGGGCCCCGTGCCCGCCGGCTGTGCGCGGCGGGCACGGGGCCCCTGGGTGCCTCGCGTCACTTCTTGCGGCGGCGGCCCTTCTGCTGCTTGCGGCGCTCCGCGCGGGTCAGGCCGTCCGCCTCGGAGCGGACCGGCGCGGCCGGTTCGGCGCTCTCGAAGTCGCCCTCCACGACGCCGCCCTCGCCGTCGACCGACGGGGCGGAGAAGTGCAGCCGGTCGGGCCGCTGGGGCGCGTCGAGGCCCTTCGCGCGGATCTCCGGCCGCCCGGCGCCCGCGGGCACGGCGTCCTGGACGTCCTCCTTGTCCATGGAGACCGGCGCCTCGTCCTCGACGGGGACCTCCTCGACCTGCTGCTCGACCTGGACCTCCAGGTTGAACAGATAGCCGACGGACTCCTCCTTGATGCCCTCCATCATGGCGTTGAACATGTCGAAGCCCTCGCGCTGGTACTCGACCAGCGGGTCCTTCTGCGCCATGGCGCGCAGGCCGATGCCCTCCTGGAGGTAGTCCATCTCGTAGAGGTGCTCGCGCCACTTGCGGTCGAGGACGGACAGCACCACGCGGCGCTCAAGCTCCCGCATGATCTCGGAGCCGAGCTGCTCCTCGCGGGCCTCGTACTGCTCGTGGATGTCGTCCTTGATGGCCTCGGAGATGAACTCCGCGGTGAGCCCGGCGCGGTCGCCCGCCTCGTCCTCCAGCTCCTCCACGGTCACCTTCACCGGGTAGAGCTGCTTGAACGCGCCCCACAGCCGGTCGAGGTCCCACTCCTCCGCGAAGCCCTCCGCGGTCTCGGCGCCGATATAGGCGTCGATGGTGTCGTTCATGAAGTGCTGGATCTGCTCCTGGAGGTCCTCGCCCTCAAGGACGCGGCGGCGCTCGCCGTAGATGACCTCGCGCTGGCGGTTGAGCACCTCGTCGTACTTCAGGACGTTCTTACGCGTCTCGAAGTTCTGCTGCTCGACCTGGGACTGGGCCGACGCGATCGCGCGGGTGACCATCTTGTTCTCGATGGGCACCTCGTCGGGCACGTTCGCCATCGACATCACGCGCTCGACCATCTGCGCCTTGAACAGCCGCATCAGGTCGTCGCCGAGTGACAGGTAGAAGCGGGACTCGCCCGGGTCGCCCTGGCGTCCGGAACGGCCGCGGAGCTGGTTGTCGATACGGCGCGACTCGTGCCGCTCCGTGCCCAGCACATAAAGCCCGCCCAGGTCGGTGACCTCGTCGAACTCGGCCTTCACGGCCTTCTCGGCCTTCTCCAGCGCGGCCGGGAGGGCCGCGGCCCACTCCTCGACGTGCTCCACAGGGTCGAGGCCGCGCTGGCGCAGCTCCGCCTCCGCGAGATCGTCGGGATTGCCGCCGAGCTTGATGTCCGTACCACGTCCCGCCATGTTCGTCGCCACGGTCACGGCGCCCTTGCGGCCCGCCTGGGCGACGATCGACGCCTCACGCTCGTGCTGTTTCGCGTTCAGCACCTCGTGCTGGACGCCGCGCTTCGACAACTGCTGCGACAGGTACTCGGACTTCTCCACCGAGGTCGTGCCGACCAGGATCGGCTGGCCCTTCTCGTGCTTCTCCGCGATGTCGTCGACCACCGCGGCGAACTTGGCGACCTCCGTGCGGTAGATCAGGTCCGAACGGTCGTCGCGGACCATCGGCCGGTTGGTGGGGATGGGCACCACGCCGAGCTTGTAGATCTGGTGGAACTCGGCGGCCTCGGTCATCGCCGTACCGGTCATGCCGGACAGGCCGGGCTGTTCCTTGTCGTTGTGGTCGCGGCGCTTGTAGAGACGGAAGAAGTTCTGGAGGGTGATCGTGGCGAGAGTCTGGTTCTCGTCCTTGATGTCCACCCCCTCCTTCGCCTCGATCGCCTGGTGCATGCCCTCGTTGTAGCGGCGGCCCGCGAGGATACGGCCCGTGTGCTCGTCCACGATCATGACTTCGCCGTCGATGATGACGTAGTCCTTGTCGCGCTTGAACAGCTCCTTGGCCTTGATCGCGTTGTTGAGATAGCCGACCAGCGGCGTGTTCACCGACTCGTAGAGATTGTCGATGCCCAGCCAGTCCTCGACCTTGGTGACGCCGGGCTCGTGGATGGCGACGGTGCGCTTCTTCTCGTCGACCTCGTAGTCCCCGGTCTCCTCCACGCCCTTCAGCTGATTGCCCGCCTCACCGCGCTTCAGCCTGACCACCAGCTTCGCGAAATCGCTGTACCACTTCGTCGCCTGGTCGGCGGGGCCCGAAATGATCAACGGCGTACGGGCCTCGTCGACGAGGATCGAGTCGACCTCGTCGACGATCGCGTAATTGTGGCCGCGCTGGACCAGCTCCTCCTTCGACCAGGCCATGTTGTCGCGGAGGTAGTCGAAGCCGAACTCGTTGTTCGTGCCGTAGGTGATGTCGCACGCGTACTGCTCACGGCGCTGCGCCGGTGTCATATTCGCGAGGATGCAGCCCACGGAGAGACCCAGGAACTTGTGGACCCGGCCCATCATCTCGGAGTCGCGGTCCGCCAGATAGTCGTTGACCGTGATCAGGTGCACGCCCTTGCCCGTGAGCGCGTTCAGATACGCCGGCATCGTGCTGACCAGGGTCTTGCCCTCACCGGTCTTCATCTCGGCGACGTAACCCCAGTGCAGCGCGGCACCGCCCATGACCTGCACGTCGTAGTGCCGCTGGCCCAGGACGCGCTTGGCGGCCTCGCGGACCGTGGCGAACGCCTCCGGCATCAGGTCGTCAAGGCTCTCCCCGTCGTCGAGGCGCTTCTTGAAGTCGTCGGTCTGGGCCCTCAGCTCGGCGTCGGAGAGGTCGACGAAGTCCTCTTCGATGGAGTTGACCTGGTCCGCGATGCGGTGCAGCCTGCGCAGGATTTTGCCTTCCCCTGCACGCATGATCTTCTGGAGGACGGACACGGGGGTGGGTCTCCTTGCCGGTCGGGCTTGGCGGTCGCCGATGGTCTGTTCCGTTGAGCAACGGCCATCGTATGCGAGGACCCCGGCTCGCCGGGAGGTGTGCAGTGACGTCAGCCACAACGACAACGTGTGAAGCAATCGGAAAGTGCCGGACCCGTCGCCGAAAGTGCCCCGCGCCACCCGGAAATCTCATGGCACTCTCATATGGCGGACGAGGACAATCAGGCGATGGAACCCGTGACCCTCACCACCGGGCGGCTCCTGCTGCGCACCGTGGCCCCGTTCGACGCTCCCGCCCTGTACGACGCCTGCCAGGACCCCGGCATCCAGCGCTGGACCCAGGTCCCCTCGCCCTACCTCCCCGAGCACGCCGAGTCCTTCGCCGCCCACCAGGTCCCCGACGGCTGGCGCGACGACACCGCCTACAACTTCGGCGCCTTCCTGCGCACCGACAGCCCCGACGGCACACCCGCGCGTGACGACGACAGCGCCCACGCACGCGAAGGCGCCGCCGGGGCGCCGCACCCGCGCGAGGGCGCCCTCGTCGGCATGATCGGCGTCATACGGCGCCTCCAGCGCACCGGCGAGATCGGCTTCTGGGTCGCCCCGCAACACCGCGGCAGGGGCTACGTCACCGAGGGCGCGCTCGCCGTCACCCGCTGGGCGTTCACCGGCGCCGGGATCGACCGCATGGAGTGGCGCGCGGAGGTCGGCAACGCCCCCTCGCGCACCGCCGCCCTCAAGATCGGCTTCACTCTGGAGGGCACCTTGCGCTCCGGCCTCAGCAACAAGGGCGTACGCCGGGACTGCTGGATCGGCTCCCTGCTCCCCCACGAACTCGGCCTCGACGGCACGGAGCCGTATCTGCCGACGCCCGCCTGAGAGCGCTCCGTACCAGGTCAGAGCCCGATGTCAGTGCCGCCGCATACAGTGCGGGCATGACCGGAACTCCGCCGCCCGCCGCCGAACTGTCCGCCGACGAGGCCCGCCGCATCGCCCTGCGCGCCCAGGGCCTCCTCGGCGCCCCCGACCGCAGGGCGGGCGTCCGCGGAGTCCTGCGCCACCTGGGCGCGGTCCAGCTCGACACGATCTCCGTCCTCGCCCGCTCCCACGAACTGGTGCCGTACGCCCGCCTCGGCCCGGTCGGCCGCCGCACCGTCGAGGACGCCTACTGGAGCCCGCAGCCCGACGGCACCCCGAGGGCGTTCGAGTACTGGTCGCACGCCGCCTGTGTGCTGCCCGTCGAGGAGTGGCCGCACTTCGCGTTCCGCCGCCGCGCCTACCGCGACCGCCCGCACTGGGGCCACGCCCTGCCCAGCGGCGCCTACGAGCAGGTCATCAAGCAGCTCACCACCGAAGGCCCCCTCACGGCCACCGAGTTGGGCGGCGCCAAGAACGGCGGCCCGTGGTGGGACTGGTCGGCCGCCAAGGTCGCCGTCGAGCGCGCGCTGATGTTCGGCGAGGTCGTCTGCACCAGCCGCCGCGGCTGGAAGCGCGTGTACGACCTCGCCGAGCGCGCCGTGCCCGCCCCGCTGCTGCACGACACGCACGACGACACCACCTGCCTCACCCGCCTCGTCCGCCTCGCCGGGCAGTCCCTCGGCATCGGCACCCGCTCCGACATCGCCGACTACCACCGCCTGAAGACCGAGCAGTTCGAGGCCGTGGCCGCCGACTCCGGCCTCGTACCGGTACGGGTCGAGGGCTGGGGCGGGCCCGCCGGCCGGGCCAACGCCTGGGCGGACCCGGCCGCCCTCGCGTCCGAGCCCCGCGGCCGGCACCGCACCACGCTGCTCTCCCCGTTCGACTCCCTCGTGTGGGAACGCGCCCGTACCGAGCGGGTCTTCGGTTTCTCACACCGCCTTGAGGCGTATGTGCCGCGCCCCAAGCGCGTGCACGGCTACTACGCCATGCCGATCCTCACCGGCGGCCGCCTCGTGGGCCGCGTGGACCCCGCGCGGGACGGCGCCACCCTCGTCGCCCGGCAGTTGTCCCTGTCCACGGTGTCCGCCAAGGCGGTCCACGGGGCGGCGCAGGCCCTGGTGGAGGCCGCCGCGTGGGTGGGCTGCACCGACGTACGCGTCGAGCGCCTGGAGCCCGAGGAGCAGCGGGCCGCGCTCACCGCGGAACTGGGGCGGCTGCTGGCCTGAGACCTGGGAGGAGAAGCCGGGGCAGCGGAAGCACAGGGGCGCGACGGGGGCCAGGGGCGCACGCTCCGGCGCGCACGGGACCCGCGAACAGCGCGCACCGGGCGCGCGGCGCTCACCTGATCTCCAGGATCTTCTCCCGCATCGCGTACACCACGGCCTCCATCCGGGAGTGGAGCTGCAACTTCTCCAGGATGTTGCGCACATGGTTCTTCACGGTGTTCTCGCTGATGAACAGCTCTTTCGCGATATCGCGGTTGTTCATGCCCGTGGCCACCAGCTTCAGCACCTCAAGCTCACGGTCGGTGAGCCGGGGAGCTGGCACGAGCCGCCGCTCGTCGGTGCGCTGGATCATCGACTTAAACTCGGTGAGCAGCTTCGACGCCATCGAGGGGCTGATCTGCGACTGCCCGTCGGCGACCGCCCTGATCGCCGTCGCCACCTCGTCCGTGGAGATCTCCTTGAGGAGGTAGCCGGTCGCCCCCGCCTTGATCGCGTCGTAGAGGTCGGCCTCCTCGTCGCTGATCGTCAGCATGATGATCTTCGCGCTCGGCGCCACCTCCTTGATCGCCGTGCACGCCTCGATGCCGCCGCGCTTGGGCATGCGCACGTCCATCAGCACGATGTCGGGGAGCAGGTCGGCGGCCTTGTCGACGGCCTCCGCACCGTCCCCGGCCTCGCCGACCACCTGGATGTCCTCCTCGGCGGCGAGCACGATCTCCAGGCCACGGCGGAACAGCGCATGATCGTCCACGACGAGGACACGGATCGGCTCCTTCTCGGGAAGGTCCGCGTCCCGGCCGGGGCCGCCGGACTCCTCACCGGCGCCGGCGCCCGCGGCGTACTCGCCGAACGCCCCGCTCCGCATGGGTCCGAAGCTGTCCGCCATCGTTCCTCCCCCTGAAGGCCGTGGCCCGTCTCTGCGCGCTGCCGGGCGGTCCGGGAGCCAACCGGCGTCGGCAGCACCGTGGTTGGCAGATCACCATGATTTCATGCCGCGCCCGCTGCGCCTCCCCGGCAAGGGGGCCGCACACGGTCGCACAGGTGTCCCCGGGGGGCGCGTACCCCTCGGGGACACCAGGGAGTCCGGACCTCCGGCGCTACGGGTCAGCCGCCGAGGGTGTCCCCCGCGTCGGGAGACGCGGCGCGCGCGACCATCGGCTCGGTGTTGAGGTGGATAACACCGTAGTCATACGCATGACGCCGGTAGACGACGCTCGGTTCCTTCGTCTCGGCGTCCACGAAGAGATAGAAGTCGTGCCCGACCAACTCCATCTCGTACAGCGCCTGGTCGAGGCTCATCGGGGAGGCGACGTGCGTCTTCTCGCGGACCACGAGGGGGCCCTCGCCCGTGACCTCAAGCGGTCCGATCCGGTGCGTCGGCACCGCGTCGTCCTCCACGGGGCGCGACGGGGCGCCCACGCCGTCGAGGTGGGCGGCGTCCGGGACGTGCTCGGCCACCTCGGCCGCCGAGATGCGGCCGGCGCCGCGGCGCGTACGCCGCTTGTCGTGCTGCTTGCGCAGCCGCGCCTCCAGCTTGTCCGTCGCCAGGTCAAGCGCCGCGTACGGGTCGCTCGCCGCGGCCTCGGCCCTGATCACCGGCCCCCGCGACCGCAGGGTGATCTCCACCCGCTCACAGCGGTCGGCCTGCCGGGGATTGGGCTCCTTGGACACCTCCACGTCGAGGCTGATCACCTTGCCATCGAGCTTCTGGATCTTCTCCAGCTTCAGCTTCTCGGCCACGTGCTTGCGGAACCGCTCAGGCACCTCGGTCTTGCGGCCCTTGACGACGATGTCCACGCAGAACTCCGTTCCCGGATAGCTCCGCAGCGGCGGCGGAGCTTCCTGTGCACTTGGCCCCGATCGGTACCCGGGGCCGCGAACTGGGCGACGACCCACCTCCTCGCTCCGCACGGGCGCGCACCTGCCCCCGACGGCCCGGGCGATTACAGAAACCCGAACCAAGGCATTCCGATATACGAGGACCGGCGTCCGCCTTTCCTCTCAATCGAACATATCTCGCTCGTGCGGATGCCGTCACCCTCTCCTGTGAACTACCTCCTTCCCGCCGAATTAACCCTCGTTTTCACCTGCGGCGATCCCGCTTCCCGGAGGGTTCCTCCGTAATTCGAAAGAATCAACGGCGGCGGCAACGACGGCAGCGCTGATCCGGTTTTCTACCCCGGCCGCCCGCAATGCACGCGTCGCTTCCGCCAACGACGCACCGGTCGTCATCAGATCGTCCACGAGCACCACCCCGGCCCCCGCGAGCAGCGCCCCCGCGCCACGGCGCACCCCGAGCGCCCCCGCAAGATTCGCCTCCCGCTCCCGCGCCGAGAGCCCCGCCTGATCCGCCACCGCCCGCCGCTGCCGCAACACCGCGACCACCCGCGCCGGCAACCCGGCCCGCCGCAACTCCCGCGCCGCGGCCAGCGCGAGACGCCGGGCGTGGTCATGGCCCCGGGACCGGATCGCGGCACGGGTGGAGGGGAGGGGGATCAGGTGGAGGGGGGTGGGGGGTGTTGGTTGTGGGGTGGGGTCGGGGTGGGGGTGGGCCCCCTCCCCTCCCCCCACCCCCTCCCACACCGCCCCCGCCAGTGCCTTTCCCAGTGGTGCCGCCAGGCCCAGCGCGCCGCGTTCCTTGTGCGCGAGCAGGGTCGCGCGGACCGCGTCGCGGTAGGGGGCCGCGGCGTGCACCACCGGTAGTCCCCGTGGCGTCGGGGACGGGCGTGCCGGTCTGGCGCGGGGGCCGAGGAGTTCGGCACGGCACCGGCCGCACAGTGCCGTACGCGGCGTCCCACAGCCCGCGCACGTCGCGGGCAGCACCAGGCCCGTCAGCTCCCCCCACCAGCGGGTGAGGGGGGTGCCGGGGTCGTTCATGGGTCCATGGTGGGGGTGGGGGGTGTGGGTGTGCCACCCCTGTGGATAAGTGGGGGCGGAGGGGTGGGATGGGCTGTGGATAACTGGGGTTGGGGGCGGCGGCGCCCGGGGTTTGCGGCAGGATTCGGGGCGGTACTGGCGAGATCGAGGGCGGTGCTCGCGATGCTGGGGCTGGTGCTCCTGAGAGCCGGGCCGGTACTGGCGGGACAAGAGCCGGGCCGGAGCCGACGCTCCCGGAACCGGGGCCGGTGTGCTCCCGGGCCGGAGCCGACGCTCCCGAGACCGGCGCCGGTGCTCACGGCGTGGGGCCGCTGTTCGCGAGATGGCGTGGTGTCGGGTCGGCACCCGGAGGAGAGGGAGGCCGGAGATGGCTGGGCGTCGTACACCGTTGGACGAGGCTGCGATCGGTGAGGAGCTGCGGAAGCTGCCTGGATGGAAGCGGTCAGGGGGCGTGATCGAGCGGTCGTTCTCGATCGAGTACCAGGCGGCGGTGGCCATGATCGTGCATGTGGCGGAGGTCGAGCGGCGCGTCGATCACCATGCGGACATCGATCTCCGGTGGGGCAGGGTGCGGTTCGCCGTCACCACGCACTCCGCCGGAGGCAGTCTCACCGCCGCCGACTTCGATCTCGCGCACCGTATCGACGCCGTCGCGCAGGCGCACGAGGCCGAGGCCGTCTGAGCCTCCCCCTGCCCGCCGCCCTACTCGTCTGCGGGAACCGCACAACCGGCCACCGCCCGGCCACCCCGCAGCCAGCCACCCAGCACCCCCGCGCGCCTCAGCAGCCGCAAGAGCGGCACCGGCACCGGCACCGGCGACAACGGGACCGCCACCGCCGCACCCGGCCCACCGCCGCCGCCCCCACACAGGTGAGCCGCCCCTCACCCCGGATAGACCGGTGCCGTCCCCGCCTCCTGCACCGTCTGCCAGGGCTCGCCGGGGGACATGCGGACGATGCCGTCGTCGGAGTGGGCGACCAGGGGGAGGCGGTCGTCGTCGGAGGCGGCGATCTCCTTGACGCCCGTCAGGCCGGGCAGGATGTTGCCCGCGGGGGCGGAGCCGTCGCACTGGACGTAGCGCATCTGCTGGACGCCGCCGTGTTCGCGGCCGACGACGACGAGGCGGCTGCCGCCCGCCCAGGACATCGCGGTGACCTCTTCGAGCTGGGGCGCCGCGGGCCGCAGCTCGGCGACGGTGACGGCGAGGTTGGCGCCGCCCGAGGTCTGGTCGACGCGGCCGATACGGAGTTCCTTCTTGCCGTCCCTGTCGATCAGCAGCGCGATCCTGGCGCCGTCGGCCGAGGCCCGTACGGCCTGGATGGTGCTCGGGTCGAGGCCGGGGGTGGCGACGGCGATCGGGGTCTGGCGGCCCTGGCCGAGGAGGAGCAGCCGGGGGTCCTCGGGGTCGCGGTCGGCGACCCACAGGCCGCCGCGGCCGTCCCAGCTCGGCGCGGTGAGGCGGTCGTCCTCCTTCTTGGCGTGGCTGGTGACGACCGCGGTGCCGAGGGAGGCCGACGAGGTGAGGTCGGTGACGAACAGGGAGCGCTTGTCGGGCGAGATCCCGGCGGCGCGGTTCTCGCCGTGTGAGACGGCCGCGGCGGCGAAGGTCTGGTCGCCGGTGCCCATGGGTCCTGGGACGGGCAACGGGTCGTGGTCGCTGCCGCTGCTCGGCATCCGTACGAGGCGCTTCTTGGCGTCGAGGAAGTACTGGTAGCCGGGGTGGCCCGCGGTGCGGTGCGGGGCGATGCTCTCGGCGTCGTCGGCGCTGAGGACGCACAGCGAGGAGCCGTCGGAGCGCTCCAGGTCGACCTCGGCGATGCCGGAGGAGCTGAGGTCCTGGAGGCTGTAGATGATCTGTGCGGCCATGATCTGGCACTCCGCTTGGCCGGTGTGGTCCGCGCGGCTGTTGAGGGGCACCTTCAGCCGGTTCTGCTCGTCGGTGGACAGGGCGCTGACGCCCTGCTTGAGCTGGGTGCCGGAGGGGAAGCCGGTGTGCACGACGGGTTCGAGCCAGCGGGTGGGCCCGGAGAGGAGCGCTCGTACGGTCTGGGTCACGGGGTCGACGCGCTGGCGGATGTAGACGGGGTCGGCGACCAGGGCGCCCTGGGAGCCGCGGCCGTCCGCGGGGATGTCGGAGTAGTAGTACTTGTCGATGGGGCGGTAGATGCGCTGGAAGTCGGCCGAGCCGAGGACGATGCCGCCGGGCGGCCGGTCGATGCGCCACTCCCTGTTGCCCGAGCTGCCGCTCGTCTTGGCCTGGGTGAGGTGGACGACCTCGTTGTAGTCGCCCTCGGCGACGTCGTAGGCGTGCTGCTCGTCGACGGTGGCGATCCTGGTGCCCTGGAGGGAGTACTGGGCGCCGTCGTCGCCGTTCTCGTAGGCGCCGTGGCCGACGTGGCGGGTGTTGGGGCCGTCGCGCAGGATCGTGGTGGACAGCTCGGGGTGCCACTCCTTGGAGGCGTCCGGGGTCAGATACTTGCGGGCCACCTCGAACTGGGGGTCGTCGCTGGTCAGCGCCTCAAGGAAGCCTTGCAGGATCTCGTCGGGGCCGGCGCCGGAGCGGGGTGGCAGGGGGAAGACGCGTACTTCGGAGTCGGGGCGCTGGGAGGGGTCGACGCCGCGTATGTCGCCGCTGTCGGGCATGGAGGCGCAGCCGGCGAGCAGGGCGCCTGCCAGTGCCGCGGCGGCCGTGGCGCGCCAGGCGCGGCGGCGCCCGCGTGCGGCGGTCGGCCGCGCCGCGCGCCCCCCGGCCGCCCTGGTGTCGTCGCTCACGCGGGTGGTTTCCCTCCTTCGGCTCCTCTGAGTACGTACCGACCGCTCCGGCCGTTCCGGCTCTTCCGTAAGTTCGGCCGGTCGAGGCGGTCGAGTCCGCCGGGGCCGGTCAGGCACGGGAGCCCTTCCCCTCCGCGGCGGTCGCGTCACGGCTGCCGGGGACACGGCCCGGCGGCGCCTCGGACGACGCGACACCCGCGCCACCCACACCGTGAGCACCATTCACACCACTCACACCGTGAGCACCACCCGCGCCACTCGCAGCGCGAGCACCATCCGCGTCACCAGCACCACGAGCCCCACCAGTACCGGGCACCTCGCTGCCCACGTCCGCACCACGAACCCCATCGGCACCGCCGTCACCACCGTCACCGCCCGCACCAAGCACAGCCCCGCCCCCTTCCGGAGCACGGTCACCGTTCATCCCTCCGCCCCGCGGCCGTGCGACGACGCGTGCGCCGCTGCCGGGGAGGGCGGTGGGGTCGGCGGTGGCGGGGGGGTGCCCGTCCGCGAGGCGGGGGGAGAGGGGGGCGCGCGGTGGGGGCGGGGGCGTGGTGTCGTGGGCAGCGGCGGTGGCCGCCTCGGCCTCCAGGCGGCGGCGGGAGTCCTCGGGTTCGAGGGGTATCGGGGAGCCGCGCAGGGTCTCGCCCGCGGTGCGGGGCAGGGTGAGGCGGAACTGCGAGCCGCCGCCGGGTTCGCCCCACGCCTGGAGCCAGCCGCCGTGCAGCCTGGCGTCCTCCAGGGCGATGGAGAGGCCGAGTCCCGTGCCGCCGGTGGTGCGGGCGCGTGCGGGGTCGGCGCGCCAGAAGCGGCTGAAGACGCGGGTGGCCTCGCCCGGCTTGAGGCCGACGCCGTAGTCGCGTACGGCGACGGCGACGGCGCCGCCCGCGGCCCCGAGCCGTACGACGACGTCGCGGCCCTCGCCGTGTTCGACGGCGTTGACGACGAGGTTGCGCAGCACCCTCTCGACGCGGCGGGTGTCGGCCTCGGCGACGACGGGCTGCTGGTCGCCGACGACGCGGACCCGGGTGCCCTTGCGGTCGGCGAGGGGCTGGGCGCCGCCGACGACGCGCCGTACGACCTCGCCGAGGTTGATGGGCTCGGCTTCGAGGGCGGCGGCGCCCGCGTCGAAGCGGCTGATCTCCAGGAGGTCGGCGAGGAGCGACTCGAAGCGGTCGAGCTGGTCGGCGAGGAGTTCGGCGGAGCGCGCGGTGGCCGGGTCGAAGTCCTCGCGGGCCTCGTGGATGACGTCGGCGGCCATCCGGACGGTGGTGAGGGGGGTGCGCAGCTCGTGGGAGACGTCGGAGACGAAGCGGCGCTGCATCCGGGAGAGGTCGACGAGCTGCTGGATCTTGAGCTGGAGGTTCTGCGCCATCTTGTTGAAGGCTTCGCCGAGGCGGGCGATGTCGTCCTCGCCTGTGACCTTCATACGTTCCTGGAGGCGGCCGGCGGAGAGCCGTTCCGCGATGCCCGCGGCCATCCGTACGGGGGTGACGACCTGCCGTACGACGAGCCAGGCGATGGCGCCGAGCAGGACGACCACGAACAGTCCGGCGGTGGCGAGGGTGCCCTTGACGAGGCTGAGGGACTTCTCCTCCTGGGCGAGGGAGAAGACGTAGTAGAGCTGGTACGAGTCGCCGTTGGGGCCGTTGAGCTGCTTGCCGATGACGAGGCCCGGCTGGGAGGGGTGGCCGTCGCTGTAGACGATGCGGGTGTAGCTCTGGGAGGCGCCGGTGGTGCCGGCGATCCTGCGGCGCAGCGCGGGGGGCACGGACTCGTTGGGGTCGACCTTGCCGGAGGCGCGGGGGGCGCGGACGCTGCTGGCCTCGCCGTCGCCACCGGGGTTGAGGGTGACGACGTCGAAGGCGCTCTGGCCGCCGCTGGAGAGCTGCCAGACGAGGCCGTTCATCCAGGCGGCGGCGTTCTGCTCGGGGACGGTGTCGGAGTTCGGGGTGGCCTGGGCGCTGCCGCCGTCGGTGCCCGCGGCGTCGTCGGCGCGTTCCTTCGCGGCGCGGAAGCCGCCGTCGGCCTGGCTCTGGGACGCCTTCACCTTGGCGTCGAGGAGGCCGTTGCGTACCTGTCCGATGACGACGAAGCCGAGGAGGAGTACGACGCCGAGGGACATGACGAGGGTGGTGGCGACGACTCTGAGCTGGATGTTGCGGCGCCAGAGCCGGGCGGCGGGCAGCAGGGGCCTGCGCACCCAGCGGATGAAGAGCCGCAGGACGGGGCTGCCCTGGACGCCGCCCTGGAGCATGAGGCCGCCCTCGATGAGGCGGGCGAGGCGGCGGCCCGGCCTGCCGCGGGTGCGGGGGGCCTCGGGCAGCGGGGGCGGGCCCGCCGTCGGCCGCCCCTGGGGGGTGCCCGGTGCGGGTGCCCCGGGGGCGGCTTCCTGGCGGGGCATGTCAGCTCGGTCCGGCCTTGTAGCCGACGCCGCGGACCGTCACGACGATCTCGGGGCGCTCGGGGTCCTTCTCGACCTTGGAGCGCAGCCGCTGGACGTGCACGTTGACGAGGCGGGTGTCGGCGGCGTGGCGGTAGCCCCAGACCTGTTCGAGGAGGACCTCGCGGGTGAAGACCTGCCACGGCTTGCGGGCGAGCGCGACGAGCAGGTCGAATTCGAGCGGGGTCAGGGCGATGGCCTGGCCCTCCCGTTTCACGGAGTGGCCCGCGACGTCGATGACGAGGTCGCCGATGGCGAGCTGCTCGGGCGCGGGCTCCTCGGAGCGGCGCAGCCTGGCCCTGATGCGGGCGACCAGCTCCTTGGGCTTGAACGGCTTGACGATGTAGTCGTCGGCGCCCGACTCCAGGCCGACGACGACGTCGACGGTGTCGCTCTTGGCCGTGAGCATGACGATGGGGACGCCGGACTCCGCCCTGATCAGGCGGCAGACCTCTATGCCGTCGCGGCCCGGCAGCATCAGGTCGAGGAGCACCAGGTCGGGCTTGGTCTCCCGGAACGCCGCGAGCGCCTTGTCGCCGTCCGCCACGAACGACGGCTCGAACCCCTCACCACGCAGCACGATGCCGAGCATCTCGGCCAGTGCGGTGTCGTCGTCGACGACAAGGACTCGTCCTTTCATAAAGGCCATCATCCCATTTTCGTTTTCGAAGCGTAGACGTGCGTGATCCAGCTCACTGACCTGCGGCGACTTGGTATACGAGGGGGAAGTGACCGTCGCTGTCCGCTGTCGCCGGGGTCGCTGCCGGTGTCGGGCCCGCCCGTGGACACGAGGCTCGACGGGCGCCTCGGCCTTCCGCTGCCGCCGCCCACCCCTTCCTCGTCCCCACACGGTAGTTGAGCCCGCCGCGCACGGCAGGCCCCTTGGGGCGAAGCCACCGGTACCGGGGGCCGGGTGCGCGGGGTCGGGCGGGGGTCAGGCGGGTGCGGGGTCCTGGGCGTCGGGTGCGGAGCGTTCGCACAGCTCGCGCAGCGCGGAGGCGGTGACGGGGGACACGGCGCCCGCCTCCGTGACGATGGCGGTGACGAGTTCGGGCGGGGTCACGTCGAACGCCGGGTTGAACGCGGTGGTGCCGGGCGGCGCGAGCGGGACGGTCTCCGGTACGTCGGTGGCGGTGGCGCCGGCCCTGGGTGCGGTGATCTCGGTCACCTCCTGTCCGGCGCGCTGCTCGACCTCGATCGCGTCGCCGTCCGGGGTGGCCAGGTCGACGGTGCTGGTCGGGGCCACCACCACGAACGGCACGTGGTGGTAGCGGGCGAGGACGGCGAGCGGGTAGCTGCCGACCTTGTTGGCCACGGAGCCGTCGGCGGCGATCCGGTCGGCGCCGATCAGTACCGCGTCGACCTCTCCGGCGGCGAACAGGGAGCCGGCGGCGTTGTCCGTCAGCAGCGTGTACGCCATGCCGTGCCGTGCCGCCTCGTAGGCGGTGAGCCTGGCGCCCTGGAGCAGGGGCCTGGTCTCGTCCACCCACAGCCTGCGCAACTGCCCGGCGCGGTGGGCGGCGAGCGCCACCGCGAACGCGGTGCCCTCGCCGCCGGAGACGAGGGCCCCCGTGTTGCAGTGGGTGAGAACACGGTGGCCGCCGCCCGGCAGCAGTTCCTCCAGGAGCGCGAGGCCGTGCGCGGCCATCCTCGCGCTGCCCTCGGCGTCGCGGCGGTGCAGGTCGCGGGCGGCTGCGAGGGCAGCGGCCGCGGCCTGCTCAGGGCCCTCGGCGGTGAGGGCGGTCCGGTAGGCGGCGTGGGCGTGGCGCACGCCGCGCGCCAGGTTGACCGCGGTGGGGCGGGCCGAGGCGAGTGCGTGGGCGGCCTCGTCGACGTCGAAGCCGCGCGCGGCGGCGAGGGCGACCCCGTAGGCGCCCGCGATGCCGAGCAGGGGCGCGCCGCGGACCGCGAGGGCGCGGATCGCCTCCACGAGCGCGGGCGCGTCGGTGCAGACGAGTTCGACCTCCTCCGCGGGCAGCCGTGTCTGGTCGAGGAGGACCACCACGGGTCCCTCGGGAGGGTCGTCCCAGCGGATCGACGGAATGCCGGGCTCGGTGCCCTGGGAGGATCGCGCGTGCTCATCGGCCATTCGTCCAGTCTGCCCCGTACGGGACGCGGCAGACCAGCCAATGCCGCGGGCCCGGTACCGGCCGCCCCCGCGGGGCCGCTGCGGCCGGTCGGCCGCGGCCTTGGGCCGGGCGCACCGCCGCCCCGGCATGTCACGGGCGCACCGTGACACGATGGGCCCAAGCCGCCGCCGCGACCGCGGGCGCGCACCGTGAAGGAGCGACGATGAACGACACTCCGGGCCGGGCCCCGGGCACCCCCTCGGAGGACGGGACCGTACCCGGCGCGGAATCCGCCCCGGGTGCCGGTGCAGGACCCGCCCCGGGCGGCCCCGGCGGCACGCCCGGCCCCGGTACCGGCGGCGACACAGGCCGAAGCGGCGAACCACGGGACGCGGAACCCGCCACGCCCCGGGCCGATACGACGCCCCCCGCAGGTGAGACGCGCCGTACCCACACAACGCCCGCCCCCGGTGAGACGCCTCGTACCGACGCGACGCCCCCCGCCGGTGAAGCGCCCCGTACCGGCGGGGCGCCCGCGTCCGGCGAGGGCGGGTCCGGCGCCGCCCCCGGGCTGTCCGGCATGCCGGGACCCGCGGGCGCCCCGCCCGAGGACGCCGCGCCCGCGGACGGGTCGGGCCCGCCCGCCTCCGGCTGGTCGGCGCGGCAGCCGCCGCCGGGGCGCTGGGCCGCCCCGGGCGGCGGCTCCGGCACTCCGCCGCGGGCCCGCGCGAACTCCGGCCGCGGCGCCCCGCCGCCCGCGGGCCCCGGGCAGGGCGGCTGGGGCAACCCGGGCGGCCAGGGCCCCGGGGGCCAAGGCCCCGCGGGCCAGGGCCAGGGCCCCGGGCAGGGCTGGGGCGGCGGGCCAGGCTGGGGTCCCGGCGGACCCGGGCAGGGCGGCTGGGGCGGCGGCTGGGGCAGGCCCCCGGCGGCCAAGCCCGGTGTCATCCCGCTGCGGCCGCTCGGCGTCGGGGAGATCCTCGACGGCGCCGTGTCCACGATGCGCACCTACTGGCGCACCGTCCTCGGCATCACCCTCAGCGTCGCCGTGGTGACCGAGGTGGTGCTGACCGTCGTGCAGAAGCTGCTGCTCGACGACGTCGGCGACACCGGCGCGCTCGGCGACCCCAACGCCACCCTGGACGAGCTGAACGACGCACTCGGCGACGCCGCCCTGAGTCTCGGCGTGAACCTGGTGATCACCTTGCTCGGCACCATCGCGGCGACGGCGCTGCTGACGACGGTGACCAGCCGGGCCGTGCTCGGCAGGCCCGTCACGCTCGCGGCGGCCTGGCGGGACGCCCGCCCGCAGTTCGGCAGGCTCGTCGTGCTGACGGTGCTGCTGCCGCTGATCGTCGTCGCCGTCGTCACCGTGGGCATGCTGCCGGGGATCGCGGTGGCCGCCGCGGGGAGCAGCGGCGGCGGCGCCTCGCTGATGGTGCTGCTCGGGCTCGCCGCCGGTGTCCTCGCGCTGTGGCTCGCGATCCGCTTCTCGCTGTCGTCGCCCGCGCTGATGCTGGAGCGCGGCAGCGTCCTCCAGGCACTCACCCGCTCCGCGAAGCTCGTCAAGGGCTCCTGGTGGCGGGTGCTCGGCGTGCAGCTCCTCGCCTTCGTGATCTCCTTCATCGTGTCGTCGATCATCCTGGTGCCGTTCACCGTGATCGCGTCCGCCGTGGGCGACAGCAACTCCGCGGGCGGCCTCTTCGACACCGGCACGGGCGACTGGACCTACCTGATCATCCTGGGCGTCGGCTCGGTCATCGGCTCCATGCTGACCTTCCCCATCACCGCGGGCGTCGGCGTCCTCCTCTACATCGACCAGCGCATCCGCCGCGAGGCCCTCGACCTGGAGCTGGGCCGCGCCGCCGGGCTCGGCGGCACGGCGCCCGGCACCACCCCCGGGGGCTGACCCCATGCGCATCACCGGGGCGCTGCTGACCGCGGCGCGCGCCACGGGCGACGACGGGCCGCCGCTGACCGTGCTGCGCCGCGAGGGCCGCGACGCCGCGCGGCACGAACTGTCCAAGGGCATGTACCACAAGAACGACCCGGGGCTGATCCAGCGCGCCCTGAACCGCCTGTGGGACTGGCTCGGCGACCTCCTCGGCAGCGCCGCGGGCGCCACCCCAGGCGGCGGCGTCGGCCTCACCGTCATCGTGCTCGCGCTGCTCGCGCTGGCCGCCGCCCTCTGGTGGCGCCTCGGCACCCCGCGCCGCACCCCCCAGGCCCCGCCCGCCCTCTTCGACGACAGCCCACGCACCGCCGCGCAGCACCGCGCGAGCGCCGAGGCGCACGCCGCCCAGGGCCACTGGAACCAGGCCGTGCAGGAGCGCATGCGCGCCCTCGTACGCGCCCTGGAGGAACGCGCGCTGCTCGACCCGCGCCCCGGCCGCACCGCCGACGAGGCCGCCGCCGAGGCGGCACGCCCGATGCCGGGGCACGCCCCGCGGCTGACCGCGGCCGCACGCGACTTCGACGACGTCACCTACGGCGGCCGACAGGCCGGCCGCGCCGCGTACGAGCGTCTCGCCGCCCTCGACGCCGACCTCGAACAGACCCGCCCCGACCTCGCCGCCGCCTCCGCGCCCGCCTGGGAGCGGCCCGTATGACCACCCCCACCGCCACGGGCACCACCCCCGCGAACCCACCGGAACCCCCGCGGCAGCCGCCCGCCGGGGACGGCACCTCCGCCTCGCCCGACGCCCGCCGTGTGTGGCGGCGCTCCCGGGGGCTGCTGCTCGCGGCCGTCGTCGTCATCGCCGCGGCCGTCGCGCTGGCCGCGGTGCGCTCCGACGGCAACCGGGGGCGCCTCGACCCGCGCTCCGCCGACCGCACCGGCTCCCGCGCCGTCGCCGAACTCCTCTCCGACCGTGACGTGGACACGCGCGTCGTCACCACCCTCGCCGCCGCCAGGGCCGCCGCGGGCCCCGACACCACCCTCCTCGTCGCCGCGCCCGACCTGCTGACGCACCGCCAGCGCACCCTGCTGCACTCCGCCGCGGGGGACGCGGGCGGGCGCACCGTCCTCCTCGCCCCCGGGCCCGCCGCCACCGGCGACCTCGCGCCCGAGGCCGACGTCGACCCCTTCCCGAGCGCCCACGGCACCCTCGCCCCGGGCTGCGACCTGCCCGCCGCCCGCCGCGCAGGCAGCGCCGACACCGGGGGCGTCCGCTACAGCACCATCGCCGCGGGCGCCGACGCCTGCTACCCCGCCGAAGGGGTGCCCACGCTCGTCCGCATCCCCGTGGCGGGCACCCCGGGCGACACCGTGCTCGTCGGCTCCCCCGACTTCCTTGTCAACGACCGCCTCGACCGGCACGGCAACGCCTCCCTTGCCCTGCAACTCCTCGGCTCCCGGCCGCATCTCGTCTGGTACCTCCCCTCGCTGTCCGACACGTCGGGCTCCGCCCGCGAGCGCGGCTTCCTCGACCTCGTCCCCGACGGCTGGATCTGGGGCACGCTGCAACTCGGCATCGCGGCCCTGCTCACCGCGCTGTGGCGGGCCCGCCGCCTCGGCCCGCTCGTCCCCGAACGCCTCCCCGTCGTCATCCGCGCCTCCGAGACCGCCGAGGGCCGCGCCCACCTCTACCGCAGGGCCGCCGCACGCGACCGCGCCGCCCTCGCGCTGCGCTCGGCCGCCCGCAGCCGCCTCGCCCCCCTCGTCGGCACCCCCTCGTCCCAGGCCCACTCCCCCGAGGCCCTGCTGCCCGCCCTGCGCACCAGGCTGGGCCCCGGCGCCCATACCCCGGCACCCGACCCGTACCCCCTGCTCTTCGGGCCGCCGCCGAGCGACGACGCGGCACTCGTCGCCCTCGCCGACCAACTCGACGCCCTGGAACGAGAGGTACGCCAGACATGATGGACCCGACCACTGACAACGCCCCCGACGCCGCGGACCCGGCCGCCGCGCTCGCCTCCCTTGAGGCGCTGCGCGCCGAGATCGCGAAGGCCGTGGTCGGCCAGGACGCCGCCGTCACCGGGCTTGTCGTCGCCCTGCTGTGCCGCGGCCACGTCCTCCTCGAAGGCGTACCCGGCGTCGCCAAGACCCTCCTCGTACGGGCCCTCGCGGCGGGGCTCGACCTGGGCACCAAACGCGTCCAGTTCACCCCGGACCTGATGCCCAGCGACGTCACCGGATCGCTCGTCTACGACGCTCGCACCGCCGAGTTCTCCTTCCAGCCGGGCCCCGTCTTCACCCATCTGCTGCTCGCCGACGAGATCAACCGCACCCCGCCGAAGACGCAGTCCTCGCTGCTGGAGGCCATGGAGGAGCGCCAGGTCACCGTGGACGGCACCGGCCGCCCGCTGCCCGACCCGTTCCTCGTCATCGCCACCCAGAACCCCGTCGAGTACGAGGGCACCTATCCGCTGCCCGAGGCCCAACTCGACCGCTTCCTGCTGAAGCTGACGGTCCCGCTGCCGACCCGCGACGAGGAGATCGCCGTGGTGTCACGCCATGCCGGCGGCTTCGACCCGCGCGACCTGCGCGCCGCCGGGGTACGCCCCGTCACCGGCCCTGAACAGCTCAGGGCGGCCCGTCACGCGGTCGCACGCACCACCGTGTCCCCCGAGGTCGCCGCCTACGTCGTCGACCTGTGCCGGGCCACCCGCGAGTCCCCGTCGCTCTCCCTCGGCGTGTCCCCGCGCGGCGCCACCGCGCTGCTGTCGACGGCACGCGCCTGGGCCTGGCTCACCGGACGCGACTACGTCATCCCCGACGACGTGAAGGCGCTCGCGCTGCCCACTCTGCGCCACCGGGTGCAACTGCGCCCCGAGGCCGAGATGGAGGGCGTCACCGCCGACTCCGTCGTCAACTCCGTCCTCACCCACGTCCCCGTCCCCCGCTGACCCGCCGCACGCGCACCGCGCGGCACCCCGACCAGGAAGGCCCATGGCACTCACCGGACGCACCGCGCTGCTCGCGGCCCTGGGCGCACTCGTCGTCGGCCTCCTCGCACCCGGCTGGGCGGGCGTCCTCGCGGTCGCCGCGGTCCTCGCCGCCGCCTGCGCCGTCGACCTCGTGCTCGCCGCCCCGGTACGCCGCCTCGGCCTGACCCGCTCGGGAGACACCACCGCACGCCTCGGCAGCCCCGCCGAAATCGTTCTCCAGATCGCCAACACCTCCGGCAGGCCGCTGCGCGCCGACGTCAGGGACGCCTGGCCGCCCAGCAGTTGGGAACCGGGCACGGAACTGTCGGCGTCCCGGCACCGGCTCACCGTCCCCGCGGGCGAGCGCCACCGCGCCGTCACCCGCCTCGCCCCCACCCGCCGCGGGGACCACCACGCCGCCCGGGTCACGGTCCGCTCGTACGGGCCGCTGCGGCTGCTGGCCCGCCAGGGCAACCACCGGGTGCCGTGGACGCTGCGGGTGGTGCCGCCGTTCACCAGCCGCAAGCACCTGCCGTCGAAGCTGGCGCGGCTGCGCGAACTCGACGGCCGCACCAGCGTCCTCATCCGCGGCGAGGGCACCGAGTTCGACAGCCTCCGCGACTACGTCCCCGGCGACGACACCCGCTCCATCGACTGGCGCGCCACCGCACGACAGGGCTCCGTGGCGGTACGCACCTGGCGCCCCGAGCGCGACCGGCACATCCTGCTCGTCCTCGACACCGGACGCACCTCGGCCGCCCGCGTGGGCGACGTGCCGCGCCTTGACGCCTCCATGGACGCCGCCCTCCTGCTGGGCGCGCTCGCCTCACGGGCCGGGGACCGAGTCGACCTGCTGGCGTACGACCGCCGGGTCCGCGCCCTGGTACGGAGCCGTGCCGCGGGCGACACACTGCCCGCGCTGGTGGAGGCGATGGCCGACCTGGAGCCCGAGTTGGTCGAGACCGACGCGCAGGGCCTGGCGACGACCGCGGGCCGCACCGCGCCGCGCCGCTCCCTGATCGTGCTGCTGACCAGTCTGGACACCGCGGCCATGGAGGAGGGCCTGCTGCCGGTGCTGCCCGGGCTCACCGCCCGGCACACGGTCGTGGTGGCCTCGGTCGCCGACCCCGAGATCGACCGCATGGCCAGATCACGCGGCTCCGTCGAGGCGGTCTACGAGGCCGCTTCCGCCGCCCACGCCCAGGAGGAACGCAGAAGCGTCGCGGAACGCCTGTCGAGACACGGCGCCACGGTGGTCGACGCCCTCCCCGACGCCCTGGCCCCCGCCCTCGCGGACACATATCTGTCCCTGAAGGCATCGGGCCGCCTCTGACGACGAGCCCGCGCCGCGCGGCACACGGTCCTGCTCAGCCGCGGTCGTGCAGGGTCACCTGGTAGCCGTCGGGGTCCGCGAACGTGAAGGTGCGGCCGAACGGCCCGTCGACGGGCGCCGAGACGATCGTCGTGCCGGCGGCGGCGAGGGCGTCGTGGATGTCCTGGGCGTCGGGGGCGTGCAGCCACAGCGCCATCCCCTGGCCCGGCTGCGCGAGCGCGTCCAGGTCGACGCCCTCGACGATGTCGCGGACCGCGAACGCGATCGGCTTGGTGTCGAACACGACAGCGTGCGGCGGCCCCGCCTCGGAGCGCTTCAGCCCCAGGTACTGCTCGTAGAAGATGGCGGAGCGCTCCAGGTCGCGCACCTGTAGCGAAACGAAATCCGGTCCGGTAGCAGCCATGATTCTCACCTCTCAGCTTATGTCAGCCTCCTGACATACAAGACCGTATGTCAGACTGCTGACATGAGTCAAGGTGAGCCGGGAATCGAGCTGAACACGTCGCTGGGGTACATGCTGAAGGCGGCCGCGAGCGCGCTGCACTCCGCCATGGAGGCCGTGCTGAGCCCGCTCGGCATGACGATCACCCACTACTCCTGCCTGGAGCTGCTCTCCCAGCGACCGGGGCTGTCGAACTCCGATCTTGCCCGCGGCGCCTTCGTCACCCGGCAGTCGATGAACGTGCTCCTCCAGGCGCTGGAACGCCAGGGCCTCGTTGTCCGCGCGGCTCGGGCACCCGTGGGCAGGGCGCTGCCCACCGAGCTGACCGCCCGCGGACGGCGCCAACTGGAGACGGCCAGCGCCGCGGTCCGCCGCGTCGAGCAGGGCATGCTGGCCGATCTGGACGCCAACGAACAGGATCAGATGCGGCGCCTGCTCACCACATGCATCGCCTCCCTGAGCGAACCGCCCGCGTCGGAGAGGTAGCAGCTCCGGGGGTGTCCGGAAACGCAAAAGTGCCCCGCACAGTGCCCCCAATCAGGGGCCCGTGCAGGGCACTTCTTCACAAAGAGTTCGGCGGTGTCCTACTCTCCCACGAGGTCCCCCTCGCAGTACCATCGGCGCAGAAGGGCTTAGCTTCCGGGTTC
>NZ_JBITGT010000015.1:0-151251 GCF_044457285.1 Streptomyces sp. NPDC050560
CCCCACCCCCGCGGACCTCCCCGGGGGGGGGGGCTGGCTGCCCCCCGGGGGGGGGGCGGGCGCCCCCGCGGCGCCCGCGGGGGGGGGGGGGGCCCCCCCCCCCCCCGGGCACACCGCGGTGGCAGCCGCCGTCAGGAGAGCTGCGCCAGCGCCGCGTTGAGGGTCTTCGACGGGCGCATCACCGCCGCCGCCTTCTCCGGGTCGGGCTGGTAGTAGCCGCCGATGTCCGCGGGCTTGCCCTGGACCGCGATCAGCTCGTCGACGATCGTCGACTCCTGCTCGGTGAGGACCTTGGCGAGCGGCGCGAACGCCTCCGCAAGCTCCGCGTCGGAGGTCTGCCGCGCCAGCTCCTGCGCCCAGTAGAGCGCCAGGTAGAAGTGGCTGCCGCGGTTGTCGATGCCGCCGACCCTGCGGCTCGGGGACTTGTTCTCGGTCAGGAACGTGCCGGTGGCGCGGTCCAGGGTGTCCGCGAGCACCTGGGCGCGGGCGTTGCCCGTGGTCTTCGCGAACTGCTCGAAGCTGACCGCAAGGGCCAGGAACTCGCCGAGGCTGTCCCAGCGCAGGTAGTCCTCCTTGACGAGCTGCTGTACGTGCTTGGGCGCCGAGCCGCCCGCGCCGGTCTCGAAGAGGCCGCCGCCGTTGATCAGCGGCACCACCGACAGCATCTTGGCGCTGGTGCCCAGCTCCAGGATCGGGAAGAGGTCGGTCAGGTAGTCGCGCAGTACGTTGCCGGTGACCGAGATGGTGTTCTCGCCGCGGCGGATGCGCTCCAGCGAGAACGCGGTCGCGTCCTCGGGGGACAAGATCTCGATCCGCAGGCCCTCGGTGTCGTGCTCCGGCAGGTACGCGCGCACCTTCTCGATGAGCCGCGCGTCGTGCGCCCTGGTCTCGTCCAGCCAGAACACCGCGGGGTCGCCGGTGGCGCGGGCCCGGGTGACGGCCAGCTTGACCCAGTCGCGCACCGGGATGTCCTTGGTCTGGCACATACGGAAGATGTCGCCCGCGCCGACGGTCTGTTCGAGCACCGCGGTGCCGCTCGCGTCGACCGCGCGTACCGTGCCGGTGACCGGGATCTCGAACGTCTTGTCGTGGCTGCCGTACTCCTCGGCCTTCTGCGCCATCAGGCCCACGTTGGGCACCGAGCCCATGGTCGAGGGGTCGAAGGCGCCGTGCGCCCGGCAGTCGTCGAGGACGGTCTGGTAGACGCCCGCGTAGCTGCTGTCGGGGATGACGGCGAGGGTGTCGTGCTCGCCGCCGTCCGGGCCCCACATATGGCCCGAGGTGCGGATCATCGCGGGCATGGAGGCGTCCACGATGATGTCGCTCGGCACGTGCAGGTTGGTGATGCCGCGGTCCGAGTCGACCATGGCCAGCTCGGGGCCCTCGGCCAGCTCGGCGTCGAAGGACTCCCTGATCTTCTGGCCCTCGGGCAGCGCCTCGATGCCCTTGAGAATGCCGCCGAGCCCGTCGTTCGGGGTCAGGCCCGCCTTCGCGAACACCTCGCCGTACTCGGCGAACGTCTTCGGGAAGAACGCGCGTACGACATGGCCGAAGATGATCGGGTCGGAGACCTTCATCATGGTGGCCTTCAGATGCACGGAGAACAGCACGCCCTCCGCCTTGGCCCTGGCCACCTGGGCGGTCAGGAACTCGCGCAGCGCGGCGACCCGCAGCACGGCCGCGTCGACGATCTCACCGGCGAGCACCGGCACCGACTCGCGCAGCACCGTCGTGCTGCCGTCGTCGCCCAGCAGCTCGATGCGCAGGGCGCCGTCCTCGGCGATCACCACGGACTTCTCGGTGCTGCGGAAGTCGTCGCCCTCCATGTGCGCCACATTGGTCCTGCACTCGGCCGACCAGGCGCCCATGCGGTGCGGGTTCGCCCTGGCGTAGTTCTTCACGGAGGCGGGGGCGCGCCGGTCGGAGTTGCCCTCGCGCAGGACCGGGTTGACCGCGCTGCCCTTGATCCTGTCGTAGCGGGCGCGGATCTCGCGCTCCTCGTCGGTCCTGGGCTCGTCCGGGTAGCCGGGGAGGGCGTAGCCCTTCTCCTGCAACTCCGCGATGGCCGCCTTGAGCTGCGGGATCGACGCCGAGATGTTCGGCAGCTTGATGATGTTGGCGCCCGGGGTCCCGGCCAGCTCGCCCAGCTCGGCGAGCGCGTCGTCGATCCGCCTGCTCTCGTCCAGGTATTCGGGGAACACGGCGATGATCCGGCCGGCGAGCGAGATGTCCCGGGTCTCCACGGCCACACCCGCGGTGCCCGCGTACGCCTTGATCACGGGCAGGAACGAATACGTCGCCAGGGCCGGGGCCTCGTCGGTGTGCGTATAGATGATGGTCGAGTCAGTCACCTGGTGCTCCGCTCCGTCTCCACGACTGCAACATTGCTCGACATCAAGATATCTCGCGTCCAACCTGCTGCCGAAGGGACCCGGCGGATTCCCGCCCCAGAAGGGCCCCGCACACGGCTGCGCCCGCCCCTCCCGCGTGGCGCGGGGGAGGGGCGGGCGCAGCCGTTGCGCGTCAGGACCCGGGGGATCAGTCCAGGTCGAAGCGGTCCAGGTCCATCACCTTGGCCCAGGCGGCGACGAAGTCACGTACGAACTTCTCCTTCGCGTCGTCGCTCGCGTAGACCTCCGCGAGCGCCCGCAGCTCGGAGTTCGAGCCGAACACCAGGTCCGCCCTGGTCCCCGTCCACACGACGTTCCCCGACGCGTCGACGGCCTCGTAGCTGCCGGGCTCACCGGCGACGGGACGCCAGGGGGTGTCCATGTCGAGCAGGTTCACGAAGAAGTCGTTGGTGAGCCTGCCGGGGGCCTTGGTGAGGACGCCGGCGGTGGAGCCGCCCGCGTTCGCGCCCAGCACCCGCAGGCCGCCGACCAGCGCCGTCATCTCGGGCGCGCTCAGCGTGAGCAGGTTCGCGCGGTCCACGAGCTGGTACTCGGCGGGCAGCCGGGTCCCCTTGCCCGCGTAGTTGCGGAAGCCGTCGGAGGCCGGTTCGAGCGCCGCGAACGAGTCCGCGTCGGTGTGCTCCTCGGCGGCGTCCACACGGCCGGGCGTGAAGGGCACCTCGACGCTGTGGCCCGCGTCCTGCGCGGCCTTCTCCACGGCGGCCGAGCCGCCGAGCACGATCAGGTCGGCGAGCGACACCTTGCGGGCGCCGGTGTTGAACTCCCGCTGCACCCCCTCAAGGGCGGTGAGCACGGCGGTGAGGCGCTCCGGGTCGTTGGCCTCCCAGCCGCGCTGCGGGTCCAGCCGGATACGGGCGCCGTTGGCGCCGCCGCGCTTGTCGCTGCCGCGGAACGTGGACGCCGACGCCCACGCGGTGAACACCAGGTCCGCCACCGACACCCCGGCGGCCAGCACCTTCTCCTTGAGCGTGGCGATGTCCCCCGCGGTCAGCGGCTCGCCCTCGGCCGCGGGCAGCGGGTCCTGCCACAGCAGGGTCTCCTGCGGCACCTCGGGGCCGAGCAGCAGCGAGCGCGGGCCCATGTCGCGGTGTGTCAGCTTGTACCAGGCACGCGCGAAGGCGTCCGCGAACTCCGCGGGGTTCTCGTGGAAGCGGCGGGAGATCGGCTCGTAGATCGGGTCGAAGCGCAGCGCCAGGTCGGTGGTGAGCATCGCGGGCGCGATCTTGCGGTCGGCGTCGTGGGCGTGCGGGACGGTGCCCTCGCCCGCGCCGTCCTTCGGCTTCCACTGGTTGGCGCCCGCCGGGCTCTGGGTCAGCTCCCACTCGTACCCGAAGAGGTTGTCGAAGAAGCCGTTGCCCCACTGGGTCGGGGTGCTGGTCCAGGTCACCTCAAGGCCCGAGGTGATGGCGTCCGCGCCCTTGCCCGTGGCGTACGAGTTGCGCCAGCCGAGGCCCTGCTGCTCGATCGGGGCGGCCTCCGGGTTGTCGCCGACGCTGCTGTCGGGGGCGGCGCCGTGCGTCTTGCCGAAGGTGTGGCCGCCCGCGATGAGGGCGACGGTCTCCTCGTCGTTCATCGCCATCCGGCCGAAGGTCTCCCGGATGTCGCGGGCGGCGGCCAGCGGGTCGGGGTTGCCGTTGGGGCCCTCGGGGTTGACGTAGATCAGGCCCATCTGGACCGCGCCGAGCGGGTCCTCAAGGACCCGGTCGCCGGTGTAGCGCTCGTCGCCGAGCCAGGTGGTCTCCGGGCCCCAGTAGACGTCGTCCTCGGGCTCCCAGACGTCCGCACGGCCGCCGCCGTAGCCGAAGGTGTCGAGCCCCATCGACTCCAGAGCCACGTTGCCCGCGAGGATCAGCAGGTCGGCCCAGGACAGGCTCTGCCCGTACTTCTTCTTCACGGGCCACAGCAGCCGGCGCGCCTTGTCCAGGTTGGCGTTGTCGGGCCAACTGTTCAGCGGCGCGAACCGCTGCTGCCCGGCGCCCGCGCCGCCCCGGCCGTCGCTGATGCGGTACGTGCCCGCGCTGTGCCAGGCCATCCGGATGATCAGCGGGCCGTAGTGGCCGAAGTCGGCGGGCCACCACTCCTTCGAGGTGGTCAGCGCCTGTTCGATGTCCCGCTTGACCGCGGGCAGGTCGAGGGCGGTGAACGCGGCCGCGTAGTCGAAGTCCGCGCCGAGCGGGTTCGCGACCGGCTGGTTCTTGGCGAGGATCTTCAGGTTGAGCCGCTCGGGCCACCACTGCCGGTTGCCGCCGCCCTGGGTGGGGTGCGGGGCACGCGCGGTGTGCACGACGGGGCAGCCCCCCGCTTCCTCGGTCTTCGGATCGGTGACGAGGGCGTCGTTGTTCTCAGACATGGAATTCCTTCCGGACCGGATGGATCGCGGTGCTGGGGACTGCGGACGGTGGCACGCCGGCGGGTGCCCGCTGCGACGGACACGGGCGGGGGACCCGGCCGGTCAGGCCGTGCCACGCCTCCGCCATCTCGTCCGCTCCCGCCGCAGGTGACACCCCGGTCCCTTGGCCGGTGCCGGAGCCGATCCTACGATGGACATAGTCCAAGTCAAGAAGTGCACCAGCTCTCCGGACACTGGGCCCCGTCCCGGCGGTGTTCGCGCCCCCCGCGAAGACCGCCCGGGGGAGGGCCCGGCGGCGGGTGTGGCGCGACCGGCGATGAGGTGAACCGAGATGAGTGACCTGAGGGAACGGCTGCGCGGGCGCGGCTGGCGCATGACCGCCCAGCGCAGGGTCGTCGCGGAGGTCCTCGACGGCGAGCACGTCCACTTCACCGCCGACGAGGTCCACGCCCGAGCCGCCCGGCTGCTGCCGGAGATCTCCCGGGCCACCGTGTACAACACACTGCGTGAGATGGTCACGCTCGGCGAGGTCCTCGAAGTCTCCACCGACGACCGCGCCAGGCGCTACGACCCCAACGCCCACCGCCCCCACCACCACCTGGTCTGCTCGGGCTGCGGCACCATCCGCGACGTACGGCCCACCGGCTCCCCGCTGGCCGACCTGCCGCCCGCGGAGCGGTTCGGCTTCGTGGTCACCGCCGCCGACATCACCTACCGCGGGCTCTGCCCCGACTGCGCCCGCCAGCCCGCCGCCGTCCCCGAGCCCGCCCCGTAACCCCACGGGGCAGGATCGAAGAAGCGCGAACCGGCCGGACCTCGTACCGTCGACGGCACCGCGCGGGCGCCCGCGCGGGGGCGCGGCCCGCGCGTGCGCCCCCTGGAACGGACGAAGGACGGACGAGATGGCCAGCAGCACGACCCGCCCGGGCCAGGGCCCCGCCGACAGCCACGACGTGATCCGGGTGCACGGAGCGCGCGTGAACAACCTCAGGGACGTCAGCATCGAGATCCCCAAGCGGCGCCTGACGGTGTTCACCGGCATCTCCGGCTCGGGCAAGAGCAGCCTGGTCTTCGGCACCATCGCCGCAGAGTCGCAGCGGCTGATCAACGAGACCTACAGCGCCTTCGTCCAGGGCTTCATGCCGACCCTGGCAAGGCCGGAGGTCGATGTGCTCGAAGGGCTGACCACCGCCATCGTGGTCGACCAGCAGCGGATGGGCGGCGACCCGCGCTCCACCGTCGGCACCGCCACCGACGCGGGCGCCATGCTGCGCATCCTCTTCAGCAGGCTCGGCAGCCCGCACGTCGGCTCGCCCAACGCGTTCTCCTTCAACATGCCCTCGGTGAAGGCGCACGGCGCCATGACCGTCGAGCGCGGCAGCCAGAAGGCCGTCAGGGTGAGCTACACCCGCACCGGCGGCATGTGCGTGCGCTGCGAGGGCCGCGGCACCGTCACCGACCTCGACCGCGCCCAGCTCTACGACGCCTCCAAGTCCCTCGCCGAGGGCGCGCTGACCATCCCCGGCTACAAGGCGGGCGGCTGGAACTACCGCCTCTACACCTCCTCCGGCTACTTCGACCCCGACAAGCCCCTCGGCGACTACACCGCCACCGAGTTGCACGACCTCCTCCACCGGGAGCCGGTCCGGAAGAAGATCGAGGGCATCAATATGACCTACGAGGGCCTGGTGCCGCGGCTGACGAAGTCGATGCTCGCCAAGGACCGGGAGTCGATGCAGCCCCACATCAGGGAGTTCGTGGACCGCGCCGTCACCTTCACCGTCTGCCCCGACTGCGACGGCACCCGGCTCAGCGAGGCGGCGCGCGCGTCGCGGATCGCCGGGAAGAACATCGCGGAGGTGTGCGCGATGCAGATCAGCGACCTCGCGGACTGGGTGCGCGGCCTCGACGAGCCGTCGGTGGCGCCGCTGCTCGACACCCTCGGGCGCACCCTCGACTCCTTCGTGGAGATCGGGCTCGGCTACCTGTCGCTGGAGCGGCCCGCGGGCACGCTCTCGGGCGGCGAGGCGCAGCGGGTCAAGATGGTCCGCCACCTCGGCTCGTCCCTCACCGACGTCACCTACGTCTTCGACGAGCCCACCACCGGGCTGCACCCGCACGACATCCAGCGGATGAACCACCTGCTGCTGCGGCTGCGCGACAAGGGCAACACGGTGCTCGTCGTCGAGCACAAGCCGGAGACGATCGCGATCGCCGACCATGTCGTGGACCTCGGCCCCGGCGCGGGCGCCGACGGCGGCACCGTCTGCTACGAGGGCACCGTCGCGGGGCTGCGCGCCTCCGGCACCCGCACCGGGCGCCACCTCGGCGACCGCGCCGCCCTCAGGAAGACCCCGCGCACCCCCACCGGGACCCTGCCGGTACGCGGCGCCGACCTGCACAACCTGTGCGACGTCGACGTGGACATCCCGCTCGGCGCGCTCGTCGTCGTCACCGGTGTCGCGGGCTCGGGCAAGAGTTCGCTGGTGCACGGCTCGCTGCCCGCCGACGCCGGGGTGGTCTCCGTCGACCAGGGCCCGATCCGCGGCTCACGGCGGAGCAACCCCGCCACCTACACCGGCCTCCTCGACCCGATCCGCAAGGCGTTCGCCAAGGCCAACGGCGTGAAGCCGGCCCTGTTCAGCGCCAACTCGGAGGGCGCCTGCCCCGCCTGCAACGGCGCCGGGGTCCGCTACACCGACCTGGGGATGATGGCGGGGACCGCCACCACCTGCGAGGAGTGCGAGGGCAGGCGCTTCGACGCCTCCGTGCTCGAACACCGCCTCGGGGGCCGGGACATCAGCGAGGTGCTGGCGATGCCGGTGGCCGAGGCCCGGGAGTTCTTCGGCTCGGGCGAGGCCCGCACCCCGGCCGCGTCCCGCGTCCTCGACCGGCTCGCCGACGTCGGCCTCGGCTACCTCACGCTCGGCCAGCCGCTCACCACGCTCTCCGGCGGCGAGCGGCAGCGGGTGAAGCTGGCGACCCACATGGGGGAGAAGGGCGGTGTGTACGTCCTGGACGAGCCCACCGCGGGGCTCCACCTCGCGGACGTGGAACAGCTCCTCGGCCTGCTGGACCGGCTCGTCGACTCCGGCAAGTCGGTGATCGTCGTCGAGCACCACCAGGCCGTCGTGGCGCACGCCGACTGGATCATCGACCTCGGCCCCGGCGCGGGCCACGACGGCGGCCGCGTCGTCTTCGAGGGCACCCCCGCGGAACTCGTCGCCGCGCCCACCACCCGCACGGGAGAACACCTCGCGGCCTACGCGGGCGCGTGAGCCGCGGGGCGGTGTGAGCCGCGTGGGCGTGGGCCGCGAGGGGGTGTGAGCTGCGGGCGGTCGCTGTTACAGGGTCCGGACACAGTTTCCCGAACTCGCCCCGGGGGCGGCGCATCAGACCTCCCGTAACGCACTCGATACGGGGAGCGCCTGGCGAAGTCCTGGCGCCGGAAAAGGGGAGACCATGACCGCCACGTTCAACCGCGCCGCCCGCCGCACCGCCGTCCTGCTGGCAGTGGTCGCGGTCGGCGCCGGCGCCGCGGCCTGCGACCCGTCCTCCGGGAACGCCTCCTCCAAGGGCTCGTCGCAGAGCACGGCAAAGGACTCCTCCGGCGGCGGTGCCGCGCAGGACGACCAGAAGGGCTCGCAGGGCTCCCAGGACGACGGGAAGGGCACGAAGGCCGACACGGCGAACGACTCTTCCGCCGCCTCGGACGACCGCTGCCACACCGGCGAGCTGAAGTTCTCCTTCCACATGCCGCACGGCGGCCGCCCCGACATGGACACCACCCAGCAGCAGAACGTGGGCATCCGGCTGGAGAACGGCGGCGACCGCACCTGCACCCTGCACGGCTTCCCCGGCGTCCGCCTCGTCAGCGACTCCGGCCGGACCTGGGACCTCCAGCGCTCCTCGGCCGAGCCGAGCACCTTCACTCTGCACCCGGGCGACGACACGGCCATGGTCAGCTTCACCATCCTGCCGGTCGCCAAGGACGACCCGGACACCAAGGCGTTCGTCCCGGCCAAGATCCTGGTCACCCCGCCCAACGAGACCACCCACGTCACCCTGGACTGGCCCTACGGCGGCGCCCTCCTCGACCAGACCGGCGCCACGAGGCCCGGCACCTTCGTGGACCCGATCGTCGTCGGCTGAACCCCCCCTCCCCGGACGGCCCGCACCACCCACCCCCGTGGTGCGGGCCGTTCTCTGTCTCCTCGGTGACAGGGCACGCCCCGCCCCGCCGCGGCACGCCCCGCCCCGGCCCGGCCCGGGACCGTGCGGCCGGTCCGGGGGACCGCCCAGGCTAGCCTCGGCGGATGATCCCCGCGCCCCCTCCGAAGGTCATCACGCGCCTGCACGACGGGCGGATTCACGCCTACCGCCCGACGGAGCCCGGCGCTCCCGGGGCGCTGGAGCCCGTGGCGGTCTTCCGGCCACGGGCCGGTGACCAGGTCGTGGAGTCGGCGGTGCGGCCCGACCTGGAGCGCGCCGTCTACACGACCCAGGACGGCGTCGTCTGCCTCACCGGCGCCGGTGAGGCCGTCTGGGTATCGGACTTCGAGCCGCCTTCGCGGGAGCGCCACGGCCACCGCCCCGGCTGCGCCTTCTCCCTGGACGGCCGCACCGTATGGGTCTACCGGCCGGACGCGATGGCGGGGCGCGGCCGCCCCGACCAGTGGGTCGTGTACGACGCCGACCGCGGGCGGGTCCTCGCCCGCTGCGAACTGGAGACGGTCGGGCACGGCGCGGGCCACCATGTGCACCCCGTGGACGGCAGCGTCTACCTCGACATCGGCGAGGGCCAGGACGGCTCCGTCATCCTGCGCGGGGCGCCCGGGGCGGGCGGCGGGGCGGAGTTCGCCCCGTACCCGTGGTCGGACCGCTGCCTCATCGGCCTGGCGCCGGACGGGCGGCAGTTCATGACGGTCGACCACGGCCAGGCGGACGCCGCCTTCCACCGCCACCCCGAGGGCGACGTGCTCCTCACCCGCTCCGTCGCGGACCTCGGCCACGACCCGGGGGAGGCGTTCATGGAGTGGTCCGGCGGCTATCTGACCCCGGACACGGCCGTCGTCACCGTGGGCGGCGAGACGGAAAACGAGGGGGAGTGGTTCCGCCACCACCTGCTCGACGTGCATACGGGCGCGGTCGTCGGCGAGATCGCCGCCGAGACGGCCGACCCGTACGCACTGCACCCCCTGGGCGACGGCTCCTGGCTCACCCCCGGCCCCGACGGCCACCCCGTCCGCCACCTCGCCCGGCCATGACGGCCCCGGCGGGGGGCGGCTCCGAGGGGAGGACAGCCCCGACGGGAGGGCGGCTGGTGTCCGCCCGCTCGGTCACCCCGCGGCCGATCCCCCGCCCCCCTCCTCCATTGCATAAACGTGCCGACGAACGTATAGTCATGCCGTCGAGGAGGAGGTCCCATGGTGGTGCGGGTCGCGGTTGCGGGTGCCAGTGGTTATGCGGGCGGGGAGGCGCTGCGGCTGCTCGCGGGGCACCCCGAGGTGGAGATCGGGGCCCTGACGGCGCACGCGAGCGCGGGGCAGCGTCTCGGCGCCGTCCAGCCGCACCTGCCGCCGCTCGCCGACCGGGTGCTCCAGGACACCACCCCCGAGGTCCTCGCCGGACACGACGTCGTCTTCCTCGCCCTGCCGCACGGCCACTCCGCCGCCGTCGCCGAGCAGCTCGACCCCGGGGTGCTCGTCATCGACATGGGCGCCGACTTCCGGCTGCGCTCCGCCGCCGACTGGGAGAAGTTCTACGGCACCCCGCACGCCGGCACCTGGCCCTACGGCCTGCCCGAGCTGCCCGGCGCCCGCGACCAGCTCCGCGACACCCGGCACATCGCCGTCCCCGGCTGCTTCCCCACCGCCGTCTCGCTCGCCCTCTTCCCCGCCCACGCCGCGGGACTCGTCGATCCCGAGGCGGTCGTCGTGGCCGCCACCGGCACCTCGGGCGCGGGCAGGACCCCGAAGCCGCACCTGCTCGGCAGCGAGGTCATGGGCTCCGCCTCGCCCTACGGGGTCGGCGGCACCCACCGGCACACCCCCGAGATCGCACAGAACCTGAGCGCGGCCGCCGGCACACCCGTCACCGTGTCGTTCACCCCCGTACTCGCCCCCATGGCCCGGGGCATCCTCGCCACCTGCTCCGCGCCCGCCACCCCCGCCGCCGACGGCGGC
Source organism: Streptomyces sp. NPDC050560 (assembly GCF_044457285.1). Classification (NCBI taxonomy): domain Bacteria; kingdom Bacillati; phylum Actinomycetota; class Actinomycetes; order Kitasatosporales; family Streptomycetaceae; genus Streptomyces; species Streptomyces sp. NPDC050560. The sequence continues at coordinate 10,947 of NZ_JBITGT010000015.1, forward strand.
GCCCTGCGGGCCGCGTACGAGAAGGCGTACGCCGACGAGCCCTTCGTGCACCTGCTGCCCGAGGGCCAGTGGCCCGCCACCGGCTCCGTCCAGGGCTCCAACGCCGTACAGGTGCAGATCGCGTACGACGCCGCCGCCCGGCGCCTCGTCGCCGTCAGCGCCATCGACAACCTCACCAAGGGCACCGCGGGCGGCGCCGTCCAGAGCATGAACATCGCCCTCGGCCTGCCCGAGGGCCTGGGCCTCGGCGCCCTCGGCCTCGCCCCGTGACCCGCGCCCGCCACCACCCCGCAGCAGGCCGCACAGCCACCAGGGAGATGCCATGACCGTCACAGCCGCGCGCGGATTCACGGCCGCGGGCGTCGCCGCCGGGATCAAGGAGAGCGGGGGCCCCGACCTCGCCCTCGTCGTCAACCACGGCCCCCGCCGCGCCGCCGCCGGAGTCTTCACCTCCAACCGCGTCCAGGCGGCCCCCGTCCTCTGGTCCCGCCAGGTGCTCAAGGGCGGCACCGTCTCCGCCGTCGTCCTCAACTCCGGCGGCGCCAACGCCTGCACGGGCCCCAAGGGCTTCCAGGACACCCACGCCACCGCCGAGAAGGCCGCCGAGGCGCTGGGCCACAACGCCGCCGAGATCGCCGTCGCCTCCACCGGGCTCATCGGCACCACCCTGCCCATGGACCGGCTGCTGCCCGGCGTCGACAAGGCCGCCGCCGCCCTCTCAGAACACGGCGGCGAGAAGGCCGCCATCGCCATCAAGACCACCGACACCGTCCACAAGACCGCCGTCGCCGGCGGGGACGGCTGGAGCGTCGGCGGCATGGCCAAGGGCGCCGGCATGCTCGCCCCGGGCCTCGCCACCATGCTCGTCGTCCTCACCACCGACGCCGACATGGAGGCGGACGCCCTCGACACCGCGCTGCGCGCCGCGACCCGCACCACCTTCGACCGGATCGACTCCGACGGCTGCATGTCCACCAACGACACCGTGCTGCTGCTCGCCTCGGGCGCCTCCGGCACCACCCCGCCCCAGGACGTCTTCGCCGAGGCCGTACGGCAGGTCTGCGCCGACCTCGCCCGCCAGCTCATCGGCGACGCGGAGGGCGCGGCCAAGGACATCAGGATCGACGTCACCGGCGCCGCCACCGAGGACGACGCCGTCACCGTGGGCCGCAGCATCGCCCGCAACAACCTCCTCAAGTGCGCCGTGCACGGCGAGGACCCCAACTGGGGCCGGGTGCTCTCCGCGATCGGCACCACCGATGCCGTCTTCGACCCCGACCGTCTGAACGTCGCCATCAACGGCGTCTGGGTGTGCAGGAACGGCTCCTTCGGCGAGGACCGCGACCTGGTCGACATGCGCTACCGCGAGGTCACCATCACCGCCGACCTCGCCGCGGGCGAAGCCGCCGCCACCATCTGGACCAACGACCTCACCCCTGACTACGTCCACGAGAACAGCGCGTACTCCTCCTGAGCCGCGCGCCCGTCCCCGACCGGGACGGGCCGCACGGGACCCGCGACCCAAGGACCCAGCACCCCATGAGCACCCGCCAGCACACCGCCCTGCCCAAGGCGCAGACCCTCGTCGAGGCACTGCCCTGGCTCGTCCGCCACCACGGCAAGACCATCGTGATCAAGTTCGGCGGCAACGCCATGGTCGACGACCAGCTCAAGGCGGCCTTCGCCCAGGACGTCGTCTTCCTGCGGCACGCCGGGCTGCGGCCCGTCGTCGTGCACGGCGGCGGGCCCCAGATCAGCGCCCAGCTCGACCGGCACGGCCTCGTCTCCGAGTTCAAGGCGGGGCTGCGCGTCACCACCCCCGAGGCCATGGACGTCGTACGGATGGTCCTCGCGGGACAGGTGCAGCGCGAACTCGTCGGGCTGCTCAACACCCACGGCCCGCTCGCCGTCGGCCTCACCGGCGAGGACGCCCACACCATCACCGCCACCCGCCACCGGCCCGTCATCGACGGCGAGCCCGTCGACATAGGACGCGTCGGCGAGATCACCGAGATCGACACCGGGGCCGTCGAGACCCTGCTCGACGACGGCCGCATCCCCGTCGTCTCCTCCATCGCGCGCTCCGCCGACGACGGCCACGTCTACAACGTCAACGCCGACACCGCCGCCGCCGCACTCGCCGCCGCCCTCGGCGCCGAGACCCTGATCGTCCTCACCGACGTCGAGGGCCTGTACGAGAACTGGCCGCAGAGCGACGAGGTCATCAGCAGGCTCACCGCGAGCGAACTGGAGCGGCTGCTGCCCGAACTGTCCAGCGGCATGGTCCCCAAGATGCGCGGCTGCCTCACCGCCGTCCGCGGCGGCGTCCACACCGCGCGCGTCATCGACGGCCGTGTCCAGCACTCCATCCTGCTGGAGATCTTCACCGACGACGGGATCGGCACCATGGTCGTGCCGGACAAGGAGGACGACGCATGACCCCCGCAGCGCCGCACACCCCGCACGCCGCGTCCGAAGCCCCCACCTCCGGCACCCCCACCTCCGGCCCTGCCGCCTCCTGCGACCCCAACACCGCCCTCACCCGCCGCTGGCAGTCCGCCCTCATGGACAACTACGGCACCCCGAGGCTCCCCCTCGTCCACGGCAGCGGCAGCACCGTCACCGACGCCGCCGGGCGCGACTACCTCGACCTCGTCGGCGGCATCGCGGTGAACGCGCTCGGCCACGCCCACCCCGCCGTCGTCGAGGCCGTCAGCACCCAGATCGCCTCCCTCGGCCATGTCTCCAACCTGTTCGTCGCCGAGCCGCCCGTCGCCCTCGCGGAACGCCTGCTGCGCCTCTTCGGCCGCGAAGGGCGCGTCTTCTTCTGCAACTCGGGCGCCGAGGCCGTCGAGGGCGCCTTCAAGCTCGGCAGGCTCACCGGACGCCGCCACATGGTCGCCACCACCGGCGGCTTCCACGGCCGCACCATGGGCGCCCTCGCCCTCACGGGACAGCCCGGCAAGCGCGCGCCCTTCGAGCCGCTGCCGGGCGACGTCACCCACGTCCCCTACGGCGACGCCGACGCACTGCGCGCCGCCGTCACCGAGGACACCGCGCTCGTCCTCGTCGAGCCCATCCAGGGCGAGAACGGCGTCGTGGACCCGCCCCCCGGCTACCTCGCCGCCGCCCGCGCCGTCACCCGCGCCACCGGCACCCTGCTCGCCCTCGACGAGGTCCAGACCGGCATCGGCAGGACCGGGCACTGGTTCGCCCACCAGGCCGAGGAGGACGTCGCCCCCGACATCGTCACCCTCGCCAAGGGCCTCGGCGGCGGCCTGCCCATTGGTGCCACCGTCGCCTTCGGCGACACCGCACGCCTCTTCGCGCCCGGCCACCACGGCACCACCTTCGGCGGCAACCCCGTCGCCTGCGCCGCCGGGCTCGCCGTCCTCGACACCATCGAGGGCGAAGGGCTGCTGGAGAACGTCAAGCGCGTCGGCGAGAAGCTGCGCGAGGGCATCGAGAACACCCGGGACACCCACCGGCTGGTCTCCCATGTCAGGGGCGCGGGCCTGCTGCTGGGTATCGTGCTCACACAGCCGCTGGCGGCGAAGGCGCAGCAGGCGGCCCAGGACGCCGGCTTCCTGGTCAACGCGCCCGCCCCGGACGTCGTACGGCTCATGCCGCCGCTGAACCTCTCCGAGGCCGACGCGGACACGTTCCTGCGGGCCCTGCCCGGAGTGCTCGACCAGGCGTACGACGAAGGACGAACCGGAGAATGAGACGACGATGAGCCAGGCGCAGGACCACGAGGAAGCGGGTCCGCAGGAGCACGACTCCGCGGAACCCGCCCCCGCACTCCGCGCGGGAGGCCCCCCAGTACCCCAGACCCGCACCGCGCGCCACCGGCGGATCGTGGACATCCTCAACAGGCAGGCGGTGCGCTCGCAGAGCCAGCTCGCCAAACTCCTCGCGGACGACGGGCTCATCGTCACCCAGGCGACCCTCTCCCGCGACCTCGACGAGCTGAACGCCGTCAAGATCCGCGACGTGGAGGGCGACCTCATCTACGCGGTCCCCAGCGAGGGCGGCTTCCGCACCCCCCGCGCCCCCCTCGGCGAGTCCGCCAAGGAGGAGCGCATGCGGCGCCTCTCCGCCGAACTGCTCATCTCCGCCGAAGCCTCCGCCAACCTCGTCGTCCTGCGCACCCCGCCCGGCGCGGCCCAGTTCTTCGCCTCCTCCATCGACCAGGCCGAACTCCACGACATCCTGGGCACCATCGCGGGCGACGACACGGTGCTCCTCATCAGCAGGGACCCCACGGGGGGACAGGCGCTCGCGGACCACCTGCTCAGGCTGGCGCAGCATTGAGGCCGCCCGCCGCCGCGCCCGCGCCCGTCAGTACCGGGTGAGCGCCGTGCGCCCGCCCGCCGTGCCCACGGCGAGGTGCGGACGGCGCTCGGGGCGTGCCCACGCCAGCAGGCGCCGCATCGCGTCCGCGGGCACCGAGACGCAGCCCGCGGTGGGACCAGAGCCGTTCACATGGAGGAAGATGCCCGCGCCGCGGCCCCGTACCGGACGCTCGTAGTTGTAGCCGACCACCATCGCGTACGCGTACGGGGTCCTGTAGTCCGCCAGGTGCTCCGACTCCTCCGCGCGGCAGTCCGCCGGCAGCGGCTGCACCCAGCGGTTGTACGCGCGCGAGGCGCTGTCCTCGCACCACCAGGAGTCGTGCTCCACCGCCCGGTAGGCCAGCGAGGTGCCGCGCGGCGCCGGCTCGGTGCCGAAGGCGTACGGCAGCGGGAAGATCCCGGTGGGTGTGGTGCCGGTGCCCTGGCGCCTGGTCGCGCCCTCGACCAGCCCTCCCGAGCCGAACCGCGCCGGGGCCGACCCCCGCTCGCGCCACCGCCCGTCCGCGCGCTCCCACCAGGTGACGGTGCCGCGCGTGGCGCCGGTGTCCGCGGCCACCGCGGTGATCACCTGGCTGCCGCCGCCGGTGTCGGCCATTGCGTCGGGGCCCGGAGCGCCGCCGCCCGCCGCGGGCGGCGCGGCGGCGAGGGCGCACAGGGCGGCGGCGAGCAGGGCCGGAACAAGGGATCTTCTGTGCATAACCTCAGAAATTACCCGGCGGCAGCGGGAGCGGCAGCCCCGGCAGGCCGTCCAGGCTCGACGCCACGTGCTCCTTCTTCTCGAAGTAGGCCCCGAGCGAGGCGTCGTCCTCGCGCGCGAACCGCTTGCCGTGCAGATCGCGGTCGCGCTCGTACGCCATGAACGGCACCGCGTACCCGCAGGTGTCCCTGATCAGCTCGGCGTGGACCACGATCACCGCGCGCAGGCCGTGGTCGCGTGGGTCGATGCCGGGGAAGTGGCCGAGCAGCCCGGAAAAGCGCGCGTCGTCGCGGAAGACCGGCTCGCCCGTGCCGTGCACCCGCACGATGTTCGGCGGCCCCTGGAAGGCGCACCACATCAGCGTGATGCGGCCGTTCTCCCGCAGGTGCGCGATGGTCTCGGCGTTGCTCCCCGCGAAGTCGAGATAGGCCACGGTGCCCGGGTCGAGCACCGCGAACGAACCGGTGAGGCCCTTCGGGGAGAGATTCACGGTGCCGTCGCCCGCGAGCGGCGCGGTGGCCGTGAAGAACAGCGGCTGGGCCTCGATGAAGTCACGGAGTCTGCCGTCGATACGTTCGTACGTCTTTCCCATGGTGTTGATTATTCGCCTGATGCGTCCGGGGGGCCCGGAAATACCCGGGGTGTCTCACCCGCCGGTACGCCCCGCCGCGCCCACCATGGACGGATGGACGACAACAGCGGCAGCAGGGGCAGGGGCGCGCGGCGCGACATCAGGCTCAGACGGGTGTACGAGGAGGCGGAGCCGGACGGCGGCGCCCGCGTCCTCGTCGACCGGGTCTGGCCCCGCGGTCTTTCGAAGGAGGCGGCCGGGCTCGACTCCTGGCGCAAGGACGTGGCACCCTCCACCGAACTGCGCAAGTGGTACGGCCACGACCCCGGGCGTCACGAGGAGTTCGAGCGCCGCTACCGCGCGGAGCTGGCCGCGCCCGAAGCCGCCGAGGCGCTCGACGAGCTGCGCGAGGAGGCCGCCAGGGGGCCGCTGACCCTGCTGACGTCCGTGCGCGACGTGGACCTCAGCCACGCGGCGACCCTCAGGAGGGTGCTCGCCGAGGGCTGACCCGGCGGCCGCCACGGTGCCCCCGGGTGCGCCGACCCCCGCCCGACCAGGCGAATTGACGAATCATGCGGGGGTATGCATACTCATGCATAACAGAGAGCGCACCGTGAGGAGAAACCCGTGACCGAGCGCGTCGTACTCGCCTACTCGGGCGGCCTTGACACCTCCGTCGCCATCGGCTGGATCGCCGAGGAGACGGGTGCCGAGGTCATCGCCGTCGCCGTGGACGTCGGCCAGGGCGGCGAGGACCTGGACGTCATCCGCAAGCGCGCGCTCGCCTGCGGTGCCGTCGAGGCCGAGGTCGCGGACGCCAAGGACGAGTTCGCCGACGAGTACTGCCTCCCGGCGGTCAAGGCGAACGCCCTGTACATGGACCGCTACCCGCTGGTCTCGGCCCTCTCCCGCCCGGTGATCGTGAAGCACCTGGTGGCCGCCGCCCGGAAGCACGGCGCCGGCACCGTCGCCCACGGCTGCACCGGCAAGGGCAACGACCAGGTCCGCTTCGAGGCGGGCATCGTCGCCCTCGCCCCCGGCCTGAAGTGCATCGCGCCCGTCCGGGACTACGCGATGACCCGGGACAAGGCCATCGCGTTCTGCGAGGAGAAGAACCTCCCGATCGCCACCACCAAGAAGTCCCCGTACTCCATCGACCAGAACGTCTTCGGGCGCGCCGTGGAGACCGGCTTCCTTGAGGACATCTGGAACGGCCCGATCGAGGACATCTACTCCTACACCCAGAACCCGGCCGAGCCCCGCGAGGCCGACGAGGTCGTCATCTCCTTCCGGGCCGGCGTCCCCGTCGCCATCGACGGCAAGCCGGTCACCGTCCTCCAGGCGATCCAGCAGCTCAACGAGCGCGCGGGCGCCCAGGGCATCGGCCGCATCGACATGGTCGAGGACCGGCTCGTCGGCATCAAGTCCCGCGAGGTGTACGAGGCCCCGGGCGCCCTCGCGCTCATCACCGCCCACCAGGAGCTGGAGAGCGTCACGGTCGAGCGCGATCTTGCCCGCTTCAAGCGGCAGGTCGAGCAGCGCTGGGGCGAGCTGGTCTACGACGGCCAGTGGTTCTCCCCGCTCAAGCGCGCCCTCGACGGCTTTGTGAACGAGGCGAACGCGCACGTCAACGGCGACATCAGGATGACCCTGCACGGCGGCCGCGCCGTCGTCACGGGGCGCCGCTCCGACACCGGCCTCTACGACTTCAACCTGGCGACCTACGACACCGGCGACACCTTCGACCAGTCCAAGGCCCAGGGCTTCATCGAGATCTTCGGCCTCTCCTCGAAGATCGCCGCCCAGCGGGACCAGCGCGACCAGCCCGCAGGGGCCTGACGCGCGCCGCGCCGCCCGCGCCGCGCACTACTCTGACGACCGCCTCCCCGTCCACGGCGACGGGGAGGCGGTTCGCACATCCACACCCGCGAGGAGCTTCAAGCAGTGAGCAGCAACAGCGGCGACGTCCGGCTCTGGGGCGGCCGCTTCGCCGACGGCCCGGCCGAGGCACTGGCCGCCCTCTCGGCCTCCGTCCACTTCGACTGGCGGCTCGCCCCCTACGACATCGCCGGCTCCCGCGCCCACGCGCGCGTCCTGCACCGCGCGGGACTGCTCACCGCCGACGAACTGGCGCGGATGCTCGAAGGACTCGACCGGCTCGCGGCCGACGTCGCCGACGGCACCTTCACCGGCACCGTCGCCGACGAGGACGTGCACACCGCGCTCGAACGGGGCCTGCTGGAGCGCCTCGGCCCCGACCTCGGCGGCAAGCTGCGCGCCGGCCGCTCCCGCAACGACCAGGTGGCCACCCTCTTCCGGATGTACCTGCGCGACCACGCCCGGGCCATCGGGGGCCTCGTCGCCGACCTCCAGGACGCCCTGGTCGGCCTCGCAGAGGCGCACCCGGACGTCGCCATGCCCGGGCGCACCCACCTCCAGCACGCCCAGCCCGTCCTCTTCGCCCACCATGTGCTCGCCCATGTGCAGGCCCTCGCGCGGGACGCCGAGCGGCTGCGGCAGTGGGACTCCCGCACCGCCGTCTCGCCCTACGGCTCCGGCGCCCTCGCGGGCTCCTCCCTCGGGCTCGACCCGGAGGCCGTCGCCCGCGACCTCGGCTTCGAGAACGGCAGCGCCGCCAACTCCATCGACGGCACCGCCGCCCGCGACTTCGCCGCCGAGTTCGCCTTCATCACCGCGATGATCGGCGTGAACCTCTCCAGGATCGCCGAGGAGGTCATCATCTGGAACACGAAGGAGTTCTCCTTCGTCACCCTCCACGACGCCTTCTCCACCGGCTCCTCGATCATGCCGCAGAAGAAGAACCCCGACATCGCCGAGCTGGCCAGGGGCAAGTCGGGCCGTCTCATCGGCAACCTCACCGGGCTGCTCGCCACCCTCAAGGCGCTGCCGCTCGCGTACAACCGCGACCTCCAGGAGGACAAGGAGCCGGTCTTCGACTCCTGCGACCAACTGGAGATCCTGCTCCCCGCGCTCACCGGCATGATGGCCACCCTCACCGTCAACCGCGAGCGGATGGCCGAACTGGCCCCCGCGGGCTTCTCGCTCGCCACCGACATCGCGGAGTGGCTGGTCAGGAAGGGCGTGCCGTTCCGGGTGGCGCACGAGGTGGCGGGGGAGTGCGTCAAGGAGTGCGAGGGCCTCGGCATCGAGCTGGACCAGCTCACCGACGCGCAGTTCACCGGGATCTCCCCGCACCTGACCCCGGCCGTCCGCGAGGTCCTGAACGTCCCCGGCGCCCTGGCCTCCCGCGACGCCCGTGGCGGCACCGCCCCCTCGGCGGTCGCCGCGCAACTGGCCGAGCTGAAGAGCGACCTGGCCCGTCAGCACGCGTGGGCCGCGGCACGCCGCACGCCCTGAAGCCCCGCCCGCCCGGCGGGCGCCGGGGAGGGCGCGAGGCCCGGAAGCAGCGTGCGGCCCCGGGAAACGCGCGAGGGGCGGTGCGGGGCCGACAGGCCCGCCACACCGCCCCTCGCGCCGCCGCGCGGGCTCACCGGCCGCTACGCGGCCTCCTTCGCCTTGGTGGCGTACACGTCCACGTACTCCTGCCCGGAAAGACGCATGACCTCCGCCATCACCGAGTCGGTCACCGCCCGCAGCACATAGCGGTCCCGGTCCATGCCCTCGTACCGGGAGAACTCCAGCGGCTCGCCGAACCTGATGGTCACCCGCCCGGGCCGCGGGACGCCGCGCCCGCCCGGCTGGAGCTTGTCCGTGCCGATCATCGCGAACGGCACCACGGGGGCGTCCGTCATCAGCGTCAGCCGCGCGCAGCCTGTACGGCCGCGGTAGAGCCGCCCGTCGGGCGAGCGGGTCCCCTCGGGGTAGATACCGAAGACCTGGCCGTCCTCCAGGACCCTGCGGCCCGTCATCAGCGCCGCCACACCGCCCCTGCCGCCGTCGCGGTCCACCGGGATCATGCCGACGCCCGTGAAGAACCACGCCATCAGCCGGCCCTTGAAGCCCCTGCCGGTGACGTACTCGTCCTTGCCGATGAAGAAGACCTGCCGGCGCGAGACTATCGGCAGCACGATCGAGTCGATGAACGTCAGATGGTTGCCCGCCAGGATCACCGGGCCCGTCGCCGGAATGTTCTCCACGCCCTCCACCTGGGGGCGGAACATCAGGCGTATGGCCGGACCGAGCACTGCCTTGATGAACGCGAAACGGGACAACGAGCCCTCCGGGGTCCAGGTGGTCGAGCTATCCAGGTATGGCGCCTGATCGCAGTCATGCCAAGTCCATGCAGGTGAGGACGATACTCGGGGTGCGGCCCCCGGCGCACGTCGGGTTCACCGGGAGGTTACGCACCTCCCGCGCCGACCCGTCAGAAGAGTGCGCCGCGGCGCTTTACTGTCACCTGTACGAAGCAGGAGGACCGCGGGAGGAGCGGCGCCCGCAGCCCCCGGCGCGCGCACCGGCGGGCCCGGCGCCCGCGCACCGGTCACCCGACATCACCCGCCCGTTCCAACTCGCTTCTCCCTCCCGACACTTGCCTTCACCTACGATCGGCTCCGCCGAGCACGCGTACAGCACTCCGGGAGGAACGCCCATGGCGAAGCAGGGGTCGAACGAGCAGCGGGGCAGCGGCCCCGGCAGGCGGGCGCTGCTGGGCGCCGCGGCGCTCGGAGCGGGCGGCGCCGTCGTCGGCCTGCCGGGCACCGCGAGCGCGGGCACCTCCCACGGGGGCGGCCACGGCGGGAAGGGCGGTTACCGGGGCCTGCCCGAGATCACCATCGTGGGCCACCGCGGCACCGCGGGCTACCGCCCCGAGCACACCCTCGGCTCGTACCAGCTCGCCCTCGACATGGGCGCGCACATCGTCGAGCAGGACGTCGTCCCCACCAAGGACGGCCACCTGGTGTGCCGCCACGAGAACGACATCACCGGCACCACCGACGTGGCCGACCACCCCGAGTTCGCCGACCGCAAGACCACCAAGTCGGTCGACGGCAACGAGATCACCGGCTGGTTCACCGAGGACTTCACCCTCGCCGAGATCAAGACGCTCCGCGCGATCGAGCGCATCCCCGAGAACCGCCGGCACAACACCCTGTACGACGGCCACTTCGAGGTCCCCACCTACGAGGAGGTGCTGCGCTGGGCCGACGAGCAGGGCCGCAGGCGCGGCGCGCCCGTCTGGCTGTACGTGGAGACCAAGCACCCCACCTACTTCCGCGGCATCGGCCTCGGCCTCGAAGAGCGGCTGGTGAAGCTGCTGCGCGCGTACGGGCGGCACAAGAAGGACTCCCCGCTGATCCTCCAGTCCTTCGAGCCCACCAGCATCCAGCGGCTGTCCAGGATGGTGGACTCGCCCGCCGTCGTCCTGCTCGACGTCGCCGGGTCGCGGCCCTGGGACTTCACCACGAGCGGCGACCCCCGCACCGTCGACGACCTGGTCACCCCGAAGGGCCTGAGGTGGATGGCCTCCTTCGCGCAGGGCATCGGCCCCACCCTCGACCTGATCATCCCGCGGGACGCCGACGGCAAGCTCCTCGACGAGACCACGCTGGTACGGGACGCGCACGCCGCGGGCCTGATCCTGCACCCGTACACCATGCGCAACGAGAACACCTTCCTGCCCGCCGACTACCGCACGGGCGACGACCCCAACGCCTACGGGGACGCCTTCGGCGCCTTCAAGCGGTACTTCGACACCGGGATCGACGGCGTCTTCACCGACAACGCCGACACCGGGCTGCTCGCGCGGCAGGAGTACCTGGGCTGACCTGGGCTCTCCCGATGCGGGCCGGGCGGGCCGCGCGCCCTGCGGCCTCGCCCGGCCCGCACGCGCCGGCCACGGCGCACTTGCGCTCCCGCTCGACCCGCGCCACGTTGTGTAAATCACAGGTTGCAGTCCATGACCCACGGGGAAAGGACTGATGGACAACGGCGGAGCAGGTGAGCGAGAGGCATGCACACATGGGCATGAGCGTGACCATCTCTGCGGCGGACGAGCGTGACGCCGAGCAGATCCTGAAACTTCAGTTCCTGTGCTACCAGAGCGAGGCCGAGCTGTACGGCGACTACGGCATCGAGCCGCTGACCCAGACCCTTGCCCAGCTCACCCAGGAGCTGGCGGGCGGGATCGTGCTCGTGGCGAAGCTCGGCGACGAGGTCGTGGCGTCGGTGCGCGGCACTGTCGACGCGGACGGCACGGGACGCATCGCGAAGCTGATCGTCCACCCCAGGATGCGCAGGCACGGCCTGGGCGGCAGGCTGCTGATCGCGATCGAGCAGCGGCTCTTCGCCGACGGCGCCGCGGGCGCCGCACAGCGCTTCGAGCTGTTCACGGGCCACCGCAGCGAGCGCAATCTGCGGCTGTACCAGAAGCACGGCTACCAGCGGGTGGGCACCGACCGGGTCGGCGACACCCTCACGACCGTGACGCTGTCCAAGCCCGCCGGGGCGCACGCCTACGTCACGAGCGCCTGAAGGGCCGACGCACGCCTCCTGCTCAGGGCGCCGTCGTCGCGCGCGCCCTGCGCAGCCAGAACACCGCGGTCACCGGCAGGATCACGGGGATGAACACATAGCCCATGCCGTAGTCCGACCAGACCGTGGCGTCGGGGAACGCGGACGGTTCCACCAGCGTCCACGTCCCCACCGTCAGCACGCCCGCCAGCTCGGCCACACAGCACACCAGCGCCGCCCTGCGCGCCGTCTCCCCGCCGCGCACCAGCGAGTACGTGATGAAGCCGTAGACCACCCCGGCCACCGCCGACAGCGCGTACGCCAGCGGCGCCTTGTCGAAGTCGCTCGCGATCTGGACGACGGAGCGCGACACCGCGCCGACCACCATCACCCCGTACACCCACACCAGGACGATGCCGGGCCCGCCGATGAGGCGGCGCCGCGCGGGCCCGGCCGCGCCGTCCCCCGCGCCCTCTCCCGGGCCCGTCCCCGCGCCTTCCCCGGCGCCCTGCTCCGGCGCGTTCTCCTCGGTCACGGCCACCTCAGCCTCCCCAGATGTCGAAGAGCCGCAGTTCCAGCACCGCGAGCACGACACCGCCCGCCGCGGCCGTCACGGAACCCCAGCGGGTGCGCTCCGCGAGCGACATGAACCCGGCCACCGGCACACACGCCAGCGCCGCCACCAGATACGCCACGAACACCGTGGTGCCCTGCTCCGGCTTCTCGCCGCGCCCCAGCTCGACCACCCCGACCACGAGCTGCGCGACGGCGAGCAGCGCCACCACGGCCATCCCGATCAGATGCCAGTCCTTGGTGGGCTGGTCGCGCAGCGCGGCGAAACCGCACCAGAGGGCGAGCACGAGACCGGCCGCGGCGATCACGGCCGTCAGGGCATCAAGCATGCCGCCGACCCTATTACGCGGGCCCGCCACGCCCCCGCCCGGCCCCGCGCACCGCGGGCGCGACCCCCGCCCCCGTGGTGCGGAAACGCCCGGCGATCCGGCATCCTGGGTCATTCGGCAGTCCGGCGGGTACCGCCCCCGAAGGACTGAAGGCCCCCGCAGGTTACGGAGCAGCGCATGACACTCTCCTTCCCGGACGTCTCCATCAGCACGGAAAGGTTGGTGCTGCGCCCCCTGGAGGAGCCCGACGCGCCCTCCCTGACCGAGATGCTCAACGACGAACTCATCGTGTCCTGGACCTCGGTGCCCACCCCGTACACCGAGGACCACGCCCGCGCCTGCATCACCCGGCACGCGCCCGCCCAGCGCACGGGCGGCCGCGGCATCGTGCTCGCCGTCACCGAGTTCCTGACCCAGCGCCTCGTCGGTGTCGTACGGCTGCGCGGCGCCGACTGGAAGATCCGCTCCGCCGAACTCGGCTACGCCGTCGCCCCCTGGGCGCGCGGCGAGGGCTACGCGGCCGAGGCCGCGCTCGCCGTCGCCCAGTGGCTCTTCGCCGACCAGCGCTTCGAGCGCCTCGAACTGCGCACCGCCGCCGACAACACCGCAGCCCAGCAGGTCGCCCAGAAGATCGGCTGTATCAGCGAGGGCGTGCTCAGAGGCGCCTGGATAGCCCGGGCGAAGGACGACGAGGGGCACTGGCACGACACCCGCACCGACCTCATCGTCTGGAGCCTGCTGCCCGAGGACCTCGAAGGCCCCGGCAGCCCCGGCGAACAGCTCGCCGAGGCGGGCGGCTTCACCGTTTTCTCCGACTGGAGCTGACCCCGGGCGCCGGCCGCGGTACCTGCGCGCCGGACCCCGGGGACGGGCGGGTACGCTCACCGGGGCCCGTACGCGCGCCCGGCGCGGCGCCCCGCACCCCGGGTCCCGCGGACCCCCGCACCGGCGGCGCGCACCCCCCACCCGACGGCCCACGAGAACCACCAGGAGACAGACGACGATGGCCGACCGGGTCACGGTGATCGGCTGGGACGGCACCCCGCTGACGGACGGGGCGCTCTCCGCCCTGTCGGCCGCCACCCTCGTGGCGGGCGCGGCCCACCACCTGGCACTGCCCGAGATCCCGCGGCGCGCGGAGCGCGTCAGACTCGGCAGCGTCCCGCTCGCCGCCCGCAGGATCGCGGGCCACCGCGGCACCGCCGTCGTGCTCGCCGACGGCGACCCCGGCTTCTTCGGCGTCGTACGCGCCCTGCGGGCCGCCGAGTTCGGCTTCGAGGTCGAGGTGGTCCCCGCGGTCTCCTCGGTCGCCGCCGCCTTCGCCAGGGCCGGGATGCCCTGGGACGACGCCCAGGTCGTGGTGGCCCACCCGCGCAGCCTGCGCCGCGCCGTGAACGTGTGCAGGGCGCACGCCAAGACCGCCGTCCTCACCTCGCCGGGCGCGGGCCCCGCCGAACTCGGGCTGCTCCTCGAAGGGGTGCCCCGCACCTTCGTCATCTGCGAGGAGCTGGGCACCGAGCGGGAGCAGGTCTCCGTCGTCACCTCGGACGCCGCCGCCGACCGCGCCTGGCGCGACCCCAACGTCGTCCTCGCCATCGGGGGCCCCGTGGAGGGCGAGACCGGCTGGATCGCGGGGCGCGACCCCGGCTCCGTGCGCGGCTGGGCGCTGCCCGCCCACGCCTACGGCGAGCCGCTGGGCGAGGGCGAGAGCGGCGGGCTGCGCGCCGCCCAACTCGCCCACCTCGGGCCCCGGGTCGGCGACCTGGTGTGGGACATCGGCTCCGGCAGCGGCGCGTTCGCCGCCGAGGCCGGGCGGTTCGGCGCCGCCGTCATCGCCGTCGACCAGGACCCGGACGCCTGCGCCCGCGTCCTCGCCACCACCCGCAGGTTCGGCGTGCCCCCGCAGATCGTGCACGGCACCGCGCCGCACATCCTGGACAACCTCCCCGAGCCCGACGTCGTACGGATCGGCGCCGGGGGAGCGCCCGTGGTCTCCGCGGTCGCCGACCGCCGCCCCGAGCGGATCGCCACCCACGCCGGAAGCCTCGACGAGGCCGAACTCGTCGGCCGCGCCCTGGAGGAGCACGGCTACGCGGTCCACTGCGCGCTGCTCCAGTCCGTCGACCTCGACACCCGGGCCTGGACCGAGACCGAGCGCAGCGTCGCCTTCCTCATCACCGCGACCCTCGACCAGCGCGGCGAGCGCCGCGATCCCGGGCACTGACCGGCGTACCGGTCCCGTAATCGCACACAGAGTCGATTGCGACTCCGACCCGTGATCCCGTGGCCCTGCCTGGCGAGGTAGGCTGACCGACCGTTGTACTGCATTCGGGTGTTCTGTGATGTGGTCGCTCAATATCCGGAACACCCGGAATACGTGGCCGTTTTGGCACGCCCGCGGTACGGCGGAGCCGGTGGACGCGCAGTGTGGCGCAGTCCACAGGGGACCGTGGCCAAACCAACCGCCACGGTGGCGGACCGGCCGGAACAATGCCCGTTGACGACGGCGACGGCGGTCCGTACGTGCCGCGCGGCGCGCACGCTCGTTCTTCATGGAGGGCGGTCGGTGCGCCGCTCCGGGCGCACCCCGGTCGCGTACGGGGGGCACGGTCGAAGGAGCACTAACCGATGGGCGAGGGGTACGCATGACCGACACCGGCCAGATCCCGGCCGAGGGACTGCCGGAGAACGCAGGCAACGGGACGGTGTCCGGGCCCGCGCAGGGCCACGGCACCCGGCAGCAGGACGACCGGCCGCCGGGCTCGCACCCCCACCTCGCTCCCTCCGGACCCCAGGCCGAGTACGACGACCAGCTCCTGATGCCGCGCGCCCAGGGCGCCTGGGGCGAGACCCCGCCGCCCGAGCCGCAGCAGCCGGAGCAGGGTAGGCCCGCCGCGCCCCGGCGCCCCCTCCACCTGGGGCCCCAGGTGCCCGACCCGTCCGCGAGCCCCGTCAGGTCGCTCGCCGACCGCGGCCCCGCGGGCGCGCCCGTGCCCCAGGCCCCCGGCCCCGAGGCCGACTTCGCCGCCCAGCAGGCCGACCCCGCCCTGGCGGGGCCCCAGCTCGCGGCGGGCCCGCACGGCGGCACCCCCTGGGCCGCGCCGCCCGGGCCCGACCCCGCCTTCGCCTACGCGGCGGAGCCCGCGGCCCAGCAGGGCGGGCCCACGGGGGAGTTCCACCCCGGGCAGCCCCCGCTCCCGGACGCCCCCGCCTACCCCGACCCGTCCTACGGCTACGAGCAGACCCCCGAGGCCGCCCAGCAGTACGGCACCGGACCCGCCTCGGGCCAGCACTACCTGCCCGAGAACGCGGCCGAGATGGGCTACCCGCCCGACGCCGCGCCCGGCTACGCCCCCGGGCCCGAGGGCGGCTACCCGCAGGAGGGCGGCGTCGAGTACGCCCCCGAGGGCGGCGGCGGCTTCCCGCAGACCGCGCCCGGCTACCCCGCGGAGCCGCTGTCCTCCGGCCCGGTGCCGGGCCCCGCGACCGGCGAGGGCCCGCTGCCCGTCGGCTACCCGGGCGCCGAGCCCTACCCCGACGGCTTCGCCGCGGGCGGGGAACCCGGCGCGTACGGGGCCGAGCCCCTGGGGCAGTTCGTGCCCGTCGAGGGGTCCGTGCCCACCACCCCGCACCTGGCACCCACCCCGCCCCACCCGCTGACCATCCCCGACCAGGACCCCGAGCCGGTCCCCGAGCCCGGGTACGTGGACGAGCAGCACCCGCCCGCCGAGGCGGTCGCGGACGCGATCGCGCAGGCACAGGACGCGCCCGAGCACCCCGAGGCGCCCCTCGCCCCGCAGCAGCCCGAGCAGGACCACACCCCCGCGCCCGTTCCCATGGTCTTCGCGCCCGAGCCCCACGAGGAGCCCGGGGGGCCCGACGGCTTCCCTCCCGAGGCCCCGGAGGTCGCCGCGCCGACCGAGGAGCCCGCGCCCCACGGCGAGCCCGCCGCGCCGCCGCAGGCACAGGACGCCGTCCAGGATCCCGCCGACACCCCCGCGCCCGACGCGCCCCCGGCCACCGCCACGGTGCCCGCGCCCCGCGACGGCGAGCAGCCGGAGAGCGCGTCGCCCACCCCGCCGCCCTTCGCGGTGCCCACCGTCGCCGCACACCCCGACGAGCAGCAGGCTCCCGACGCGGAGCCGGGCGAGCGCGGCGCCCCCGCCCCCGGCTACGCGGACGCCGAACGGGACGCCGTACTGCGCGTGATGCGCGAGCGCCGCGACATCCGCAACGGCTTCCGCCCCGACCCCATCCCCGACGACGTGCTGCTGCGGGTCCTCGAAGCCGCGCACACCGCGCCGAGCGTCGGCCACTCCCAGCCCTGGGACTTCGTCGTCATCCGCTCCGCCGACACCCGCCGCACCATGCACGAACTGGCGATGCGCCAGCGCGAGGCGTACGCGAAGTCGCTGCCCAAGGGCCGCGCCAAGCAGTTCAAGGAGCTGAAGGTCGAGGCCATCCTCGACACCCCGGTGAACATCGTCGTCACCGCCGACCCCACCCGGGGCGGACAGCACGTGCTCGGCCGCCACACCCAGCCCCAGATGGCGCCGTACTCCTCCGCGCTCGCCGTCGAGAACTTCTGGCTCGCCGCCCGCGCCGAGGGCCTCGGCGTCGGCTGGGTCAGCTTCTTCGACGAGCGCGAGATGGTGCGCGCCCTCGGCCTGCCGGAACACCTCGACGTGGTGGCGTACCTCTGCGTCGGCTACGTCGACGAGTTCCCCGACGAGCCGGAGCTGGCCCAGGCCGGGTGGTCCAAGCGCCGCCCGCTGTCCTGGGTGGTCCACGAGGAGACCTACGGCCGCCGGGTGCTGCCCGGCTCCGAGCCGCACGACCTGCTCGCCGAGACCGTCGCGGGCATCAGGCCCCTCGACGCCAAGGCGCTCGGCGAGGCGTGGGAGCGGCAGAAGCGCATGACCAAACCTGCGGGGGCGCTCGGCATGCTGGAGATCATCTCCGCGCAGCTCTCCGGACTCTCCCGGATGTGCCCGCCGCCGGTCCCCGAGCCCGCGGCGGTCGCCGTGTTCGCCGCCGACCACGGGGTGCACGCCCAGGGCGTCACCCCCTGGCCCCAGGAGGTCACCGCCCAGATGGTGGCCAACTTCCTCGGCGGCGGCGCGGTGTGCAACGCGTTCGCGACCCAGGTCGGCGCCGAGATCTGCGTGGTGGACGTCGGCGTCGCCACCGAACTGCCCCCCAGTCCCGGCCTCGTACCCCGCAGGGTGCGTGCCGGGACCGCCGACATGACCCAGGGCCCCGCGCTCACCCGCGAGGAGGTCAAGGCCGCCGTCGAGGTCGGCATCGAGACCGCGCGCGACCTCGTGGCGGCAGGCAACAAGGCCCTGCTCACCGGCGAGATGGGCATCGCCAACACCACCGCGTCCGCCGCCCTGATCGCCGTCTTCACCGGCTCGGAGCCCGCCGAGGTCACCGGCAGGGGCACCGGCATCAACGACGAGACCCTGTCCCGCAAGACCGACGTGGTGCGCCGCACCCTCGAACTGCACAAGCCCGACCCCTCCGACCCCATCGGGGTGCTGGCCGCGATCGGCGGCCTGGAGCACGCCGCCATCGTCGGCCTGCTGCTCGGCGGCGCCTCACTGCGCACCCCGGTGGTCCTGGACGGCGTCAGCGCGGGCGCCGCGGCCCTCGTCGCCCACGCCATCGCCCCCGAGGTGCTCGCCGCCTGCATCGCGGGCCACCGCAGCGCCGAGCCGGGACATCCCGCGGCGCTCACCAAGCTGGGCCTGCGCCCCCTGGTCGACCTCGACCTCAGGCTCGGCGAGGGCACCGGCGCGCTGCTCGCCCTCCCGCTCATCCAGAGCGCCGCCCGCGCCATGCACGACGTGGCGACCTTCGACTCCGCGGGGGTCACCGAGAAGTAGCGGCGGCACGGCACACGGGCGGCCCGGGGGCGGCACCCCCCGGGCCGCCCGCGCGTGACCCGCCCGCCCCGAAGCCGCCCCCCAGCACCCCGCGCGCACCGCCCGTACCGTAGAACCCGAACGCCCGCCCGGGCCCAGGCCCGCCACGTCCGAAAGGCCCCGCATGGCCGACCATCCCCCGTACCCCGTCGGCCTGAGGCTCACCGGCCGCCGCACCGTCGTGCTCGGCGGCGGGCAGGTCGCCCAGCGGCGGCTGCCGGCGCTGCTCGCCGCGGGCGCCGACGTCGTCCTGGTCTCGCCGAGCGCCACCGCCTCGGTACAGGCCATGGCGGACCGCGGCGAACTGCGCTGGGAGCGGCGCCGCTACGCCCCCGGCGACCTCACGGGGGCCTGGTACGCGCTCATCGCCACCAGCGACGCCGACGCCAACGCGGCGGCCTCCGCTGAGGGCGAGCACGCACGGGTGTGGTGCGTGCGCGCCGACGACGCCGAGGCCGCCACCGCCTGGACGCCCGCGAGCGGACGCAGCGCGGGCGTCACCGTCGCCGTCCTCACCTCGGGCCTCGCCGGGCGCGACCCGCGGCACACCGCCGCCGTCCGCGACGCGGTCCTGGAGGGCCTGCGCGACGGCACCCTCGTCGCCCCCAGGCACCGGGACCGGGCCCCCGGCGTGGCCCTCGTCGGCGGCGGCCCCGGCGACCCCGACCTCATCACGGTGCGCGGCCGGCGGCTGCTCGCCGAGGCCGACGTGGTCATCGCCGACCGGCTCGGCCCGCGCGACCTCCTCGACGAACTCCCCCCGCACGTCGAGGTCGTCGACGCCGCGAAGATCCCCTACGGCCGCGCCATGGCCCAGGAGGCCATCAACGCCGCGCTGATCGAGCACGCGCGGGCGGGCCGCGCCGTCGTACGGCTCAAGGGCGGCGACCCCTTCGTCTTCGGCCGCGGCATGGAGGAGGCCCAGGCGCTCGCCGCCGCCGGTATCCCCTGCACCGTCGTCCCCGGCATCTCCAGCTCCATCTCGGTGCCGGGCGCGGCCGGCATCCCCGTCACCCACCGGGGCGTGGCCCACGAGTTCACCGTCGTCAGCGGCCATGTCGCCCCCGACGACGCGCGCTCCCTCGTCGACTGGGAGGCGCTGGCCGCGCTGCGCGGCACCCTCGTCGTCCTGATGGGCGTCGACAAGATCGACCGTATCGCCGCCGCCCTCGTCGCCCACGGCCGCGCCGCCACCACCCCCGTCGCCGTCGTCCAGGAGGGCACCACCCCGGGGCAGCGCCGGGTGGACGCCACCCTCGCCACCGTCGCCGAGGCGGTGCGCGCCCAGGACGTCAGACCGCCCGCCGTCATCGTCGTCGGCGCCGTCGTCGATGTGGCCGCCGAGGCCGACACGGTCGGTACGGGCCCGGTGGCCGACCCTGCGGCCGACGGGGGAGCGGGCGGGGCCGGGCGATGACCGAGCCCCTCACCATCACCGACCCCGACGACCCCCGCCTGTACGACTACACCTCCCTCACCGACGTCGAGCTGCGGCGCAGGCGCGAGCCCGCCGAGGGGCTCTTCATCGCCGAGGGCGAGAAGGTCATCCGCCGCGCCAGACGGGCCGGCTACCCGATGCGCTCGCTGCTGCTCACCCCCAAGTGGGCCGAGGTCATGAGCGACGTCATCGCGGAAGCCACCGCGCCCGTCTACGAGGTCACGCCCGAAGTCGCCGAGCGGGTCACCGGCTACCACGTGCACCGCGGCGCCCTCGCCTCCATGGCACGCGCTCCCCTGCCCCCGGCCGCCGAGGTGCTGGCGGGCGCCCGCGGGACCGCCATACCCGAACCGGTCGACGACCGCAACGCCACCGGCGCGACGCCGCGATCGGCGCCCCGCAAAGACGCGGGTCGGCGCGTGGCGATCTTCGAGGACCTGGTGGACCACGCGAATCTGGGGGCCGCGTTCCGCAACGCGGCGGCGCTGGGCGTGGACGCGGTCTTCCTCACACCCCGCTGCGCCGACCCTCTGTACCGACGCGCCGTGAAGGTGTCGATGGGCGCCGTCTTCCATGTCCCCTGGACCCGGCTGGCCTCGTGGCCGAAGGACGCCGAACTGTTCCGCCGGTACGGCTTCGTGACGGCCGCCCTGTGCCTCTCCGAGAAGTCGATCACCATGGACGAACTGGCCGCCCGCCGCTACGACAGGCTGGCGCTCATTCTCGGCACCGAAGGCGAAGGACTGTCGGCCGACGCCCTGCGGGTGGCCGACGAACGGGTCCGGATTCCCATGGCCGCGGAAGTGGACTCCCTCAACGTCGCCGCGGCCTCCGCCGTCGCCTTCTACGCGACCAGGCTCAGGTAACCGGTGTCCGCGTCGGCCGCCTCCGCCCTGCGGGGGAGGCCACCCCCGCCCCAGGGCGAAGCCGACCGTGTGCCGTCGGCCGATGTGCCGTCGCGAGCCACGGCCGAGCATGGGCCTGTGCCGGATACCCCGGCGAAGCGGGCGCACAGGAGGACCTCGCATGCAGCGCACACCACTCTCCGTCACGCTGGGCACCGTGGCCGCCCTGGCCATCGCGGCTGCCGGGGCGCTCGCGGCGTGGCCGGACGAGGACGGGCACCGCCCGGTCACGGCGGCGGAGAACCGCGCGCGGAAGGCGCAGGAGGCGAAGCGGGAGAAGCAGCAGGAGAAGGCGGGGCTGAAGTGGGGCGACTGCCCGAAGGGTCTTGCGGCACCCCGCCTGCAATGCGGAAGCCTGAAGGTCCCGCTGGACTACGACGACCCGGACGGCCGGACGATCCGTATCGCCCTCACCCGGATGGCGAGCAGCGACCCGGACCACCGGCGCGGGACGCTGCTGACCAATCCGGGCGGCCCCGGCATGTCGGGGCTCGGCTACCCGGCGCTGCTGGCGAAGGCAGGACTGCCCGACGATGTGCAGGACGCGTACGACATCATCGGCATGGACCCGCGCGGCGTCGGCGCCAGCGCCCCGGTGACCTGCGACCTGACGGCGAAGCAGTTGGCCCGCGGCAACTTCCCTTCCTTTGCCGGAAGTCCGGCGGAGGTCACCGCCGAGGCCACGTACGCGAAGACCGTCGCGGGACAGTGCGCGACATCCCGGACCGCCGCCGTGCTGCCGCACCTCACCACCGCGAACACCGCCCGTGACATGGACCGGGTGCGCGCCGCCCTCGGCGAGGAGAAGATCTCCTACTTCGGCCAGTCGTACGGCAGCTACCTCGGGAGCGTGTACGCGACGCTGTTTCCCGACCGGGGCGACCGCATCGTCCTGGACAGCAACCTCGGCCCCGGCGGGTACGACGCGACGGCGTTCCGACTGCTGGCCCGCGGCATGCGGGACCGCTTCCCCGACTTCGCCGCCTTCGTGGCGGGCAAGCCCGAGTACGGTCTTGGCCGCACTCCGGAGCAGGTGGCCGCCACGTACGACGACCTGGCGGAGCGGCTGACGGAGAAACCGGTGGACGGGATCGACGGAACGCTGTTCCGCGGCATCAGCCTCGAATACCTCTTCTCCGACGCACGCCTGCCGGAACTGGCGAAGCTGTGGCAGGCCCTCGACCACGGCGGGCCGCTGCCGTCCAAGCCCCCGGCAGCCGCCTCCGACAACACCGCGGCGAGCCGGCTGCACGTGCTGTGCAACGACTCGCGCTGGCCGCGGGACATCGCCTCCTACCAGCGCAGCGCCGCCGCCGATCGCACGGCGTACCCGATGCTGGGCGGTTCGACGGGCAATGTCACGCCCTGCGCCTTCTGGCCCGAGCAGCAGGACAAGCCCGTACGGATCGGTGCCGAGGGCCCGTCGGACATCCTCCTGGTGCAGAACGAGCGGGACCCTGGGACACCGCTGGCCGGGGCCCGGAAACTGCGCGACGCGCTGGGCGAGCGGGCCAGGATGGTGACGGCGGACCAGGGCGGCCACGGCGTCTACCCGTTCGGCACGAACACCTGCGCCAACGACGCGGTGACGGCATTCCTGACGGACGGCGAGCGCCCGCAGAAGGACCTCGCCTGCACGGCGCAGCCGAAAGGCTGAGCCGCCGGACGGGGGCAGGGGAGCCGGAACGGCAGCCGCGGCACGGGGCCGGGGGAGCGGTCCTGTCCCCGCGCTCCGGCGCCCCTCACTCCTCGGCGTCCCGCACCAGCAGGGCGAGGCGGACCCGGTTACGGACCCCCAGCTTGGTGAACACGCTGCCGATATGGGCCTTGACGGTGGCGACACCGACGCCCATCCGCGCGGCGATCTCGGTGTTGTCGAGGCCCTCGGCAATGCCACGGGCCGTCTCGCCCTCACGCGCCGTCAACGCGGACAGCCGCTCACGGGCCGCCAGCCGGACAGCCGCCCTGCCGTGCCGGGAGCCCGGAGCGGTGGCCGCGGCGATCACCCGGGCAGCGGCCGCCGGGGACAGCACGGGCCCGCCCTCGGCCACCATGCGCACGGCGTCGACGATCCTGGCCGGTGGCGTGTCCTTCAGCACATAGCCGTGCGCCCCGGCCTGGAGGGCGCCGAGCACCAGGTCGCCCGAGTCGAACGTGGTGAGCATCAGCACGCCCGGCGCAGCGGCCCCCGCCGCCAACTGCCGTGCCACGTCGATGCCGTCGCTGCCCGGCAGCCGCACGTCCAGCAGTACGACGTCGGGCCGGTGCAGGTCCACGGCCGCAAGCGCCGACGCGGCGTCGTACGCCTCGGCGACGACCGTCATGTCGTCCTCGCGTTCGAGGACGACCCGCAGCGCCAACCGCACCAGCTCCTCGTCGTCGACGAGCACCACCCGCAGGCTCCCGGGCTTATCGGACGCCATTCACGCACCCCCGTCGAAAACGGACCCGGCCAGGGGCAGGCGCACCGTCAGCAGATGGCCGCCGTCGGGCGCGGGGCCGTGCTCCAGCGTGCCGCCGAGCAGCCCGACACGCTCGGCCAGGCCCGCGAGCCCCAGTCCTGACGCCGGTGGCGCGGCGGTCGTCGTGGCGGCGGACGGGCCGGTGCGGACACGGACGCGGAGCGAGCCGCCCCCGCCCCCGTCACCGCCGTCGTCGAGAAGAACCTCCACCCGCCCGTCGGGCGCGTGCTTGGCAGCGTTGGTCAGGCCCTCCTGCACCGTCCGGTAGCAGGTGCGGCCCACCGCCGCCGCGGGCTCAGCCGACACGGCGACGGACAGCGCGACGTCCAGCCCGGCGCGGCGGGCCTGCGCCACAAGCTCCGGGATCGCGGCGAAGGACGGTACGGCGGGCACCGCGCCGCCCCGGCCGTCTTCCGCCTCCGTACCGGCCCGCAGCACTCCCAGCACGTCCCGCAGCTCCCGCAAGGCCAGCCGGGACGCGTCGGCGATGCCACGCACCAGCCTCCTGTCCTCCCGCGCCGGAACGGCGTCGCGGTGCTCCAACGCCCCTGCCTGCAAGGCGAGCAGGGAGATGCGGTGCGCGAGCACGTCGTGCATCTCCCGCGCGATACGAGCGCGCTCCCGCACCCGCGCATGCTGTTCGAGAGCGGCGCGCTCCCGCCGCGCCCCCGCGGCGCGGGCCCGCAGCGACGCCACCTCGGCCCGCCGGGCGCCCACCGCCACCCCCAGGGCCACCAGCACACCGGCCGTCACCAGCAGCCACACGGCAAGCCCCCACCCCGTGCCCTCCGCAGGGCGCCCCACGGGAAAGCGGCCCTGGCCGACGACGGAGGCGGCGGCATAGAGCACCAGCACGCCGCCGATCTCCCGGGGCCGACGCCGGGCAGCCAGCGACACCAGCGCCAGAAATGCCGCGCCGGTGGCCATCGCCGAGGTGGTGGAGGCGACGAGGACGGCGGAAGTGACGACGACCGGCCGGTACCGACGCCACCACAGCAGCACGAGGCAGCCGAGCGCCACCACCGGGTCCCCGTACCGGTACCAGGCCCCGAGGCCGCCGGGGCGCTCCCAGGCGAGCACCACACCGGCCGCCAGCCAGACGGCCACCCCCAGCGCGAAGGCCGCGGACAGCCGCCACCCCTGGCGGCGAGGCTCGGCCCCGGACGGCTCGTCCCGCGCCGTCGCCGCGACCGTGGCCGTCGCGCGCGCCCTCACCGGGGCCGTCCCCGCCGTGCCTCGTTGTGCCGCCACCCGACGCCTTCCCTCGCATCCGCCGCACCGTGGCCGCTCCCGGCTCCGGTCCTTCTCCGCGCATGCCCCGCGGGGCGGTCGGGCACGCGGCACGGCAGAAGCCTCCTTGACGGGATCGCGGGTAGTCATGGCCGTATGACAGCCCAAGCAGCAAGACCAACAGGCCGACGCGGCGCCAGACGTGTCGCGGACAGCAAGGCGGTCGAGGTCGGTGCCCGCGCGGGCTTTGTCGCCCGCGGGGTGATCTACGCTCTGGTCGGGGTGCTGGCCGTGCGCATCGCGTTCTCCGACGGCGGCGGGCAGCAGGCCGACCGGGGCGGCGCACTCGCGGAGATCGCGGACAAGCCATTCGGCGGCGTCCTGCTCTGGCTGTTGGGCGTGGCCCTGGCCGGAATGGCGCTGTGGCGCCTGTCGGAGGCCGTGTTCGGACGGGCCGGGAAGGACGGGGGCAAGCCGGGCAAGCGCCTGATGGCGGCCGGTCGCGCGGTCTTCTACGGATTCGTCGCGTACTCCGTCCTCGCCTACGCGGCCGGTGCGAAGAGCAGCGGGAGCGGATCGACGGACAAGCGGACCGAGGACGTCACGGCCAGGATCCTCGGATGGCCGGGCGGCCAGTGGGTGCTCGCGGTCGCCGGAGTCGGTGTGGCGTGCGCGGGCGTGTGGATCGCCGCGCGGGCCGCGATGCGCAAGTTCCACAAGCACCTGAAGCGGGCGAAGATGTCACGGCACGAGCGCCGCACGGTGGACTTCCTGGGCATATTCGGCGGGATCGCACGCGGTGCGCTGTTCGCGACGGCGGGCGCCTTCGCCGTGGCGGCCGCGGTCCAGCACGAGCCGGGGAAGTCCAAGGGCATGGACGACACCCTGCGTTCCTTCGCCGACACCCCGGTCGGGCCGTGGCTGCTGGTCCTGATCGCCGTCGGTCTGATCGCCTTCGGGCTGTTCTCGTGGGCCCACGCCCGCTGGCGCGCCGTCTGACGGCGGCTCAGCCGCCCGTCGACCGCCCGCCCTCAGCCGCCCGCGGCCCCGGACGGCGCCGAGCTGTGGGTCCCGCCCGGCAGCGGGCCGAGCCCGTCCGCCGGGCCCTGGCAGCCCTGGGCCGCCGCGATGCCCAGCGCCACCAGCAGCGTCACCACCACGAACACGATCAGCCGCTGCCGCAGCAGCCGCGGATTGGCGGGCCCGCGCCCGGCGCCCGTCGGCCGCGGCGCCGGACGCCCCGTGCCCGAGCCGCCGCGCGAGGCCGGGCGCCGCTGCTCACGGCCCTGCGGCCGGGACTTGCCCTGGCCGCCCGGGTGCGAGGGGCCCGGCTGGAGCCGCGGGCGGCCGCCCCCCTGGTGCCGGGGCGGGGGAGTACCGGCACCGCCGGGGCGGCGCTGGGTGCGCTGCTGCGCGTACTCCTCCGCGAGCCGCCCCGTCGGCCGGTCGGGCTCGCCGCGCTGCGCGGGCGGGCGCGCCTCCGAGATCCCCTGCGCCTCCCGCGCCGCGATCTCCTTCAACCGCAGCGAGAGCTGAAGCGTGCTGGGACGTTCCTCCGGGTCCTTGGCGAGGCAGGCGCTCACCAGCGGCGCCAGCGCGTCGGGCACCCCGCCGAGGTGGGCCTCCTCGTGCACCACCCGGTAGAGCATCACCTCGGAACTGCCGTGCCCGAAGGGCGAGTCCGCGGTGGCCGCGTAGGCGAGGGTGGCGCCGAGCGCGAACACGTCGGTCGCCGGGGTGACCGCCGCGCCCCGCACCTGCTCGGGCGCGAGGAACCCGGGGGAGCCCACCGCGGTGCCGACGTGCGTGAGGGTGCTCGCGCCTGTCGCCCAGGCGATCCCGAAGTCGATGATCCTGGGGCCCTTCGGCGACAGCAGGATGTTCGACGGCTTCAGGTCGCGGTGCACCACACCCGCCTCGTGCACCGCCACCAGGCCCTCGGAGAGCGCCGCGCCCACCGCCGCCACCTCGGCCGCGCTCAGCGGGCCCTCCTCCGCGACCCTGTCGTGCAGCGAGGGCCCCGGCACGTACTGCGTCGCGAACCAGGGCCTGTCGGCCTCCAGATCGGCCGCCACAAGACGCGCCGTACAGCCGCCGCGGATACGGCGGGCCGCCGACACCTCGCGCGCGAAGCGCGACCTGAACTCCTGGTCCTCCGCCAGGTCCGGCCTGATCACCTTCAACGCGACCCGCTGGCCCCGCTTGTCGGAGCCGAGATAGACGACGCCCATGCCGCCGGCGCCGAGCCGCCGGTGCAGCCGGAAGGAGCCGACGACTCGCGGGTCCTCGCGTCGGAGCCGCATCATCGCCATGTCCATCCCCGCTGCCCGGTACGTCTGACGAGCGACAGCTTACGGGACCACCCCCGCCCACGTGGGGACCGCCTTGGCGACCGTCACCCCGGCCCCGCGCCCGCCGTCCCGCGGCCGACGCGCACGCCCCCTCCGGGTAGACCCCGAGACATGGTCCGCACTCTCCACCCAGCGGAGTACACGTCCGCGCGATGGTCATCCTCCGGGAGGCCAGGCAATCGGTACGAGGGCATGACGTGCCGGAGCGGCCCCGCCGCCTACGTTTGAGGGCAAGCGGCGGGTGCAGCACTCGTCCCCCGAGGTCAGCCACCCGCCGCTGCGGCAAGGACGCATGGCGGGCGGCGGCACCCCGAGGTGACGCGGCCACACGGCGGCCGCCGCCCGGCACGACGGCAGCGCGAGGACACGAGCGGGAGAGGGACCATGGCGGACACGGCACCGCGGACGATGATCCGCACCAAGGGGCGGGCGGCGCGTTTCGCGCCGCGGGCCCGCCGGTCCGGCAACCGCCACCCCCTGGTGGCGGTGGCGATGGTCCTGCCCCTCGCGGCCCTGCTCGCGGTCGTGTTCGGCGGCTGGGACGCGGTGGTCGCCCAGGCGTCGTCCGTGGGCGTGATGCTGGGGCGCTGAGCGGCGCCCCTGACCCGGGAGAGCGGCCCGGGTGGGGACATCCCGGCCTGGAAACCCCGTGGGGACGGGGGTAGGCGGACGACACAGACGCTCGCGCAGCTGGGGAGCTGCGCGAGCGTTGCCGCGTTCCTGGCCCCTCTCCGCGGCCCCACGTGCACGCATACGTCGGCCCGTGCCCGTGCCCTGCCCATACCCGCCGCCTGCCCTAGGCTTCGGGTCCGTTGGCCGTACGACGCTGGGGGAGTTGGGTGGACGTCGCGGAGGTCGCCGAGGGGGTACGCGCGACGGTCGGCGCCCTGGCGCACCCGGGCGGCGCCACGTGCCGCTGCCCGGCGGGTGAGTCGGTGCTCGTGGGGCGCGGCGAGGCGTATGTGCTGCGGCACGGCGACACCGTCGCCAAGGCGCACGCGGCGGACACGGGGGAGCGTGAACTCGCCCTCCGGGTACGGGTGGCGGCCGACCCGGCGCTGCGCGGGACACTGCTCGCGCCCCTGGAGGACACCCCGCGCGCCGCGGCCGGACGCCACGTCACCCTCTGGCCCTTCGGGGCGCCCGTCGACCCCGACGCGCCGGAGCGCGCGCCGTGGGAGGCCGCGGGCCGGCTGCTCGCGCTGCTGCACCGGGTCGACACCGCACGGCTGCCGGGACCACCGCCCCCGATGCGCGGCCCCGCGAAGGCGGCCCGCGCCGTCGCCCTGCTGCGGGCCGCCGGGCCCCGTGAGGCGAGCGCCGACGTGCTCGCGGCCTGGGAGGCGCTGCCCCCGTGGGCCCGCGGAGAGGCGCCCGCGCCGCGGCGCGCGCTGTGCCACGGCGACCTCCACCTCGGCCAACTCGTGCGGCACCCGGCGCCCGAAGGACCGTGGCGGCTCATCGACGTGGACGACCTCGGCCTCGGCGAGCCCGCATGGGACCTGGCGAGGCCCGCCGCCTGGTACGGCTGCGGGCTGCTCGGGCCCGCCGAGTGGGACCGGTTCCTCCGCGCCTACCGTGCGGCGGGCGGCCCCGCGGTGCCCGCCGACGGCGACCCCTGGCCCCACCTGGACGTACCGGCGCGCGCCCTGGCGGTGCAGACCGCGGCGCGCGCCCTCACCAAGGCACACGAGGCCGGCCGCCCGCTCGACGAGGCGGAGCGCGCGGTCGCCGAGGCGTGCGGCCGGATGGCCTCGGCGGCGGTGGCCGCCCCGGGAGACCCGTACTCGGGCCCCCGGCACTCCGCGGCCACGTAGGGTTCAGTCAGCCGGGGCACGCCGTGTCCCGGCGAAGTCATCGCGACCGGTGAGGAGTTGAGGCGACATGCAGTGTCCCAAGTGCCATGCGCCCATGCACACGTACAACCGCAACGGGGTGCAGATCGAGCAGTGCAGCGGCTGCCGCGGGATATTCCTCGACTACGGGGAGCTGGAGACCCTGAGCAGGATCGAGTCCCAGTGGTCCCAGCCCGCGCCGCCGCCTCCACCGCCGGCCGGCTACCCGGCGGGCGGCTACCCGGCGGGCCCGGCCTGGGGCGCGGGACACGGTGGCCACGGCGGTCACTACGGGCACCACGGCCACCACCACAAGAGCTTCGCGCACATGCTCTTCTCCTCCTGATCACGCCCTTCTACGAGGCGTACGGCGGGGGTCTCCCGGCCCCCGCCGCGGGCGGTGCGGGCGCGGCCCGCCGGGGCCCGGGGCGCCGGGGGAGAGCCGCATTCGTACGGCGAGCACGGCCGTCGCGGGGGCCCTGCGGGGCCGCCGGGCACGAACCCCGTCGCCATCCGCGCCCGCGGCCCGGTGCGTGCCGTGATCCGCCCGGCGAGCGCCGACGCGAGTGACACCACGCACGACAAGGGCGACGTGCCTCCGCGTGCTTCGCGGACCCACGTCGCCCTCACTGCCGTGGACGATACTGGGATTGAACCAGTGACCTCTTCCGTGTCAGGGAAGCGCTCTCCCGCTGAGCTAATCGTCCTCGCCGCCCCGGCAAGGGGGCGGTGCGGTGCGCGATACTGGGATTGAACCAGTGACCTCTTCCGTGTCAGGGAAGCGCTCTCCCGCTGAGCTAATCGTCCTCGCCGCCCCGGCAAGGGGGCGGTGCGGTGCGCGATACTGGGATTGAACCAGTGACCTCTTCCGTGTCAGGGAAGCGCTCTCCCGCTGAGCTAATCGCGCGGGGAAATCCGCTGTGACCAGGGATTTCAGTGGACGATACTGGGATTGAACCAGTGACCTCTTCCGTGTCAGGGAAGCGCTCTCCCGCTGAGCTAATCGTCCTTGGAGGTGGAGACGGGATTCGAACCCGTGTAGACGGCTTTGCAGGCCGTTGCCTCGCCTCTCGGCCACTCCACCCCGGAGTGTGGGGCCTGGCGTGCACCCCCACTGTCGAGCGGACGACGAGGCTCGAACTCGCGACCTCAACCTTGGCAAGGTTGCGCTCTACCAACTGAGCTACGTCCGCATACCGTTTCGCTTCGCAAGCGCGTCCCGGCGATGAGGGGAACTTTAGCGGATTCCCGGGCCAGCACAAAAAAGGGTTTCAGCAGCGTGCTGGCCCGGGCCCCGCGGTCCGCCGCAGGAACGCCCCGCCCGCGCGGTCCGCCTCGGCCCGGTGCCCACGCGCTCCCCTCCGACACCGGGCGGCTCCGGGCCGCCGTCACGGGGGTGATGGACAATGGTGAACGGGAAGGCTGTGGTGGGCGGGGCGCGCCCGGGGGCCGGTCTCCGGTCCTGGGCGGGCTGTGGTTTCCGCGTTTCCCGCGTTTCCCGCGCACAGAACCGCGACAGGTGGAGGGCGAACGGTGAGGATCTGGCTGGACGGCGCGCTGCGGGAGACCGGGAGCGCGCGGGTGCCCGCACTCGACCACGGGCTGATCGTGGGCGACGGGGTCTTCGAGTCGCTGAAGGCGGTCGACGGGCGGCCCTTCGCGCTGACCCGCCACCTGGACCGGCTCGCACGCTCCGCGCGCGGCCTCGGGCTGCCCGCGCCCGACCGCGACGAGATCCGCGCCGCCGTCGACGCGGTGCTCGCCGACGAGCCCGCGCCGCTGCACCTGGTGCGCATCACCTTCACCGGCGGCATCGGGCCGCTCGGCTCACACCGCGCCGAAGGCGCCCCCACGCTGGTCGTCGCGGCCCACCCGGCGTCCCCCGCGCGCCCGGTCTCCGCCGCGGTCACCGTGCCCTGGACCCGCAACGAGCGTGGCGCGCTCGCCGGCCTGAAGACCACCTCGTACGCGGAGAACGTGATCGCGCTCGCCCGCGCCAAGGAGCACGGCGCCACCGAGGCCCTGTTCGCCAACACCGGGGACCGGCTCTGCGAGGGCACCGGGTCCAACGTCTTCGTGGTCCTCGACGGCGAACTGCGCACCCCGCCGCTGGACTCCGGCTGCCTGGCGGGCATCACCAGGGCGCTGGTGCTCGAATGGGTCGGCGCCACCGAGACCGACCTGCCGTTCGACGTGCTGGAGCGCGCCGACGAGGTCTTCCTGACGTCGTCCATGCGGGACGTCCAGGCGATCGACCGCCTCGACGGGCGCGAACTGCCGGGCGCCCCCGGCCCCGTGACCGCGAAGGCCATGCGGGTGTTCGCCGAACGCGCCGCGGACGACATGGACCCGTGACGGGCGTGTGCCCGCGCGTGGTGTGCCGCCGCGGCGGGCACGCGCGCGGGCGGGTCCCCGCCGGTGTGGGCGGGGGCATGGCCGCCAGGCGGTGCCCCGGGGTAGAACTCTGTCGATGACCACGACCCTGCGGCCCACGGTGCCGCTCCAGCGCGGCGCGGGCGGCGACCTCTCCCGCCACTACGAGGTGTGTGTCAACGGCCGCCCCGTGGGCAGCGTCCAGCTCGCCACCCATCCCGACTTCGGCCCCTCGGTGGCGTGGCTGGAGAAGATCTTCATCGAGGAGCCGGACCGCGGCCGCGGCCGCGGCACCGTCGCCGCGCTCGCCGCAGAGGAGGTCGCGCGCGGCTGGGGCTGCACCCGGCTTGAGGCGTCGGTGCCCGCCGACTCCCCGGCCGCCGTACGTCTTGGCGAGGCCCTGGGCTACACCGAGCGCAACCGCTCCCTGCGCAAGGCGCTGGCGGAACCCGCCCCCGCGCTGCCCGCGGGCAGCAAGGCGAGGCCGCTGACCGCCGCCGAGTACCCGCGGTGGTACGAGGCGGGGCGGCGGCGGTACCAGGACACCTGGGTCGGGCAGGGCCTGTCCGAGGACGAGGCCGGGGCGCGGGCAGGGCGCGAGTACGCGGCGGCGCTGCCCGAAGGTCTCGCCACCCCCGACCAGGTCATCAGGGTGCTGGAGCACGAGGGCCGCCCGGTCGGCACGGTCTGGGTCACCCGCAGGCCCCTGGGCGGCTTCGTGCTGAACGTGCTGGTCGAGCCGGAGTACCGGGGCCGCGGCCACGGCAGGACTCTGATGCGTGTGGCCGAGGCCGAGGTGGCCGCGCTCGGCTGCACGGAGATCATGCTGAACGTGTTCGCACACAACACCCCGGCGATGCGGCTCTACGAGCAACTGGGGTACCGGCCCGTCGAGCACCACCTGCTGAAGCCGCTCGGCTGAGGGGCCGCGCCCGGTGCGGCCCCCGGGCGCCGTCAGGCCCCGGCGAGCAGCCGGTCCGCGATCTCCTCGATACGCTCCCGCAGCCCCCGCTGGCCCTGCCCGCCGTCGAGGCGGGTGCCCCCGATGACATACGTCGGAGTGCCGCGCACCCCGATGGCCTTGCCCTCGGCGACGTCCGCGTCGACCGCCAGGATGTGCCGCCCGTCGATCAGTGCCGTGTCGAACTCCTCGGCGTCGAGGCCGAGTTCCCCCGCGATCTCGACCAGCAGCCCCTCGCCCGCGCGGCCGAGGTCGGCGACCCTGGCGAGCACGGCCTCTGCATAGGGCCTGCCGCGCCCCTGCGCGGCGGCCTCCTCGGCGGCCTGGGCCGCGGCGAACGCGTGCGGGTGCTTGTCCAGCGGGAAGTGCCGCAGCCTGATGTCGAGGCGGTCCCCGTAGCGCTCGCGCAGCGCCCGCAGGTCGCCGAGGGCCGAGCGGCAGTCGGGGCACTCGAGATCGCACCAGACGTCGAGGACCGGGGCCGGTGGCCCCGAGGGGGAGGGCGCGGGCGAGGACGACGCGGCGGGCGACGGCGGCGGGACGGATTCGTTCATGGCGACAGTCTTCCAGCCGTTCACCCGCGTGGCCGACCGGCGCCGTGGCGCGGCCGCCGGACGCGACGGGGACGCGGCGGCCGGGTGTACCGGGGAGGGAGGGGCGCCTTGGCCCTGAGGAGGAGCCGGGACCCCGAGATGTCCCTGAGGTCGGCCGGGGCCGTGGCCCCGAGGCGGCGGTTCGGTGCAGGATGGAGGGGAACCGTTTGTCTTCACCCCTGTCCAGCCTGGAGGACCGGATGCTTGCCGAGACCGTCTGTGCCGCCGTGTCCGCGGCAGGGCTGGGCATCGCCGCCGTCACCGCCTATCGCAAGCGCTTCTTCGCGGCCACCCGTATCGCCGCGTACGCGCTCGTCCCCGTCGGCCTCGTGATGACCGGCGTGGTCCAGTGGATCGCCGACAAGGCGTTCAGCTTCGAGGCGTGGGCGGGCTTCGGGGTGCTCGGCGTGGCCTGGCTGCTGTTCATGGCCACCCGCTTCTACGAGCGCCGGCACGGCGGCAGCCGCAAGGAGCGTCGCGCCGCGGCCAAGGCGGCGAAGCGCGAGGCGGTCGCTCCCGACGCGGGCACCCCGGCCGCGCCCCCCGCGCTGAGCCCCTCCCGCCAGGCGCCGCGCTCCGAGTCCAAGAAGCGCGAGCCCCAGACCGCGGCGTCCTCGGGCGAGGACTTCAGCGACATCGAGGCGATCCTGAAGAAGCACGGCATCTGACCGCGGGGCGTGGCCACCCCCGGACCGTGCCGCCGAAAACTGCCCCGGGAAAAATCGGGCGCAGGGTAGCGAAAGCCCACGAACTTTGTCCAGCTACCCCGCGTTTTTACGCGTGTTGGTGCTGAGCACCATCGACTCTGCGCCATGATCGGCGCGAGATGCTCGACACACAACAACGCGCCGCCGTCCCGGAATCCGAGGAACGGCACGCCGCCGCCGAACCGGCCGCCGCCCAGGCCGCCGCGCCGACCGCACCCCCGGTGGAAGAGCGGAAGGGCTGTCTTTTCGCCCTCTCGCAGCCGCCCCTGATGATCTTCCTCACCGTCGTCGGCACACTGTTGCTCCTGGCATCGCTGCACGATCTGTTACTGCTCTGACCTCCAGGAACCCCCTCGTCGGCACCGGCCGCCACGCCCCGCGGAGCGTGGCGGCCGCTCACCCCTCGGCCGTGGCCGATTCCCTGCGTCTGGCCCGGTACGCCGCCACATGCAGCCGATTGCCGCACGTACGGCTGTCGCAGTACCTCCGCGAGCGGTTCCTCGACAGGTCCGCGAAGGCGTGCCCGCAGTCCGGCGCCGCGCACCGGCGCAGCCGCTCGCGCTCGCCCGCCACCACGAAGTGCCCCAGCGTCATCCCGCCGTCCGCCGCCAGGTGGTCGGCCAGCGAAGCCCCCGGCGTGAAGTAGTGCACATGCCAGTCGTAGCCGTCGTGGTCCGTCAGCCGTGGCGTGGTCCCCGCCGCCGCCACCAGGTCGTTGATCACCCGGGCCGCCGTGCCCGCGTCCGGCGCCGCGAACGCCTCCACGAACCTGTCCCGCACCCGGCGCACCCCGCCCAGGTCCGCGGCGCACAGCGCCCCGACGTCGCTGATCTGGTGCGCCGCGACGAAGGCCCGCAGATCGTCGACGGAACGCAGCCCCTCATCGGTGCCCTCGTGCGGCGCCGAGTTCACCAGGTCGAGCACCGCGTCCAGGGCGGCCCTGGTGTCATGGGTGATCAGCACGACTGCCTCCTGTGTCGGGGCGCCGACCCTACCTCCGCCGCGGCCCCCGGGGTGAGGCCCCGTAGGGCACTTTTCGGGCGCTGTGGCGACGGACCCGTACGATCCGGGCGCGGAACGCCCAGAGGGGCCCGGCGGCCCCGCACGCACGGACGTGCCGTGCGCACGGGGCCGCCGGGCCCCTCATGCTCCCGCCGTGACGGCGGGTGACCGGCGGCGCGGGGGGACCGCGCCACCGCCCGGGACACACCGGCCGGAGCCCGCCCGTGTGGGCGGTACCCGGCCGCCGCGCCCCTTGTGCGGCTCCCGCACCGTCTCCCCGAGTCGGACGGTGCGGGCGGGCTCCTGGCGCTAGCTCTCCGCCAGGATGTGTGAGAGTTCCGTATCGAGGTCGAAGTGCCGGTGCTCCGTGCCGGGCGGCACGGCGGCGTCCGTACGCTTCAGGAAGGACTCCAGGGCCCGCGCCGGGGCCTCAAGCAGGGCTTCGCCCTCGGGGGAGCTGAGGGCGATACAGACGACGCCCTGGCCGTGGCTGCGGGACGGCCAGACACGGACGTCACCGGTGCCCGTGGGGCGGTGCAGCCCCTCGGCGAGGAGATCGCGGGCGAAGACCCACTCGACGGTCTCCTCGGCTCCGGTGTGAAAGGTGGCGTGCACGGCATAGGGATCGGCCGTGTCATACCGCAGTCCTGCGGGAACGGGCAGTGAGGACTCGCTCGACACAACGAGGCGCAGGTGCAGCTCGCAGCTGACCGTGGTGTTCATAAGCGCCATGGCCTTTCGCTCAGTGTGCGCTCGGGGATTCGCACGTCGGCGAAATCGACATGCCACCTACGGTGCCCTTGTAAACCCCCCGGGCGGTTTTGAGTGCCTTTAGGTAGCTCGGACGGCGGAGCATTTTGTTGTCGGTGGGTCCATTCTGGTGACCGGATTACGTCGGGTAGGGTTTCGTCGTATGAATACGGGGAGTGACGAAAAGCGTTCCGGCGCCACCGCCTCCGAGGAGAGCCGGGCGGCCGCCGCACGCGAGCCGCGCCTCGGCTCCCGGGCGCCCGCGTTCGTCAGGTCCCGCCGCGCCCTGCATCTGAGCTGGCAGGTCGGGGTGTTCATGGCCGGCCTCGCGGTGGTCGCGGGCGGCGTCGTGCTGCTGCCGCTGCCCGGCCCGGGATGGCTGGTGATCTTCGCCGGCATGGCGCTGTGGGCCACCGAGTTCGTCTGGGCCCAGCTCGTGCTGCGCTGGACCAAACGCAAGGTCACCGAGGCCGCCCAGCGCGCCCTCGACCCCCGGGTGCGCCGCCGCAACACCGTCCTCACCGCGATCGGGCTCGTGGTCGTCGCGGCCCTCGTCGCGCTCTACGTGAACCGGTTCGGGCTGCGGATGCCCTGGAACGCCGACCAGTGACCGCGGCGGCCGCCCGCGGTCGCGGCCGGTGCCTGACATGCGGTAACCTGCTGCCGCACCCGGGCGATTGGCTCAGTGGGAGAGCGCTTCGTTCACACCGAAGAGGTCACTGGTTCGAACCCAGTATCGCCCACCAGGAACCGCGGTCCGCAGGCCCCTCGGGGCCCGCGGACCGCTTTCGTTTGCGGCGAACCCCGTTTGCCGGTGTCCTGCGGACCAGTCCGGCCGGTCTCATTCCGTTTTTCCCCTGAAGTGCGGCAGCGTCCTTGGCACCTGAAACTGACGCACCCTCAGATGGCGCCGCGCACCCGAAAAGAGCGCGGCCGGTTTTCCCGTCACGTTAATTCAGGCGCCGCTTCCCCGCATTCTGCGGCCCAGCCATGTGCGGCACGAATAACCGTGTATTGCGCGGGAATTCGGCCCCGGAATCCGGGGCGGCGGCGGACGGGGCGGTACCCGTGCGGTGCAAACCGGCCGCGCACCCTCCGGGTGATGGCCCGGGCCGCCGCGCGCCGCCACACTGGCGCCATGGACTGGAGCCGCTACCGCTTCCACAGCGTCTGGACCCTGCCCGCCCCGCCGCACACCGTGTTCGCCGTGCTCTCCGACATCCGGGCTTACCCGGCCTGGTGGCCCCAGGTGCGCGAGGTCGCCACCCGCGACGGCACCTCGGGCAGCGCCCGCTTCCGCTCCCTGCTGCCGTACGACCTCGTGGTCACCGCGCACGAGGAGCGGAACGAACCCGGCACGGGAATCCTCCAAATCCGTATGCGTGGCGACCTCGACGGCTGGGCCCGCTGGCGCGTCGCCGCGGCCGCGCCCGGGGTCACACGCGCCGTCTACGACCAGGACGTCGAGGTGCGCAAGCCGCTGATGCGGCGGCTCGCGGTGCCCTGCCGCCCCGTCTTCCGGCTGAACCACGCCCTGATGATGCGGGCCGGGCGGCGCGGACTCATCGCCCTGCTGACCGACGGGAGCCGCCCGGCGCCCCACTGATCGCCTTGCCGCGCAACCGGTTTGGAGAGCGGGGCCCACGACCTGTATTGTTCGGTGCGTTCCCGGGCGATTAGCTCAGTGGGAGAGCGCTTCGTTCACACCGAAGAGGTCACTGGTTCGAACCCAGTATCGCCCACCGGGACGAGGGCGGTCCGTGTCCGCGCAGCATGCGCGACCGGGCCGCCCTCACCGTTTTCCGGCCCGACTCGACGCCCCCGGCCCGACACCGGGCCCGGTCCGCTCCGGCTCACACCGCCGCGGGCAGCACCGGCCGCAGCGGCCAGACCGGCTCCGCCGCGCGCCCCGCGCCCGGCAGCGCGAACCACGGGCGCGCCGCCCGCTCCCCGCACCAGCCCCGTTGCAGCGCGTGCAGCTCGGGCGGCTCAAGACGCGCGAGACGCCCCGCGAACCTCCGCCCCACCGCCCGTACCAGATCGAGGGCGGCCCGCGCCTCGCCCGCCGCGCTCCGCGCGGGCGGCCGCACACCGTAGAGCGGCCAGAGCGCCGGCGCGGCCCGCCGCCCCTTGCGCGGCCGGTCGAGATGCCGGTCGAGCAGCAGCGGGTCGAGCACGTACAGCGGCGCGCCCGCCAGATACGCCGCGAGCGGCGAGGCCCGGTGCCTGCGGGTCTCACGGTCGAGCAGCGTCAGCCCGAACGGCGCGTCGAGCACCGCGAGCGGACGCCCCGACGCGCCCAGCTCCGCCAGCCGCGCCGCCACCTCCTCCACCACCGGCGCGGGCCAGCGGCCGCGCCGCAGCACCTGCTCCCCCGTGAGCCCCGCGGGAGCCGCCCCCTCGGGCACCGGCACCCCGGGACTCACCAGCCAGCGCCGCACCGCCAGTGGCGCCCCTGGCTCCCGCTGTGCCACCACCGCCGCCGACACGATGCGGTCGCGCTCCGCGTCACACCCCGTCGCCCGCACCGCGAACGCGGCCAGCGGCCCGTCGAACCAGCACACCATCGAAACCCCGCTCCCCCCGGACACCCTCCGGCACCGCCCCGCCCCCACCCGCGCCTTCCTACCCGGCCCGCGCACCCCGCATCCGACGCGCCGGGGGGCGCGGGGCGGCACTCGGGGCCGGGGGAACGCGCGGCGGCCGCCCCCGGGGCGGGGGTAACCGCTTCGCGCGCGGGCGTCCCGCCTCGGTACGATTCCTGCCTGCCGCGCAGCGCGGCACGAGTGCCTCAGACAGGAGAAACCGGTGTCCGATGTCCGTGTGATCATCCAACGCGATTCCGAGCGGGAAGAGCGCGTGGTGACGACGGGCACTACGGCCGCCGACCTCTTCCCCGGCGAGCGCGCCGTCATCGCCGCCCGGGTGGACGGGGAGCTGCGGGACCTCTCCTGCCGTCCTGACGACGGCGCGTGCGTCGAGCCCGTGGAGATCTCGTCCCCCGACGGGCTGAACATCCTGCGCCACTCCACCGCCCACGTCATGGCCCAGGCCGTCCAGCAGCTCTACCCGGAGGCCAAGCTCGGCATCGGACCGCCCATCAGGGACGGCTTCTACTACGACTTCGACGTCGCCGAGCCCTTCACCCCCGAGGACCTCAAGCGCATCGAGAAGAAGATGCAGGAGATCCAGAAGAGCGGCCAGCGCTTCTCCCGCCGGCACACCACCGACGAGGACGCCCGCGTCGAACTCGCCGACGAGCCCTACAAGCTGGAGCTGATCGGCCTCAAGGGCGGCGGCGCCGCCCGGGCCGCCGAGGGCGCGGACGCGGAGGTCGGCGGCGCCGAGCTGACCATCTACGACAACCTCGACGCCAAGAGCGGCGAGCTGCGCTGGAAGGACCTCTGCCGCGGCCCCCATCTGCCGACCACCCGCGCCATCCCCGCGTTCAAGCTGATGCGCTCGGCCGCCGCCTACTGGCGCGGCAGCGAGAAGAACCCCCAGCTCCAGCGGATCTACGGCACCGCGTGGCCGACCAAGGAGGAGCTGAAGGCCCACCTCGACCACCTCGCCGAGGCCGAGCGCCGCGACCACCGCAAGCTCGGCGCGGAACTCGACCTGTTCTCCTTCCCCGAGGAACTCGGCCCCGGACTCGCCGTGTTCCACCCCAAGGGCGGCGTGGTGCGCAAGGAGATGGAGGCGTACTCCCGCGAGCGCCACCGCCTCGCGAACTACGAGTTCGTCAACACCCCGCACATCGCCAAGGAGCGGCTCTTCGAGATCTCCGGGCACCTGCCGCACTATGACGAGGGCATGTTCCCGCCCCTGAGCTTCGACGAGCAGAACTACCGCCTCAAGGCGATGAACTGCCCGATGCACAACCTGATCTTCAGGGCCCGCGGTCGCTCCTACCGTGAACTGCCGCTGCGGCTCTTCGAGTTCGGCACCGTCTACCGCTACGAGAAGTCCGGCGTGGTGCACGGCCTCACCCGCTCACGCGGCTTCACCCAGGACGACTCGCACATCTACTGCGCCCGCGAGCAGGTCGCCGACGAGCTTGACTCGCTGCTGACCTTCGTCCTCGACCTGCTCAGGGACTACGGCCTCACCGAGTTCGAGCTGGAACTCTCCACCAGGGACCCGGAGTCGGACAAGTTCATCGGCAGCGACGAGGCGTGGGAGCAGGGCACCGAGGCGCTGCGGCAGGCCGCCGACAAGCAGGGCCTGCCGCTCGTGCCCGACCCGGGCGGCGCCGCGTACTACGGGCCGAAGATCTCCGTGCAGGCGAAGGACGCCATCGGGCGCTCCTGGCAGATGTCGACGATCCAGATCGACTTCAACCAGCCCGAGCGCTTCGGCCTTGAGTACACCGCGGCCGACGGCTCCAAGCAGCAGCCCGTCATGATCCACCGGGCGCTGTTCGGCAGCATCGAGCGGTTCTTCGGCGTCCTGCTCGAACACTACGCGGGCGCGTTCCCGCTCTGGCTCGCGCCCGTGCAGCTCGTCGGCATCCCGGTCGGCGACGCGCATGTGCCCTACCTGGAGGAGTTCGCCGCCGAGGCGGCCCGCAGGGGCCTGCGCGCCGAGGTCGACTCCTCGTCCGACCGCATGCAGAAGAAGATCCGCAACGCGCAGCGCGGCAAGGTCCCCGTCATGGTCATCGTCGGCGACGACGACATGGCCGCGGGCACCGTCTCCTTCCGCTACCGGGACGGCTCCCAGGAGAACGGGATTCCCCGTGACGAGGCCCTGGCGAAGCTCACCGACCTCGCGGAGCGCCGCGTCCAGGTCTGAGCCGGGCGCCCGCGGCGGGGCGGTGGGGCGAGGGGCGCCCCGCCGCCCTCCGCGGGCTCCACGGGCGCCTATGCTTACCGCATGACGAGTGAGGCGGGGCGTATCGAGCCGGTCGGAGAGCCGGACGGATTCGGGCGGCTGTGGACACCGCACCGCATGGCCTACATCCAGGGCGAGAACAAGCCCGTCGGTGCCGAGGCCGGAGACACCTGCCCGTTCTGCTCCATCCCCGCCAAGTCCGACGAGGACGGCCTCGTCGTCAGCCGCGGCGCGGCCGTCTACGCGGTGCTGAACCTGTACCCGTACAACGGCGGCCATCTGATGGTGGTGCCCTACCGGCACGTCGCCGACTACACGGAGCTGACGGGCGAGGAGACCGCGGAGCTTGCCGAGCTGACCAAGCAGGCGATGACCGCGCTCCGGCTGGCGTCGGGGGCGCACGGCTTCAACATCGGCATGAACCAGGGCGCCACCGCGGGCGCCGGCATCGCCGCCCATCTGCACCAGCACATCGTGCCCCGCTGGGGCGGCGACACCAACTTCATGCCGATCGTGGGCCGCACCCGGGTACTGCCCGAGTTGCTGGGCGACACCCGCAAGATGCTCGCCGACGCCTGGCCGAGGCCCGCCGCCGACGAGTGAGCCGCGGCCCGGTGGCCGGGACGCGGGTGGGCGGAAGCCCGGTGAGCGTCGGCGCTCGCCACCGCACCACGCGCCGCCGCGGCGCCCCGGGGCCGCTCAGGCGTCGTAGGTGTCGGCCTTGCCGGGCGACGGGTCCTGTACCTGGCCGCTGAGCGCGCCCGAGCGGCTGCCGAACTTGTCGACGTCCACGCCGTTCTCCGCAAGTACCCGGATCGCGGCGTTGTGCACCACCCGCAGCACCGGCGTCGCGGTGCGCAGCGCGTCGTCCGCCATGAACCGGTGGCCCCAGGGCTGGTCCGCCCAGGCGTGCCGCAGTCCGAACGGCTCCGGCAGCGACAACTTGCCGCCCAGAAAGTCGAGCAGCGGCGGATACCAGGTGAAGGGGGCCCGCACCGCCACCCGTACCACCTCGTCAGGCTCCACCAGCGCCAGGTTGCGCGTGGTGGTCTCCCAGAACCGCACCGGCTTCGCGACCGTCTTCGTCTTCGCCGACGGGCCGCCCTTGAAGAGTCCGTGCACCGGGCCGAGCGCGTGCCCCGTGACCTCGATCCGCAGCGTCTCGTGCAGCACCGTCACTGTGATCATCATCGTGATCACCAGATCGCCGTCCCAGAGCACGAACTGCACCCCGAGGTAGTGCCTGTCGCCCTTGCCGAACTGCTGCTCGTTGCAGATCCGCTGCACCTCGTGGCCCTTGATCTGGTACGCCTCCACCTCCGTGCCCGAGGGCCTGGAGACGCTGCCCGCGCCCTCGCCGACATGGCTCACGATCCAGTGCCGTATCGACGGCTTCGGGAAGCCGCCGGTGTGCAGCGGGCCGCGCTCCAGCATCCGCAACTGGTCGTGGATCGCGCGTATCACGTCCCAACTGCGGAACGGATTGATCTCCGTGCCCGGCTCCGCGGGGATCAGGTCCTCGGCGAGCTGCCAGCTCCCCCAGCGGGTGCCCATGCCCAGGATGCCCTTGCGGCCCGCGTAGAACACCGAGTTGGACTGCTGCTCCGCGC
This sequence comes from Streptomyces sp. NPDC050560, assembly GCF_044457285.1. NCBI lineage: Bacteria > Bacillati > Actinomycetota > Actinomycetes > Kitasatosporales > Streptomycetaceae > Streptomyces > Streptomyces sp. NPDC050560. The sequence goes on from NZ_JBITGT010000015.1 coordinate 52,881, forward strand.
TCAGCCGCGCCAGGCTCACCCGCAGCGCCTCCGCCGCGCCCTCACCGGGGTTCGTCGGCACCGCCTCCGGGATCTTCGCGGCGACCCCCGAGCCCGAGACCAGCCCGCTCCAGCGGTCCCGCAGATCGCGTGCCGTGCGCTCGCAGAGCTGCTTCGCGAGCCACCACCCCAGCACGGGGAGCACCGCGCACAGCCGCCCGTACCAGCCCCAGAAGCCGTGTATCGGCAGCTTCCACAGGATCAGTGCGGCGAAGACCCCGAAGCCGACGAGCAGCGCCGTCGCCAGCGCGGAGGAGCGCCGGCCCGACGCCTTCGCCACCAGCCTGCGCAGTTGGAACACCAGCAGCCAGGCGAGCAGCCCCGGCAGGAACAGCACGCCGCACAGCACCATCACCGCGGTCAGCCTGGTGTCGCGCTCCTTGCGGATGCGGTTGGCCGCGAGGCAGTGCTCGACGACCACCTGCGGCTCCATCCCGAAGGACTGGATCAGCGGGGCCCGGCCGCCGCCGAGCATCCGCACCTGCACCGCGCGCGAGAACGCCTCGCCGAGATCCGGCCGGAACAGGCCGATACGGCCCGCCGACACCTTGGACTGGTGCCACTCGTTGTCCGCGTCGAGGATCTTCTCGACGGGCCCGTCGCGGTACGCCGCCGACGCCAGGGCCTGGGTGGCCGCGGTCTGTCCCGCGGCGCCGGTGAGCGGCACCTGCGCCCCGGGACCGAAGTCGAAACCGTCCGTCACTGCCCGCCCCCATCGCCTCTGAGTCCGCCGACCCGGCATTCCCGGCCGCCGTGCCCGCCACACCTTTTGATCAGGTGATCGGCTTGATCACGCCCTCAGCGTATCCGGCGCGCCGACGTTCCGTCAGGGGGAGCGGCCGGGCACCCCCGGCGCACAGGCGCACCCGTTCACGCCCCCTCGCGCCCGCCCGACGCGGCTCAGACCCCGGCGGTCTGCGCCTCCTGCTCCCGCACCCGCTCGGCGACCTGGACCGGCATCGGCTCGTGGCGCGCGTACGCGCGCGTGAAACGGGCGGTGCCGTGCGAGAGGGAGCGCAGGTCCACCGCGTACCTGCCGATCTCGATCTCCGGCACCTCGGCCCGTACCAGCGTCCTGCCGTCCGGGGTCTGCTCGGTGCCGACGACCCGGCCGCGGCGCCCCGACAGATCGCTCATCACCGTGCCCACATACGCCTCGTCGACCAGCACCCGCACCTCGGCCACCGGCTCCAGCAGATGGATCACCGCGTCCGCTGCCGCCTCCCGCAGCGCCAGCGCGCCCGCCGTCTGGAACGCCGCGTCCGAGGAGTCCACCGAGTGCGCCTTGCCGTCGAGCAGCGTGACCCGCACGTCGATCAGCGGGTGCCCGCTCGCGACGCCCTTCGCCGCCTGCGCCCGAATCCCCTTCTCCACCGAGGGGATGAATTGCCGCGGCACCGCGCCGCCCACCACCCTGTCCACGAACTCGATACCGCTGCCGCCCGGCAGCGGCTCCACCTCGATCTCGCAGATCGCGAACTGGCCGTGCCCGCCCGACTGCTTCACATGGCGGCCCCGGCCGCCGGCGCCGGCCGCGAACGTCTCCCGCAGCGCCACCCGGTGCGGCACCAGGTCGACCTCGACGCCGTAGCGCCCCCGCAGCCGCTCAAGCGCCACCTCCGCGTGCGCCTCGCCCAGGCACCAGAGCACCACCTGATGGGTGTCCTGGTTCTGTTCGAGCCGCATCGTCGGGTCCTCGGCCACCAGCCTGCCGAGGCCCTGCGAGAGCCGGTCCTCGTCGGCCTTGCTGTGCGCCTCGATGGCCAGCGGCAGCAGCGGCTCCGGCATGTCCCAGGGCGCCATCAGCAGCGGCGCGTCCCGCCCGGACAGGGTGTCGCCCGTCTCCGCGTGGCCCAGCTTCGCCACACACGCCAGATCGCCCGCGACACACCGGTCCAGCGGGCGCTGCTGCTTGCCGAACGGCGCCGACAGCGCGCCGATCCGCTCGTCGAGGTCGTGGTCCTCGTGGCCGCGGTCCGTCAGACCGTGCCCCGACACATGCACCGTGTCGTCCGGGCGCAGCGTCCCCGAGAACACCCGTACCAGGGAGATCCGCCCCACATACGGGTCGGATGCCGTCTTCACCACCTCCGCGACCAGCGGCCCCTCCGGGTCGCACACCGGCGCCTCGCAGCCGCCGCCCGCGACCGTGGTGACCTCGGGCAGCGGATGTTCGAGGGGGGTGGGGAAGCCGCGCGTGACCAGTTCGAGCAGCTCCACGGTGCCCAGGCCCTGCCGGGCGCCGTCCGCGGCGGGCGCCGCGGCGAGCACCGGATGGAAGGCACCCCGTGCCACCGCCTTCTCCAGGTCCCCGATCAGCGTGCCCGCGTCGATCTCCTCGCCGCCCAGATAGCGGTCCATGAGGGTCTCGTCCTCGCTCTCCGAGATGATCCCCTCGATCAGCCTGGCCCGCGCGCGCTCGATGAGCGGCAGCCGCGCCTCGTCCGGCGCCCGCTCCACCCGCTCCCCGGACGCGTAGTCGAAGACACGCTGGGTGAGCAGCCCGACGAGCCCCGTCACCGGGGCGTGCCCGTCCGAGGCCGGCTCGCCGCGCAGTGGCAGGTACAGCGGGAGCACCGCGTCCGGGTCGTCCGCGCCGAACGCCTCGGCGCACACCCGGGTCATCTCCTCGAAGTCCGCGCGCGCCGCCTCCAGATGCGTGATCACGATCGCGCGCGGCATGCCCACCGCCGCGCACTCCTCCCAGACGGCACGCGGTGCCCCGGCGATGCCCTCCGCGCCCTCGGCCGCCGAGACCACGAAGAGGGCCGCGTCCGCGGCGCGCAGACCGGCCCTGAGATCCCCGACGAAGTCGGCGTAGCCGGGGGTGTCCAACACGTTGATCTTGCAGTCGTCCCAGCCGAGCGAGACGAGGGACAACTGCACCGAGCGGTGCTGGCGGTGCTCGATGTCGTCGTAGTCGGAGAGCGCGGTGCCGTCCTCGACCCGCCCCGCCCTGTTCACCGCGCCCGTCGTCAGCGCGAGCGCCTCCACCAGCGTCGTCTTGCCGGAACCGCTGTGGCCGACCAGTACCACGTTGCGTACCGACGCGGGGTGGTCGGCCGTCCGCGCCCTGCCCGCGGCCCCGGACTGTGTGTGCGTCTTGTCGCCCATGCCCTGCCTCCCGGTCGCACTCGGGTTCTGAGTGGCTCTCGATGGCGCAGGCACGCTGGGCCGCGTTCCGTGGCGGCTACGGCGACGCCCGCGGTTCGCTTTCGAGCTTTGCACTCGCGCCATGCTGCGTCCATACGTCGTACGGGAACCCGACGGCCTCGGGTGCCCGTCGGCCGCCCGGCGGCGGCCGTGGCTACGATGGGCCATCCGGCGGCCGCGAAAGGGCCGCCAAGGGCTGTCCCGTGATCCACGGCGGATCAGCGCGCGGCGTCAGATGCGGTGCATCGCAAGGCGGAGGAACGTCCGCATACTGCTGGTATGCGGGCGTTGCGGCAACGCGGCGAGGTGCCGTAGCTGGGGGTACCTCCCGGCCGAGGGCCGGGGGAGCGTCGCGCGCCCGCCGGGGACCGCGGAACAGCCCTAAGGGCTCACGAACCCCCGGGAAGGCCATGCTGAACAAGTACGCGCGTGCGTTTTTCACGCGTGTCCTCACACCGTTCGCCGCGTTTCTCATCCGCCGCGGGGTCAGCCCCGACACGGTCACGCTGCTGGGCACGGCGGGCGTGGTGGCGGGCGCGCTGGTCTTCTACCCCCGGGGCGAGTTCTTCTGGGGCACCGTCGTCATCACCCTCTTCGTCTTCTCCGACCTGGTCGACGGCAACATGGCCCGCCAGCTCGGCCGCTCCAGCCGCTGGGGCGCCTTCCTCGACTCCACCCTCGACCGGGTCGCCGACGGCGCCGTCTTCGGCGGCCTCGCGCTCTGGTACGCGGGCCGCGGCGACGACAACATGCTCTGCGCCGTCACCCTGTTCTGCCTGGCCAGCGGCCAGGTCGTGTCCTACACCAAGGCGCGCGGCGAGGCCATCGGGCTGCCCGTCGCCGTGAACGGCCTGGTGGAGCGCGCGGAGCGGCTGGTGATCTCGCTGGTCGCCGCCGGGTTCTCCGGGCTGCACAAGTTCGGCGTGCCCGGCATCCAGGTGCTGCTGCCGATCGCGCTGTGGATCGTCGCCGTGGGCAGCCTCGTCACCCTGGTGCAGCGCGTCGTCACGATCCGCAGGGAGGCCGCCGAGGCCGAGGCGGCGGCGGAGACCTCCCCGCAGGGCACCGGGGCCGCCTCGTGAGCGAGCCGGAGCACTCGGGGGACCCGACCCCCGACGCGCCCACGGAACGGGCAGCGGCCGCCACCGGCGCCGACACGGCGCGGGACACGCCCGGGGCGCCGCCGTCTGCGCCGCAGCCGGAGCCGCGGCCGCAGCAGGGCGATCCTGGCGCCGGCAAGGCCGACCCGGATGCTCCGGAGGCCGATCCGGGCGCCTCCGAGGCAGTGCCGGGCCCTCCCAAGGCCGCCTCGGATACTCAGGAGGCCGCTCCGGAGGCTCCCAAGGCGGCCCAGGGCGCGCCCAAGCCCGCCGGGAAAGACGCCCCCGCCGCCGACGGCGGGGGAGTGGGCGAGCGGGTCACCGACGTCCTCTACGGGCTCGGCTGGGGCACCGTGAAACGCCTCCCGGAACCCGTCGCCGCCGGCCTCGGCCGCACCATCGCCGACACCGTGTGGCGCCGCCGCGGCAAGGGCGTCCTGCGCCTTGAGGGCAACCTCGCGCGCGTGGTGCCCGACGCCGGCCCGCGCCGCCTCACCGAACTCTCCAGGGCCGGCATGCGCTCGTACATGCGCTACTGGATGGAGTCCTTCAGGCTGCCCGCCTGGCGCGAGGACCGCGTCAGGACCGGCTTCGACCCCGCGGGCCTGCACCACCTCACCGACGGCCTCGAATCCGGCCGTGGCGTCATCCTCGCCCTGCCCCACCTCGCCAACTGGGACCTCGCGGGCGCCTGGGTCACCACCAGGCTCGGCGTGCCCTTCACCACCGTCATGGAACGCCTCAAGCCGGAGTCGCTCTACGACCGCTTCGTCGCCTACCGCGCGGGACTCGGCATGGAGGTCCTGCCGCACACCGGCGGCACCGCCTTCGGCATACTCGCACGCAGACTCCGCGACGGCGGCCTCGTCTGCCTCGTCGCGGACCGCGACCTGTCCGCCTCCGGCGTCGGCGTCACCTTCTTCGGCGAGGAGGCCAGGATGCCCGCGGGCCCCGCGCTCCTCGCCCAGCGCACCGGGGCGCTCCTGCTGCCCGTCACCCTCTGGTACGACGACTCACCGGTGATGCAGGGCCGCGTACACCCCCCCATCGAGGTCCCCCGCACAGGCGACCGCGCGGAAAAGACGTCTGTCATGACACAGGCGCTGGCAGACGCCTTCGCCACCGGCATCGCCGACCACCCGGAGGACTGGCACATGCTCCAGCGCCTGTGGCTCGCCGACCTCGACCCGGCACGCCGACCCGCGCCACCCGAAGCCGGAGGCACCACGTGAGGATCGGCATCGTCTGCCCCTACTCCTGGGACGTCCCCGGCGGCGTCCAGTTCCACGTACGCGACCTCGCCGAGAACCTGATCGCCCGCGGCCACCACGTCTCCGTCCTCGCCCCCGCCGACGACGACACCCCCCTGCCCGACTACGCCGTCTCCGCAGGACGCGCCGTGCCCGTGCCCTACAACGGCTCCGTCGCCCGCCTCAACTTCGGCTTCCTGTCCGCCGCGCGAGTACGGCGCTGGCTGCACGAGGGCACCTTCGACGTCGTCCACATCCACGAACCCACCACCCCCTCACTGGGGCTGCTGACCTGCTGGGCCGCGCAGGGCCCCATCATCGCCACCTTCCACACGTCCAACCCGCGATCCCGCGCCATGATCGCCGCGTACCCGATCCTCCAGCACGCCCTGGAGAAGATCAGCGCCCGCATCGCCGTCAGCGAGTACGCCCGCCGCACCCTCGTCGAACACCTCGGCGGCGACGCCGTCGTCATCCCCAACGGCGTCGACGTCGGCTTCTTCGCCCGCGCCGAGGTACGCCCCGAGTGGCAGACCCCGCCACAGGAACGGGAACGCGGCGGCACCATCGGGTTCATAGGGCGCATCGACGAGCCCCGCAAGGGACTCCCCGTGCTCATGCGCGCCCTGCCGAAGATCCTCGCGGAACGCCCCGCCGCCCGGCTCCTCGTCGCCGGCCGCGGCGACGAGAAGGAAGCCGTCGCCGGCCTGCCCGCCGACATGCGCCCACGCGTCGAGTTCCTCGGCATGGTCAGCGACGAGGACAAGGCACGGCTGCTGCGCAGCGTCGACCTCTACGTGGCACCCAACACCGGCGGCGAGAGCTTCGGCATCATCCTCGTGGAAGCCATGTCGGCGGGCGCCCCCGTACTCGCCTCCGACCTCGACGCCTTCACCCAGGTCCTGGACCAGGGAGCGGCCGGCGAACTCTTCGCCAACGAGGACGCCGACGCCCTCGCCGCCGCCGCGCTGCGCCTCCTCGGCGACCCGGCACGCCTCGCGGAACTCACCCGGCGCGGGAGCGCCCATGTGCGGCGCTTCGACTGGTCCACCGTCGGCGCCGACATCCTCGCCGTCTACGAGACGGTCACCGACGGCACCTCGTCCGTCGCCGCCGACGACCGCCCAGGGGGCCTCCTCTCCAGACTCGGCCTCGCCAGGGACTGACACCGCGCCCACCCCACCGCGCCACACCCACCCCTTAAAGTGAGGCCGCGTGACCCTCACCCTCATCTGGATCGCGGTCGTCCTCATCGCCGTCGCCCTCTACCTGAGTTGGACCGCGGGCCGCCTCGACCGCCTCCACACCCGGATCGACGCCACCCGCGCCGCGCTCGACGCCCAACTGGTGCGCCGCGCCTCGGTGGCACAGGAACTGGCCACCTCGGGCGTCCTCGACCCGGCCGCCTCGATCGTGCTCTACGAGGCCGCCCACGCCGCACGCCAGGCCCCCAAGGAGGGCCGCGAGGTCGCCGAGAGCGAACTCAGCCAGGCGCTGCGGGCCGTCTTCGACAGCACCGCCCAGGTCGCGGCCGTACGCGAAGCGCCGGGCGGCGAGGCCGCCGTCGGCGAACTCGCCCAGGCCGTACGGCGCGTACCGATGGCACGCCGCTTCCACAACGACGCCGTCGGCGCGGCGAGGGCGCTGCGCAGGCACCGCAAGGTGCGGTGGTTCCGGCTGGCGGGGCACGCGGAGTTCCCGCTGATGTTCGAAATGGATGATGAGGGGCCGCCCTTTTTTTAAGGCTCGTTCGCCTCCGGGCCCGCTGAGTCGGTGTCCCGGGCCACCCGTGCTCACTCCGTTCCTTCGTCACTGCGCTCCGCGCGGGCGACCCGGGACACCGACGGGGCCCTTCGGCTCACTCGCCCTGCGAGGCGCCTTGCGAACAGCCATGCGTTGGGATTTCCCTGTGCCACAGGCAGGCCGCCCTGTGCCACAGGCAGGCACGAACCCCCCCCGGGCTATCGGGAGTACGGGTTTGGGGTGACCCGGGACCTCGGGCTGCCGGGAGTGCAGGTTGGGGGGGCAACCCCGGGGGCCTCCCGGGGCTGCGAAAAGTTCCACCCTCTTACCATTGGCCCTTTTCTCCTCACCGGTACCGGGGGTTTCCTCAGGGTGTCCAGGGCCGTGGATACGTCATGAGAGAGGCGTCGAGCATGTCCAGTGCAGCCGAGTCCGGTTCGTCAGTCGAGGGTTCCGCCACCGGGACCGCCCGGGTGAAGCGCGGCATGGCGGAGCAGTTGAAGGGTGGGGTGATCATGGACGTGGTCACCCCGGAGCAGGCCAAGATCGCGGAGGACGCGGGGGCCGTGGCCGTGATGGCGCTGGAGCGGGTGCCCGCGGACATCCGCAAGCACGGTGGCGTGGCCCGGATGTCCGACCCGGACATGATCGAGGGCATCATCTCCGCCGTGTCCATCCCGGTGATGGCCAAGTCCCGTATCGGACACTTCGTCGAGGCCCAGGTGCTCCAGGCGCTCGGCGTCGACTACATCGACGAGTCCGAGGTGCTGACCCCGGCCGACGAGGTCAACCACTCCGACAAGTGGGCCTTCACCACCCCCTTCGTCTGCGGCGCCACCAACCTCGGCGAGGCGCTGCGCCGGATCGCCGAGGGCGCCGCCATGATCCGCTCCAAGGGCGAGGCGGGCACGGGCAACGTCGTCGAGGCGGTGCGGCACCTGCGTCAGATCAAGGGCGAGATCGGGCGCCTGCGCTCCCTCGACAACCACGAGCTGTACGCCGCGGCCAAGGAACTGCGCGCCCCGTACGAACTGGTCAAGGAGGTCGCCGCGCTCGGCAAGCTGCCCGTCGTGCTGTTCTCCGCCGGCGGTGTCGCCACCCCCGCGGACGCCGCCCTGATGCGGCAGCTCGGCGCCGAGGGCGTCTTCGTCGGCTCCGGGATCTTCAAGTCGGGCGACCCGGCCAAGCGCGCCGCGGCGATCGTGCGGGCCACCACCTTCCACGACGACCCGAAGACCGTCGCGGACGCCTCCCGCAACCTCGGCGAGGCCATGGTCGGCATCAACATCGACACGCTCCCCGACGCCGAGCACTACGCCGACCGCGGCTGGTAGGCGGCGCCCGGACATGACCACAGGCACCACCCCCGCAGGCGCCGCACCGCTCGTCGGCGTGCTCGCCCTCCAGGGCGACACCCGGGAGCACCTGGCGGCGCTCACCGCCTGCGGCGCGCGCGCCACCGCGGTGCGCCGCCCGGAGGAACTGGCCGCCGTGGACGGCCTCGTACTGCCCGGCGGCGAGTCCACCACCATCTCCAAGCTCGCCGTGCTCTTCGGGCTGATGGAGCCGCTGCGCGCCCGGGTGCGCGAGGGCATGCCCGTCTACGGCACCTGCGCGGGCATGATCCTGCTCGCCGACAAGATCCTCGACCCGCGCTCGGGTCAGCAGACCGTCGGCGGCATCGACATGATCGTGCGCCGCAACGCCTTCGGACGGCAGAACGAGTCCTTCGAGGCGGCCGTCGGGGTCGCGGGGCTCGCGGAGCCGGTGCACGGCGTCTTCATCAGGGCGCCGTGGGCGGAGTCCGTGGGCGCCGGGGCCGACGTGCTCGCCGAGCACGACGGGCACATCGTCGCGGTCCGCCAGGGCAACGCGCTGGCCACCGCCTTCCACCCCGAGCTGACCGGCGACCACCGGCTGCACGCCCGCTTCACCGCCATGGTCCGCGCGGCCGGGTGAGCGGACGTACCCGGCGGCGCAGGACCGGCACCAGTGCGGGTCCTTGTAGGATCTCTGGCGTTCAGGCAGAGATGGGTTACGCGAAGGAGACAGGCAGATGTCCGGCCACTCTAAATGGGCCACGACGAAGCACAAGAAGGCCGTGATCGACGCCAAGCGCGGCAAGCTCTTCGCGAAGCTGATCAAGAACATCGAGGTCGCGGCCCGGATGGGCGGTGCCGACGTGGAGGGCAACCCCACGCTCTTCGACGCCATCCAGAAGGCGAAGAAGCAGTCGGTTCCGAACAAGAACATCGACTCGGCCGTCAAGCGCGGCGCGGGACTCGAAGCCGGCGGCGCCGAGTACGAGACGATCATGTACGAGGGCTACGGGCCCAACGGCGTCGCGGTGCTGATCGAGTGCCTCACCGACAACCGCAACCGCGCCGCCTCCGACGTCCGCGTCGCCATGACGCGCAACGGCGGCTCCATGGCCGACCCGGGCTCCGTGTCGTACCTCTTCAACCGCAAGGGCGTCGTGATCGTCCCCAAGGGCGAGCTGGGCGAGGACGACGTCCTCGGCGCCGTCCTCGACGCGGGCGCCGAGGAGGTCAACGACCTCGGCGAGACCTTCGAGGTGCTGAGCGAGGCGTCCGACCTGGTCGCCGTGCGCACCTCGCTCCAGGAGTCCGGCATCGACTACGACTCCGCCGAGGCCAACTTCGTCCCGACCATGCAGGTCGAGCTGGACGAGGAGGGCGCCAGGAAGATCTTCAAGCTGATCGACGCCCTGGAGGACAGCGACGACGTGCAGAACGTCTTCGCCAACTTCGACGTATCCGACGAGATCATGGAGAAGGTCGACGCCTGAGCGCCGCCGCCCGCGCCGCGGGGAGCGGCCCGCAGACCCGTGACGGACCGGAGGGGGAGACCCCGCCGGTCCGTCGTCGTACCCGCCCCGTGCCCGGTGCCGGCGGGCGCGCCCGCCCCGGCCGTGTCGTCCCCGCGATGTCGGTGGCCACCGCTAATCTGCACGAACAGGTGAACACGAGGGGCGTACGGGTGACGGCCCGACCGAGGAGGGGACGATGCGGGTACTGGGTGTCGACCCGGGGCTCACACGCTGCGGCATCGGCGTGGTCCAGGGAGCCGCAGGACGCCCGCTCGCCATGATCGGCGTCGGCGTCGTGCGCACACCCCCCGACGCCGACCTCGGCGCCCGACTCCTCGGCATCGAGCGCGGCATCGAGGGCTGGCTCGACGAGCACAGCCCCGACTGCGTCGCCGTCGAACGCGTCTTCAGCCAGCACAACGTACGCACGGTCATGGGCACCGCCCAGGCCAGCGCCGTCGCCCTGCTGTGCGCCACCCGCCGCGGCCTGCCCGTCGCCCTGCACACCCCGAGCGAGGTCAAGGCCGCCGTCACCGGCAGCGGACGCGCGGGCAAGGACCAGGTCGGCGCCATGGTCGCCCGGGTCCTGCGGCTCACGGAGCCCCCGAAGCCCGCCGACGCCGCCGACGCCCTCGCCCTCGCCATCTGCCACCTGTGGCGCGCCCCCGCGCTGAACCGACTCCAGCAGGCGCACGCCGCCGCCCGCACCGCCCGAAAGGCCCCCCGATGATCGCGTTCGTCAGCGGCCGGGTCGCCGCGCTCGCCCCCGACACCGCGGTGGTCGAGGTCGGCGGCGTGGGACTCGCCCTCCAGTGCACCCCCGACACCCTCTCCGCGCTGCGCGTCGGCGCCGAGGCCAGGCTCGCCACCTCCCTCGTCGTACGGGAGGACTCCCTCACGCTCTACGGCTTCGCCGACGACGACGAGCGCGCCACCTTCGAACTGCTCCAGACCGCGAGCGGCGTCGGCCCCCGCCTCGCCCAGGCCATGCTCGCCGTGCACAGCCCCGACGCACTGCGCCGCGCCTTCTCCACCGGCGACGAGAAGGCCCTCACCGCGGTCCCCGGCATCGGCAAGAAGGGCGCCCAGAAGCTGCTCCTCGAACTGAAGGACCGCATCGGCACCCCGCTCGGCACCGGCACCCCCCCGCCCGCCGCCGCCCCCGCGAGCTGGCGCGAACAACTGCACACCGCCCTCGTCGGTCTCGGCTACGCGCCACGCGAGGCGGACGAGGCCGTGGCCGCCGTCGCCCCCGGCGCCGAGGCCGCGGGCACCGTGCCGCAGGTGGGCCAGCTCCTCAAGGCCGCGCTCCAGACCCTGAACCGCACCCGGTGACCCCCCGGCCGCACCCGCCCCACGCCACCAGCCCGCACGACACCCCGAGGCACATCTCATGAACTGGGACGACAGCTCCCGAGCCCCCGAAGGCGCCGCGGGCGAAGGCGGCGACCCCGCGGGCGGGCGCCTCGTCGGCGCCGTCGCCGACGGCGAGGACCAGGCCGTCGAGGCCGCCCTGCGCCCCCGCGACCTCGGCGAGTTCATCGGCCAGGAGCGGGTGCGCGAACAGCTCGACCTGGTGCTGCGCGCCGCGCGCGCCCGCGGCGCCACCGCCGACCACGTCCTGCTCTCCGGCGCCCCAGGACTCGGCAAGACCACCCTCTCCATGATCATCGCCGCCGAGATGGGCGCCCCCATCCGCATCACGAGCGGCCCCGCCATCCAGCACGCGGGCGACCTAGCCGCGATCCTCTCCTCGCTCCAGGAGGGCGAGGTGCTGTTCCTCGACGAGATCCACCGGATGTCGCGGCCCGCCGAGGAGATGCTGTACATGGCCATGGAGGACTTCCGCGTCGACGTCGTCGTCGGCAAGGGCCCCGGCGCCACCGCCATCCCCCTCGAACTGCCCCCGTTCACCCTCGTCGGCGCCACCACCAGGGCCGGGCTGCTGCCGCCCCCGCTGCGCGACCGCTTCGGCTTCACCGCCCACATGGAGTTCTACGAGCCCGCCGAGCTGGAGCGCGTCGTGCACCGCTCGGCCCACCTGCTCGACGTGCCCGTGGAGGGCGAGGGCGCCGCCGAGATCGCGGGCCGCTCCCGCGGCACCCCCCGTATCGCCAACCGGCTGCTGCGCCGGGTGCGCGACTACGCCCAGGTCAAGGCGGACGGCCTCGTCACCCGGGAGATCGCGAAGGCCGCCCTGAAGGTGTACGAGGTCGACGCCCGCGGCCTCGACCGGCTCGACCGCGCCGTCCTCGGCGCCCTGCTGAAACTCTTCGGCGGCGGCCCCGTCGGCCTCTCCACGCTCTCCGTCGCGGTGGGGGAGGAGCGCGAGACCGTCGAGGAGGTCGCCGAGCCCTTCCTCGTCCGCGAGGGCCTGCTCGCGCGCACCCCGCGCGGCCGCGTCGCCACCCCCGCGGCCTGGGCACATCTCGGCCTCACCCCGCCCCAGGGCGTCCCGGGCGGCGCCGGGCAGCAGGGCCTGTTCGGATCGTGACGGCGCGGGCCCTCGCGCGGTCAGGAACTGCGGTGGGATGCTGAGCGTTGTTCCATCACAGCGGACTCGCCTAGACTCCGCCGATGCCGCCCCTCATGGACGGCTCGACCACCCCCGCCGATCAGGCCGCTCGCTCCGTGCGGTCCTATGAAGGAAGTTCCGACCCGTGAGTCTCGTCACCCTCCTCCCGTTCATCGTGCTCATCGGGGCCATGTTCCTGATGACCCGGTCTGCCAAGCGCAAGCAGTCGCAGGCCGCACAGATGCGGGACCAGATGCAGCCCGGTTCCGGCGTCCGCACGATCGGTGGCATGTACGCCACCGTCAAGGAGGTCCACGAGGACTCGGTCCTCCTTGAGGTGGCTCCGGGCACCCACGCGATCTTCGCGAAGAACGCCATCGGCACCGTCCTCGACGACGCCGAGTACAACCGCATCGTGCACGGCAGCGAGGACCCCCTGGGCCTCGACGGCCCGATCGTGCCCGACGACGCCTCCTCCCTCACCGACGACCATGTCGACCTCGACAAGTCCGAGCCGGCCGTCGACCTCGGCAAGAAGGACACCGAGCCCGAGGACGCCGCCCCCGAGCCCGGCACCGACGCCTCCGGGAAGGCCGCGGGCGCCAAGGGCGAGGACGCCGCGGAGAAGCCCGCCGCGGACAAGGCCGAGGCCGACGACGCTCCCTCCGCGGAGGCCGACGAGGCCGGGGCCACCAAGGCCGAGGGCGACACCGGGGCGAAGTGACCCCCGACCGGGCCCGCGCCGCCGCTCCGGCGCGGTGATCCCGGCGGCACCCGCACGTCGCACGGTTTCTTGAGGCCAGTCATGGCCGCCCGGCCGCATCCCGCGCCGGACGGTCGGAGAGGGAGAACGAGAAGGTGGCAGCACCCAAGAAGGGCCGCGGTCAGGGCGCGTCGGGCAGCAGGCCGGGCCGCCCGCTGGCCCTGATCCTGATCGTCCTGGTGGCGCTGGCCGGGGGAATGTTCCTTTCCGGGAACGACACCCCCCGGCTGGGGATCGACCTGGCGGGCGGTACGAGCATCACGCTCAAGGCGCAGAACCAGCCCGGCCAGAAGAACGCGATCAACAAGACCAACATGGACACCGCGGTCAACATCATCGAGCGCCGTGTCAACGGCCTCGGTGTCTCCGAGGCGGAAGTCCAGACCCAGGGCTCCAACCACATCATCGTCAACATCCCCCGCGGCACCAACGAGAAGCAGGCGCGCCAGCAGGTCGGCACGACGGCCCAGCTCTTCTTCCGCCCGGTGCTCACCCTCGCGGCCGGCGCCCCCACCCCCCAGCAGTCGGGCAGCCCCAGCCCCTCCAGCTCGGGCAGCCCGTCGGACAAGCCGTCCGCCGGCACCGACAAGCCGTCGAGCGACGCCGACAAGAGCGGTGACGAGCAGGCGACGTCCTCCGGTTCCCCGGACAGCGCCTCCTCGTCGGAGAGCCCCCAGGGCCGCGCCGTCACCGACGCGCTGAAGGCCGACGCGCCCAGCGGGGCCCCGAAGGCCGACGACAAGGCCACCACGCCGCCGCCGTCCCCGTCCCCCAGCGACAACGGCGACGCCCAGGCCGCCGCCCTCCAGGCCAAGTTCGAGAAGCTGGACTGCACCGACAAGGCCGTACGCGCCAAGACCGGCACCGGCGTCAAGCCCTCCGACACCACCCTGGCCTGCGGCAAGAACTCCGACGGCCAGTGGCAGAAGTACATCCTCGGCCCCGCCGCGGTCTCCGGCACCGACGTCGACAGCGCCAAGGCGCTCTTCGACACCCAGGGCGCCTCGGGCTGGAAGGTCACCATGGACTTCACCGGCAAGGGGTCCAAGAAGTTCGCCGACATCACCGGCCAGCTCGCCACCAAGCAGAGCCCCCAGAACCAGTTCGCGATCGTCCTCGACAACGAGGTCGTCTCCGACCCGTACGTCAAGGAGTCGCTGACCGGCGGCAGCGCCGAGATCTCCGGCAACTTCAACCAGCAGTCCGCCCAGGACCTGTCCAACATGCTCTCCTACGGCGCCCTGCCGCTCTCCTTCAAGGAGGACACGGTCACCACGGTCACCGCGGCGCTCGGCGGCGAGCAGCTACGGGCCGGGCTCATCGCGGGCGCCATCGGGCTCGCCCTGGTCATCATCTACCTGGTGGTCTACTACCGCGGCCTCGCGCTGATCGCCATCGCCTCGCTGCTGGTCTCCGCGGCCCTGGCCTACACGATCATGGCGCTGCTCGGCCCGACCATCGGCTTCGCGCTGAACCTGCCGGCGGTCTGCGGTGCGATCGTCGCCATCGGTATCACCGCGGACTCGTTCATCGTGTTCTTCGAGCGCATCAGGGACGAGATCAGAGAGGGCCGCTCGCTGCGCCCCGCCGTCGAGCGCGGCTGGCCGCGGGCCCGGCGCACCATCCTGGTCTCCGACTTCGTGTCGTTCCTCGCCGCCGCCGTGCTCTACATCGTCACTGTCGGCAAGGTGCAGGGCTTCGCGTTCACGCTGGGTCTGACCACTCTCCTCGACGTCGTCGTGGTGTTCCTCTTCACCAAGCCGCTGATGACGCTGGTGGCCCGCCGCCGCTTCTTCCACAGCGGCCACTCCTGGTCAGGACTCGACCCCAAACGCCTCGGCATGCAGCCACCCCTGCGCCGCTCGCGCCGCTCCAGCGCCCCCATCGACCCGAAGGAGGCGTGAGATGTCGAAACTCGGCACTCTCGGCGCCCGGCTCCACCGCGGCGAGATCGGCTACGACTTCGTCGCCAAGCGCCGTATCTGGTACGGCGTCTCGATCCTCGTCACCATCACGGCCATCGTCGGCCTGGTGGTACGCGGGCTCAACATGGGCATCGAGTTCGAGGGCGGCGCGGTCTTCACCACCAGCAAGACCAGCGTCTCCGCCGCCGATGCGGAGGGGTACGCCGAGGACGCCTCGGGCAAGGACGCCATCGTCCAGAAACTCGGCAACGGCACCCTGCGCATCCAGGTCAGCGGCATCGACACCGGCGAGTCCGACAGGATCAAGGACGACCTGGCCAAGGACCTCAAGGCCGACCCCGACTCGATCAACGCCGACCTGGTGGGCCCGAGTTGGGGCGAGACCATCGCCAACAAGGCGTGGACCGGCCTCGCGATCTTCATGGTCCTCGTGGTGATCTACCTGGCCATCGCCTTCGAGTGGCGGATGGCGCTCGCGGCCCTCGTCGCGCTGATCCACGACATCACCATCACCGTCGGCATCTACGCCCTGGTGGGCTTCGAGGTCACCCCCGGCACCGTCATCGGCCTGCTGACCATCCTCGGTTACTCGCTGTACGACACGGTGGTCGTCTTCGACAGCCTCAAGGAAAGCTCGAAGAACATCACCAAACAGACCCGCTTCACCTACGCCGAGATCGCCAACAGGTCGATCAACGGCACCCTGGTGCGCTCCATCAACACCACCGTCGTCGCCCTGCTGCCGGTCGCGGGCCTGCTCTTCATCGGCGGCGGCGTCCTCGGCGCCGGCACCCTGAACGACATCTCCCTCTCGCTGTTCGTCGGCCTCGCGGCCGGCGCCTACTCCTCGATCTTCATCGCCACCCCGCTGGTGGCCGACCTGAAGGAGCGGGAGCCGCAGATGAAGGCCCTCAAGCGGCGGGTGCTCGCCAAGCGCGCCCAGGCCGCGGCCAAGAACGAGGTGGGGCAGCCCGTCCCCGCCTCCGAAGGCGAGCCGGACGGCCAGGAATCCGACGAGGACGGGCCCGAGGACGCCGCACCCGCCGTGGTCGGCCCCCGCGGCAGGACCGGCTCCCGGGCCGCGGGCCCCCGCAACCAGCCCACGTCGCGGGGCCGCGGCCGGGGCCGCCCCTCGGGGAAGCGCCGATGAGCGACACCGGAGAGGCGACCGGGCTCGCCGACCTGCTGCGCGCCCGCATCCGCGACGTCCCCGACTACCCCGAGCCCGGGGTGATGTTCAAGGACATCACCCCGCTGCTCGCCGACCCGGTGGCGTTCGCCGCGCTCACCGAGGCGCTGGCGGAGACCACCACGCGGCTCGGCGCCACCAAGGTCCTCGGCCTCGAAGCGCGCGGCTTCATCCTCGGCGCGCCCGTCGCGGTCAGGGCCGGGCTCGGCTTCGTCCCCGTCCGCAAGGCGGGCAAGCTGCCAGGAGCCACCCTCACCCAGCGCTACGACCTGGAGTACGGCTCCGCCGAGATCGAGGTGCACGCGGAGGACCTCGCCCCCGACGACCGCGTCATGGTCATCGACGACGTCCTCGCCACCGGCGGCACCGCGGAGGCGTCCCTGCGCCTCGTGGGGCGCACGGGCGCGCGCGTCGTCGGCGTCGCCGTCCTCATGGAGCTGGGCTTCCTCGGCGGCAGGGCCCGGCTCGCCGGGTCCCTGGACGGCGCCCCCCTGGAGGCACTGGTCACGGTCTGAACGCCGGGCGCGCGGCCCCTGGAGGCGGCGCGCGGGGGAGCGTGAGAGGGCGCTCACCCACGGTGCGTAAGCGAGGCGGGCGGGCCCGGAGGAATCCGGCGCCCGCCCCACGCGTTACAGGGGCCACGGAGCCCGTACCCGTCGCCCGGGAGGAGCGAGCGCGGCGGGATGGCTACCATGGTCTTTCCGGCCCCATCCAGGCGGCCGGACAAGCGCACGAGGAGCGCCCTTGCCAGACGAGGCCCAGCCAGTCGCCGCCAAGCCCGATCAGCAGGACGACCGGGCGGTGGCGCCCGCCGCTCCCGTACGGCTCGCGAAGGGCGCCCCGGGCGCCCCCTCGGAGGCCGGCGCCTCCGGCGGACCCGCGCGGCAGCACCAGGCGCCCTCGTCCGCCCCGGCCCCCGCCGCGCCCGGCACGGCGCCCGAGCGCGCCACCACGGCCCCCGCGACCCGCCACACCGGCGGCCAGCCCACGCGCTCCGGCTCCTCCAACCGCGTGCGCGCCCGGCTCGCGCGCCTCGGCGTGCAACGGTCCACCCCGTACAACCCGGTCCTCGAACCCCTGCTGCGCATAGTGCGGGGCAACGACCCGAAGACCGAGACCGCCACCCTGCGCCAGGTCGAGCGGGCGTACCAGGTCGCCGAGCGCTGGCACCGCGGCCAGAAGCGCAAGAGCGGCGACCCGTACATCACCCACCCCCTCGCCGTCACCACCATCCTCGCCGAGCTGGGCATGGACCCGGCCACCCTGATGGCGGGGCTGCTGCACGACACCGTCGAGGACACCGAGTACGGGCTCGACACCCTCCGCAAGGACTTCGGCGACCAGGTCGCGTTGCTCGTGGACGGCGTGACCAAGCTGGACAAGGTCAAGTTCGGCGAGGCCGCGCAGGCCGAGACGGTGCGCAAGATGGTCGTCGCCATGGCCAAGGACCCCAGGGTCCTGGTCATCAAGCTCGCCGACCGCCTCCACAACATGCGCACGATGCGCTACCTCAAGCGGGAGAAGCAGGAGAAGAAGGCCCGCGAGACGCTGGAGATCTACGCCCCGCTCGCCCACCGGCTCGGCATGAACACCATCAAGTGGGAGCTTGAGGACCTGGCCTTCGCGATCCTCTACCCCAAGATGTACGACGAGATCGTCCGTCTCGTGGCCGAGCGCGCTCCGAAGCGGGACGAGTACCTGGCCATAGTGACCGACGAGGTGCAGTCCGACCTGCGCTCCGCGCGTATCAAGGCCACCGTCACCGGACGCCCCAAGCACTACTACAGCGTCTACCAGAAGATGATCGTCCGCGGCCGGGACTTCGCGGAGATCTACGACCTGGTGGGCATCCGCGTCCTGGTGGACACGGTGCGCGACTGCTACGCGGCCCTCGGCACGGTGCACGCGCGGTGGAACCCGGTGCCCGGCCGGTTCAAGGACTACATCGCGATGCCGAAGTTCAACATGTACCAGTCCCTGCACACCACGGTGATCGGCCCCAACGGCAAGCCCGTCGAGTTGCAGATCCGCACCTTCGACATGCACCGCAGGGCCGAGTACGGCATCGCCGCGCACTGGAAGTACAAGCAGGAGGCCGTCGCGGGCGCCTCCAAGGTGCGCACCGAGAGCACGGGCCGCGGCAGGGGCACCGGCCGCTCCGGGCGGGACGCCGACGCCGTCAACGACATGGCGTGGCTGCGCCAGCTCCTGGACTGGCAGAAGGAGACCGAGGACCCGGGCGAGTTCCTCGAATCCCTCCGCTTCGACCTCTCCCGCAACGAGGTTTTCGTCTTCACGCCCAAGGGCGATGTGATAGCGCTGCCCGCGGGCGCCACCCCCGTGGACTTCGCGTACGCGGTCCATACCGAGGTCGGCCACCGCACCATAGGGGCCCGGGTCAACGGCAGGCTGGTGCCGCTGGAGTCCACCCTGGACAATGGCGACCTGGTGGAGGTCTTCACCTCCAAGGCCGCGGGCGCGGGGCCCTCCCGGGACTGGCTGAGCTTCGTCAAGTCGCCCCGCGCCAGGAACAAGATCAGGGCCTGGTTCTCCAAGGAGCGCAGGGACGAGGCGATCGAGCAGGGCAAGGACGCCATCGTCCGGGCCATGCGCAAGCAGAACCTGCCGATCCAGCGCATCCTGACCGGGGACTCCCTGGTCACGCTGGCCCACGAGATGCGCTATCCCGACATCTCGTCGCTGTACGCGGCCATCGGCGAGGGCCATGTCGCCGCGCAGGGCGTCGTCCAGAAGCTGGTGCAGGCGCTCGGCGGCGAGGAGGCGGCCACCGAGGACATCGCGGAGAGCGCGCCCCCGTCCCGCGGCAGGTCCCGCAAGCGCAGGTCCAACGACCCCGGGGTGGTCGTCAAGGGCATGGGCTCCGACAGCGTGTGGGTGAAGCTCGCCCGCTGCTGTACCCCCGTGCCGGGCGATCCGATCATCGGCTTCGTGACCCGTGGCAACGGTGTGTCGGTCCACCGCGCCGACTGCGTCAACGTCGACTCCCTCTCCAAGCAGCCCGAGCGCATGCTGGACGTGGAGTGGGCGCCCACCCAGTCCTCGGTGTTCCTCGTCGCCATCCAGGTGGAGGCCCTCGACCGCTCCCGGCTGCTGTCCGACGTCACCCGGGTCCTCTCCGACCAGCATGTGAACATCCTCTCCGCGGCCGTACAGACCTCCCGGGACCGCGTCGCCACCTCCCGCTTCACCTTCGAGATGGGCGACCCGAAGCACCTGGGGCACGTACTGAAGGCGGTACGGGGCGTGGAGGGCGTGTACGACGTGTACCGGGTGACGTCGGCGCGCAGGCCGTAACCGCCCCGCGTCAGTCCCGGGCGGGCTGCAACTCCCCACGGGCCGCGGCCCGCCGGGTCCCCGCCCCGGGCGCCGAACGCGGCAGCACGGTGAGGGCGATCACCACGGCGGCCAGCAGCAGCGCGGCGCCGAGCAGCAGCCCGAGCGCGTACCCGGAGGTGAGGGCGCCCGGTGTCGCCGCCCCGCCGGTCCTGTGCTCCGCGGCGGTGCCGAGCGCGGCGAGCCCCAGCGAGGCGCCGATCTGCCGCGAGCTGTTCAGCAGCCCCGAGGCCGTGCCGCTCTCATGGGGCGCGACGCCCGCGGTGGCCGTGGACACGACCGGGCCGAGGCAGAGCCCGAAGCCGACGCTGGCCACGACCGAGGGGCCGAGGACGTCGGTGGCGAACGTCCCCTCGGGGCTGATCAGCCCGAACCAGGCGAAGCCCGCCGCGGTCATGAGCCCCCCGGCGGCCATCAGCGTCCGGGGCGCGAACCGGTAGCCGAGCCTGACCGCGAGCACGGAGCCCGCGACCACCCCGAGGGCGAACGGCAGGAACATGACGCCGGTCAGCGCGGGCCCCTTCCCCAGCACCCGCTGGAGGTAGAGCGAGCAGAAGTAGAAGGACCCGGCCATCGCGCCGCCGACCAGCAGGTTGTAGGCGTTGGCCGCGACCACCGAGCGGTTGGCGAACAGCCCCGGCCTGACCAGGGGCTCCCTGGCGGTGGTCCGCTCCACGTGCAGGAACGCGGCGAGCAGCGCGGCGGCCGCGGCGAGGGTCGCCAGGGTGACCGCCGACGTCCAGGCGTACTGGTCGGTGCGGACCACCCCGAACACCAGCAGGGCCGTGCCCCCCGTCCCCAGGACGGCGCCGAGCACATCGGGGCGGCCCCCGCGCGCCCCGCGTGCCGCCGGCCGGTCGACGGCGGTGCCGCGCCACGCGAGGGCCAGCGCCACGGCGGCCATCGGCACGTTCACGAACATCACCCCGCGCCAGCTCACGTACTGGGTGAGGACACCGCCCGCGAGGACGCCGAGCGCGCCGCCCGCGGCGTTCATCGCGCTCCACACCCCGAAGGCCCGTACGCGCTCCCTGCCCGTGGGGAACGCCGCCGTCAGCAGCGCGAGCGCGGCCGGGGCGAGCGCCGCGGCGCCGACCCCCTGCACGGCCCGTGCGGCGATCAGTTGGCCGGGCTCCCCGGCGAAGCCCCCCGCGAACGAGGCGAGGCCGAAGAGGCCGAGCCCGCACAGCAGGACGCGCCTGCGGCCGTATCGGTCGGCGGCCTTGCCGCCCAACAGCAGCAGTCCGCCGAAGGCGAGGGCGTACGCGTGGATCACCCAGGTCAGGCCCGCCGTGTCGAAGCCGAGGGCACCGGCGACGCGGGGGAGTCCCACGTTCACGACCGACAGGTCGAGGGACACCATGAACTGCACGACGGCCACCACGGCGAGGGTGCGCGCCGCAGGGGCGGCGGAACTCGCGGACATGGTCGACTCCCTTCCCGGCACCACGGCCGGCTACTTTAGGAACGTGTTCCGAAAGTAGCACCGGCGTCGGCCGCTGTCGACACGGGAAGGGGGAGCCCGCTGCCGAAGGGCCGGACGCGGGCGCGGCATGATGGGACGATGCCCCGACCGCACGCACCGCGGCGCCGCACCGGCCGGCCGCCCCTGACCTCACGCCCCGAGATCGTGGCCGCCGCCAGGCGGCTCATCGACCGCGAGGGCTGGGAGAAGCTGACCGTCCGCCGTCTCGCCGCGGAACTCGGCATCGGCGCCACCACGCTCTACCACCACATCCGCGACAAGGACGACCTGGCGGTCCTGCTCCTCAACGACTACGTCGCCCGGCGCGAACGCCCCGCGCTCCCCGAGGAGCCCGGGGAACGCGTCATCGCGGCCGCCACCGCGCTGCACGACGCCCTCGCCGCCTGGCCGTGGGCCGCCGAGGTCGTCACCGTGGACGGCTTCGTGGGGCTGCTGGACGAACCCGCGCTGTGGATGGTCGAGGCCATCGTCGCCGCGGCCCACGACCACGGCTGCACCCGCGACGAGGCCGTCGACGTCTTCCGCGGCATCTGGTACTACACCGTCGGGGAGATCCTGGTACGGGCACGTACGGCCCGCGGGCAGGGCGAGCCCGACCGCTCCGCCCACCGCGCCCCCGCCTTCGGGCGCTTCGACCCGTCCCAGGTGCCGCACCTGGCCGCCATCGGAGACCGGTGGCCGCTGCTCGCGGCGCGCGACACCTACCCCGAGGGGCTACGGGCCCTCACCGAGGGACTGCTCGCCGGAAAAGGCCGATGACGGCCCGAGCGGTACGACACCGATGTGCCGCACCGCCCGAACCGTCATCGAAGAACACCCCCACGCCCACCGTGGCGGGGGGCACACCCGGGGGTCAGCCGCCGAACTCCCGCAGCCCCTTCAGCGCCTGGTCCAACAGCGCCTGACGGCCCGCCAGTTCCTGCTGGAGCTTGTCGGCGCGCGCGGTGTTGCCCGCCGTGCGCGCCGTCTCGATCTGCTGGTGGAGCTTGTCGACCGCCGCCTGGAGCTGCCCGGTCAGACCCTCGGCGCGGGCCCTCGCCTCCGGGTTGGTGCGGCGCCACTCGGTCTCCTCGGAGTCCTGGAGCGCACGCTCCACCGCGTGCATCCGGCCCTCCACCTTGGGACGCGCGTCCCGCGGTACGTGGCCGATGGCCTCCCACCGCTCGTTGATGGCGCGGAACGCGGCCCGCGCCGCCTTCAGATCGCCCACCGGAAGCAGCTTCTCGGCCTCCCCGGCAAGCTCCTCCTTCAGCTTCAGGTTCTCCGTCTGCTCGGCGTCACGCTCCGCGAACACCGAGCTGCGGGCCGCGAAGAACACGTCCTGGGCGCCGCGGAAGCGGTTCCACAGATCGTCCTCGTGCTCCCGCTGGGCGCGGCCCGCCGCCTTCCAGTCCGCCATCAGCTCGCGGTAGCGGGCCGCCGTACCGCCCCAGTCCGTGGACCCCGACAGCGACTCCGCCTCCGTGACAAGCCGCTCCTTGATCCTGCGGGCCTCCTCGCGCTGCGCGTCGAGCTGCGCGAAGTGCGCCTTGCGGCGCTTGGAGAAGGACGACCTGGCGTGCGAGAAGCGGTGCCACAGCTCGTCGTCCGACTTCCGGTCGAGACGGGGCAGCCCCTTCCAGGTGTCCACGAGCGCCCGCAGCCGCTCGCCCGCCACCCGCCACTGCTCGCTGCGCGCCAGCTCCTCGGCCTCCGCGACCAGCGACTCCTTGGCCGACCTCGCCTCGTCGGACTGCCGGGCGCGCTGCGCCTTGCGCTCCTCGCGGCGGGCGTCCACCGTCTCGACGAGCTTGTCGAGACGGGTCCGCAGCGCATCCAGGTCGCCGACCGCGTGATGGGCGTCCACCTGCTCCCGCAGGTGCCCGATCGCGGTCTGCGCGTCCTTGGCGGAGAGGTCGGTGGTGCGCACCCGGCGCTCCAGCAGACCGATCTCCACGACCAGGCCCTCGTACTTCCGCTCGAAGTAGGCCAGTGCCTCGTCAGGAGAGCCCGCCTGCCAGGAGCCGACGACCCGCTCGCCGTCGGCCGTACGCACGTACACGGTGCCCGTCTCGTCGACTCGGCCCCACGGGTCGCTGCTCACAGCGCGCCTCCTCCACATGATGCGCGCGAAGGCCCCCACGGCCCCCGGGCACCGTCCACAGGTTCGTCACGGTCAATCTAGGCGAACGGCGGTTGGCTGTCCGCATCCAGCACCAGGGAACTTTCACCGGCTCCCGTTCAGGACTTCTTCACCGTCGCCTTGTCGATGACGACCGTCGCGTTCGGCGGGCCGTCGCCCTGGCCGGTGGCCTCCCCCGCCTTGGCGATCTTCGTCAGCACCTTCATCCCGTCCTTCGAGATGCTGCCGAACGGCGTGTAGTAGGGCGGCAACTGGCTGTCCTGGTAGACCAGGAAGAACTGGCTCCCCCCGGAGTTCTTGCCCTCCTTGGTCTGCGGATTGTAGGCGTTGGCCATCGCGACCGTGCCCGCCGGATACACGTTCCCCTTCAGGCGCTTGTCCTTCAGGTTCTCGTCCGGGATGGTGTAGCCGGGCCCGCCGCTGCCGTCGCCCTTCGGGTCGCCGCACTGGAGCACGTAGATGCCGTTGGTGGTGAGCCGGTGGCACTTCGTGTGGTCGAAGAAGCCCTTGTTCGCCAGGTAGTCGAACGAGTTCACCGTGTGCGGCGCCTTCGAGGCGTCCATGGTGATCGGCATGCTGCCGCAGGTGGTGTCCAGGTCGAGCGTGTAACTGGCCGACTTGTCGATCGTGACCGCCGGCTCCTTCTTGAAGCTCAGGCTCTTCGCCTTGCCCTTGGCGGGCTTGTCGCACGGGTCGGGGGCCTTGCTCGGGGAGGGCGGCGCGCTGGTGGCCTCGGCGCCTGCCGAGTCGTCCGTCTTGTCGTCCGAGCCGAACCCGCCGGTCGCCCAGGCGCTCGCGCTGCCGCCGATGACCACCACCAGGGCCGCGGCGATCGCCACGTTACGGTTGCGCGCCTTTCGCCGGGCGGACTCGCGCCGCTGCTGCTGCCGCAGGAACTTCTCCCGTGCGAGCTGGCGCTTCCGCTGCTCGTTGCTGACCACCGGGTGTCTCCTCGTACGTCTCGAATATCTGACCGCGTCCGTGTGCCCCGTACCGTATCCGGCTTCGCTGTGTAAGCGGCACCGAACACCGCACGGATTCGCCGGACGATCGGCGCCGCCGGTAGGCTCGGGGCACCGCGGCCGCTCTCCCCGGGTCTCCCGGTCCGCCGCGGGACCGCCGCGGACCCCTCCGCGAGGCGCGGAAAGCCGAGACACCGAAGGACGAACGTGCTCATTGCCGGGTTTCCCGCCGGAGCCCTCGCCGCCAACTGCTACCTGGTCGCCCCCGCCGCGGGCGAGGAGTGCGTCATCATCGACCCCGGCCAGGATGCCGCACAGGGCGTCGAGGACACCATCGCCAGGCACCGGCTCAAGCCCGTCGCCGTCCTGCTCACCCACGGCCACTTCGACCACGTCGCCTCCGTCGTCCCCGTGTGCGGCGCCCACGGCGTGCCCGCGTGGGTCCACCCCGACGACCGGGAGATGATGCGCGACCCGGAGAAGGCGTTCGGCCGCGCCCTCGGCACCCCCCTCCTCGGCGGCCTCACCGTGGGCGAGCCCGACGACGTGCGCGAGCTGTCCGACGGCGCCGCGCTCCGGCTCGCAGGACTCGACTTCACCGTCTCCCACGCCCCCGGCCATACCAAGGGGTCGGTGACGTTCGGGACACCGGAGAACAGCGGGAACGGCACCCCCGTGCCCCCCGTCCTCTTCTCCGGCGACCTGCTCTTCGCCGGCTCCATCGGCCGCACCGACCTGCCCGGCGGCAGCCACGAGGAGATCCTCAGGTCCCTGACCCGGGTCTGCCTGCCGCTCGACGACGCGACCGTGGTCCTCTCAGGACACGGCCCCCAGACGACCATCGGCCAGGAGCGCACGGCCAACCCCTTCCTGCGGCAGCTCGCCGCGGGCGGGGGCGGCACGCCGCAGGACGCTCCCCGGCGAGGAATGTGACGGGAACGAGAACTCCGTGAGCACCTTCAAGGCCCCCAAGGGCACCTACGACCTGCTGCCGCCCGCGAGCCGGCAGCACCTCGCCGTCCGCGAGGCCATCGCCGCGCCGCTCAGGACCGCCGGCTACGGCTACATCGAGACCCCCGGCTTCGAGAGCGTCGAACTGTTCGCCCGCGGCGTCGGCGAGTCCACCGACATCGTCACCAAGGAGATGTACGCCTTCGAGACCAAGGGCGGCGACCGGCTCGCCCTGCGCCCCGAGGGCACCGCCTCCGTCCTGCGCGCCGCCCTGGAGGGCGGGCTCCACAAGGCGGGCAACCTCCCCGTGAAGCTCTGGTACTCGGGCTCCTACTACCGCTACGAGCGCCCCCAGAAGGGCCGTTACCGGCACTTCGCCCAGGTCGGAGCCGAAGCGCTCGGCATCGAGGACCCGGCGGTCGACGCGGAGCTGATCATCCTCGCCGACCAGGCGTACCGCTCCCTCGGCCTGCGCACCTACCGCATCCTCCTCAACAGCCTCGGCGACCAGCGCTGCCGCCCCGCCTACCGCGCCACCCTCCAGGACTTCCTGCGCGGCCTCGACCTCGACGAGGAGACCCGCCGCCGCATCGACATCAACCCCCTGCGCGTCCTCGACGACAAGCGGGAGTCCGTGCGGCGCCAGCTCACCGGCGCCCCCCTGATCGTCGACCACCTCTGCGACGACTGCCGCGCCTACCACGACCAGGTACGCGAACTGCTCACCGCGGAGGGCGTCGCCTTCGAGGACGACCCCCGCCTCGTGCGCGGCCTCGACTACTACACCCGCACCACCTTCGAGTTCGTCCACGACGGCCTCGGCTCCCAGTCCGCGGTCGGCGGCGGCGGCCGCTACGACGGCCTCTCCGAGATGCTGGGCGGCCCCGCACTCCCCTCCGTCGGCTGGGCCCTCGGCGTCGACCGCACGGTGCTGGCCCTGGAGGCCGAGGGCGTGGAACTCCCGCTCCCCCCCACCACGAGCGTCTACGCGATCCCCCTCGGCGAGAAGGCACGCACCACGCTGTTCTCCCTGGTCACCACCCTGCGCAAGGCAGGCGTCGCGGCCGACTTCTCCTACGGCGGCCGCGGCCTCAAGGGCGCCATGAAGGCCGCCAACCGCTCCGGAGCCGCGTACACGGTGGTCGCGGGGGAACGGGACCTCGCCGAGGGCGTGGTCCAACTCAAGGACATGGAATCGGGCGAACAGGTACCGGTGCCGGTGGCAGAGGCGGCGGAGGAACTGGAGCGGAGACTCAGGGGGTGACCCGGGGCCCCACAGGGGCGGCTCCCTCTCGGAAACCCCGTGCTCTTGCGCCTGCTGACGCCTGAATGCCGGATGGCACTCCCAACGCAGTGCTGTTCGCAGGGCGCGTCGCAGGGCGAGTGAGCCGAAGGGCCCCGTCGGTGTCCCGGGTCGCCCGCGCGGAGCGCAGTGACGAAGGAGCGGAGTGAGCACGGGTGGCCCGGGACACCGACTCAGCGGGCCCGGAGGCGAACGAGCCTCCAAAAAAGAAGGCACAATTGTCCCGCCAGTCTCCCACCCCCTACACATGGAAGCGGCGTGATGAGCGAGACGACCGAAGTGAGCAGTGACGCGCCCACCTCGCCCGAGCCGTCCGGCACCCCGGCACGCCTCGGCGGGAGCAGGGCCTTCGGGATACTCCTGGTGCTCACCGGCGCGGCAGGGCTGCTCGCCGCCTGGGTGATCACGCTCGACAAGTTCCACATCCTGGAAGCCAAGGTCGCCGGCACCACGTTCACGCCCGGGTGCAGCCTGAACCCCGTGGTGTCCTGCGGCAGCGTGATGGAGAGCGACCAGGCCGCCGCCATGGGCTTCCCGAACCCGATGCTCGGGCTCGCCGCCTACGCCGTGGTGATCTGTGTGGGCATGAGCCTGCTCGCCCGGGCCAGGTACCCCCGCTGGTACTGGCTGACGTTCAACTTCGGCACCCTCTTCGGCGTCGGCTTCTGCACCTGGCTCCAGTTCCAGTCCCTGTACCGGATCAACGCGCTCTGCCTGTGGTGCTGCCTGGCCTGGGTCGCGACGATCATCATGTTCTGGTACGTGACCTCGTTCAACGTCCGTAGCGGCTTCCTCCCGGCCCCGAACTGGCTGCGCGGCTTCGCGTCGGAGTTCACCTGGGTGGTACCGGTCCTGCACATCGGCATCATCGGCATGCTGGTACTGACCCGCTGGTGGGATTTCTGGACTTCGTGATTATCTGAGGCTCGTTCGCCTCCGGGGCCGCCGAACCGGTGTCCCTTCGGCTCACTCGCCCTACGAGGCGCTTCGCAAACAGCACAGCGTGGGGAGTGCCACGGGCCTGAGGCTTTGAACCCCGGTGGCGTCCCCACCCCCGGAACCGATGGTCACCGGTGTCAGACCGGTGACATAGGCTCGGCGACGTGGAGGAGCCAGACCTGTTCACCGCTGCCGCGGAGGAGCGCCAGGAGAAGGACCCGGCGGCCAGTCCGCTGGCCGTCCGCATGCGGCCGCGCACGCTCGAAGAGGTGGTGGGGCAGCGGCACCTGCTGAAGCCGGGATCGCCGCTGCGGCGCCTGGTGGGGGAGGGCGGCGGCGGGCCCGCGGGGCCCTCCTCGGTGATCCTGTGGGGGCCGCCGGGCACCGGCAAGACCACCCTCGCGCACGTGGTGTCCAAGGCCACCAACAAGCGGTTCGTGGAGCTGTCCGCGATCACCGCGGGGGTGAAGGAGGTACGGGCCGTCATCGAGGGCGCGCGCCGCGCCACCGGCGGCTTCGGCAGGGAGACCGTCCTCTTCCTCGACGAGATCCACCGCTTCAGCAAGGCCCAGCAGGACTCCCTGCTGCCTGCGGTGGAGAACCGCTGGGTGACCCTCGTGGCCGCCACCACGGAGAACCCGTACTTCTCGGTGATCTCCCCGCTGCTCTCCCGCTCCCTGCTGCTCACCCTC
Organism: Streptomyces sp. NPDC050560; assembly: GCF_044457285.1. Taxonomy (NCBI): domain Bacteria; kingdom Bacillati; phylum Actinomycetota; class Actinomycetes; order Kitasatosporales; family Streptomycetaceae; genus Streptomyces; species Streptomyces sp. NPDC050560. The sequence goes on from NZ_JBITGT010000015.1 coordinate 81,197, forward strand.
GAACCGCTCACCGACGACGACATCCGCGGCCTGCTGACCCGCGCCCTCACCGAGGAGCGCGGGCTGGACGGCGCGGTGACCCTCCCCCCTGACGCCGAGGCCCACCTGCTGCGCATCGCGGGCGGCGACGCCCGCCGCGCCCTCACCGCCCTGGAGGCGGGCGCGGGCGCCGCGCTCGCCAAGAGCGAGGACACCCTCACCCTCCAGACCCTGGAGGAGGCGGTCGACCGGGCAGCCGTCAGCTACGACCGGCAGGGCGACCAGCACTACGACGTCGCCAGCGCCCTCATCAAGTCGATCCGCGGCTCCGACGTCGACGCGGCCCTGCACTACCTCGCCCGCATGATCGAGGCGGGCGAGGACCCCCGCTTCATCGCCCGCCGCCTGATGATCTCCGCCAGCGAGGACATCGGCCTCGCCGACCCCACGGCGCTGCCCACGGCCGTCGCCGCCGCCCAGGCCGTCGCCCTGATCGGCTTCCCGGAGGCCGCCCTCACCCTCGGGCACGCCACCATCGCGCTCGCCCTCGCCCCGAAGTCCAACTCGGCCACCCTCGCCATCGGCGCCGCCATGGACGACGTGCGCGCGGGCCTCGCGGGCCCCGTACCGCCGCATCTGCGCGACGGGCACTACCAGGGCGCCGCCAAGCTCGGCCACGCCCAGGGCTATGTGTACCCGCACGATGTGCCGGGCGGCATCGCCACCCAGGAGTACGCGCCCGAGGCGGTCAGCGAGAAGCGGTACTACCAGCCCACCCGCTACGGCGCCGAGGCCCGCTACGCCGACGTCGTCGAGCGGGTACGGGCCCGGCTGAAGGGGGAGCGGCCGCCCGCGGGGGAGGAGTAGCACCCTCGCCTCCGGGAGCCCCCGCCACCGGGGGGCTTGCGGTCCTTACGGGCGTGGTGGGGCGGTCCTGAGCACCTGTGGGGACCCGGTAGACTCCTCTGAGCGCTGCGTCCCGTCGTCCGGCACCGCCGGCACCACCAGAGCGGGACTGTCAGCCGGAGCCCTCCGCCCAGGCGGAAGGCCCCAGGAGCGTCGCGCACCGGCGAACGGTGTCGCGGGCAGCCCACCACCAGGCAGCACCGGTCGGTGGGCCACTCGCGTACTGCACGTATGTGCCCAGACCAGGGAAGCGGCTGCCCGCCCACGGCCCCTCGCGGCCACGGCGGGATTCCCCGGCTGCGGAGGCGACCTCCCCCAACCCTGGTGAGCCGTATCCGCGAAAGACAAGAGAGGTTCGGTTCGTGACGAACCAGTCCCGCCCCAAGGTCAAGAAGTCCCGTGCCCTCGGCATCGCGCTGACCCCGAAGGCCGTCAAGTACTTCGAGGCCCGTCCCTACCCGCCGGGCGAGCACGGCCGCGGCCGCAAGCAGAACTCGGACTACAAGGTCCGGCTGCTGGAGAAGCAGCGGCTGCGCGCCCAGTACGACGTGTCCGAGCGCCAGCTCGTGCGCGCCTACGAGCGCGCCTCGAAGGTCCAGGGCAAGACCGGCGAGGCCCTGATCATCGAGCTGGAGCGGCGCCTCGACGCGCTCGTGCTGCGCTCCGGCATCGCCAAGACGATCTACCAGGCCCGCCAGATGGTCGTCCACGGCCACATCGAGGTCAACGGCAAGAAGGTCGACAAGCCCTCCTACCGGGTCCGCCCCGACGACGTCGTGATGGTCCGCGAGCGCTCGCGCCAGAAGCCGCTGTTCGAGATCTCCCGCGCGGGCGGCTTCGCCCCCGACGGCGAGACCCCGCGCTACCTCCAGGTCAACCTCCAGGCGCTCGCCTTCCGCCTGGACCGGGACCCCAACCGCAAGGAGATCCCGGTGATCTGCGACGAGCAGCTCGTCGTCGAGTACTACGCCCGCTGATCCACCGCCGGGTGCGCCACCCGCACCCGGCACCGGCAGGCACCGCTCAGCCCTGCGGCCCGCCGTCCCCGCGTCGCACCCGTGCGCCGGAGGCGGCGGGCCGCAGGTCTTTCCCGGCACCCGCGCCGAGCGCCCGCTCCACCGCGGCGTCCGTGGGCAGCCGCGCGCCCGCCCCCAGCAGCTCCGCGTACCTGCGCTCCCCGATGCGCTCGCGCACCAGCCGCGCACACAGCCGGTGCGGCGCCCCGTAGCTGTCGGAACCGAACAGCGGCAGCCCCACCGACGGCCACATCCGGCCCGCCGCGCCCTGGAGCAGCGCCGCCTCCTCCGCGTCCCCCTCGGCCACCGTGACCAGCGCGAGCAGTTCGATCGCCAGCACCGAGCCCAGCATGTCGTGGAAGGCGTGGTCGATCGCCAGGCACTCCCCGAGCAGCCGCCGCGCCCCGGCCGTGTCGCCGCTCGCCCACGCCACGTACGCCAGCACGAACAGCGCGTACGCCAGCGTCCACCGCTCCCCGTGGTCCTCGCACACCCGCCGCACGTCACGGCACAGCTCGGCCGCCGTCGGCAGGTCGCCCTGGAACGCCACCGCCATCGCCAGCTCCACCTGCGCCATCAGCACGTTGCTGTTCAGCTCCCCGGCCTCCCGGTAGCGCCGCAGCGCCGCCCGCAGCAGCCTCTCGGCCCGCGGCAGGTCGTCCCCGACCAGCGCCACACAGCCGGTGCGGTGCACCGCGTAGGCGACGGCCGCGGTGTGCCCGCCGCGCTCCGCCGCCGACCTGCACTCGCCGAGCGCCCGCAGCGCGGGTCCCGTGTCGCCCTGGAGGACCGCCACATAGCCGAGCACCCACAGTGCCTTCAGCCATGCCTGGGTACGGCCGCGCACCGGGCCGTCCGCGCCCGGCGGCGCCCCGGTGACGGCGGCCTCCGGCACCAGCCGGGCGCACCGTTCGAGCCAGTGCCTGCCCTCCGCGAGCCGCCCGCAGCCGACCCAGTAGAACCAGAGCGTCCCCGCCAGATAGTGCCCGAGATGGGTCTCGCCCGGCTCGGAGAGGCAGTAGTCGAGCGCCGCCCGCAGATTCGGCAGCTCCGCCTCGATCCGCTCGGCCACCTCCGCCTGCCGGGGCGAGAACCAGTCCAGCTCGCCCGAGGTCGCGAGGCCCGTGTACCAGTCCCGGTGCCTGCGCCGCAGCCGCCCCGACTCGCCCGCCGCGTCGAGCCAGCCCGCCCCGTAGTCCCGTACGGCCGCCAGCATCCGGTACCGCACCGCCCCCGCGTACTCCTCGCGGGCCACGACCGACTGCGCGATCAGCTCGTCGAGCAGGTCGAGCACCGCGCCGGGCTCCAGACCCGCGCCGCCGCACACGTACTCGGCCGCCTCCAGCTCGAACGGGCCGCTGAACACCGAGAGCCTGGCCCACAGCAGCCGCTCCTCCAGGGTGCACAGCTCATGGCTCCAGCCGATGGTGGTGCGCAGCGCCCGGTGCCGGGCGGGCGCCCCCTGCCCGCCGCCGGTGAGCACCCCGAGGCCCCCGGCGTCCCGGTCGAGCCGCCCGAGCAACTGCCCGGGCGACAGCGCCCGCAGCCGCCCCGCGGCCAGCTCCACCGCCAGCGGTACGCCGTCGAGCCGCCCGCACAGCTCGTCGAGCACCCCCGGAGCGGCCTCGGGCGGGAAACCGGCGGCCGTAGCCCGCTCGCACAGCAGCGCCACCGCCTCCCGCACCGGCAGCGGCCCCAGCGGCAGCACCCGCTCGCCCTCCACCCCGAGCGGTCTGCGGCCCGCCGCGAGCACCCGGAGGCCGGGCGCCGCCCGCAGCAACTCGCCCACCAGGCAGGCGCACTCGTCCACCACGTGCTCGTAGCCGTCGAGCAGGAGCAGCGGCCGCCGCCCGGCCAGGTGCTCGCGCAGCATCTGCCGCGGCGGGCGCGACATGCGGTCCGTCAGGGCCAGCGCCTCAAGCACCGCGTACGCCACGAGGCCCGGCTCCCGCAGCCCCGACAGGTCCACCCGCCACACCCCGTCGGGCGCCGCGCGGCCGGCCGCGGCCCGCGCCGCCGTGCGGGACTTCCCGATCCCGCCGGGACCCGTCACCGTCACCAGGCGGGCCCGCGCCAGCAGCGCGGCCAGCCGCCCGAGATCGGCCTCGCGCCCCACGAAGGAGTCGAGTTCGAGGGGGAGATTGCCGCCGCCCGCGGTGGCGGTGGGGCAGCCGGAACGCCGTCCGCGGCGCAGGGACCGTCGCATGGGGCACAGAGCGTACTCACGCGTGAGCAGCCCGTAAAATCCCCTTCCGAGACACTTGCGGCTCCCGCGGAGGCCGGTGTAGCGACCGCCGCCGCGGGCCGCCAGGGCCGCGGCCCGCCCCGTCCGGGGCGCGCCAAATGCGGTACGGGCCGCCCCCGGCGGCGCGATAGGCTCGGTGCGACTTCCCGAAGTGCAGACGCGAGTCAGAAGGCGGTGGGACTGTGTCCGGAGGCGAGGTGGCCGGCATCCTCGTGGCCGTCTTCTGGGCGATCCTGGTCTCCTTCCTCGCCGTGGCCCTGGTGAGGGTGGCGCAGACGCTCAAAGCGACCACCAAGCTCGTCACGGAGGTGACGGAGCGCGCGGTGCCGCTGCTCGGGGACGCCTCGGAGGCGGTCCGCGCCGCCCAGACCCAGCTCGACCGGGTCGACGCGATCGCCACCGACGTCCAGGAGGTCACGTCGAACGCGTCGGCGCTGTCCACCACCGTCGCGTCCACCTTCGGCGGCCCCCTGGTCAAGGTCGCGGCCTTCGGATACGGCGTGCGCCGCGCCCTCGGCCGCAAGGCCACCGCACCCGAGCCCGCCGCGGCCCCCCGCACCACCGTGATCGCCGGGCGTCCCGCGCCCGCCGGGCGCCGGGGCAAGCGGCAGAAGGACTGACACCGATGTTCCGCCGTACGTTCTGGTTCACCGCGGGCGCCGCCGCCGGTGTCTGGGCCACCACCAAGGCCCAGCGCAAGCTGCGGCAGCTCGCCCCCGACTCCCTCGCGGCGCAGGCCGCGCACCGCACCATCGGCGCGGGCCGGCGGATGCGGGACTTCGCGCTCGACGTCCGCGACGGCATGCACGCGCGCGAGAACGAGCTGGGCGAGGCGCTCGGCATCGCGCCCGCGCCCCGCGAGGCGCCCGGGACCGAGGCGCCCGGGCGGCTCACGGCCGCCCCCCGCCAGGACCCGTACAGGCACGGGACGAACGACAGGCCCGCAGGACCTGGGGACAACCACCCGGGTCCGTACAACCGGAATGAGGACCACTGATGGAGTCGGCTGAAATCCGCCGCCGCTGGTTGCGCTTCTTCGAAGAGCGTGGGCACACCGTCGTGCCGTCGGCGTCGCTGATCGCGGACGACCCGACGCTGCTGCTGGTCCCCGCGGGCATGGTCCCCTTCAAGCCGTACTTCCTCGGCGAGGTCAAGCCCCCGTTCGAGCGCGCCACCAGCGTGCAGAAGTGCGTACGCACCCCGGACATCGAAGAGGTCGGCAAGACCACCAGGCACGGCACGTTCTTCCAGATGTGCGGCAACTTCTCCTTCGGCGACTACTTCAAGGAAGGCGCCATCCGCTACGCCTGGGAGCTGCTGACGACGCCCCAGGACCAGGGCGGCTACGGGCTCGACCCCGAGCGCCTGTGGGCCACCGTCTACCTCGACGACGACGAGGCCGAGCGGATCTGGCGCGAGGTGGTCGGGCTGCCGGCCGAGCGCATCCAGCGCCTCGGCAAGAAGGACAACTACTGGTCCATGGGCGTCCCCGGACCCTGCGGCCCCTGCTCCGAGATCTACTACGACCGGGGCCCAGGACTCGGCGTCGAGGGCGGCCCCGCCGTCAACGACGAGCGCTACGTGGAGATCTGGAACCTGGTCTTCATGCAGTACGAGCGCGGCGAGGGCACCGGCAAGGAGGACTTCGAGATCCTCGGGGACCTCCCCAGCCAGAACATCGACACCGGACTCGGCCTCGAACGGCTCGCCATGGTCCTCCAGGACGTGCCGAACATGTACGAGATCGACACCTCGCGCGCGGTCATCGAGAAGGCCACCGAGCTGACCGGCGTCGCGTACGGCAGCGCCCACGAAAGCGACGTCTCGCTGCGCGTCGTCTCCGACCACATGCGCACCGCCGTCATGCTCATCGGCGACGGCGTCACCCCGGGCAACGAGGGCCGCGGCTACGTGCTGCGCCGCATCATGCGCCGCGCCATCCGCAACATGCGCCTGCTCGGCGCCACCGGGCCCGTGGTCGCCGACCTGGTGGACACCGTCATCGCCACCATGGGCGAGCAGTACCCCGAACTGCGCACCGAGCGCGGCAGGATCGAGACCGTCGCACTCGCCGAGGAGGCCGCCTTCCTCAAGACCCTGAAGGCCGGCACCAACATCCTGGACACCGCCGTCTCCGAGACCAGGGCCGCGGGCTCCGCCGTGCTCTCCGGCGAGAAGGCGTTCCTGCTCCACGACACCTGGGGCTTCCCCATCGACCTCACCCTGGAGATGGCCGCGGAACAGGGCCTCTCCGTCGACGAGGACGGCTTCAGGCGGCTCATGAAGGAGCAGCGCCGGCGCGCCAAGGCCGACGCCCAGGCCAAGAAGACCGGCCATGTCGACCTCGGCGCCTACCGGGAGATCGCCGACGCCTCGGGCGCCACCGACTTCACCGGCTACACCGGCTACGAGGGCGAGGCCACCGTCGTCGGGCTGCTCGTCGACGGGGTGCCCTCGCCCGCCGCCACCGAGGGCGACGAGGTCGAGGTCGTCCTCGACCGCACCCCCTTCTACGCCGAGGGCGGCGGCCAGATCGCCGACACCGGGCGCCTCAGGCTCGACAACGGCGCCGTCGTCGAGGTCCGCGACGTGCAGAAGCCGGTGCCGGGCGTCCATGTCCACAAGGGCGTCGTCCAGGTCGGCGAGGTCACCGTGGGCGCCCCGGTGTGGGCCGCCATCGACGTGAACCGCAGGCGCGCCATCGCCCGCGCCCACTCCGCCACCCACCTCACCCACCAGGCGCTGCGCGACGCCCTCGGCCCGACGGCCGCCCAGGCGGGTTCCGAGAACCAGCCGGGCCGCTTCCGCTTCGACTTCGGCTCCCCTTCCGCCGTGCCCGGCGCGGTCCTCACCGACGTCGAGCAGAAGATCAACGAGGTGCTGGCCCGCGACCTGGACGTGCAGGCCGAGGTCATGGGCATCGACGAGGCCAAGAAGCAGGGCGCCATCGCCGAGTTCGGCGAGAAGTACGGCGAGCGGGTCCGCGTCGTCACCATCGGCGACTTCTCCAAGGAGCTGTGCGGCGGCACCCACGTCCACAACACCGCCCAGCTCGGCCTGGTGAAGCTGCTCGGCGAGTCCTCCATCGGCTCGGGGGTGCGCCGCATCGAGGCCCTGGTGGGCGTGGACGCGTACAGCTTCCTCGCCCGCGAGCACACCGTCGTCGCCCAGCTCCAGGAGCTGGTCAAGGGCCGCTCCGAGGAACTGCCCGAGAAGATCGCGGGGGTGCTCGCCCGGCTGAAGGACGCCGAGAAGGAGATCGAGAAGTTCCGCGCGGAGAAGGTGCTCCAGGCCGCCGCCGGGCTCGCCTCCGGCGCCCGGGACGTGGGCGGCGTCGCCGTGGTCACCGGGCAGGTGCCCGACGGCACGGGCGCCGACGACCTGCGCCGCCTCGTCCTCGACGTCCGCGGCCGCATCCCGGGCGACAGGCCCGCCGTGGTCGCCCTGTTCACCACGGTGAACGGCAAGCCGCTCACCGTCATCGCCACCAACGAGGCCGCGCGGGAGCGCGGGCTCAAGGCGGGCGACCTGGTGCGGGCCGCCGCCAAGACGCTCGGCGGCGGTGGCGGCGGCAAGCCGGACGTCGCCCAGGGCGGCGGCCAGAACCCGTCCGCCGTCCCGGAGGCCGCAGCCGCGGTGGAACGGCTCGTCGGTGAGCGCGCTTAGAGCCCGGAGGGCCCACGTGGCCGGGGGCTCCTGGGGGGCCGGGCACCGGCCCCCCCTCCCCGCCGCGACGGCGAGGACCGCGGCGGACCTGTCCGGTCCGCACCTGCCTCAGGGGCCGGGGAGGCCGGGTGCGAGGCCGTCGTCGATGTCGCCGGACCGGGTACGCGCTGGTTCCTCGCCGTTGCGGCGATCCGCAGGGGCGCAGCCCCTCCGCCACGCCACCGCCCACCGTGGAGCCCCCGCGTGAGCGGCGGGATCAGGCGCGGGCGCAGGCTCGCCGTCGACGTCGGGGACGCGAGGATCGGGGTCGCCTCCTGCGACCCGGACGGCATGCTCGCCACCCCGGTGGAGACCGTCCCGGGGCGTGACGTGCCCGCCGCGCACCGCAGGCTCGGCGCGCTCGTCGCGGAGTACGAGCCGCTTGAGGTGGTGGTCGGGCTGCCCCGCTCCCTCGGCGGGAAGGAGGGCCCGGCCGCCATCAAGGTGCGGGCCTTCGCCAGGCGGCTCGCGGCGGATGTCGCCCCGGTGCCGGTGCGCCTCGTCGACGAGCGGATGAGCACCGTCACCGCGGGCCGCGGCCTGCGCGCGGCGGGCGTCACGTCGAAGAAGGGCCGCTCCTTCATCGACCAGGCGGCGGCCGTCGTCATCCTCCAGAGCGCCCTGGACACCGAGCGCTCCACGGGGCGGCCGCCGGGCGAAGCCGTCGAAGTGGGCGCCTGATCGCGATACGGTAACGTTCCGCGCGATGCGGCTCGTTCGAACACCTGCCGCATGACTCAGAGACGGACGCGTCGCCGCACGAGCTGCGGCCGGGGCGGCACCCGACTCGCGGCTCTAGGGGATTGATGACTGAGTATGGCCGGGGCCCAGGTCCCGAACCCTGGAATCCGGAGGACCCCTACGGGGACTACGGATACGACGGGCAGCAGGCCCCCCAGGCACCGAGCGGCTACGACGGCCGGCCCCGGTACCAGACCCAGCCGCAGGAAGCCCCCCAGCAGTACGACGCGTGGGGCAACCCCGTGAGCAGACCCGGCGGTTACCCCCAGCAGGGCGCCGCCGACCCGTACGCGACGCAGTACCCGCCCCAGCCCGCCCCCGGCCACTACCAGGCGCCCGAGGACGGCGGGTACTACCAGGACCAGGGGGGCACCGGGCAGTACCCGGCGCAGGGCGCCGACCCCTACTACGGCCAGGGCGGAACCGGGCAGTACCCCGCCATGGGCGGCTACGCGGGGCAGGGCGCCCCGTACCAGCAGGGCGCGGGCGGCCAGGGCCCGTACGACAGCGGGCAGTACCAGGTCCCGGACGGCGGCAGCGGCCAGTACCCGGTCCAGGACACGGGCCAGTACCCCGTACAGGGGCCGCCGGGCGGCTGGGCCCCCCAGGGCCACCCCCCGCACGACACCTCGGGGCAGTACCCGATGCCCGGCCATCCCCAGGCCCCCGGCGCCTACGCCCCGGGCGGCCCCCTGGACCCCGGCTGGGAGACCGGCCCCCACCAGGGCCCTTACGACCCCTACCAGACGGCACCCGGCGGCTACGCCGACCCCACGCCCCCCGGCGGCTACGGCGCCCCCGGCCCGCCCCAGGACCCGTACGCGAACCCGGGCGCGCCCCAGGGCGGCGGCATGCCCCAGGGCGGCGAGCCGTACGACGACCCCGAGCTGCCGAGGCCGGTGCGCGGCAGGCGCGGCAGGCCGGAACCCGAGGGCGGCCCCGACCAGGACACCGGCTGGGACCCGGGCCCCGACCAGGGCGAGCACGCCTTCTTCGCGGACGGGGACGACGACTACGACGACGGCGCGGCCGACGACGGCGGGCGCCGCGGCCGCAGGGGCCGCGGCGGCGGTTCGGGCGGCGGCGGCAAGAAGCGCCGCAGCGGCGCCGCCTGCCTCGTGGTGACCCTGGTCCTCGGCGGCGGCATCGGCATCGTCGGCTACTTCGGCTACCAGTTCTACGAGGACAGGTTCGGGCCGCCGCCGGACTTCGCGGGCGCCGGCTCGGGCCCTGTGGTCACCGTGGTCATCCCCGAGGGCGCGAGCGGCTACGTCATAGGCCAGAGGCTGAAGGACGCCGGGGTGGTCAAGAGCGTCGACGCCTTCGTGGCCGCCCAGAAGAAGAACCCCAAGGGCCAGACCATCCAGGACGGCGCCTACACCCTCCACAAGGAGATGTCGGGCGACAGCGTCGTCAGCCTGATGCTGGAGCCCAAGAGCCGCAACACCCTCATCGTCGCCGAGGGCCGCCGCAACTCCTGGGTGTACGACCAGATCGACAAGCGGCTCGGGCTCAAGGCGGGCACCACCAAGGACACCGCCGTCAAGAACGCCTCCGACTACGGCCTGCCCGACTGGGCGAAGAACCACAAGGACGTCAAGGACCCCCTCGAAGGCTTCCTCTTCCCCTCCAGCTACGCCGTCGCCAAGGGCATGAAACCCGAGGACGTCCTCCAGCAGATGGTCAACAGGGCCAAGTCCGCCTACACCAAGGCCGACCTCACCGGCGAGGCCAAGAAGCTCCACCTCGACGGGCCCTGGGAACTCATCACCGTCGCCAGCCTCGTCCAGGCGGAGGGGAAGACCGACGACGACTTCCGCAAGATGGCCGAGGTCGTCTACAACCGCCTCGACTCCCAGAACACCGAGACCAACGGCCTCCTACAGTTCGACTCGACGTACAACTACCTGATGGGCAAGAGCGAGATCCACATCAGCGAGTCGGAGGTCAACAGCAACCACGACCCCTACAACACGTACACGAGGAAGGGCCTCACCCCGGGGCCCATCGGCAACCCGGGCGACACCGCGCTCCAGGCCGCCCTGAACCCCACCCACGACGGCTGGATCTACTTCGTGGCGACCGACGGCCAGGACAAGACCGAGTTCGCCAAGACCTACGCGGACTTCAAGAAGCTCAGGGACAAGTTCAATGCCGCCGACTGACGCCCGGCGCGCCGCCGTGCTCGGATCGCCCATCGCCCACTCGCTCTCCCCGGTGCTGCACCGCGCCGCCTACGCGGCGCTCGGCCTCGACACCTGGACGTACGACCGCTTCGAGACCGACGAGGCCGCGCTGCCCGGCTTCCTCGACGGGCTAGGGCCCGAGTGGGCCGGGCTCTCCCTCACCATGCCGCTCAAGCGGGCCGTGCTGCCGCTGCTCGACACCGTCAGCGAGACCGCGGCCGCCGTGGCTGCCGTCAACACCGTCGTCCTCGGCGCCGACGGCCGCCGGCACGGCGACAACACCGACATCCCGGGGCTGCGCGCCGCGCTGCGCGAACGCGGCGTCGAGCGGGTGCCGTCCGCCACCGTGCTCGGCGCGGGCGCCACCGCCTCCTCCGCGCTCGCCGCGCTCGCCACCGTCTGCACCGGGGAGGTCACCGCGTACGTGCGCGGCGAGCGGCGCGCCGATGAGATGCGGCAGTGGGGCAGGCGCCTCGGCGTCCCGGTGCGCGCCGCCGACTGGTCGAGGGCCGCCGAAGGGCTCGGGGCGCCGCTCGTCGTCGCCACCACCCCCGCGGGCGCCACCGACGCGCTCGCCGAGGCGGTGCCCGAGCGGCCCGGCACCCTCTTCGACGTGCTCTACGAGCCCTGGCCCACGGTGCTCGGCGCCCGCTGGCTCGGGCGCGGCGGTGCCGTCCTCGGCGGCCTCGACCTGCTGGTGCACCAGGCCGTGCTTCAGGTCGAGCAGATGACGGGACGCGCGCCCGCGCCGCTCGACGCCATGCGGGCGGCGGGCGAGCGCGCCCTCGCCGCCCGCGGCTGACCCGCCACGCGCGGCGCCCCGCGGGCACCCGGGAGGCCACCGCGGCGTACGTTCCGCTCCGTGGACCGGCAACCCCGGTGCCATACGGCCGTGGGAGGATCGACGGCGGGGGCACCCCGGACCGCGCACCCGGGCGTGCCGCCGCCATGCAGGGCGCGAGCTAAGGAGCACCGTTGAGCAGAATGCGCTGGCTGACCGCGGGGGAGTCGCACGGCCCGGCTCTCGTGGCGACGCTCGAAGGGCTGCCCGCGGGCGTCCCCGTCACCACGGAACTCGTCGCGGGGCACCTGGCCAGGCGGCGGCTCGGCTACGGGCGCGGCGCCCGGATGAAGTTCGAGCAGGACGAGATCACCTTCCTCGGCGGGGTGCGGCACGGGCTCAGCCTCGGCTCCCCGGTGGCGGTCATGGTCGGCAACACCGAGTGGCCGAAGTGGGAGCAGGTGATGGCGGCCGACCCGGTCGACCCCGAGATCCTCGCGGGCCTCGCCCGCAACGCCCCGCTCACCCGCCCACGCCCCGGCCACGCCGACCTCGCAGGGATGCAGAAGTACGGCTTCGACGAGGCCAGGCCGGTGCTCGAACGCGCCTCCGCGAGGGAGACCGCGGCCAGGGTCGCGCTCGGCGCGATCGCCAGGTCGTATCTGAAGGAGAGCGCCGGGATCGAGATCGTCTCGCACGTGGTGGAGCTGGCCCGCGCCAGGGCCCCGCACGGCGTGCTGCCCGTCCCGTCCGACGTGGAGCGCCTCGACGCGGACCCGGTGCGCTGCCTCGACGCCGACGCGTCGAAGGCGATGGTCGCGGAGATCGACCAGGCGCACAAGGACGGCGACACCCTCGGCGGCGTCGTCGAGGTGCTGGCGTACGGGGTGCCCGTCGGGCTCGGCTCGCATGTGCACTGGGACCGCAAGCTCGACGCCAGGCTCGCCGCGGCGCTGATGAGCATCCAGGCCATCAAGGGCGTCGAACTCGGCGACGGCTTCGACCTCGCCCGGGTGCCGGGCTCCCAGGCGCACGACGAGATCGTGCTCACGGGCGACGGCATCAGGCGCGCCACCGGCCGCTCCGGCGGCACCGAGGGCGGTCTGAGCACCGGGGAGCTGCTGCGGGTGCGCGCCGCGATGAAGCCGATCGCGACCGTGCCGAAGGCGCTGGCCACCGTCGACGTCACCACCGGCGAGGCCACGAAGGCCCACCACCAGCGCTCCGACGTGTGCGCGGTGCCCGCCGCGGGCATCGTCGCCGAGGCGATGGTGGCGCTGGTGCTCGCCGACGCCGTCGCCGAGAAGTTCGGCGGCGACAGCGTCGCGGAGACCCGCCGCAACGTCGCCTCCTACCTCGACAACCTCGGGATCAGGTGAGCGCCGTGACCGGACCCGTGATCGTGCTGGTCGGGCCGATGGGCGTCGGCAAGACCACCGTGGGCGCGCTGCTCGCGGAACGCCTCGGCGTCCCCTACCGCGACGCCGACGACGACATCGTGGCCGCCGAGGGCCGCGAGATCTCCGACATCTTCGTGGACGACGGCGAGGAGTACTTCCGCGAGGCGGAGAAGCGCGCCGTGCGCACCGCCCTCGCCGAGCACCCAGGCGTCCTCGCGCTCGGCGGCGGCGCGATCCTCGCCGAGACCACCCGCGCGCTCCTCGCCGGGCTCCCCGTCGTCTACCTCTCCATGGACGTCGACGAGGCCGTCAGGCGCACCGGGCTCGGTGTGGGGCGCCCGCTGCTCGCGGTCAACCCGCGCCGCCAGTGGCGGGAGCTGATGGACGCGCGCCGCCATCTGTACACCGAGGTCGCGCGCGCCGTCGTCGCCACCGACGGCAGGACACCCGAGGACGTCGCCGCCGCCGTACTCGACGCACTGGAGCTGAAGCCCGCATGACCGACTCCCACGCCACCCGCGTCACCGTCTCCGACTCCGCGGGGGCCGAGCCGTACGACGTCATCATCGGGCGGGGGCTGCTCGGCGATCTCGGCGCCCTCGTCGGCGAGCGCGCCCGCCGGGTCGCCGTGATCCACCCGGCCGCGCTCGCCGCCACCGCCGCCGCGCTCCGCGACGACCTCGCCGACCTCGGCCGCGAGGCCGTCACCATCGAGGTGCCGAACGCCGAGGAGGCCAAGGCGGCCGAGGTCGCCGCCTACTGCTGGAAGGTGCTCGGCACCTCGGGCTTCACCCGCTCCGACGTCGTCGTCGGGGTCGGCGGCGGCGCGAGCACCGACCTCGCCGGGTTCGTCGCGGCGACCTGGCTGCGCGGGGTGCGCTGGATCGCGGTGCCCACCACCGTGCTCGGCATGGTGGACGCCGCCGTGGGCGGCAAGACCGGCATCAACACCGCCGAGGGCAAGAACCTCGTCGGTGCCTTCCACCCGCCCGCCGGGGTGCTGTGCGACCTCGGCGCCCTCGACACCCTCCCGGTCAACGACTACGTCTCGGGGCTCGCGGAGATCATCAAGGCCGGGTTCATCGCCGACCCCGTCATCCTCGACCTGATCGAGGCCGACCCGGAGGCCGCCCGCACCCCGGCGGGCCCGCACACCGTCGAGCTGATCGAGCGGTCGGTGCGGGTGAAGGCCGACGTCGTCTCCGGCGACCTGAGGGAGTCGGGCCGCAGGGAGATCCTCAACTACGGGCACACCCTCGGGCACGCCATCGAGAAGAACGAGCGCTACACCTGGCGGCACGGCGCCGCGGTCGCCGTCGGCATGCGCTTCGCCGCGGAGCTGGCCAGGCTCGCGGGCCGCCTCGACGACGCCACCGCCGACCGGCACCGCGCCGTCCTCGAATCCGTCGGACTGCCGCTGACCTACCGCCAGGACCAGTGGCAGGCACTGCACGCCACCATGAAGGTCGACAAGAAGTCCCGCGGTGACCTGCTGCGGTTCATCGTCCTCGACGGGCTCGCCAAGCCGTCCGTCTTGGAGGGCCCCGACCCGGCCGTGCTGCTCGCCGCCTACGGCGAACTCGCCGGCTGACGCCGGGCGGGCCCGGCCTCCCGCCCCGGGCACTCGGCAGGTACCCGGGCCGTTCACACAACGGCGGCCCGGGAAGGTACCGTTCGGTACCGGCGGGTCGTCGGCCCTGCCCGCGCAGAGTTCTGTCCCCCCGCTCACCGCGAGCGGTCGGGCACCTGTACGAGACGGAGTGCCAGCGGATGCAGCACCCAGCGGGACCCCCGCTGCCGCCCCCTCACCCGGGGCAGGGCCCCACCGGGGAAGCGACACCCCCGGCGGGCCCCGCCGTACCCCACGGCCCCGCGGTCGAGGGGCCCCCGCCCGGCTACCCCGCCGGGCCCCCCGCGCCGCCCGGGGCACCGCTCGGCCACCCCGCGCCGCCCCCGCCGCTGCCGGGGCCGCCCGCGCCCGCGCCCGGGCACCACGGCGGCTCGGGTCCGGTACCGCCGCGCCCCGCCGCCGACACCACCGGCCATGTCCAGCTCCCGCCCGGCGGCCCCGTCGCGGCGCCCGAGCAGCCGCCTGCGCCCGGCTCCGTCGACCCCGCCACGGCCACCCTCGCGGTGCTGCTGATCGGGCCCGCGGGCGCGGGCAAGACCAGCGTCGCGCAGTACTGGGCCGAGCGGCGCCGGGTGCCGACCGCGCACATCAGCCTCGACGACGTGCGCGAGTGGGTGCGCTCCGGCTTCGCCGACCCCCAGACCGGCTGGAACGACAACTCCGAGGCGCAGTACCGCCTCGCCCGGCGCACCTGCGGCTTCGCCGCCCGCAACTTCCTCGCCAACGGCATCTCCTGCATCCTCGACGACGCCGTCTTCCCCGACCGCCCCGTCGTCGGGCTCGGCGGCTGGAAGCGCCACGTGGGCCCCGGGCTGCTGCCCGTCGTGCTGCTGCCGGGGCTGGAGATCGTCCTGGAGCGCAACGCCGAGCGGCACGGCAACCGCCGGCTGACCGACGAGGAAGTGGCCCGTATCCACGGCAGGATGGCGGGCTGGTACGGCTCTGGGCTGCCCATCATCGACAACAGCCAGCTCTCGGTGCCCGACACCGCCGCCGCCCTGGACCGCGCCCTCGCCCAGTCGATCGCGAGCCCGCCGCCCTGGTAGCCGCGCCCCTGCGGGCGCCCCGCGCCGTGTCAGGCGACGGCGGCACGGCGGCCGGGTGGCGGCTGCCACGGTCGGCCGTACCCGGCGGGCCCGTGGCGGCGCCCGAGCCTACGCTCGGGATCATGGCTGAGGTGCACGCGAACCGCAGGGACCGGCTCCGTGAGCGCTGCGCGGCGATGGGCGGCGCCGCGGCGCTGGTGTCGCGCCCCTCCAACGTCCGCTATCTCTCCGGGGCGGCGCCCGCGGGCGCCGTCGTCCTCGTCCTCGGGGCCTCCGGCGGCTCAGGCGGCTCCAGTGGGGAGGACCTGCTGCTGTGCCCCGCGCCGCTCAGCGGCCGTCCCGACGAGGGGCAGCCCGACGACGCGCTGCGCACCCGGGTGCTGCCGCCGGGCAGCGCCGACCCCGCGGTCGCGGCGGCCGAGCACATGGCGGCCGTCGGGGGCGCCGACAGCCTCGCGGTCGAGGAGCACGACCTCACGGTGGCCAGGCACCGGGCGCTCGGCGCCGCGGCGCCCGGGCTGCGCCTCGCCGACCTCGGGGGAGCGGTGGAGCAACTGCGGTACGTCAAGGACGAGGAGGAGATCTCCTGTCTGCGGATCGCCGCCGAGATCGCCGATCACGCCCTCGGCGAACTCCTCGAATCCATCCTGGTCGGCCGCACGGAACGCCATCTCGCGCTGGAGCTGGAACGCCGCCTCGTCGACCACGGCGCCGACGGCCGCGCCTTCCCCACCAGCGTCGCCACCGGGCCCGACGCGGGCCGCCCAGGACACCGGCCCACCGACCGGCGGGTCGAGGAGGGCGACTTCCTCTCGGTGTGCCTCGGCGCCGTCTACCGCGGCTACCGCTGCGAGATCGGCCGCACCTTCGTCATCGGCACCTCACCGGCCGCATGGCAGATCGAGCTGTACGACCTGGTGTTCGCCGCCCAGCGGGCCGGCCGCGAGGCGCTGGTGCCCGGCGTGCTCTGCGGCGAGGTGGACCGCGTCGCGCGCCAGGTGCTGGGCGCCGCGGGCTTCACGGAGGGGCAGCCGACGCTCACTGGTCACGGCGTCGGACTCGAAATCGACGAGGACCCGAAGCTGGCCCCCTCGGCCATGGGTAAACTGGACGCTTGTGTGCCGGTCACCGTCGAACCGGGGGTCCACCTCCCGGGCCGGGGCGGGGTCCGGATCGATGACACGCTCGTCGTCCGCCCCGAAGCGGACGGCGGACCCGAGCTACTCACCATCACGACCAAGGAACTGCTCGCGCTCTAGGGGCTGCCTGGTCATTCGCGTCGCGACCCCGGCGGGAATGGCCACGACAGGCCCTGGCGCACACTCCGGGGTCGTCCACAGTCAGTCCAGGAGATTCCGCAACCGTGGCTTCCACGAACGACCTCAAGAACGGCCTGGTGCTCAAGCTCGACAGCGGCCAGCTCTGGTCCGTCGTCGAGTTCCAGCACGTCAAGCCCGGCAAGGGCCCCGCCTTCGTGCGCACCAAGCTGAAGAACGTGCTCTCCGGGAAGGTCGTCGACAAGACCTTCAACGCAGGCGTCAAGGTCGAAACGGCCACCGTCGACAAGCGCGGCATGCAGTTCTCGTACATGGACGGCGACTACTTCGTCTTCATGGACATGGAGACGTACGACCAACTCCCCGTCAGCCGGGAGTCGGTCGGTGACGCCGCCCACTTCCTCATCGAGGGCTTCGAGGCCGTGGTCGCCCAGCACGAGGGCGAGGTGCTCTACGTGGAGCTGCCCGCCGCCGTCGAGCTGAACGTCAAGGAGACCGAGCCCGGCATCCAGGGCGACCGCTCCACCGGCGGCACCAAGCCCGCCACCCTGGAGACCGGCCACCAGATCCAGGTCCCGCTGTTCATCACCACCGGTGAGAAGATCAAGGTCGACACCCGGACGAGCGATTACCTCGGCCGGGTGAACGGCTGAGTGGCCGCCCGCAACACGGCCCGCAAGCGCGCCTTCCAGATCCTCTTCGAGGGCGACCAGCGCGGCGCGGGCGTCGAGACCGTCCTCGCGGACTGGATACGCCACGCCAGGAGCGACACGCGCCAGCCGCCGGTAAGCGAGTACACGATGGAGCTGGTCGAGGGCTACGCCCGGCACGCGAAGCGGATCGACGAGCTGATCGCCCAGTACGCCGTCGGCTGGACGCTCGACCGGATGCCGGTCGTCGACCGGAACATCCTGCGGCTCGGCGCCTACGAGCTGATCTGGGTGGACGGGACGCCCGACGCGGTGGTGCTCGACGAGGCCGTCCAGCTCGCCAGGGAGTTCTCCACGGACGAGTCCCCGGCCTTCGTCAACGGGCTGCTCGGCCGCCTCGGGGACCTCAAGGCGACCCTGCGGCGCGAGGACGCGTGACGGTGGGGGCCCCGGCCCCCGCCACCCCGTCCGCCCCGCCGGTCCGGTCCGTCCGCCCGGGGGTCGAATTATTTTCCTCCGATTACGCCAGAGGGGTGACACCGGTGTGGTGTCACCCCTCTGGCGAGACGTTTTCGCGGGTCACCGCCCGAGGCGGCGGGCCCTGCCCGGGTCAGTTGTCCTCGTGGGCCACGGCGCGGCGCGCGTCCGCGTCCAGCACACCCCAGCTGATGAGCTGCTCCGTCAGCACCGAGGGGGACTGGTCGTAGATCACGGCGAGCGTGCGCAGGTCGTCCTGGCGGATCGAGAGCACCTTGCCGTTGTAGTCGCCGCGCTGAGACTGGATCGTGGCCGCGTACCGCTGCAACGGGCCCGCCTTCTCGACCGGGACGTGCGCCAGGCGCTCCAGGTCGAGCACCAGCTTCGGCGGCGGCTCCGCGGCCCCGCCGGGCGTCGTGCCCGGCAGCAGCTCCTGCACCGGCACCCCGTAGAAGTCCGCCAGCTCGGCCAGCCGCTGCACGGTCACGGCGCGGTCGCCACGCTCGTACGACCCGACCACGACCGCCTTCCAGCGTCCCTGGGACTTCTCCTCGACGCCGTGGAGGGACAGCCCCTGCTGGGTCCGGATGGCCCGGAGCTTGGCCCCGAGCTGTTTGGCGTATTCGCTGGACATATGGCTCCCAGGACGAAGGACGGTGACTCACTGTGAGGTTACGCAGCGTGACTTGGCTCCGTCAAGCCGAACGGGTCCCACCGGGGCCCACGGCACCTTTCAGCCCCCGCCCGCGCCCCGCGCCCACCCCCGTACCCACGGCGCCTCTCCAGGTCAGGGCCCCGCGCCCGGCGCCGCCCCCGGCGGACGGCGCCCACCCCCGCCCCCGGACGGCCGCCCGCACCCTGGTACCGTGGCCGGGAACAGTCCGACGTCCTTTAATGTCCGTCCCGTGAGGCGGAGAAGGGGGTCCTTTCCTTATGGCCGCACACCCAGGCGACGCCCCGAGGTCCGTCCTCGAAGGCCCCGACATCGCCCGCGTCCTGACCCGCATAGCCCACGAGATCGTCGAACGCGCCAAGGGCGCCGACGACGTGGTGCTCCTCGGCATCCCCACCAGGGGCGTCCACCTCGCCCAGCGGCTCGCCGCCAAGCTCGACGGCATCACGGGCGGCGGCGTCCCCGTCGGCTCGCTCGACATCACGATGTACCGCGACGACCTGCGGATGCGCCCGCCGCGCGCGCTGGCGCGCACCGACATCCCCGCGGCGGGCGTCGACGGCAGACTCGTCGTCCTCGTCGACGACGTGCTGTTCTCCGGCCGCACCATCCGCGCCGCCCTCGACGCCCTCGGCGACATCGGCAGGCCGCGCGCCGTGCAGCTCGCCGTCCTCGTCGACCGCGGCCACCGCGAGCTGCCCATCCGCGCCGACTACGTCGGCAAGAACCTCCCCACGTCGCTGCGCGAGACGGTACGGGTCCAGCTCACCGAGGAGGACGGCCGCGACGCCGTGCTGCTCGGGCTCGCCGACGGCGCGGACACCGCCTCCCGCGGCACCCCGTCCGGCCGGTCGTAGCCCGCGCCCACCGGGCCGCCGCCCCGCCGCGGGCAAGGCCGCCCCCGCCTGCCCGAAAACCACTGAACTGCACCGTGGAGCCTGAAAGATGCAGCGCCATCTGATCTCGGCCGCCGACCTCACCCGCGACGACGCCGTTCTCATCCTCGACACCGCCGAGGAAATGGCCAGGGTCGCCGACCGGCCCATCAAGAAACTGCCGACCCTGCGCGGCCGCACCGTCGTCAACCTCTTCTTCGAGGACTCGACCCGCACCCGGATCTCCTTCGAGGCCGCCGAGAAGCGGCTGTCGGCCGACGTCATCAACTTCACCGCCAAGGGCTCCTCGGTCTCCAAGGGCGAGTCCCTGAAGGACACCGCCCAGACCCTGGAGGCCATGGGCATCGACGCCGTCGTCATCCGCCACCACGCCTCGGGCGCCCCCGCGCGCCTCGCCGGCTCCGGCTGGATCGACGCCGCCGTCATCAACGCGGGCGACGGCACCCACCAGCACCCCACCCAGGCGCTCCTCGACGCCTTCACGCTGCGCCGCAGACTCGTGGGCAAGGACGCGGGCATCGGCCGCGACCTCACGGGCCGCCACGTCACCCTCGTCGGCGACATCCTGCACAGCCGCGTCGCCCGCTCCAACGTGGACCTGCTGCACACCCTCGGCGCCGAGATCACCCTCGTCGCACCGCCCACCCTGCTCCCGGTCGGCATAGGGAACTGGCCCTGCGAGATCTCCTACGACCTCGACCGGGTCCTGCCCCAGTCCGACGCGGTGATGATGCTCAGGGTGCAGCGCGAGCGCATGAACGCCGCCTTCTTCCCCACCGAGCGCGAGTACGCCCGCCGGTACGGGCTCAACGGCGACCGCATGGACCGCATGCCGAAGGACGCGGTCGTGATGCACCCGGGCCCCATGGTCCGCGGCATGGAGATCACCGCCGAGGTCGCCGACTCCCCGCGCTGCACCGTCGTCGAGCAGGTCACCAACGGGGTCTCGATCCGGATGGCCGTGCTCTACCTGCTGCTCGGCGGCAACGAGCCCCCCGCCGCCACGGGCGCGCCCGCCACCGCCGCCCGCCCCGCGTCCGGCACCGAGACAAGCCAACAAGTTCGGGAGAGCTGACCCATGAGCAAGACCCTGATCACCGGTGCCCGGGTGCTCGGCGGCGAGCCGCGCGACGTCCTGATCGACGGCGGGACCATCGCGGCCGTCGGCACCGGACTCGACGCCGACGGCGCCACCACCGTCGCCGCCGAGGGCCGCGTGCTGCTGCCGGGCCTCGTCGACCTCCACACCCACCTGCGCGAGCCGGGACGCGAGGACTCCGAGACCGTCCTCACCGGCACCAGGGCCGCGGCCGCCGGCGGCTTCACCGCCGTACACGCCATGGCCAACACCTTCCCCGTCGCCGACAGCGCCGGCGTCGTCGAACAGGTCTGGCGCCTCGGCAGGCAGCACGGCTACTGCGACGTCCAGCCCGTCGGCGCCGTCACCGTGGGCCTCGAAGGCAAGCAGCTCGCCGAGCTGGGCGCCATGCACGACAGCGCCGCCGGGGTCACCGTCTTCTCCGACGACGGCAAGTGCGTCGACGACGCCGTGATCATGCGCCGCGCCCTGGAGTACGTGAAGGCGTTCGGCGGCGTCGTCGCCCAGCACGCCCAGGAGCCCAGGCTCACCGAGGGCGCGCAGATGAACGAGGGCGTGGTCTCCGCGGAACTCGGCCTCGGCGGCTGGCCCGCCGTCGCCGAGGAGTCCGTCATCGCCCGCGACATACTGCTCGCCGCCCACGTCGGCTCCCGCGTCCACATCTGCCACCTGTCCACCGCCGGCTCCGTCGAGCTGGTGCGCTGGGCCAAGGCCAAGGGCTGGGACGTCACCGCCGAGGTCACCCCGCACCACCTCCTGCTCACCGACGAACTCGTCCGCAGCTACGACCCCGTCTACAAGGTCAACCCGCCGCTGCGCACCGAGACCGACGTGCTGGCGCTGCGCGAGGCGCTGGCCGACGGCACCATCGACTGCGTCGCCACCGACCACGCCCCGCACCCCCAGGAGGACAAGGACTGCGAGTGGGCCGCCGCCGCCATGGGCATGGTCGGCCTGGAGACCGCCCTGTCCGTGGTGCAGCAGACCATGGTCGAGCCCGGCCTCATGGACTGGGCGGGCGTCGCCGAGCGCATGTCGGCCAGGCCCGCCGCCATCGGCCGCCTCGAAGGCCACGGCAGGCCCGTCGCCGCGGGCGAGCCCGCCAACCTCACCCTCGTCGACCCCGCGCACCGCGCCCCCGTCGACCCGGCCGCACTGGTCTCCCGCAGCCGCAACACCCCCTACGCGGGCCGCGAGCTGCCGGGACGCGTCACCCACACCTGGCTGCGCGGCCGCGCCACCCTCGCCGACGGGACGCTCGTATGACGCCCATGACCGCGGCGGCGCCGCACTCGGCCGAGGTCACCGACCTCTCCGCGCGCATCGCCTGGCTCGTCGCCCTGCTGCTGCTCGTCGCCCTCGTGTACTGGCTGATGCGGCAGGGCTGGAAGTGGCGCGCAACCCTCCAGGGCGACCTGCCCCCGCTGCCCGCCGCCCCCGCGGAGCCCGGGGACGCGCTGCGCACCCTCACCGGCCGCTACCACGGCTCCACCACCGCGGGGCAGTGGCTCGACCGCATCGTCGCCCACGGCCTCGGCAGCCGCAGCCGCGCCGCCCTCACCCTCACCGACGCGGGCCTCGACGTCCGCCGCCCAGGCGCCGCCGACTTCTTCGTCCCCGCGGAGCGGCTGCGCGGCGCCCGCGTCGGCGCGGGCATCGCGGGCAAGGTCCTCACCGGCGGCGGACTGCTCATCGTCACCTGGGCGCACGGCGACCGGCTGCTCGACTCCGGCTTCCGCGCCGACCACGCCGCCCGGCAGCCCGAGTGGGCCGAGGCCGTACGCGACGTGGCGGCCCGGGCCCGCCGGGCCGACGCCCCCAGCACAGACCGGAAGGAAGGCGCGCGACCATGACCGCAGCGACCGGCACGACCCCCTGGAGCCCCGGCGCGACCGCCCCGCGCGGGGGCGAGCCGCCCGCCGTCCTCGTCCTTGAGGACGGCAGGACCTTCCACGGCCGCGCCTACGGGGCCACCGGCGAGACCTTCGGCGAGGCGGTCTTCTCCACCGGCATGACCGGCTACCAGGAGACCCTGACCGACCCCTCGTACCACCGCCAGGTCGTCGTGATGACCGCCCCGCACATCGGCAACACCGGGGCGAACGACGAGGACCCCGAGTCCGCGCGCATCTGGGTCGCCGGCTACGTCGTACGCGACCCCGCCCGCCGCCACTCCAACTGGCGCGCCCGCCGCTCCCTCGGCGAGGAGCTGGCCGCCCAGGGCGTCGTCGGCATCAGCGGAGTCGACACCCGCGCCCTCACCCGGCACCTGCGCGAGCGCGGCGCCATGCGCGTCGGCATCTTCTCCGGCAACGCCCTGCCCGAGCAGGCCGCCATGCTGGACCGGGTGCGCTCCGCCGCCGAGATGACCGGCGCCGACCTCTACGACGAGGTCGCCACCGACCGCCCCTACACCGTCCCCGCGCTCGGCCCCGACGGCGCCCCGCTGCCCCCGGGCCAGGCGCGCCTCACCGTCGCCGCCGTCGACCTCGGCATCAAGGGCATGACCCCGCACCGGATGGCCGAGCGCGGCATCGAGGTGCACGTCGTGCCCCCGACCACCACCGCCGACGAACTGTTCGCGCTCGCCCCCGACGGGGTGTTCTTCTCCAACGGCCCCGGCGACCCCGCCACCGCCGACCACCCCGTCGCGCTGATGCGGGCCGTGCTGGAGCGCGGCATCCCGCTGTTCGGCATCTGCTTCGGCAACCAGATCCTCGGCCGCGCACTCGGCTTCGGCACCTTCAAGCTGAAGTACGGCCACCGCGGCATCAACCAGCCGGTGCAGGACCGCACCACAGGCAAGGTCGAGGTCACCGCGCACAACCACGGCTTCGCCGTCGACGCCCCGCTCGACCGGGTCAGCGACACCCCCTACGGCCGCGCCGAGGTCTCCCACGTCTGCCTGAACGACCAGGTCGTCGAGGGCCTGCGGCTGCTCGACCGGCCCGCGTTCAGCGTCCAGTACCACCCCGAGGCGGCCGCGGGTCCCCATGACGCCGCGTACCTGTTCGACCGCTTCACGTCCCTGATGGAGGACCAGCGTGCCTAAGCGCACCGACATCCAGTCCGTCCTGGTCATCGGCTCGGGACCGATCGTCATCGGCCAGGCCGCCGAGTTCGACTACTCGGGCACCCAGGCATGCCGCGTGCTGCGCGCCGAGGGCCTGCGCGTCATCCTCGTCAACTCCAACCCGGCCACGATCATGACCGACCCGGAGATCGCCGACGCCACCTACGTCGAGCCGATCACCCCCGAGTTCGTCGAGCGCATCATCGCCAAGGAGCGGCCCGACGCGCTGCTGCCCACCCTCGGCGGCCAGACCGCGCTCAACACCGCCATCGCCCTGCACGGCTCGGGCGCCCTCGACCGCTACGGCGTCGAACTGATCGGCGCCAACGTCGACGCGATCAACAAGGGCGAGGACCGCGACCAGTTCAAGCACGTCGTCGAGGCCGTACGCACCACCGTCGGACACGGCGAGTCCGCCCGCTCCGTGATCTGCCACACCATGGACGACGTCCTCACGGGCGCCGACACCCTCGGCGGCTACCCGGTCGTGGTGCGCCCCTCCTTCACCATGGGCGGCGCCGGCTCCGGCTTCGCCCACGACGAGGAGGAGCTGCGCCGTATCGCGGGCACCGGGCTCGCGCTCTCCCCGACCACCGAGGTGCTCCTGGAGGAGTCCATCCTCGGCTGGAAGGAGTACGAGCTGGAGCTGATGCGGGACAAGAACGACAACGTGGTCGTCGTCTGCTCCATCGAGAACTTCGACCCGATGGGCGTGCACACCGGGGACTCCATCACCGTCGCTCCCGCGATGACCCTCACCGACCGCGAGTACCAGATACTGCGCGACATCGGCATCGCCGTCATCCGCGAGGTCGGTGTCGACACCGGCGGCTGCAACATCCAGTTCGCCGTCAACCCGGCCGACGGCCGGGTCATCGTCATCGAGATGAACCCCCGGGTCTCCCGCTCCTCCGCGCTCGCCTCCAAGGCCACCGGCTTCCCCATCGCGAAGATCGCCGCCCGGCTCGCCGTCGGCTACACCCTCGACGAGATCCCCAACGACATCACCGAGCAGACCCCGGCGTCCTTCGAGCCCACCCTCGACTACGTCGTCGTCAAGGCGCCCCGCTTCGCCTTCGAGAAGTTCCCCTCGGCGGACTCCACCCTCACCACCACCATGAAGTCCGTCGGCGAGGCCATGGCCATCGGCCGCAACTTCACCGAGGCGCTCCAGAAGGCGCTGCGCTCCCTGGAGAAGAAGGGCAGCCAGTTCGCGTTCACGGGGCCGGTGGGCGACCGCACGGAGCTGCTGCGGGAGGCCGCACGGCCCACCGACGGGCGTATCAACACCGTGATGGCCGCGATCAGGGCCGGAGCCACCCAGGAGGAGGTGTCGGCGGCCACCGGGATCGACCCCTGGTTCACCGACCAGCTCTTCCTGATCAAGGAGATCGCCGACGAACTCGCCGCGGCGCCCAGGCTGGACGCGGCGCTGCTCGCCGAGGCCAAGCGGCACGGCTTCTCCGACGCCCAGATCGCCGCCGTGCGCGGGCTGCGCGAGGACGTCGTGCGCGAGGTCAGGCACGCCCTCGGGGTGCGCCCCGTCTACAAGACGGTGGACACCTGCGCCGCCGAGTTCGCCGCGAAGACCCCGTACTTCTACTCGTCCTACGACGAGGAGAGCGAGGTCGCGCCGCGCGAGCGGCCCGCGGTGATCATCCTCGGCTCCGGGCCCAACCGCATCGGCCAGGGCATCGAGTTCGACTACTCCTGTGTGCACGCCTCCTTCGCGCTCGGCGACGCGGGCTACGAGACCGTCATGGTCAACTGCAACCCGGAGACCGTCTCCACCGACTACGACACCTCCTCGCGCCTCTACTTCGAGCCGCTGACCCTGGAGGACGTGCTGGAGATCGTGCACGCCGAGACCGCGGCAGGACCCGTCGCGGGCGTCGTCGTCCAGCTCGGCGGGCAGACCCCGCTCGGCCTCGCGCAGGCCCTCAAGGACAACGGCGTGCCCGTCGTCGGCACCCCGCCCGAGGCCATCCACGCCGCCGAGGACCGCGGCGCCTTCGGCCGGGTGCTCGCGGAGGCCGGGCTCCCCGCGCCCAAGCACGGCACCGCCACCACCTTCGCCCAGGCCAAGGCCATCGCCGACGAGATCGGCTACCCCGTCCTCGTACGGCCCTCGTACGTGCTCGGCGGGCGCGGCATGGAGATCGTCTACGACGAGGCACGGCTCGCCGCGTACATCGAGGAGTCCACCGAGATCTCCCCGTCAAGGCCCGTCCTCGTCGACCGCTTCCTCGACGACGCCATCGAGATCGACGTCGACGCCCTCTACGACGGCGAGGAGCTGTACCTCGGCGGCGTCATGGAGCACATCGAGGAGGCCGGCATCCACTCGGGGGACTCCGCGTGCGCGCTGCCCCCCATCACCCTCGGCGGCCACGACATCAAGCGGCTGCGCGCCTCCACCGAGGCCATCGCCCGCGGCGTCGGCGTTCGCGGTCTCATCAACATCCAGTTCGCCCTGGCCGGGGACATCCTCTACGTGCTGGAGGCCAACCCCCGCGCCTCCCGCACCGTCCCCTTCACCTCCAAGGCCACCGCCGTGCCGCTGGCCAAGGCCGCCGCGCGCATCTCCCTGGGCGCCACCGTCGCCGAGCTGCGTGCCGAGGGCCTGCTGCCCGCCCAGGGCGACGGCGGCACTCTGCCGCTCGACGCGCCGATCTCCGTCAAGGAGGCCGTGCTGCCCTGGTCCCGCTTCCGGGACACCCGCGGGCACGGCGTCGACACCGTCCTCGGCCCCGAGATGCGCTCCACGGGCGAGGTCATGGGCATCGACTCCGTCTTCGGCACCGCCTACGCCAAGTCCCAGGCCGGGGCGTACGGGCCGCTGCCCACCAAGGGCCGGGCGTTCATCTCCGTCGCCAACCGCGACAAGCGCTCCATGGTCTTCCCCGCCAGGGCGCTGGCCGCGCACGGCTTCGAACTCCTCGCCACCGCGGGCACCGCCGAGGTGCTGCGGCGCAACGGCATCGGCGCCACCACCGTGCGCAAGCACTTCGAGGGCGAGGGCCCGGGCGGCGAGAAGACCATCGTCCAGCTCATCCACGAGGGCGCCGTCGACCTCATCGTGAACACGCCCTACGGCACCGGCGGCCGCCTCGACGGCTACGACATCCGCACCGCCGCCGTCGCCCGCGGCGTGCCCTGCCTGACCACCGTGCAGGCGCTCGCCGCCGCCGTCCAGGGCATCGACGCCCTCGCCCACGGCGACGTCGGCGTCCGCTCCCTCCAGGAGCACGCCGCCCACCTGATCGCCGCCCGCGACTGAACGAGGGGCGCCCGGCACCGGTCGGGCGCCCCCGCCGCCCGGCACCCGTCGGGCGCCCCTCCGCCCCCTCCCGTGAACGGCACCGCCATGTACCCCCTCCTCTTCCGCCTCGTGCTGCGGCGGCTCGATGCCGAGCGCGCGCACCGGCTCGCCTTCGCGCTGATCAGGCTCGCCGCCGCGGTGCCCGTGCTGCGCACCCTCGCCGCCGCCGTCCTCGCGCCCCGCTACCGTGAGCTGCGCACGGAGGCCCTGGGGCTGCGGATGCACGGCCCCTTCGGGCTCGCCGCGGGCTTCGACAAGAACGCCCACGGCGTCGACGGGCTCGCCCTGCTCGGCTTCGACCACGTGGAGATCGGCACCGTCACCGCACGGCCCCAGCCCGGCAACCCGGCGCCCCGCCTCTTCCGGCTGCCCGCCGACCGCGCCCTGATCAACCGCATGGGCTTCAACAACGAGGGCTCCGCCGCCGTCGCCGCCCGCCTCGCGTCCCGGCGGCCCGTCTTCCGGGTGCCGGTCGGCGTCAACATCGGCAAGAACAAGACCACCCCGGAGAGCGAGGCCACCGCGGACTACGTCACCTCGGCGGAACGCCTCGCCCGGCACGCCGCCTACCTGGTCGTCAACGTCTCCTCGCCCAACACGCCGGGGCTGCGCGACCTCCAGGCCGCCGAGCGGCTGCGCCCGCTGCTCACCGCCGTGCGCGCCGCCGCCGACCGGGGCGCCCCCGGGCGCCGGGTGCCGCTCCTGGTGAAGATCGCGCCCGACCTCGCGGACGCCGACATCGACGCCGTCGCCGACCTCGCGCTCGACCTCGGCCTCGACGGCATCATCGCCACCAACACCACCGTCGCCCGCGAAGGCGCCCGGGGCCCCCGGGGACACGCCCTCGCCTCGGACCCCGGGCTCACCGCCGAGACCGGCGGCCTGTCGGGCGCGCCCCTCGCCGACCGCTCCCTGGCCGTGCTGCGCCGTCTGTACGGGCGCGTGGGCGACCGGCTCACCCTCGTCGGGGTCGGCGGCGTCGAGACCGCGGAGGACGCCTGGCAGCGCATCCTGGCGGGCGCCACCCTGGTCCAGGGCTACACCGGCTTCATCTACCGGGGCCCCTTCTTCACCCGCGCCGTCCACAAGGGCCTGGCGGCCCGGCTGCGCGCCTCCCCGTACACCGGCCTGGCCGAGGCGGTCGGCGCCCACGCGAAGAACGGCGCCTGACCCCCGCGCCCCCGACCCCGTAGCGACCCAGCCATCGACAAGGAGCAGCACCATGACCCATGACGCCCCCTTCGGCACCCGGCTGCGCCGCGCCATGGACGAGCGGGGGCCGCTGTGCGTCGGCATCGACCCGCACGCCTCGCTGCTGGCGGCCTGGGGCCTCGACGACTCCGTCACCGGTCTCGAACGCTTCAGCCGCACCGTCGTCGAGGCGCTGGCCGACCGGGTCGCCGTCCTCAAGCCGCAGAGCGCCTTCTACGAGCGCTTCGGCTCCCGCGGCGTCGCCGTGCTGGAACGCACCGTGGCCGACGCCAGGGCGGCGGGCGCGCTCGTCGTCACCGACGCCAAGCGCGGCGACATCGGCTCCACCATGGCCGCGTACGCCGAGTCCTTCCTGCACCGGGACGCGCCGCTGTTCAGCGACGCGCTCACGGTCTCGCCCTACCTCGGCTACGGGGCGCTGCGCCCCGCGTTCGACACGGCCCGCGAGCACGGCGCCGGCCTCTTCGTCCTCGCCCTCACCTCGAACCCGGAGGGCGCCGAGGTGCAGGGGGCACGGCGCGCGGACGGCCGCACGGTGGCGGCCGGGGTCCTCGACGACCTCGCGGCCGAGAACCGGGGCGCGGACGGGCTCGGCAGCTTCGGCGCCGTGGTCGGCGCCACCCTCGCCGGGCTCGCGGACGCGCCGCTCGACTTCGGCGGCCCCCTCCTGGCACCCGGCATCGGCGCCCAGGGCGCGACCCCCGCGGACCTCCCCGCGCTCTTCGGCCCCGCGGTGCGCCGGGTGGTGCCGAACGTGAGCCGCGGCGTGTTGCGGCACGGGCCCGCCCCCGCGGCCCTCCGCGGCGCCGCGGAGCGGTACGCGGAGGAAATCGGGCGCGCCGTGACGGGCTCCTGAGCCCTCCGCGGCCCGAAGAAGTCGCCGTATTGACAGGAAAACTACGGCTATTCGCGGCAAATGTCCGGCTCGGCAAAGGCTGACCAGGACTTTTCCGCTGTTCTCGCTGACTGCGGCCGTCTTGGCCGCTAGTCTCCGTCGAGAGCGCACGGGCAAGGCGTTGCTCGTTGCTCCCCAGGTGAGGGGCGACTAGGTTCCTCACCGGTCCGTATCCGACAAGTTCGACATCCGAGGTGACGTAGGCGTGGCTCTTCCGCCCCTTACCCCTGAACAGCGCGCAGCCGCGCTCGAAAAGGCCGCCGCGGCTCGCCGGGAGCGGGCCGAGGTGAAGAATCGACTCAAGCACTCCGGCGCCTCCCTTCACGAGGTCATCAAGCAGGGCCAGGAGAACGACGTCATCGGAAAGATGAAGGTCTCCGCCCTCCTTGAGTCCCTGCCGGGCGTGGGCAAAGTCCGCGCCAAGCAGATCATGGAGCGACTCGGCATCTCCGAGAGCCGCCGCGTGCGCGGCCTCGGCTCCAACCAGATCGCCTCCCTGGAACGCGAGTTCGGCGGCAACGCCGCCTGACGTTCCAGGGCACCCCCGGGAACCTGGATAATCGCCCCATGCCTGCAACATCCAGGGGGACGACCCCTAAGCCCCCGGGCGCACGCCAGCGGCTGACCGTGCTCTCCGGCCCCTCAGGGGTCGGCAAGAGCACGGTCGTCGCGCATATGCGCAAGCAGCACCCCGAGGTCTGGCTCTCGGTGTCGGCCACCACCCGGCCGCCCCGTCCCGGCGAGCGCGACGGGGTGCAGTACTTCTTCGTCTCCGACGAGGAGTTCGACAAGCTCGTCGCCAACGGCGAGCTGCTCGAATGGGCCGAGTTCGCCGGCAACCGCTACGGCACGCCCCGTGCCGCCGTCATGGAGCGGCTCGCCGCCGGCGAACCGGTCCTGCTGGAGATCGACCTCCAGGGCGCCCGGCTGGTGCGCACGTCCATGCCGGACGCGCTGCTCGTGTTCCTCGCCCCGCCCTCCTGGGAGGAGCTGGTGCGTCGGCTCACCGGCCGCGGCACGGAGCGCCCCGAGGTCATCGAGCGCCGCCTCGACGCCGCCCGGGTCGAGCTGGCCGCCGAGTCGGAGTTCGACACCACCCTGGTCAACACCTCCGTCGAGGACGTTTCCCAGGAGCTGCTAGCCTTGATGAACGTTGTGTGATCGTGGTACGGGAACCCGGACCGGCCGCCAGTACTGCCGGTACTGCCAGTACCGCGGGGCGACGGCCCGCACCGGCACGGCACACAGGCACCAAAGGCTGTGAAGCACCATGAACCCTTTTGATCCCTTTTCCGGAAGGCAGAGCGTGTCCTCTTCCACCACCACGCCCGAGGGCATCATCAACCCGCCCATCGACGAGTTGCTTGAGGCCACGGACTCCAAGTACAGCCTCGTGATCTACGCGGCCAAGCGCGCCCGCCAGATCAACGCCTACTACTCCCAGCTCGGCGAGGGCCTGCTGGAGTACGTCGGCCCGCTGGTCGACACCCACGTCCACGAGAAGCCGCTCTCCATCGCGCTGCGCGAGATCAACGCGGGCCTGCTGACGTCGGAGGCCGTGGAAGGCACCCCCGGCCAGTAGCGCCCCGCGACCGGGAGGGACAAGGGTGAGCAAGCCTCGGGTGGTGCTCGGTGTGGGCGGCGGCATCGCCGCCTACAAGGCGTGTGAGCTGCTGCGGCGGCTCACCGAGTCGGGGCACGAGGTCCGCGTCGTGCCCACGGCGTCGGCCCTGCGCTTCGTGGGCGCCGCCACCTGGGCGGCGCTGTCCGGGCAGCCCGTCGCCACCGAGGTCTGGGACTCCGTCGACGA
This sequence comes from Streptomyces sp. NPDC050560, assembly GCF_044457285.1. Lineage (NCBI taxonomy): Bacteria > Bacillati > Actinomycetota > Actinomycetes > Kitasatosporales > Streptomycetaceae > Streptomyces > Streptomyces sp. NPDC050560. The sequence continues at coordinate 112,216 of NZ_JBITGT010000015.1, forward strand.
GGTCCCGCACGTCCGCATCGGCAAGGCCGCCGACCTCGTCGTCGTCGCCCCCGCCACCGCCGACCTGCTCGCCAGGGCCGCCCACGGCCTCGCGGACGACCTCCTCACCAACACGCTCCTCACGGCGCGCTGCCCCGTCCTGTTCGCCCCCGCGATGCACACCGAGATGTGGGAGCACCCCGCGACCAGGGAGAACGTCACCACGCTCCGCAGCAGGGGCGCCGTGGTGCTCGAACCGGCGAGCGGCCGGCTCACCGGCGCCGACACCGGCAGGGGGCGGCTGCCAGAACCCGCCGAGATCTTCGACGCCTGCCGTCGGCTGCTGGCCCGCGGCGCGCGCGAGCCCGACCTCGCGGGGCGGCACGTCGTCGTCAGCGCCGGTGGTACCCGGGAGCCCCTGGACCCCGTGCGCTACCTCGGCAACCGCTCCTCGGGCAAGCAGGGCTACGCCCTCGCCCGCACCGCCGCGGCCCGCGGCGCCCGCGTCACCCTGCTCGCCGCCAACACCGCGCTGCCCGACCCGGCGGGCGTGGACGTGGTGCCCGTCGGCACCGCCGTGCAACTGCGCGAGGCCCTGCTCAAAGCGGCCACCGACGCCGACGCCGTGGTCATGGCCGCAGCGGTGGCCGACTTCAGGCCCGCCGTCTACGCCCCCGCGAAGATCAAGAAGCGGGACGGTCAGGAGCCCGAGCCGCTGGCCCTCGTCCGCAACCCCGACATCCTCGCGGAGGCCGCGGCCGACCGCGCACGCCCGGGACAGGTCGTCGTCGGCTTCGCCGCGGAGACCGACGACGTCCTCGCCAACGGCCGCGCCAAGCTCCGCCGCAAGGGCTGCGACCTGCTCGTGGTCAACGAGGTGGGGGAGCGCAGGACCTTCGGCGCGGAGGACAACGAGGCCGTGATCCTCGGCTCCGACGGCAGTGAGACCCCGGTGCCGCACGGGCCGAAGGAGGCGCTGGCCGACGCCGTCTGGGACCTGGTGGCCGCCCGCCTCGGCTGAGCAGCGCGGCCCGCCCGCCGCCGCTCCCGTGGCGGACATCCGGGTGAAATGGCGGTGAAATCTTTGTCACGCCCCGCCCGGGACCCGGCGGCTCCACGGGCCGCCCACCCTGCGGGTACGCCGGGCGCACACGGCCCGTACGGGCCCCGCCGCCCGCGGCACGCCCGCCCCGTACCTCACGACAGCACCTTCACGCCCCTGGCAGCGGGCCCGTTCCTGCCGCAGAATGCGCGTACGCCCGAACCCTCGGCGGCTCCCAAGTGGCGAGACGCCGGGGCGGCGCCGCAGGGCGACCGATAAACTAGGGCGAGGCCGGTTCCGGGCGCAGCTCCCGGGCCGACCGCACAGATCAGTCAGCAGCCGCTGCGACCCCAGGGAGCGATGTGTCCCGCCGCCTGTTCACCTCGGAGTCCGTCACCGAGGGACATCCTGACAAGATCGCTGACCAGATCAGCGACACCATTCTCGACGCCCTCCTCAGCGAGGACCCCACTTCCCGGGTCGCCGTGGAGACCCTGATCACCACCGGCCTCGTGCACGTCGCCGGAGAGGTCACCACGAAGGCGTACGCCCCGATCGCCCAGCTCGTGCGCGAGAAGATCCTGGAGATCGGCTACGACTCGTCGAAGAAGGGCTTCGACGGGGCGTCCTGCGGGGTGTCCGTCTCTATCGGAGCCCAGTCGCCCGACATCGCCCAGGGCGTCGACACGGCGTACGAGACCAGGCAGGACGGCGGCACGGAGCGCGACGCGCTCGACCAGCAGGGCGCGGGCGACCAGGGCCTGATGTTCGGCTACGCCTGCGACGAGACCCCCGAGCTGATGCCGCTGCCCATCCGGCTCGCGCACCGGCTCTCCGAGCGGCTGTCCGAGGTCCGCAAGAACGGCACCATCCCCTACCTGCGCCCCGACGGGAAGACCCAGGTCACCATCGAGTACGACGGCGACAAGGCGGTGCGCCTCGACACCGTGGTGGTCTCCTCGCAGCACGCGAGCGACATCGACCTGGAGTCGCTGCTCGCGCCCGACATCCGCGAGTTCGTGGTCGAGCCCGAGCTGAAGGCCCTCGTCGAGGACGGCATCAAGCTGGAGACCGACGGCTACCGGCTGCTGGTCAACCCCACGGGGCGCTTCGAGATCGGCGGCCCGATGGGAGACGCAGGACTCACCGGCCGCAAGATCATCATCGACACCTACGGCGGCATGGCCCGCCACGGCGGCGGCGCCTTCTCCGGCAAGGACCCGTCCAAGGTCGACCGCTCCGCCGCCTACGCGATGCGCTGGGTCGCCAAGAACGTGGTCGCCGCCGGGCTCGCCACCCGCTGCGAGGTCCAGGTCGCCTACGCCATCGGCAAGGCGGAGCCGGTCGGCCTCTTCGTGGAGACCTTCGGCACCAACGCCGTCGACACCGCCAGGATCGAGGCGGCCATCTCCGAGGTCTTCGACCTGCGCCCGGCCGCGATCATCCGCGACCTGCACCTGCTGCGCCCGATCTACGCCAACACCGCGGCGTACGGGCACTTCGGGCGTGAGCTGCCCGAGTTCACCTGGGAGCGCACCGACCGGGTGGACGCCCTGCGCCAGGCCGCCGGCATCTGATCGACGCGGACGCGTCCGGGCCCTTCGGGGTCCGGGCGCGTTCTCAGTTTCCGGCGTCCTCGAAGACGACGGTGGGGGCGGCGTCGTACGGCAGTGTGGCGAGCGCTTCGGCGTAGCCCCGCTCCACGGCGTGCCGTTGGCGCGCGGTGTGGGGGCCTGCGGGGCGCGCGGCCAGCCGGTCCGTCAGGTGCCGGTGCGCCTCGCTGAGACCGGCGGCGCTCGCCCGCCACGCGGCGTCGTCCGGGACCCGCACCAGCTCCACACAGGCCGGCGGCGCCCCCTCGGCGAGCGCGGCGGCGGCCCTGTCGTGCCCGTCGAGGAGCACCCAGCCGTCGAGGAACGACACCCACCACAGCAGTACGGGCGCCAGGGTCCCCTCCCTGGCGTGCTTGCGGCACGCCTTCACATGCCCGGAGTCCGGTTCCGGCAGCGGACGCAGCGGCAGCACGCCGTGCCAGCCGCCCCCGCACAGCAGCTCGATGGTGGTCTCCGGCCACTCCCGCACCAGGTCGGGGCCCCAGATGCCCGGCGCGAACACCTCGCGCGGTGCGAGCCGCCAGCGCCCCCGGTGCAACGGGCCGTACGCCGTCTCCTCAAGCCATCGCGCGTAGCGGTGCGGCCAGCTCCCACCGGCCCGCATCGCGGCGGCGGACAGCGGCGGCAGCGGCGAGCGGTGTCCGGGCAGCCGCCGCACCCGCAGGTCACGACAGCACCCACCGCCCTCCAACCGCCCCTCGACCACCACCCGTTCCCCCTGCCGCAACACCCACCCGCGCTCCAGTTCCCCCACAAAACACAACGGCGGCACCCGCACCCCACTCCCCGCCACCTCCAGCACGAGCCCCCCGTCGGGGAGGGTTTCTCGGGGCGCCCTGGCAGTTCGGGAGGTCATGGGGCAGTGTCAGCATGCGGGGCCCGCGGACGGCAAGTGGCTTTCAACGCCGTTCGTCTCCGTCCCCGTCCTCCCGGGGCTCGTCGGCGCGTGGGGGCTCGTTGTATGTGTTGCCGATTCCGCCGTGGTTCTCGCCGTTCACATACGGGCCCCCGTAGCTGTCGCGCGCGACGTATGTGCCGTGGGAGCCGTGGAAGTGGGGGGCCGAGTGGTGGATGTCGCCGCGGCCGGTGTGGACGGGGCCGGTGTTCTCCCTGATCACGGTGCCTCCGATGGCGCCCCCTACGTCGCCGCCCACGGGGCCCGTCTGGATGACGGTGCCGTGGATGCCGCCGGAGACGGAGTTGTTGGTTCCGGGGCCGCCGGGGGCGGAGGGGGGCTCCTTCGGGACGTTCAGTTCCGGGATGAGTTCGAGGAGTTCCGCCGCGATGCGGTCGAGATCGGTCTCGCTGGTCCGGGTGGTGTAGCTGAGGTACTGGCGCTCGGTGAGGTGGGCGAGCGAGGTCGGGAGCTGGTCCCTGCGCGGCAGCGCGGTGCCCTTGCCGTTGAGGACGGGCAGGATCGGGATCTCGCAGGTCGCGGCCTCCTCGATCTCCCGGCGCACCCAGTCGGCCGGGTCGTGCAGCAGCGCCGACGCGGCCCAGTTGGGGCCGATCAGCGCGAGCAGCACACGGCTGCGACGTACGTTCCTGATCAGTTCCTGGGGGAAGCGCGTACTTGGCCTGATCGATTTGCTATCGCGGAAGACGATGTTTCTTCCGAAGCGTTGGGTGAGCACGCTGTCGAGATGGGCGGCGAGCTGGTCGCCGTCGCCCGTGCGGAAGTTGAGGAAGACATCGGGCATGGCTGTGCTCCGATCCGGTCTGCTGTCCTGGGCCCGCCGCCGGTGCGTGGCGGCCCTTCCCGGTGCCCGGTGGGCCCCGGGGTCAGGGGCCTTCTGACGGAGAGGCCCTAGCTTTGGCGGGCGTGGAGGGCTCCGGCGAGTCCCGGGGCCAGGTCGCGTACGGCCGGGTGGGTGCGGTAGCGGGTAAGGGTCCGCGACAGTCGGCGCACGTCCGCGCGCACGGTCGCGGAGCCGGTGGTGGCCACGGTGCCGAGCAGCGGGCGCGCCACCTCGCAGGCGTGCGGGACCTCGCCCGCGACGGCGTGGGCGAGGGCGCGTCTGACGCCGTAGCGGGCGATGGTGCGCAGCGCGTGCCCGGGGATGAGGGCGCACTGCTCGTCGAGCACCGCCGCGGCCTCCCGGGGCCTGCCGAGGTCGAAGAGGGACCAGCCCGCGGTCATCTCGGCGGGGTCGGCGACATGGGTGGTGCCGAGCATGGGGCCTTCGGCGCCGTCCGTGTCGCCGTCGGCCGCGAACCTGCGGCGGGCGTTGTCGAGGCTGCGCTCGTACGCGGCGCGGTCGCCGCCGAGTGCGTGGCCCTGCGCCTCCAACTGGGCGGCGAGGCCCCTGATCCTGGCGGGCAGCGCCGTCGACTGGGCGCCCCTGCACAGTGCCACCGTGCCCTCGCCGTCGCCCTGGTAGTACGCCATGAGGGCCCTGCGCACCAGCGCGTACGAGGCGAGGTGGCGGTCGCCCGCGGCCTCGGCGAGCCGTACCGCCTCGTCGGTGAGGCGGCCTGCCGCCCCGTCGTCCCCGGCCTCCTGGGCCATCCAGCCGGCGAACTCGGCGTGCCGCGAGGCCAGCACAAGCAGGCCCCTGGCGGTCCTCGGCCCGGTGCGTGAGGCGAGGCCCCTCAGCAGGTGGGTCTGCTGCCGCAGCGAGGGCAGCAGCGCCTCCGGGGGCGCTATCTGGCCGAGGGTCCTGAACTGGTCGAACAGGGCCCTGGTGACGTCGAGGAGGGTGCCGCCGGGGCCTTCGAGGGGGAGGGCGCTCGCCGCCGCGGGGGCCTGGGCGAGCACGGAGGCCGCGCCGAGGGCGACCATCTGGCGGCGGCTGGGGCTCCCGGCCTGCGCGTCGCCGCCACCTGGCACCAGGGCGCCCAGCGCGCCCGCTGCTCCCAGCGCCTCGTCGCAGAGGCGGGCGAACTCGGGAGTGGGGCGCTTGTGCCCCGTCTCGATCTTGCTGATCTGTGCCTTGCTGTAGTGGACCTCGGCCGCGAGGTGCGCGATGGTGCGCCCCGCGGCGAGTCGGCGGCGGCGTAACTCCGCGCCGAAAGAAGGTGACTGGTGCCGCACACGAACCCCCTGAGAGCCCCCGGAATGACGGACGTCGCGCTGCCGCGACGCATGCCAGAATCGGCCCGTCCCCCGGGGAGGGCAAGGTGGTTCCCGGAGTTTCCCGTTTCCTTTTGGCCAGTGCTCCGGGGGCGGCTGTGGCGGGCGTGGCGGGGGAGCGCGGGCCCGCGGCGGCGGGGGCCGCGAGGGGGGATCATGGGAGGTGGGCCGGCGGCGGCGGGTGAGAGGACTTCCGGGTGAGCGGTGAGGACGAGGAGCCGGAGCAACTGGCGCTGATCAGGGACACCGTGCGCAAGGCCGCGGCTCCCCGGGCCAAGCCGCGCACCTGGCGCGGCGCCGAGCTGGCGCCCGAGCTTCCGGTGGCCAGGGTCGTCGTCGACAAGGGCGTCCTGCACCTCGACCGCTACTTCGACTACGCGGTGCCCCGCGACCTCGACGAGCAGGCCAGGCCGGGGGTGCGGGTGCGGGTGCGGTTCGGCGCGGGGCGCCACCATGTGCGCGGGGGCCGCAGGGAGGGCGGCGGGCTCGTCGACGGCTTCCTGGTGGAGCGCGTCGCCCGGTCCGATTACGCGGGCCCGCTCGCCGCGCTCGCGCAGGTCGTCTCGCCCGAGCCGGTGCTCGATGACGGCCTGCTCGGTCTCGCCAGGGCCGTCGCTGACCGCTACGCGGGCAGCCTCGCCGACGTGCTGCAACTCGCGATCCCGCCGCGCAGCGCCCGCGCCGAGTCCCGCGCCTCCCCGCCGCCGCCCGGGCCGCCCCCGGCGCCCGAGCCCGGCCCCTGGGCCGACTATCCGCAGGGCCCGGCGTTCCTCGGCGCCCTCGCCTCCGGTGCCGCGCCCCGCGCCGTGTGGACCGCGCTGCCCGGGCCGCAGTGGGCCGAGGCCGTGGCCAGGGCGGTGGCGGCGACGCTCGCGGGGGGCCGCGGCGCCCTGGTGGTGGTGCCGGACGGGCGGACGCTCTCGCGGGTGGACGCCGCGCTGACCGCGCTCCTCGGGCCCGGGCACCACGCGGCGCTGGCCGCGGAGGCAGGTCCCGAGCGGCGTTACGCGCAGTGGCTCGCGGTGCGCCGCGGCTCGGTGCGTGCGGTGGTCGGGACCCGGGCCGCGATGTTCGCGCCGGTGCGCGACCTGGGCCTGGTCGCGGTGTGGGACGACGGCGACACCAGCCACAGCGACCCCAGGTCGCCGATGCCGCACACCCGCGAGGTGCTGCTGCTGCGTGCCGCGCACCAGGGCTGTGCGTTCCTGCTGGGCGACGTGGGCTGCACGGTGGAGGCGGCGCAGCTCGTCGAGTCGGGCTGGGCGGGGCCGCTGGTGCCCGGCAGGGAGCGGGTGCGTGCGCTGGCGCCGCTGGTGCGTACGGTCGGCGACACCGACCTCGCCAGGGACGAGGCGGCGCGGGCGGCCCGGCTGCCCAGCATCGCCTGGCAGGCGGCGCGCGAGGGGCTGCGGCACGGGCCCGTCCTGGTGCAGGTGCCGCGGCGCGGCTATGTGCCCAGGCTGGCGTGTGAGCGGTGCCGTGAGCCCGCGCGCTGCCGGCACTGCGCGGGCCCGCTCCAGGCGCCGGACGCGGCGCGGCTGCGGTGTGCCTGGTGCGGGCGCGACGAGTTGGCGTGGCACTGCCTTGAGTGCGGCTCCGTGCGGCTGCGGGCGCAGGTCGTGGGGGCGCGGCGGACGGCGGAGGAGCTGGGGCGGGTGTTCCCGTCGGTGCCGGTGCGCACGTCGGGCCGCGAGCAGGTGCTCGACACGGTGCCGGGGGAGCCCGCGCTCGTGGTGAGCACGCCGGGCGCGGAGCCGGTCGCGGAGGGCGGCTATGCGGCGGCGCTGTTGCTGGACGGCTGGGCGCTGCTGAACCGTCCTGACCTGCGGGCGGGCGAGGAGGCGCTGCGTGCCTGGCTGGGCGCGGCGGCGCTGGTGCGCAGCCAGGCGGCGGGGGGCACGGTGGTGCTGGTAGCGGAGGCCACGCTGCGTCCCGCGCAGGCCCTGGTGCGCTGGGACCCGGTGGGGCACGCGGTGCGTGAGCTGTCGGAGCGGGCCCAGCTCGGGCTGCCCCCGGTGTCCAGGATGGCCGCGGTGTCGGGCCCCGCGGGGGCGGTGGGCCCGTTCCTCGACGCGGCGGAGCTGCCGCCTGAGGCGGAGGTGCTGGGGCCTGTGCCCGCGGTGCGCGGGGAGCGTCCCGGGCCGCAGGGCGGGCCCGAGGAGCGCGCCCTGATCAGGGTGCCGACGGGCGGCGGCGCGGCCCTGGCGGCGGCGCTGAAGGCGGCGCAGGCGGCCCGTATGGCGCGCGGGGGCCGCGCGGACGCGGAGGCGGTACGGGTGCGGGTGGACCCGCCCGACATCGGCTGAGGCGGGCGCGGCGGGCCCCCGCCCCGGGGTGTATGGGGCAGGGGGCGGGGGAGCGCGCGGTGCGGCTCAGCCGTTCCTCGGCCCGGGCAGCGCGCCGGGCCGCGCCTCGTCGCGCAGGCCCTGGCTGCCCGGGGTCGGCTGTGTCGGCAGGCCGCGGGCGGCGGGCAAGGAGGGCAGTGCGGGGGCGAGCGGCAGCGGGTGCGGCCCGGTGGCCGTGTCGGCGGGGCGCTCGGTCTCGCTCGCGGGGCGGTCGGCGGCGGCGCGCCTGGTGCCGTAGCGGCGGTGCACCGCCTGCTTGGTGACGCCGAGCGCGGAGCCGACCGCGTCCCAGGAGAAGCCGAGCGAGCGGTCGAAGTCGACGGCGGCGGTGACCAGGGTCTCCACGCTGTCCCGCAGCTCCTGGGCGAGCCGCACGGTCGGGGCCGGGGCCCGGCCGTAGACGACGAACCCGGTGGTGGGGCCCGAGCGCCGGGGGCGGTATACGTTGCCAAGCTGGGCGGTGAGGGTGCGCAGCGCGTCCACCTGCCGTCGGACCCGCTCGATGTCCCGGACCAGCAGGTGGAGGCTGGCCCGTGCCTGGGCGTCGTGGGTTGCGTGGTCGGCCATGAACAAGCCTCTCGAACCGGCGTGGGAAGGGAATCGTGCCTCTGGTCCGGCGCCCCCGGCCCGGGGACTGCCCTGGACGGCCGCTACCAGATACCAGAACTGAATGGGTTCTCCATGGAGCTGGGGCCGTGGCCCGCAGTGGTCAACTCCGTCTTGACCAACGCGCCACGCCTGGTGTGGTCACGGTCCCGGGGCGCGCTGGCATATGCCCGGGCCGCCCTGTTCTGCGCGCGCCCCCGGCCGCTCCCGCACAAGCCGGGCGCGCGCCGGTACAGGTGGGGGCCGTACGGGAGGGCGCCCTCGCGGTACGGGCGGGTACGGGCGGGCGTGGGGGCGCGCGGTGTTGGGGGTGCCGGGGTGCGCGGTGCCGCGGCGGCCTCCGGGGTGGCGGGGCGCGCGTGTAGCAGGCGGCGGCGGTTCATGAGCGTACGAATGCGACAATCTTGCTTTTTTTGGTCGGGGGTCGGGGGTCGGAGGCCGAGGGGTCGTGGGCGAGGCACGGGGGCGCGGCGGTGGCCGCGTGTTACTGCCACGTTGCCTGCCGCCTGCCGCCTGCCGCCTGCCGCCTGCCGCCTGCCGCCTGCCGCCTGCCGCCTGCCGCCTGCCGCCTGCCGCCTGCCGCGGCCCGCGGTACGGGCGCCGGAACCACAGGGGCGGCCCGCACGCACCGGTGGGCGGCCCCCGCGTACCGGCGCCCGAGCCGCAGGGCGCCCGGCCCGTAGACCGGCCCATAGACTGGTGCGCCGCCCCTGAAGGATCACGCCCGAGAGGCCCGAAGCCACCCATGATGCTCGTCTTCGCAGGCACCCCCGAGGTCGCCGTACCCGCCCTTGACGCCCTGATCGCCTCCGGGCGGCACGAGGTGGCGGCGGTCGTCACCCGCCCCGACGCGCCGGGGCGCAGGGGCAGGGCGCTGGTGGCGAGCCCGGTGGCGCGGCACGCGGAGGAGGCCGGCATCGAGGTGCTGAAGCCCGGGCGGCCCCGGGACGAGGCGTTCCTCGCCCGGCTCGGCGAGATCGGCCCCGACTGCTGCCCCGTGGTCGCCTACGGGGCGCTGCTGCCCAGGGTCGCGCTCGACGTGCCCGTCCACGGCTGGGTCAACCTGCACTTCTCCCTGCTGCCCGCCTGGCGCGGCGCCGCCCCGGTGCAGCACGCGGTGCTCGCGGGCGACGAGATCACCGGCGCCTCCACCTTCCTCATCGAGGAGGGCCTCGACTCAGGGCCGGTCTACGGCACCGTCACCGAGGCCGTAAGGCCCACCGACACCAGCGGCGACCTGCTGACCCGGCTCTCCCTCGCGGGCGCGGGGCTGCTCGCCGCCACCCTCGACGGCATCGAGGACGGCACCCTGGAGGCCGTGCCGCAGCCCGCCGAGGGCGTCAGCCTCGCGCCCAAGATCACCGTCGAGGACGCCCGCGTCGACTGGCGCGCCCCCGCCCTCCGCGTCGACCGCGTGGTGCGCTCCTGCACCCCCGCCCCCGGCGCCTGGACCGGCTTCCGCGGCGAGCGCCTCAAGCTGGTCGCCGCCACCCTCGCCCCCGCCGTCACAGGGCTCGCCCCCGGGGAGCTGTCCGCGGGCAAGAACACCGTGCACGTGGGCACCGGGTCGCACGCCGTCGAGCTGCTGTGGGTGCAGGCCCAGGGCAAGAAGCCGATGCGCGCGGCCGACTGGGCACGCGGCGCCCGCCTCGCCCCGGGGGAGCGGCTCGGCGACGGCGACGTAGGCTGACGTGGCCCACACAGGAGGCCGCGGGTCGGCCCCACGGCCGCACCACACCACAGCCGGAGCACCTTGTTGAACGCCCCACCCCAGGCACCCCCCGAGCACGACGCCCGCCCCCGCCGCGCGGAGCGCCCGTGAGCGGCGAGCGGGGCGGCGCGCGCCCCGCACCGGGCGGCAGGCCCCCCGGCGGCAGACCCCGCGGCGGCAAGCCCTACCGCAGGCCGCAGCGCGACCCCGTGCGCATCCTCGCCTTCGACGCGCTGCGCGCCGTGGACGAGCGGGACGCCTACGCCAACCTCGTCCTGCCTCCCCTGCTGCGGGCCGCACGCGAGAAGGGCGGCTTCGACGCCAGGGACGCCGCCCTCGCCACCGAGCTGGTCTACGGCACGCTGCGCCGCCAGGGCACGTACGACGCCGTGATCGCCGAGTGCGCCGACCGGCCGCTGCGCGAGGTCGACCCGCCCGTGCTCGACGTGCTCAGCCTCGGCGCGCACCAGCTCCTCGGCACCCGCATCCCCTCCCACGCCGCGGTCTCCTCCACGGTGGAGCTGGCCAGGGTGGTGCTCGGCGACGGCCGGGCCAAGTTCGTCAACGCCGTCCTGCGCAGGATCGCCCGCCACGACCTCGACGGTTGGCTCGACCTGGTGGCCCCGCCGTACGACGAGGACCCCGAGGACCACCTCGCCGTCGTCCACGCCCACCCCCGCTGGGTGGTCTCCGCGCTCTGGGACGCGCTCGGCGGCGGCCGGGGCGGCATCGAGGAACTGCTCGCCGCCGACAACGAGCGCCCCGCGGTCACCCTCGCCGCACGCCCCGGCAGGTCCACCGCGGCCGAACTGCGCGGGACGCTCGACCGGGAGGGCCAGGAGGCCGAGCCCGGGCGCTGGTCGCCGTACGCGGTCAGGCTCACCGAGGGCGGCGAGCCCGGCGCGCTCGACGCGGTACGCGAGGGCCGCGCGGGCGTGCAGGACGAGGGCAGCCAACTCGTCGCGCTCGCGCTGGCCGCCGCCCCGCTCGACGGGCCCGACCGGCTCTGGCTCGACGGCTGCGCGGGCCCCGGCGGCAAGGCGGCACTGCTCGCCGGGCTCGCCGCAGAACGCGGCGCCGCGCTGCTCGCCGCCGAGAAGCAGCCGCACCGCGCCGGGCTCGTCGCCGCCGCCCTCGCGGGCAACCCGGGCCCCGCGCTGACGGTCGCCGCCGACGGCACCCGCCCCGCGTGGCGCCCCGGCACCTTCGACCGGGTCCTCGTCGACGTCCCCTGCACCGGGCTCGGCGCGCTGCGCCGCCGCCCCGAGGCGCGCTGGCGGCGCCGCCCCGAGGACCTGGAGGGCTTCGGGCCGCTCCAGCGCGGCCTGCTCGGCACGGCGCTCGCCTCGGTGCGGCCCGGCGGCGTCGTCGGCTACGCGACCTGCTCCCCGCACCTGGCGGAGACCCGCGCGGTCGTGGACGACGCCGTACGGCGCCACGGCGCGGTGGAACACGTCGACGCGAGGCCCCTGCTGCCCGGCGTGCCGCACCTCGGGGACGGCCCCGACGTCCAGCTCTGGCCGCACCTGCACGGCACGGACGCGATGTACCTGGCCCTGCTGCGCAGGACCGCCTGAGCCCGGCGCGGGCCCGCAGGTGCGCTGCGGCGCCCCACGCCGCGGCCCGCGCCCGCGGCGTGGCAGGCTGGACCCATGGCCCCGCAGATCAGCCCCAGCATCCTCTCCGCCGACTTCGCACGCCTCGCCGACGAGGCCGAGGCCGTGCGGGGCGCCGACTGGCTCCATGTCGACGTGATGGACAACCACTTCGTGCCCAATCTGACGCTGGGCGTCCCCGTCGTGGAGTCCCTGGCGCGGGCGACCGGCACCCCGCTCGACTGCCATCTGATGATCGCGGACGTCGACCGCTGGGCGCCCCGGTACGTGGAGGCCGGGGCGTCGTCCGTGACCTTCCACGTGGAGGCCGCGGCCGCGCCCGTGCGCCTCGCCAGGGAGATCAGGGCCAAGGGCGCGCGCGCCTCGATGGCGCTCAAGCCCGCCACCCCCGTGGAGCCGTACGAGGACCTGCTGCCCGAGCTGGACATGCTGCTGATCATGACGGTGGAGCCCGGCTTCGGCGGCCAGGCGTTCCTCGACATCATGCTGCCGAAGATCCGCCGTACCAGAGAGCTGATCGGCAAGCACGGGCTCGACCTCTGGCTCCAGGTCGACGGCGGGGTCTCCGCCGAGACGATCGAGCGGTGCGCCGAGGCCGGCGCCGACGTCTTCGTCGCGGGCTCCGCCGTGTACGGCGCAAAGGACCCGGCGGCCGCGGTGCGCGCGCTGCGCGAGCAGGCGGCCGGGGCGACGTCCGCGGCGGCCTGGGCAGCCGGTCACTGACCGGCCACGCCGCGCACCGGCTGTGCGGCGACTCGGCCACAGGTACGTGAACGGCGCCCTTCGGGGCTCGACGCCCGCGCCGCATCTGCGAGGATGAACGGCGAATCCAGAATGTGAACAGCAGTGAGGAGAACGCCGTGTCTGGCATGTCGGCGGGGCGACCGACTCTGCGGATGGGACCCGCGGAGCTGGTGCAGGCGGCCGCCATGGCCCGCCGGTTCTATCTGGAGGGCAAATCGAAGATCCAGATCGCCGAGGAGTTCGGGGTGAGCCGCTTCAAGGTCGCCCGGGTCCTTGAGACCGCCCTCGAACGTGACCTCGTACGCATCGAGATCCGGGTCCCCGCCGAGCTGGACGCCGAGCGCTCCGACGCCCTGCGCGCCCGCTACGGCCTGCGGCACGCCGTCGTCGTGGAGTCGCCTGCCGAGGCCGACGAGTCCCCCGACCCGGAGAACCTGGGCGCCGTCGCCGCCGACCTGCTGGGGGAGCTGGTCGCCGAGGGCGACGTGCTCGGGCTCGCCTGGGGCAGGTCCACCATCCACATGGCCGCCGCGCTCGACCGGCTGCCGCCGTGCACCGTCGTCCAGCTCACCGGCGTGTACGACGCGGGCACCGCGGCCCGCGGCTCGGTGGAGGCGGTGCGGCGGGCCGCGCAGGTCTCCGGCGGCGAGGCGCACCCGATCTACGCGCCGATGCTGCTGCCCGACGCGGCCACCGCCGACGCGCTGCGCCACCAGACCGGGATCGCCCGCGCCTTCGAGTACTTCGACAAGGTGACCGTGGCCTGTGTCTCCATCGGCTCCTGGGAGCCGGGCATCTCCACCGTGCACGACATGCTCGGCGACGACGACCGGGCGCACTACGCCACGCTCGGGGCCGCCGCCGAGATGTCCGCGCACCTCTTCGACGCGCAGGGCCGCCGGGTCGGGCGGGACCTGGGGGAGCGGTGCATCACCGTGGAGGCGGACAGGCTCCGCAGGATTCCCGAGGTCATCGCCATCGCGGGCGGCCACCGCAAGGCCCCCGCGATCGACGCCGTCCTCAGGTCGGGCCTGGTGACAAGCCTGGTCACGGACACCGTCGCGGCGGACTTCCTGATGGCGGGCAAGCCGCTGCCGCACCCGGCACTCGACCGCGCCGACCCCGACGCGGCCTGACAAGCCCCGGGGACCGCGCGGCGGGCCCTTCGGCCCGGGACCCGCATGCCGCGGCCCCGCCGGGGAACACCGCACCGTGGGACGCGTCCGCGCGCCCCGCCCGTCCGAGGGCGGCGCGGGAGCCGGGCGGGACGCGGCCGGACCGGAGCACGAGCGCGCGAGGGGAGCCCCCATGCAGGCCACGGAGAACGGCGAGACGGGCGAGGGCGGCGCCTTCGCCCCCGTCCTGGAGGCGGTCAGGTCGACCGGCTGGACAAGCACCGTGCTCGACCTCGACGGCGTCGGGGACAAGGCCGCCTTCCTCGGCCGCTGCGCCGACGCGCTCGCACTGCCCGGCTGGACGGGCCGCAACTGGGACGCGCTCGCCGACAGCCTCAAGGACCTCTCCTGGCTCCCCGTCGCCCGCGGGCGGCTGCTGCTCGTGGCCCGCTGGCGCGGCTTCGCCGACGCCGCCCCCGCCGACTGGCGCGCCGCCCAGGACGTCTTCGCCTCGGCCGAGGCGCACTGGCGGGGCCGCGCCGAGGGCTTCGCGGTACTGCTCTCCGTCGACACCGGCCGCTGAAGGGCGGCCGGGACGGCCCAGGACCGCCTCGGAGGAACCCACCACGCCGCCCCCGCCCGCCTCGGCGAATCCGCTGAGCGGCGCCGGGACGTGGGAGAATGAAGTACGTGCTCTTCCCCCGGGCTGTCCTGTCCTGGGGCCACCTCTGAACCTCCGGGATGTGCAGCACGTGCGTTTCCTCAACGACACCCAGCCCGCGTACGACCTCACGTACGACGACGTCTTCATGGTGCCGAGCCGCTCCGCGGTCGGCTCACGGCAGGGCGTCGACCTCACCTCGCCCGACGGCACCGGAACCACGATCCCGCTGGTCGTCGCGAACATGACGGCCGTCGCGGGGCGCCGGATGGCGGAGACCGTGGCCCGCAGGGGCGGCCTCGTCGTCATCCCGCAGGACATCCCCATCGAGGTCGTCGCCGAGGTCACCGCCTGGGTGAAGAAGCGCCACCTGGTCCTCGACACCCCCATCGTGCTCGCCCCCACCCAGACCGTCGCCGACGCGCTCGCGCTGCTGCCCAAGCGCGCCCACAACGCGGGCGTCGTCGTCGACGAGGAGCACCGCCCCGTCGGCGTCGTCACCGACAGCGACCTCACCGGCGTCGACCGCTTCACCCAGCTCTCCGAGGTGATGTCGCGCGACCTGCTGCTGCTCGACGCCGCCATAGACCCCCGCGCCGCGTTCAACAGGCTGGACGCCGCCAACCGCCGCTACGCCCCCGCCGTCGACGCCGAGGGCCGACTCGCGGGCATCCTCACCCGCAAGGGCGCCCTGCGCGCCACCCTCTACACCCCCGCCACCGACGACAGCGGCCGCCTCAGGATCGCCGCCGCCCTCGGCATCAACGGCGACGTCACAGGCAAGGCCAAGCAGCTCCTCGACGCGGGCATCGACACCCTCGTCGTGGACACCGCCCACGGCCACCAGGAGTCCATGCTCGGCGCGGTGCGCGCGGTGCGCGCGCTCGGCCCCTCCGTGCCGGTTGCCGCGGGCAACGTCGTCTCCGCCGAGGGCGTGCGCGACCTGATCGAGGCGGGCGCCGACATCGTCAAGGTGGGCGTGGGCCCCGGCGCCATGTGCACCACCCGCATGATGACCGGCGTCGGCCGCCCGCAGTTCTCCGCCGTGCTGGAGTGCGCCGCCGAGGCGCGCAGGCTGGGGGGCCACGTCTGGGCCGACGGCGGTGTGCGCCACCCGCGCGACGTCGCCATGGCGCTGGCCGCGGGCGCGTCCAACGTGATGATCGGCTCCTGGTTCGCCGGCACCTACGAGTCGCCGGGCGACCTCCAGCAGAGCGCGGACGGCCGCCTCTACAAGGAGTCGTTCGGCATGGCGTCGGCGCGCGCCGTGCGCAGCAGGACCTCAGAGGAGTCCGCGTACGACCGCGCGCGCAAGGGCCTGTTCGAGGAGGGCATCTCGACCTCCCGGATGTTCCTCGACCCGGCGAGGCCGGGCGTCGAGGACCTGATGGACTCGGTCATCGCGGGCGTGCGCTCCTCCTGCACCTACGCGGGCGCGGGCTCCCTCGGCGAGTTCGCCGAGCGCGCCGTCGTGGGCATACAGAGCGCCGCGGGATACGCCGAGGGCCAGCCGCTGCACGCCAGTTGGACCTGACGCCTCCCGCCACGGATCACCCCAGCCGACCGGCAGCACCCCCCACCGAACGATCCGAGGCACCGTGCGCCACCCCGACGCCGCCCCCGCACCGGGCGCCGCCCTGCTGCGCCGCAAACCCGTGGAGCGCCTGGTCGCGGAGGGTGGCCACGGCGCCGGCGGGCACCTGCGGCGCACCCTCGGCCTCTGGCAGCTCACCACCCTCGGCATCGGCGCCACCCTCGGCACCGGCATCTTCGTGGTGCTCGGCGAGGCGGTGCCGAAGGCCGGGCCCGCGGTCACCGTGTCGTTCCTGCTCGCGGGCGTCACCGCGCTGTTCTCCGCGCTCTCCTACGCCGAACTCGCGGGCGCGGTGCCCATGGCCGGCTCCTCGTACTCGTACGCCTACGCCACCCTCGGGGAGCTGGTGGCCTGGGTCTGCGGCTGGTGCCTGATCCTTGAGTACGGCGTGTCGGTAGCCGCCGTCGCCGTCGGCTGGGGCCAGTACCTGGGGGAACTGCTCGACGGCCTCTTCGGCGCCGCCCTGCCCGCCGCGCTCTCCGCGCCGCCGGGCGAGGGCGGCCTGGTGAACCTGCCCGCCCTCGCCGTGGTGCTGCTCGCGCTCGCCCTGCTGCTGGGCGGCGCGCGGGAGTCGGCCCGGGTCAACACCGTGCTGGTCGCCGTGAAGGTGGCCGCGCTGCTGCTGTTCTGCGCCGTCGCCGCCACCGGTGTGCGCGCCGGGAACTACACGCCGTTCGCACCGCTGGGCGCCTCGGGGGTGAGCGCCGCGGGCGCCACCCTGTTCTTCTCGTACATCGGCTTCGACGCCGCCTCCACCGCGGGCGAGGAGGCCCGTGACGCCCGGCGCGACCTGCCGCGCGCCATCATGCTCTCGCTCGCCGTGGTGACCGCGCTGTACGTGCTGGTGGCGGCGGTCGCGATCGGGGCGCGGCCCTGGCGGCGGTTCTCCGGGACCGACGCCGCGCTCGCCGCCATCCTGCGGGACACCACGGGGCGGGCCGTCTGGTCGACGCTGCTGTCCGCGGGCGCCCTGGTCGCGATCGCGAGCGTGGTGCTGACCGTGACGTACGGCCAGACCCGCATCCTGTTCGCGATGGCGCGCGACGGCCTCGTCCCCCCGGTGTTCTCCCGGGTGCACCCACGCACCGGGGTGCCGCGCGCGGGCACGGTGCTGGTGGCCGCGTTCTGCGGGCTGCTCGCGGCCGTCGTGCCGCTCGGCGCGCTCGCGGACGCCACCAGCATCGGCACCCTGTTCGCGTTCGCGGTGGTGAACGTGGCGGTCGTGGTGCTGCGCAGGACGAGCCCCGCGCTGCCGCGCGGCTTCCGGGTGCCGCTGTCCCCGCTGCCGCCCGCCGCGGGACTCGGCTGCTGTCTGTGGCTGATGGCGGGCCTCTCCGGGGTGACCTGGGCGGCCTTCGGCTGCTGGATGGCCTTGGGGCTCGTGGTCTACTTCCTCTACGGGCAGCGCCGCTCCCGGCTCGCCACCGGTGCCACGCGGGCACCGCGCCCGTAGCCCCGCCACGCAGCCGAGGAGAAGCGAGCGAATCCCCGTGCACCTTGACGACCTCGACGAACGCATCGTGCACGCCCTCGCCCAGGACGCCCGCCGCTCCTTCGCCGATATCGGCCAGCTCGTCGGGCTCTCGGCGCCCGCCGTCAAGCGCCGCGTCGACCGGCTGCGCGCCACCGGCGCCATCACCGGATTCACGGTACGGGTCGACCCGGCGGCGCTCGGCTGGGGCACCGAGGGCTACGTCGAGATCTACTGCCGCGGCAAGACCTCGCCCGACGCCATCCGCCGCGGCCTTGAGCGCTACCCCGAGATCGTGTCCGCGTCCACCGTCACCGGCGACGCCGACGCGCTCGTGCAGGTGCTCGCCGCCGACATGCGCCACTTCGAGGGCGTACTGGAGCGCATAGCGGGCGAGCCGTTCGTCGAACGCACCAGGTCCGTCCTCGTCCTCTCGCCGCTGCTGCGGCGCGACGGCACCCCCGGCTGACCCCCGCCCGGGACCCGGGGAAGAGCACCGGGGGAAGCGGCCGGGGAACGGGGGCGGGTACGGCGGGCGCGACGGGGACGGCGGACCCTTCCGCGTGCCCGCAACAAACCGTCGCGCCCCGCCCCGACCACGCAACGAACCGCCCGTCGCCGCGCAATCGAGGCGCCTTGTCGCGGGTGCCGCGGCGCCCGTACCGTCAAAGGCGAGACCGCCGTCACCGGGGGCGACACCCCCGTACCACCACCGAGGTCGCCCCATGCCGACGCTGCGTGCCGCCCTGCTCCAGAGCCAGGGGCGGCCGGGCTCCGTGCCCGCGAACCTGGAACTGCTCGACGCCGAGGCCGCGAGGGCCGCCGCCGCGGGCGCCGGACTCCTCGTCGCCCCCGAACTGTTCCTCACCGGCTACGGCGTCGGCGAGGCGCTGCCCCGGCTGGCCCGCGAGGCCAGGGACGCCGAGGCCGAGGTGGACCGGATCGCCGCCAGGCACCGTATCGCCCTCGCCTGCGGGCTGCCCGAGGAGGACGGCGGCGCGCTGTACAACGCGGCGCGGCTCACCGGGCCCGACGGCCGCCCGCTCGCCCGCTACCGCAAGACCCACCTCTGGGGCCCCTACGAGCACACCTGGTTCACCCCGGGCGACACGGCGCTCGTCCAGGCGCGTCTGCACGGCCTCACCGTCGGCCTGCTGATCTGCTACGACGTCGAGTTCCCCGAGATGGTGCGGGCGCACGCGCTCGCCGGTACCGACCTGCTGCTCGTGCCCACCGCGCTGCCCGCGCCCGGCCGGTTCATCGCCGAGACCCTGGTCCCCGCGCGCGCCTTCGAGAGCCAGCTCCACATCGCCTACGCCAACCGCACGGGGCACGAGGGCGGCTTCGACTTCGTGGGCCTCAGCACCCTGGCGGGGCCCGCGGGACACCCGGGCCCCCGCGCGGGCGCCGCGCCCGAACTGCTCGTCGGCGACGTCGACACCGACGCCCTCGCCGCCTCCCGCACCGCCAACACCTACCTCGCCGACCGCCGCCCCGGGCTCTACCCCGCGGACCGGCAGGACGCCCTTCCCGGACAGGAGGCCCCCGCGCCATGACCGCCACGGTGCCCACCGCCGTACCGCACCCGGGGGAGCGGCCCCCGGTCACCATGTTCGGCCCCGACTTCCCCTTCGCCTACGACGACTTCCTGCGCCACCCCGCCGGGCTCGGCCAGGTACCGGCGACCGAGCACGGCACCGAGGTCGCCGTCGTGGGCGGCGGCCTCTCCGGGCTCGTCACCGCCTACGAGCTGATGAAGATGGGCCTGCGGCCCGTGGTGTACGAGGCCGACCGGCTCGGCGGCAGGCTGCGCACCGTCGGCTTCGACGGCTGCGACCCCGAACTCACCGCGGAACTCGGCGCGATGCGCTTCCCGCCGTCCGCCACCGCCCTCCAGCACTACGTCGACCTGGTGGGCCTGGCCACGGAGCCGTTCCCCAACCCGCTCTCCCCGGCGACCCCCTCCACCGTCGTCGACCTCAAGGGCGTCCCGCACTACGCCCGCACCCTGGACGACCTGCCGCCCGTGTACCGGCGCGTCGCCCGCGCCTGGCAGAGCTGCCTGGAGGAGGGTGCCGACTTCACCGCCATGAACAGGGCGATCCGCGAGCGCGACGCGCCGCGCGTGCGCGACCTCTGGGTGCGCCTCGTGGCCCGCCTCGACAACCAGACGTTCTACGGGTTCCTCTGCGAGAGCGAGGCGTTCGCGTCCTTCCGGGACCGCGAGCTGTTCGGGCAGGTCGGTTTCGGCACCGGCGGCTGGGACACCGACTTCCCCAACTCGGTCCTCGAAATACTCCGCGTCGTCTACACCGAGGCCGACGACGACCACCGTGGCATCGTCGGCGGCAGCTCCCGGCTGCCCCTCGGGCTGTGGGAGCACGCCCCCGACAAGCCCGTCCACTGGCCCCGCGGCGTCACCCTCGCCGAGCTGCACGGCGGCGCCCCGAGACCGGCCGTGACCGCGCTGCACCGCACCGCGGGCAACAGGATCACGGTGACCGACGCGGACGGCGGCATACGCTCGTACCGCGCGGTGGTCTTCACGGCCCAGTCCTGGATGCTGCTCTCCAAGATCAACTGCGCGGACGAGCTGCTGCCCATCGACCACTGGACCGCCGTCGAGCGGACCCACTACATGGAGTCGAGCAAGCTGTTCGTGCCGGTGGACCGGCCGTTCTGGCGCGACCAGGACCCGGTGACGGGCCGCGACACGCTGTCGATGACCCTCACCGACCGGATGACCAGGGGCACCTACCTGCTGGAGAACGGCCCCGACCGCCCCGCCGCCATCTGCCTCTCCTACACCTGGGCCGACGACAGCCTGAAGTGGCTGCCGCTGTCCGCGAACGAGCGCCTTGAGGTGATGCTCGCCTCGCTCGGCGAGATCTACCCGGGCGTCGACATCCGCCGCCACCTCATCGGCGGCCCGGTCACGGTCTCCTGGGAGAACGAGCCGTACTTCATGGGCGCCTTCAAGGCCAACCTGCCCGGCCACTACCGCTACCAGCGGCGCCTTTTCACCCACTTCATGCAGGACCGGCTCCCCGCGGACAAGCGCGGCATCTTCCTCGCCGGTGACGACGTCTCCTGGACCGCGGGCTGGGCGGAGGGCGCCGTGCAGACGGCGCTGAACGCGGTGTGGGGCGTGATGCGCCAGCTCGGCGGCGCCTGCGACCCGACCAACCCGGGGCCGGGGGACGTCTTCGACGCCATCGCGCCGGTCGAGCTGCCGGAGGACTGACCCCGCCCGCCCCGCCCGCGCGGGGAGGCGGCGCGGACGGGGCGGGGACAACGGGGGTCGCCGGTCAGTGCCGGGCGGGGCCCGGGTCGCTGGTGCCGGGGGCGCCGGTCTCGACATGGCCGGCGAGCCGCCGCAGATAGCGGGGGTCCCCGGGGACCCGCAGCGTCACGTCGTACCAGCGGTGGCCGCGCGCCGGGCGCACCCGGTGGCCGAGACTGCCGTGCGCGGGCACCACGAGGCGGGTGCCCGCGGCCCCGTAGGCGTCGTCGAGGACCACGGTGACGGGGGAGCGGCCGTGGTTGGTGAGCGTCAGCCGCAGGCTGCCGCCGCCCGCCGCGTCATGGCGCGCCGTCACCTCGGGCGACCCGGCCGACACGGTGCCGGAGAAGGCGCGCAGGAAGCCTGCCGGGCCGTGCACGGTGAGCGCGTAGCGCCCGCCCGTCGCTTCGGTGCCCCAGGAGCCCTCGACGGTACGGCCCGCGGCGGTGGTGTAGCTGCGCGGCCCCACCCCGGCGTCGTCCGACGTGACCAGGTAGCAGGCGCCCGCGCGCGGGCCCGCCCCGAAGGACAGCGTGACCTTCCCGGTGGCCGCGTCCACGGACCCGTCCACGTGCGGCACGTACGGCAGCGGCCTGGCCGGGCGGGTGCCCGGCTCCTGGCGGGGCATCGCGGGCGTGGCGGGCGGCACCGGCGTGTAGGTGCGGTACTCCTCGGGGTTGGGCGGCCGGTAGCCGTCGGTCGGGGGCAGCGCCGCGGGGTGCCCGCCGCCCTTGCCGAAGTCGAACGTCGAGGTCAGATCGCCGCAGATGGCCCGCCGCCAGGGCGAGATGTGCGGCTCGTGCACCCCGAAGCGGCGCTCCATGAAGCGGATGACCGAGGTGTGGTCGAAGGTCTCCGAGCACACGTAGCCGCCGGTGCTCCACGGGCTGACCACGATCATCGGCACCCGCGCGCCGAGCCCGTAGGGGCCGGTCCTGTGGTCGGCGTCGCCCGGGTACCAGTCGAGGGAGGCGTCCACGTTCGACGCGCCCAGGTCCGGGGTGCCGGGCGGGAACGGCGGCACCACGTGGTCGAAGTAGCCGTCGTTCTCGTCGTACGTCACGAACAGCGCGGTACGGCTCCACACCTCCGGTTCTGAGGTGAGTGCGTCGAGGACCTGGGAGATGTACCAGGCGCCGTGGTTGGCGGGCCAGTTGGGGTGCTCGGAGAACGCCTCGGGCGCGGCGATCCAGGAGATCTGCGGCAGCTTCCCGGCCTTGACGTCGGCGCGCAGCACGTCGAAGAAGCCGTCGCCTGCCTTCGCGTCGGTGCCGGTGCGCGCCTTGTCGTACAGCGGGTCGCCGGGCTTCGCGTCGCGGTACCGGTTGAAGTAGAGGAGCGAGTTGTCGCCGTAGTTGCCGCGCTGCGGGTCGTCGCTGAGCCAGCCCCAGTTGCCGTCGGCGTCGAGGCCGTCGCCGGTGTCCTGGTAGATCTTCCAGGAGACGCCCGCACGCTCAAGGCGCTCCGGGTACGTGGTCCAGTCGTAGCCCGCCTCGTCGTTGCCGAGGACCGGGCCGCCGCCCTTGCCGTCGTTGCCGACGTGGCCCGTCCACAGGTAGTAGCGGTTGGGGTCGGTGGCGCCGAGGAACGAGCAGTGGTACGCGTCGCAGACGGTGAACGCGTCGGCCAGCGCGTAGTGGAACGGGATGTCGGCGCGGGTGACATGGGCCATGGTGCCTGCCCCCTTGGCCGGTATCCACTGGTCCCAGCGCCCGTCGTGCCACGCCTGGTGGCCGCCCTCCCAGTCGTGGTCGAGCCCCGCGATGAACTCCCCGCCGAGGTCGTCGCGGTCGGGGCGGAACGGCAGGATGTCGCGGGTGCCGTCGCTCTGGTGCCAGACCGTTCTGCCGCCGGGGAGGGTGACGGGGCGCGGGTCGCCGAAGCCCCGTACGCCGCGCAGCGAACCGAAGTAGTGGTCGAAGGAGCGGTTCTCCTGCATCAGGACCACGATGTGCTCGACGTCGCGCAGGGAGCCCGTCCGGCGCTGTGCCGGGATGGACGCGGCGCGGGCGATGCTCTGGGAGAGGGCGGAGAAACCGGCGGTCGCCCCTGCGACCCCCAGGAAGCGCCGGCGGTTGAGTTCAGGCACGGAGTACGTCCCTCCAGATCCGGAAGTGGGAACTTCAACGTTCATCGCGCACCCCACCGGCACATGGACCGGCCGCGAACGGCCACCCGACGGCTCACGAACAACGGGCGGCCCCCGCGTGCCACCGGCCCGGTGCCACGGGCGCGGTCTGCCGAAGCGGCAACACGGCTCGCACGGCCGCGGCGGCCCGCGCAGGATCGCGGTACGGCCCGCACACGCACCGCACCGCGGCCCCGGCGGACCGGCACGTACGCCGAACCATGAGCACCAGGAGTACTCATGCCCCGGCGAGCCCCCGAAGGCACCCGCACACCCGTGGCCACTGCCGCAGCGCCGTGGACCCGCCGCCTCGTCCCGCCGCCCGCGGCCGCGTCCACCGGGACGCCGCCTCAACCACCTGGCTCGCCGCGCTGCCCGGCCGGGCGGCCGACCGCACCGGCGCCCCGGCGGAAAACCACGGGAAGCGGCCGCGGGAGCGCTGACATACTCCCCGGATGACGGACCAAGGACCCAAGGACGACCTGCTGCGCTATCTGCGCGCCGGCCGCGACGCCCTGCTGTGGAAGCTCGAAGGACTGGGCGAGTACGACATCAGACGGCCCCTGACCCCGACGGGCACCAATCTGCTGGGGCTCGTGAAGCACTGCGCGGGCGTCGAGGCCGGCTACTTCGGCCATGTCTTCGGACGGCCCTTCCCCGAGCCCCTGCCCTGGATGGAGGACGGCGCCGACGACAACGCCGACATGTGGGCCGCCCCCGAGGAGACCCGCGCGGACATCACCGCCCTCTACGGGCGCGTCGCCGCGCACGCCGACGCCACCGTCGTGGCGCTGCCGCTCGACGCCGAGGGCGAGGTGCCCTGGTGGCGGCCCGAGTCCCGCCGGGTGACGCTGCACCGCATCCTGGTGCACGTGACGGCCGAGACCCACCGGCACGCGGGGCACGCCGACATCGTCAGGGAACTCGTCGACGGCGCCGCGGGCATGACCAAGGGCAACGACAACCTGCCGTCCGGCGGCGAGGACTGGTGGCACGGCTACCGTGACCGCGTCGAGGACGCGGCCCGCCGCGCCGCCGGGAGCTGAACGGCGCGCCCGCGCCCCCGCACTCCCGAGCCCCGCTTCCCCGCGCCCCCGCGCCTCGCGCCCGGCCCCGCCGCCCGGGTCGGCGTCACTCGCCGTCGGCCCGTACGGGCACCGCGGCGCCCGTGGGCGCGGGGTGCGCGCTGCCCGCCTGCCGCAGCACCCGCGCGCCGAAAACGAGGCCGAGCGACAGCACCGTGACGAGGCCGAAGGACACCACGAGGCTGGTCGCCTGGGCGAGATTGCCGATCGCGGAGGGCGCCACGAGGCCCGAGGTGTACGTGATGGTGGCGACGCCCGCGATGGCCTGGCTCGGATTGGGCCCGCTGCGGGCCGCCGCCGCGAACGTCAGCGGCACCACCACCGCGATGCCCAGGCCCATCAGCGCGAACCCGGCCATCGCCACCGGCGGCCCTGGCGCCACCACCACGAGCAGCCCGCCCGCGGTCGCCAGCACCCCGCCCGTCCCCACCGTGCGCACCGCCCCGAAGCGGTCCACGACCCCGTCGCCCGCGATCCTCGCCACCGCCATGGTCAGCGTGAAGCCGGTGGTGGTCGCCGCCGCCAGGGTCTCGGAGCCGTGCAGCACATCGCCCAGGTACACCGCGGACCAGTCGAGGCTGGCGCCCTCCGCGAACACCGCGCAGAAGCCGACGGCACCGATCAGCAGCGCCGAGCGCGGCGGCAGCGCGAAACGCGGCGGCGCCTCCTCGTCCTCGGCGGGGCGCACGTCGAGCACCCAGTGGCAGCACACGAAACCGAGCACCGTCAGCACCGCCGCCGCCAGCATGTGGTGCAGCCGCGCGTCCGAGCCGAGGTTGGTGGCGAGGGTGCCGCCCGCGGAGCCGAGCACCGCCCCCGTGCTCCACATGCCGTGCAGCCCCGACATGATCGACTTGCCCATGCGGTTCTCGGTCTCGACGCCGAGCGCGTTCATCGCCACGTCGGCCATGCCCGAGCACGAGCCGTAGACCAGCAGCCCGGCGCAGAGCGTCAGCATGTTCGGTGCGAGCGACGGCAGTACGAGCGCCAGCGTCCACAGCGCCATCAGGCCGCGCAGCGCGGTGCGCGAGCCGAAGCGGTGGCTCACCCGCCCGGCGAGCGGCATCGCGAGCGCGGCGCCGAGCGCGGCGAACGCCAGCGCCAGGCCGAGCTGCCCCGCGCTCACCCCCGCGTGGTCCTGAATCCACGGCACCCGGGTCGCGAACGAGCCCGTCACCGAGCCGTGCACACAGAACACGGCCGCTATCGCGAACCGCCCCTTCCGCAGCACGCGCCGCCCACCGTCCGGAGGCCCGCCCCTGTCCGACACGCCACTCATCCTCGCCGTCCCTCCCCGTGCACCCCGTCTGCGGTCCGGTGTAAATTATCAGGAAGCCTGCCTGATAGATAGTAGATAAAAAGCCCGCCCCGCGCCGCCGGGTGGAAGGTCCCCGAGGAGGCCGGGGGCCGCTCTGGGAGGATTCCGGCATGCCCGCATCACCGAGCACGGCCCGCGTCATCAACGACCGCCTCGCGCTGAGCCTGCTGGAACGTGAGGGCCCCCTCACGGCGGGGCAGCTCAAGACGCTCACGGGTCTGTCCAGGCCGAGCGTCGCCGACCTGGTCGAGCGCCTCCAGGACTCGGGCCTCGTCACCGTGGTCGGCGAGAGCGGCGCGGCCCGCAGGGGGCCCAACGCCAAGGTGTACGGCATCGTCGCGGACCGCGTCCACCTCGCCGCCCTCGACGTGCGGACCACCGGCGTCACCGCGGTCGTCACCGACCTGCTCGGCGTCCACCTCGCCGAGGCGTCGGTGCCCATGGCCGACGAGATCGGCACCGCGCCCGCCGTGGACCGCGCCGTACGGCTGCTGGAGCGCACCGCACGCAAGGCGGGGCCGCCGCCGCTGCACTGCGTCGGCATCGGCGCGCCGGGGCTCATCGACCCCGCCACCGGGGAGCTGCGCGACACCACCGGGCTGCCCGCCTGGCACCGGCGCCTGGTCGGCGCCCTCCAGCAGCGCGGCCAGGCCCGGATCATCGTCGAGAACGAGACCAACCTCGCCGCGCTCGCCGAGCAGCGCGACGGCGCCGCCCGCGGCCGCGACAGCTTCGTGCTGCTCTGGCTCGGGCACGGGATCGGCGCCGCGCTCGTGCTCGACGGGCGGCTGCGCAGGGGGGCGTCCGGCGGCGCGGGGGAGATCGGCTTCCTGCCGGTGCCCGGCACCGCGGCGGCGCCCCCGGCGACGCTGTGCGACGGCGGCTTCCACTCGCTCGCCGCCTCCGCCGCGATCGTCGAACTCGGCGCCGCGCACGGCCTCACCCCACCGCCGGGGCCCGAGCCCCGGGGCGCCGCGGTCGTCGCGCGGGCCGTCGCCGCGGGAGAGGACCGTTTCCTTGACGCGCTGGCCGAGCGGCTGGCCGTCGGCGTCGCCGCCGTGGCCGCGGTGCTCGACCCCGGCTGCGTGGTACTCGGCGGCGAGACCGGGCTCGCCGGAGGACCGGAACTCGCCGCCCGGGTCGCCCGGCGGCTCGGCGCCATGTCCCCCCTGGCCACCGACGTCAGATCCGGCGAACTCGGCGGCTCGGCCGTGCTCCGCGGCGCCCTGCTCACCGCCAGGGACGCCGCACAGGACGACCTCTTCGGCTCCGTCCCCGCGCTGTCCATGGGCGGCGCCGTCCGGTAGCGGGCACGCCCGCGCGCCCCGGCCCTCGGGACCACTCGGCGCACCGCGGCACGCCGCGGGTACGGCCCCGTACGCTCCGCCCGGCGTGCCAGAGGCCCCGCCCGCGCTGTGAGCGACCCCACATCCGCCCGGCGGGAGGGCGTGGCACACTGATCTCGTAACAGAAGCAGCGCACTCCGGGGTCGGTGAAAGTCCGAACCGGCGGTTAAAGTCCGCGACCCGACCGCAGCCGGCGGCCGGTTGACCAGGTGAAACTCCTGGACCGACGGTGAAAGTCCGGATGGGAGGCAGTGCGCGGCGGGTGGGCGTCCGAGCACGCCGCCGACGAGTGGGCCCCGTGGGGCCGCCGTGGGCGGTGCCGTCCCGGGAGCGCCGTCCGTGACCTCTGTCGTTTCCGACAGGCCCCGGAGTCCATGCCAGCAGGCAGGAGGACCCGGTGGCCACCGCAGCCGAAACAGCCGCGATGCGACGCGCGATCACGCTCGCGTCCCGCGGCCTCGGCCACACCAGCCCCAACCCCGTCGTCGGCTGCGTCATCCTCGACGCCACGGGCGCCACCGCGGGCGAGGGCCACCACCAGCGCGCGGGCGGACCGCACGCCGAGGTCCACGCCCTGCGCGCCGCCGGGGACGCCGCCCGCGGCGGCACCGCCGTCGTCACCCTCGAACCCTGCAACCACACCGGCAGGACGGGCCCCTGCGCCCGGGCCCTGATCGCCGCGGGTGTGGCCCGGGTGGTGTACGCGGTCCCCGACCCCAGCCCGCAGGCCACCGGCGGCGCCGCCACCCTGCGCGCCGCCGGGATCGACGTCGCACAGGGACTGCTCGCCGCCGAGGCCGAGGCGGGCAACGCCGCCTGGCTCACCCACGCCCGCCACGGCCGCCCCCACGTCACCTGGAAGTACGCGGCCACCCTCGACGGCCGCACCGCCGCCGCCGACGGCAGCAGCCGCTGGATCACCTCGGCCGAGGCACGCGCCGACGTCCACCGGCTGCGCGCCGAGAGCGACGCCGTCCTCGTCGGCGCGGGAACCCAGCGCGCCGACGACCCCCACCTCGCCGTCCGCGGCGTCGAAGGCGCCCGGCAGCCGCTGCGCGTCATCGTCGACAGCGCCGCCGGTGCCGCCAGCTCCGTACGGCCGGGGGCGCGCGTCCTCGACGACGCCGCCCCGACCCTGATCGCCGTGGCCGAAGACGGCCCGCGGCCGCCCGCGGGCGCCGACGTACTCCGGCTGCCCAGGGCGGGCCGCGGCCTCGACCTCGCCGCCCTGCTCACCGCGCTCGGCGCCCGCGGCGTCCGCTCCGTCCTGCTGGAGGGCGGCGCCACCCTCGCGGGCGCCTTCGTCGCGGCGGGCGTCGTCGACCGCGTCGTCGGCTACCTCGCGCCCGCCCTGCTCGGCGCCGGGCCCGCCGCCCTCGCGGGAAGCGGCGTCACCACCCTCGCCGACGCGCTCCGCCTCGACCTCACGGACGCCGTACGCATCGGCCCCGACCTGCGCCTCACCGCCACCGTCCCCGTATGCGCCCCCGCGAAGGAGAACGCCTGATGTTCACCGGAATCGTCGAAGAACTGGGCGAGGTCACCGCCGTCGAGACCCTGGGCGACGCCTCCCGCTACCGGCTGCGCGGCCCCCTGGTCACCCAGGGCGCGCGGCACGGCGACTCCATCGCGGTCAACGGCGTCTGCCTCACCGTCGTCGACGTCGAGGGCGACGAGTTCACCGCCGACGTCATGGCCGAGACCCTGAACAGGTCGAGCCTCGCCGCCCTCGCCGTCGGCTCCCCGGTCAACCTGGAGCGCCCCACCCCCGTCGGCGGGCGGCTCGGCGGGCACATCGTCCAGGGCCACGTGGACTCGGTCGGCACCGTCCTGGAGCGTAAGA
This sequence comes from Streptomyces sp. NPDC050560, assembly GCF_044457285.1. Classification (NCBI taxonomy): domain Bacteria; kingdom Bacillati; phylum Actinomycetota; class Actinomycetes; order Kitasatosporales; family Streptomycetaceae; genus Streptomyces; species Streptomyces sp. NPDC050560. The sequence goes on from NZ_JBITGT010000015.1 coordinate 140,789, forward strand.
CCTCCGAGCACTGGGAGATCGTCAGGATCGGGCTGCCCGTGCCCGCCGCCCGCTACGTCGTGGAGAAGGGCTCCATCACCGTCGACGGCATCAGCCTCACCGTCGTCGACGCCGGGCCCGATTACTTCACCGTCAGCCTCATCCCCACCACCCTGGCGCTCACCACCCTCGGCACCAAACAGCCGGGCGACCCGGTCAACCTGGAGGTGGACGTCATCGCCAAGTACGTCGAACGCCTCCTCGCCACCCGGGACACCGCCACCCGGGACACCGCCCCCCTCACCGCAGCGGGTGCACAGGACGGCGCCCCGCGCCCCGAGGGGAGTACCAGGTGAACCCCCTGCACTGGCTGAACTCCGAGGCGTTCACCGCCTTCGGCCAGCACATCATCTGGTCCGACATGATCGGCAACACCGTCGGCCTCGTCGCGCTCGCGCTCGGCTGGCTGCGCTCCCTGTGGACCTGGCCCGCCCAACTCCTCTCCGGGGTGGTGCTGGTCGCCGCCAACGTCTCCGTGCACCAGTCCGGCAGCGTCGGCAAGCAGCTCGTCATCATCGTCACCGCCGTGTGGGGCTGGCGGCAGTGGACAAGCGGCCGCCGCCGCGCCGCCGACGGCAGCCTCGCCATCGGCTTCGCCACCTGGCGCGAGCGCGGACTGCTGCTGCTCGCCGCCGCCGTCGGCACCGCGGCCGTCGGCGGCCTCTTCACCGCCTACCCCTCGCTGTCCTGGAACCCCTGGCCCGACGCGTACGTCTTCGTCGGCACCCTCGTCGCGATGGTCGCCCAGGCCCGCGGCCTCGTCGAGTTCTGGTTCGCCTGGCTGCTCGTCGACGCCGTCGGGGTGCCGCTCAACTTCACCAGCGGCCTCGCGTTCTCCGGCCTCATCTACCTCCTCTACGGCGCCCTCGTCCTGTGGGGCATGCGCGACTGGTGGCTCCGCTCGCGCCAAAGCGGCCGTACCGCCCTGGAAGGAGCACCCGCATGACACCCTCCGTCACGGCAGCCCCCGCCCCCCGCCCCACCGGCCCCGAGGGCCGAGGCGGCACCGGCGGCACCGCTCTCGATTCCGTCGAGCGCGCGGTCGCCGACATCGCGGCGGGCCTGCCCGTCGTCGTCGTGGACGACGAGGACCGCGAGAACGAGGGCGACCTCGTCATCGCCGCCGAGAAGATCACCCCCGCCACCGTCGCCTTCATGATGTCCGAGTGCCGCGGCCTGATCTGCGCCCCCATGACCGGCGCGGAACTCGACCGGCTGCGGCTGCCGCAGATGGTCGAGGACAACACCGAGGCGATGCGCACCGCGTTCACCGTCTCCGTCGACGCCGCCCCGGAACACGGCGTCACCACCGGCATCTCCGCCGCCGACCGCGCCACCACCCTGCGGCTGCTCGCGGGCGGCACCGCGCAGCCCGCCGACCTGGTGCGCCCAGGACATGTCTTCCCGCTGCGCGCCAGGGACGGCGGCGTGCTCGTCAGGCCGGGCCACACCGAGGCCGCCGTCGACCTCGCACGCCTCGCCGGACTGCGGCCCGCCGGCGCCATCGTGGAGATCGCCGACGAGGACGGCACCATGCTCAGGCTGCCCCAGCTCCTCGCCTTCGCCAGGCGGCACGGCCTCGCGATCATCTCCATAGCGGCCCTGATCGCCCACCTCGGCGCCCGGCAGACCACCCCCGCGCCCACCGCCCCCGCCCAGGGCAGGGCGCCCCTCCCGCCGCGCGAGCAGGCCGCGCCCGCCGAGGCGCCCACCGTGCTGCGCGAGGCCGAGGTGCGACTGCCCACCGCCGCGGGCGACTTCACCGCGTACGGCTACCGCTCCACCGAGGACGGCGTCGAGCACATCGCCCTGGTCCACGGCGACATCGGCGACGGAGATGACGTCCTCGCGCGGGTCCACTCCGAGTGCCTGACCGGCGACGTCTTCGGCTCCCAGCGCTGCGACTGCGGCCCGCAACTGCGCGCCGCCATGGACCGCGTGGTCGCCGAGGGCCGCGGCGTCGTCGTCTACCTGCGCGGCCACGAGGGCCGCGGCATCGGACTGCTGTCCAAACTGCGCGCGTACGAACTCCAGGAGCACGGCCGCGACACCCTCGACGCCAACCTCGAACTCGGACTGCCCGCCGACGCCCGTGACTACGGCGCGGGCGCCCGTATCCTGCGCGACCTCGCGGTGCGCTCCGTACGCCTGCTGACCAACAACCCCGACAAGGCCGCCGCGCTCGCCGCCCACGGCATCCGGGTCACGGCCCGCGAACCCGCCCCGGTGCGCGCGGGCGAGCACAACCTCCGCTACCTGCGCACCAAGCGCGACCGCATGGGCCACGACCTGCCCTGGCTCGACAGCCCCGCGCTCACCGGCTGCGCCTCCCAGTGAACCCCCGCCGCCCGAGCACACCCCCGCCCCACCACGGAACACCCCACCCCAGGAGCAGCGCATGAGCGGCAAGGGAGCACCCGAGATCCAGGTCACCGCGGAGAGCGGCCTCAGCGTCGCCGTCGTCGCCGCCCAGTGGCACGCCCCGGTGATGGAGGGGCTCCTCGCAGGCGCCCAGCGCGCCCTCGACGCGCTCGGCATCGAGGAGCGCACCGTGGTGCGGGTCCCCGGCTGCTTCGAACTGCCCGTGGCCGCCGCGGCCCTGGCCCCCGCCCACCACGCCGTCGTCGCGCTCGGCGTCGTCATCCGCGGCGGCACCCCCCACTTCGACTACGTGTGCCAGGGCGTCACCCAGGGCCTCACCCAGGTCTCCGTGCAGACCCGGGTGCCCGTCGGCTTCGGCGTCCTCACCTGCGACACCGAGCAGCAGGCCCGCGACCGCGCCGGGCTCGAAGGCTCCGCCGAGGACAAGGGCCACGAGGCCGTCACCGCCGCCGTCGCCACCGCCACCGTGCTGCGTTCCGCCCTTCGGACCTGACGACCGGGGGCGGCACCGGCCGCGTAGAGTGGCGTCATCATGTCCAAGAAGACGTTCGAGGAGCTCTTCTCCGAGCTTCAGCACAAGGCCGTCCACGGCGACCCCGCCACCTCCCGCACCGCGGAACTCGTCGGCAAGGGTGTGCACGCCATCGGCAAGAAAGTCGTCGAGGAGGCCGCCGAGGTCTGGATGGCCGCGGAGCACGAGGGCAAGGCAGCCGCGGCCGAGGAGATCTCCCAGCTCCTCTACCACGTCCAGGTGATGATGGTCGCCCGCGGCATCTCCCTCGACGACGTCTACGCCCACCTCTGACCCGGGCCCCCGGCACCACAGAATCCACCCCGCACCGTCCTCGCACGAAGGAAGACGACCCATGCTGCGCATCGCCGTCCCCAACAAGGGTTCCCTGTCAGGCCCCGCGGCGGAGATGCTCCATGAGGCCGGGTACCAGCAGCGCAGGGAGAGCAAGGAACTCGTCGTCATCGACCCGGTCAACGAGGTCGAGTTCTTCTACCTGCGCCCGCGCGACATCGCCATCTACGTCTCCTCGGGGCGCCTCGACATCGGCGTCACCGGACGCGACCTGCTGATCGACTCGGGCGCCGACGCCGAGGAGATCCTGCCGCTCGGCTTCGCCCGCTCCACCTTCCACTTCGCCGCCAGGCCCGGCACCGTCACCGGCGTCGCCGACCTCTCCGGCAGGACCATCGCCACCTCCTACGAGGGCATCGTCGCGAAGTACCTGGCCGACGAGGGCGTCGACGCCGCCGTGGTGCACCTCGACGGCGCCGTCGAGACCGCCGTCCAGCTCGGCGTCGCCGAGGTCATCGCCGACGTCGTCGAAACCGGCACCTCGCTGCGCAACGCCGGTCTTGAGGTCGTCGGCGAGCCCATCATGCGCTCCGAGGCCGTCGTCGTCCGCAGCACGGGCGCCGACACCGAGCAGCCCAAGGTCCAGCAGTTCCTGCGCCGCCTCCAGGGCGTCCTGGTGGCCCGCACCTACGTGATGATGGACTACGACTGCCGCGCCGAGCACCTGGAGCGCGCCGTCGCCCTCACCCCGGGCCTTGAGTCCCCCACCGTCTCCCCGCTGCACAACGAGGGCTGGGTCGCGGTGCGCGCCATGGTCCCCACCAAGGAGGCCCAGCGGATCATGGACGACCTGTACGAACTCGGCGCCCGCGCCATCCTGACCACCGCGATCCACGCCTGCCGCCTGTGACCGCCGCCCCCACGCCGGCCGCGCCGCCCGAGCTGCCCGTCACCTTCAGGCCCGCCGCCACCCGCGCGGTCCTGCTGGCGGGCGGCGCCGCGGTGTTCGCCGCCCTCACCGTCATCGGGGCGCTGCTGCCCGGCATCGGGCCGGGGGAGCGGGCCAGCTTCGCGGTCTCCGGGCTGCTGATACTCGCCGTGCTCGTGCTGCTCAGCAGGCCCCGGATCAGCGCCGACACCGAAGGCGTCACCGTGGTGAACATCGCCAGCAGCCGACGGGTCGCCTGGCCGGAAATCGTCCGGGTCAATCTGCGCGCGGGCGACTCCTGGGTCTTCCTGGACCTGTCCGACGGCACGAGCCTGCCCGCCCTCGGCATCCAGACCGGCCTGGCCGGGCAGCGCGCCGTGCGCGACGCCCGGGCCCTGCGCGCCCTCGCGGCGGCGCACTCCCCGGCGGGGGCAGGGGACGGCACGACGGCCGAAAACCGCCACGGGGCGTGAGAGCGGGTGCGCCCAGTGTCACCCGGCGCGCGCCGGGAGGCGGATCGGGGACGGTTCGGGGTGTCCGCCCTGCCGCCATTGGCGCACTCTTGACTAATCTGGACGGTGGAGGCGCCGGGTGCGCCTCCGCCCCCTTGGGCGCCGGCCGGCGCGGGGGCTTCCACCTAACCGAGGAGTGACACCCCCCGGCGATGGACGGTTCGTCCTGTAGTACCCGCGCCACCCCCCGACATCCCGCGGAACGCCTCCGCCAGGACGTCCGGGTGGCGGCATGACCATCCCCCTGCTGCTCCTCGGAGCGGCCTTCCTGCTGATTCTCGCCAACGGCTTCTTCGTGGCGGCCGAGTTCGGCCTCGTCACCGTGGAGCGCGCCGACGCCGAGGAGGCCGCGGCGGCCGGCGACCGCCGCGCCCGCACCGTGCTGAAGGCGCTGCGGGAGCTGTCCTTCCAGCTCTCCGGCACCCAGCTCGGCATCACCATCACCTCCCTCGTCGTCGGCATGCTCGCCGAACCGGCCCTCGCCGGTCTCCTGGAGGGCCCGGCCGCCGCGACCGGGCTGCCGGAGGGCGCCGCGTCCGGGGCCGCCGTGGTCGTCGGCATGCTGCTGGCGTCCGCCGCCCAGATGGTGATCGGCGAGCTGGTCCCGAAGAACTGGGCCGTCTCCAGGCCCCTCCAGGTCGCCCGCTTCGTGGTCGGCCCCCAGTACGTCTTCGCGAGAGCGTTCAGCCCGGTGATCTCCGCGCTGAACACCGTCGCCAACCGGCTGGTGCGCGCCCTCGGCGTGGAGCCCGCGGACGAGCTGGCGTCCGCCCGCACCCCCGGCGAACTGGTCTCGCTCGCCCGGCACTCCGCGCAGGCCGGCACGCTGGAACAGGACACCGCGGACCTCTTCGTCCGCACCCTCTCGCTCGGCGGACTGACCGCCCAGCACGTCATGACCCCCCGGGTGAAGGTCAGCGCCCTCCAGTCCACCGCCACCGCGGAGGACGTGATCAACCTCACCAGGGCCACCGGGCTCTCCCGCTTCCCGGTCTACCGCGAGCGCATCGACGAGATCGTCGGCGTGGTCTACCTGAAGGACGCCCTCGCGGTCCCCGGGGAGCGCAGGCTGCGTACGGTCGCCGCCGAGATCGCCCAGCCCCCGCTGCTCGTCCCCGAGACCCTTCCGGTACGGCCGCTGCTCACCAGGCTCCGCAGCGAGCAGCCCATCGCGGTCGTCGTCGACGAGTACGGCGGCACGGCGGGCGTCGTCACCCTGGAGGACATCGTCGAGGAGCTGGTCGGCGAGGTCCGCGACGAGCACGACGGGCACGGCCTGCCCGAGCTGGCCGCCGCGCCGCCCGAGGACGGCCGCCCGACCTGGGAGGCCGACGGGAGCTGCCGGGTGGACACCCTGCGCCGCATCGGCCTCGAAGCGCCCGAGGGCCCGTACGAGACCGTGGCGGGGCTCGTCGCCGACCTCCTCGGCCGCATCCCGGCCCCGGGGGACCGCGCCGAGCTGCCCGGCTGGCGGCTCGTCGTGCGCCGGGTCGAGCACTACCGCGCCGAGCGGGTGCGCCTGGTCAGGTCGGCAGCGGCCGACGGGTCAGGCGAGCAGCCGGGCGGCGCCGCGGGCGCCGCGGCGCCGCAGCGGGCGGAGGCGGCCCGATGACCGTGCTGCGTCTCGTCCTCGCCGCCCTGCTGGTGCTCGTCAACGGCTTCTTCGTCGGCGCCGAGTTCTCCCTGGTGTCCGTGCGCCGCAGCCAGATCGAGCCGCTGGGCACCGCACGCGCCCGGCAGGTGCTGCACGGCCTCGAACACCTGCCGCAGATGATGGCCGCCGCCCAGTTCGGCATCACCGTCTGCTCGCTCACCCTGGGCGCGGTCGCCGAGCCGACCGTCGCCCATGTACTGGAACCGCTGTTCGAGGCGGTCCGGCTGCCCGACGGCCTCGTCCACCCGGTGGGCTATGTCATCGCGCTGGTGCTGGTGGTCTTCCTGCACCTGGTGATCGGCGAGATGGTCCCGAAGAACCTGGCCATGGCCGCCCCCGAGCGCGCCGCGCTCTGGCTGAGCCCCGGGCTCGTGGCCTTCGAGAAGGTCTGCCGCCCGGTCACGGTGGCGCTCGGCGCCTGCGCGCGCGGGGTGCTCAGGCTGTTCCGGGTCGAGCCCAAGGACGAGGTGGAGGCCGTCTTCACCAGCGAGCAGTTGAACCGCCTGGTGGAGGACTCGGGCCAGGCGGGTCTTCTCGACCCCGAGGAGCAGGAGCGCCTTGAGGACGCGCTCGAACTCGGTTCGAGGCCCGTCACCGACGTGCTGCTGGGCCGGGACGCGCTGGTCACCGTGGACCCCTCGGTCACCCCGGCCCGCATCGTGGAGCTGAGCGCCCGCACCGGCTACTCCCGCTTCCCGGTGAGCGGCGAGGGCGGCGCGTTCATGGGCTACCTCCACGTCAAGGACGTCCTGGACCTGGAGGACGGCGAGCGTGCCGTGCCGCAGCGCGTCTGGCGGCCCATGGCCACGCTCTCCGCGGAACTGCCCCTGGACGACGCCCTGACGGTGATGCGCCGCGCCGCGACCCATCTCGCCCAGGTCGCCGACGCCTCGGGGCGGGTACTGGGCCTGGTCGCCCTGGAGGACGTGCTGGAGCTGCTGGTGGGCGAGGTCAGCGACCCGGCCCACCGCGACGAGGCGCCGTCCGCCGCGGTGCCCCGCCCCGACCGCCCGGAGGACGCGATGGCGGGGTGAGCGGCGAACCGCCCCGGGCGCGCCGCGACGGCCGCCCGGGGCGGGGGCGCTTCAGCCTCCCGTCGGCCCCCCGCGCCCGGAGAGCACTTCTCCGTACGCCTGCATCAGGTCGGGCAGCCGCAGGGTCGCGAGGTCGTCGCGGCTCGGGAAGCCGGGGTAGCCGGAGAGCCGCAGGTCGCGGTAGGCGCAGCTCTTCTCGTAGAGGGTGCGCAGAAAGCGGCCGTTGCCCAGCTCGTCGATCCAGCCCTGGTCCACGACGTGCCCGCTGATGGAGCGCAGCTCCTCCAGCGCCTCCTCGTCCCACACGTCGCCGTTCTCCCCGGCAAGCACCTCGCCGATGGCGGTCAGTTCGAGGGGGCGGTACGAGGGGAAGTCGACGCGCGTCGTGAAGCGCGAGGAGAGCCCGGGGTTGGCGGCGAGCAGCCGGTCCATGCCCTCGGGGTAGCCCGCGAGGATCACCACCAGGTGGTCGCGGTTGTCCTCGGCGCGCTTCAGCAGCACCTGGAGCGCCTCGTCCCCGTACGCGTCGCCCTTGCCGTAGCCGGTGTTGGAGAGGGCGTACGCCTCGTCGACGAACAGCACGCCGCCGATGGCCGAGTCGATCAGCTCGTTGGCCTTGACCGCGGTCTGGCCCAGGTACTCGCCCACCAGGTCGGCGCGCTGCGCCTCCACCAGGTGGTCGCCGCCGAGCAGCCCGAGCGCGTAGAAGACCCGGCCCAGGATGCGGGCGACGGTGGTCTTGCCGGTGCCCGAGGGGCCCGAGAAGACGAAGTGCCGCTTGGGCGGCTGCACCGGCAGGCCCTGGCCCGCCCTGAGGCGCGCCATGTTCAGCTGTGCGGACAGCGCACGCACCTGCCGCTTGACCGGTTCGAGGCCCACCATGCGCTCCAGCTCGGCGAGTGCGTCGGCGAGCAGCCCGGGGTCGGCGGGGCCCGCGGGCAGCTCCGCGGGGACCGGCGGCGGGGGCGGCACCTGCGCCTTCTCACGGACCTCGCCGCTCTCCTCCGGTGGCGCGGCCGCGGGGGGCTCCGGCTCGCCGAGCCACAGCTCCCGGCCCTCGATCGCGCCGAACAGCGGGTCGGGGACCTCGGTGGTGTCGGTGGCGCCCGCGAGGTCCTGGCCGACCCCGGCGAGGGCGATCGACGCGAGGTCGGCGCCGTCGTAGCCGTCGCCCTCGGCTATCGCGGCAAGACGCGCCGTGGTGTCCATGAAGGCGGGGTCGACACGGTGCACCGCCCGGTAGAGCGGCAGCGCCGCCGCGCTGCGCCCGGTGCCCTCGTGCGCCCTCGCGAGCCAGTACCGCAGCTCCTTGCGCTGCGGCTGCTCGCTGCGGCAGCGCATCAGGGCCGCCGAGAGCAGCGGCTCCGCCTGCCCGTACATGTCGAGCCTGACGCGGGCCATGCCGCCGAAGAGGCCCGCCTCGATGCCGAGCATGGGATCGTCGAGCAGCGGGTCGGTGTGCCGCACCAACTGCTCCCAGTCCTTGACGAGATAGGCGCGGCAGGCGTGCAGGAACCGCACCTGCCCGTCGGCCTCCACGGGCGGCAGGCCGATCAACGCCCGGTCCAGCTCGGGCACATGGCGGCCGTCGAGCCAGTGGGAGGCGTGCGCGAGCAGCAGGTCGCGCGGCGCTTCGAGCACCGGCTGGACCCACCAGCCCAGCCAGTACCAGGAGTTGAGGGTACGTCGGTGTCTGGCGCGCTGCTCGCCGAAGCGCTCGCGGTGGCGGAACATGTACAGCAGCGCGGTGGCCGTCTCGACGCGCAGCGCGTGCAGCCCGAGCCAGCCGTCGGCCATCCCCGGGTCCATCCGCACCGCGGTCCTGAACTCCTCCTCCGCCTGCGGATAGGCCCCCATGGTGTAGGCGTCGACCCCGCGCAGCCACGCGAGGTCGGCGGGGCCGGGTACGCCCTGCGAGCCGAAGTCCATCACGTCCCCCACAAACCGTGCCCCCGTGGTGTGCCCGGCGGACCGATGCCCGCCGATGTCCGCGCCGAACCGTTGTGCCATGGACGGAAGTTGACGCTCCGCCAGGAAGCGGCGGCCGTCCCTCGGCCGTGCCGAAAGGCATCGTACCTGCGTGACCATGCCCGGCCGTAGGGTGCCGTACGCCCCGAACGGGCCCCGGGAAATCGGCACGGGGACCGGCGGCGGTTACGGTGCGTGATAAGAATCGGATAAAAGGCACCGGGGAAACGGGCGCAAACGGGCAGAACGAAGCCCCCGATCACGGGGGAACAACCGGGGGCTTCGCGTCCTGGAGATCCCTGGGGATCTCGCACTGAGAACGTAAGACCTGGACGCCCCCCGGGTCAAGCCGGTCGGAGGGCACTCACAGGAGCGAGCCCGCGCCCCCTTGTCGCCTCTTGCGCTCGACCTCACTCTCAGTGATGCGTTGGGTGTCTCCCGGGGGGTGCGCGGGCGGGAAATCGGGTCCGGAAAATACGTCGTATCCCCCTGATTCCCCATGGCCGCCCGCCCGACGGCGGATCAGCAGCCGGGCGTACGGGCGCGAGGGGTCCGCGGCGAAGTGCCGCCGCTCCGCCGCCTCCCAGCCGTCCCAGAACGCGTCGAGTGCCGGGCCGTCGCGGCGCCGGCCGCACCGCCACGCCTCGGCCGCTGGCACGTCCATCCACAACTGGCAGGCGAGCGAGGGGCGTAGCGCGCGGCGCCCGGCGCCCACGCCCTCCACGAGCACCACCGGAGCCGCCGGGAGGGGGAGGGGCGTGCGGTAGCGGCGCTCGATCCAGTCGTAGGGCGCGTAGTGCGCGGTGCGCCCCCGCTCGAAGGGTTCGAGCACCTGGCGCCGCAGCCGTCCCGTCCAGCCGAAGGGCTCGGCGTGGGACGCGAGGGAGTCGAGGGGCAGGACGGGGGCGCCGCCGAGCGCCTCGGCGAGCCGCCCGGCGAAGGTGGACTTCCCCGAGCCCGCGTGGCCGTCGACCGCGACGAGGCGCACGGGACCCACGGAGGGCGGCAGCGCGGCGAGTTCCCCCGCCAGGCGGGTCAGGGTGTCCATCGCCTCCCAGGCTACGGCCGCGGGGCGGGGCGCCCCCGCGGGCCCGGCCCCGCGGCCCCGCGCCCCCCCCCCGCAAAAACCCTGGGGGGGCCC
>NZ_JBITGT010000015.1:151261-208462 GCF_044457285.1 Streptomyces sp. NPDC050560
ACGACGGGGCGGGGGCGCAGGGCACCCCGGGTGGGGGGCCGCGGGGCTAGTCCCCCCCCCCGGGGGCCCGGGGGCCCCCCCCCCCCCCCGGGGGGGGGGGGGGCCGGGGCGGCGGGGGGGGCCGGGCCCGCGGGCCCCGGCGCCTCGCCCGTCAAAACGCATGGTCGCGCCACTGGTCTACGCCAATATTGAGCGGCGTGGCCCTGCCGGAAATCTGGTACGGACCCGCCCCCGCCCCCCATAGTGGGCTCTGCCACCCGATCCGCCCGAGACCGAAGAACCTTGGGGGTTCCCCGCCCATGAGCAAAGCCGCCGACACCTCACGCAGAACCGTCCTCGCCGCCGCGGCCGCGACCGTCGCCGCCGCGGCGGCAGGCGCCTCGCCCGCGTCCGCGGCGAGCCGGGGCCGCCACCCGGGCCACGGCCGCCCTGGGCGGCCGGGGGCGCGCGCCGCGCTCGTCGACTACCACGGCTGGAGCACCGCGTCCGACTGGCGCGCGGGAACCGGCGACGGCACCCGGGTCACCGCGGGCGCACGCCCCGGTGTGACGATCGCCGCCCCCGTCGGCAGCACCGACTACACCGACCCGCACACCGGCACCACCGCCACCTGGGAGTACGCGACCTGGGCCTCTCCGGAGCACCGCCTCACGGTGCCCGCCACCGAGGCCATCGCGTCCTGGAACGCCGACACCCCGGCCGGCACCTGGGTGCAGATCGAGCTGGGCGGCACCTACTCGGACGGCACCGCCACCCCCTGGTACGTGATGGGCCGCTGGGCCGCGGGCGACGGGGACATCCGCCGCACCTCCGTCGACGACCAGAGCGACGACCGCAGCAGCGTCTCCACGGACACCTTCTCCATCGACGATGCGGACTCCGGGCTGCGCCTCGCCGCGTACCGGCTGCGCCTGACCCTCTACCGCAAGCCCGGCGGCGGCGCCTCGCCCACCGTGTGGCGGGCCGGCGCCATGGGCTCGGACGTCCCGGCCCGCTTCGAGGTGCCCGCGTCCACCCCGGGGCTCGCCCGCGAGCTGGACGTGCCGCGCTACTCCCAGGACGTGCACTCCGGCCAGTACCCGGAGTACGACGGCGGCGGCGAGGCGTGGTGCAGCCCCACGTCCTCCGAGATGATCATCGAGTACTGGGGCCGGGGCCCGAGCGCGGAGCAGCTCTCCTGGGTCGACCCCTCGTACGCCGATCCCTCCGTCTGCCACGCCGCCCGCTACACCTACGACTACCAGTACGAGGGCTGCGGCAACTGGCCCTTCAACGCCGCCTACGCGGCCACGTACCAGGGCCTCCAGGGCGTGGTCACCCGGCTCGGCTCGCTGAACGACGCGGAGCGGCTCGTCGGCGCGGGCATCCCGGTGATCACCTCGCAGTCCTTCCTCAAGGAGGAGCTGCCGGGCGCGGGCTACGGCACCTCGGGGCACCTGATGACGGTGATCGGCTTCACCGCGGAGGGCGATGTGATCGCCAACGACCCGGCGTCCTCCGACGACGACGCGGTGCGCCATGTCTACGACCGCAGGTCGTGGGAGAACATCTGGCTGCGCACCCAGCGCCACGACGCCGACGGCAACGTCGTGAGCGGCACCGGCGGCGTCTGCTACCTGTACTTCCCCGTCGAGCCCACCGAGGAGCAGCGCGCCGCGCTGCGCGCGGTCGGCGTCGTCTGACGGAGTCCGGCGGCGCCACGGGGCCCGCGCGCGAGGGGGCCCGCCCGGCACACCGCCGGACGGGCCCCCTCGCCGCGCCCGGGGCGCGGCTCCCGGGTCTCACCTGACCGCGTCGATCAGCTCCCCGTTCTGGGTGTCGCCGCTCAACTCCCAGAGGAACGTGCCTCCGAGGCCCTGCTGGTCCTTGTAGTCCATCTTGCCCGCGATGGTCTCGGGCGTGTCGTAGCTCCACCACTCGTTGCCGCAGTGCGCGTACGCGGTGCCCGCGACCGTGCCGGTGGCCGGGCAGCGGTCCTTGAGCACCTTGTAGTCGTCGATGCCCTGCTCGTACGTGCCCTGCGCAGGCCCGGTGGCGGTCCCGCCCGGCGCGTCCTGGGTGACGCCGGTCCAGCCGCGCCCGTAGAAGCCGATGCCCAGCAGCAGCTTGTCCGCGGGCACGCCCATGCCCTTGAGCTTGGCGATGGTCGCGTCGGTGCTGTAGCCCTCGATCGGGATGCCGTCGTACGAGGTCAGTGGGGAGTGCGGGGCGGTGGGTCCCTGCGCGTCCCAGGCGCCGAAGTAGTCGTAGGTCATCGGGTTGTACCAGTCGACGTACTGGGCCGCGCCCGCGTAGTCCGCGGTGTCCAGCTTGCCGCCGTCGGTGGCGTCGGCCGCGATGGCGGAGGTGACGAGATCGCCGCCGAACTTGTCGCGCAGCGCCCCCATCAGGTTCTTGTACGCGGCCGGGTCGCTGGTGTCACAGGAGAGCCCGCAGGAGCCGGGGTACTCCCAGTCGATGTCGATCCCGTCGAAGACGTCGGCCCAGCGGGAGTCCTCGACCAGGTCGTAGCAGGACTGGGCGAAGCCCTGCGGGTCCTGCGCCGCCTGTCCGAAGCCGCCCGACCAGGTCCAGCCGCCGAACGACCAGAGGATCTTCAGCCCGGGGTGCAGCTCCTTGAGCTTGCGTAGCTGGTTGAAGTTGCCGCGCAGCGGCTGGTCCCAGGTGTCGGCGACGCCGTCCACCGCCTGGTCCGCGGTGTACGCCTTGTCGGTGTCCGCGTAGGAGTCGCCCATGGCGCACTTGCCGCCCGTGACGTTGCCGAAGGCGTAGTTGATGTGGGTGAGCTTGTCGGCGGAGCCCGAGGTCTCCACGTTCTTGACGTGGTAGTTGCGGTCGTAGACGCCCCATTCGGTGAAGTAGCCGACGACGCGCGAGCCCGCCGCCCGTTCGGTGCCCGACGGGGGCGCCGACACCGACGCGCTCGCGCCGCTCGCGCCCGCGAGCAGTCCGGCGCCGAGCACGGCGCAGCACACCGCGGACAAGAGGGCTCTGAGGCGTCTGGGGGAGTGGTTCTGTCTGAGCATCGTGCCTCCTCGTGGGGGAGGGGAGCGGATGAAGACGTGCGGAAAACCCCCGGCGCCCGGGGGCGGGGCCCGCCGGCGCGCCGTGGGGGAACAGTAGGAGGACTAGACCAGTCAGTCAATGGTGTGTACCAATCCGGACGCCTGTTCCCCGGGCCCTGAGGGCCGTTCACGGGGCACGGTCGGACAAGTGACGGCCTGCCTCCGATCGGGCATACTCAACGCGCCACCGCCGTTGATCCCCATGCCCGCGATCCGGGACCGGGACGATCGGTGGACAAGCAGCAGCGCCGGGGGCCGCCCCGGTCGTGGCGTCGCCGCCGTACCCGCGCGGGCGCCGCAGTGCCCGACAGGGAGGAGATCGCCGCCATGTCAGACCACGCGCCGCATCCGGTGGAGCGCCAACTGCCCACGAGCGAGGCGAGGGACCTCCTCGCGCTCGTACGGGACATCGCCCGCCGCGAGATCGCCCCGAGCGCGGGGGAGGACGAGGCCGCGGGCCGCTTCCCCCGCGAGGTCTTCACCCTGCTCTCCGAGTCCGGCCTCCTCGGCCTCCCCTACGACGCCGAGTACGGCGGCGGCGACCAGCCCTACGAGGTCTACCTCCAGGTCCTTGAGGAACTGGCGGCGGCCCGGCTCACCGTCGGGCTCGGCGTGAGCGTCCACTCCCTCGCCTGTCACGCCCTGGCCCGCTTCGGCACCAAGGAGCAGCGCGCGGAACACCTGCCCGCGATGCTCGGCGGCGGCCTGCTCGGCGCCTACTGCCTCTCGGAGCCCGCCTCCGGGTCCGACGCCGCCTCCCTGCACACCAGGGCCGTCAGGGACGGCGACGGCTGGGTGCTCGACGGCACCAAGGCGTGGATCACCCACGGCGGCATCGCCGACTTCCACACCGTCCTCGCCCGTACGGGCGGCGAGGGCGCGCACGGCGTGACCGCGTTCCTGGTGCCCGCGGGCGCCCAGGGGCTGAGCGCGGCGCCGCCCGAGAAGAAGATGGGCCTGGGCGGCTCACCCACCGCCCAACTCCACTTCGACGCGGTCCGGGTGGCCGACGCGCGCCGGGTCGGCGACGAGGGGCAGGGCTTCCCGATCGCGCTGTCCGCGCTCGACTCCGGCCGTCTCGGCATCGCCGCCTGCGCGGTCGGCGTCGCGCAGGCCGCCCTCGACGCCGCCCTCGCCTGGGTCGGCGAGCGACAGCAGTTCGGCAAGCCGATCGGCGACTTCCAGGGGCTGCGCTTCCTCCTCGCCGACATGGCCACCGGCATCGAGGCGGGCCGCGCCCTGTACCTGGCGGCCGCCCGGCTGCGCGACGCGGGCCTGCCGTTCTCCCGCCAGGCCGCCATGGCCAAGCTGCACTGCACCGACACCGCGATGCGGGTCACCACCGACGCCGTCCAGGTCTTCGGCGGCTACGGCTACACCGCGGACTTCCCCGTCGAGCGGTATATGCGCGAGGCCAAGGTGCTCCAGATCGTCGAGGGCACCAACCAGATCCAGCGGGTTGTCATCGCCCGTCATCTGCTGGGGCCCGAGGCGGGCCGGGCTCCCGCGGTTCACTGACGAGCCGCCAGCGCGCCGGGGGCGCCGCGAGCCGCACCCACTCCGGGTCCGGGCGCCCCGGCAGCGTCCGGCCGCGCTGCGACCAGGCCCGCAGCAGCGCGTGGTAGATCGGCGGGTCCCGTGGCGCGGGCGGCCGGGGAACCGATTCTGCGGACACCGGGACCAGAAGCCTCCGACGGCGTACGGCCGTTGGCTGGGTGGGGGCGGTCATACCCCCTCAACGCGACACGGCCCGCTCCGGTCACCCCCGGGGCGGCACCTGATGGGTTCCCGCACGTCCGGGGCGTGGCGGACGCGTCCGTACGGGTGACGCGGGCGGTGGCGCGCCGGCCCGTACGGGACCGGGGCGCGGGACGCCGACCGTGCGGGACGGGGCGGGGAGCCGGACGGCGCCGGGCGCGCTCCCGGCGGAACCGGGTGACGCGGCGTCAGGCGCCGTACGGCGCGGGCGCCGGGTGGATGCCGGGTGGATCTGGCGCGGCGTCAGGCGACGCGGGGCCGCGCGCGGTGGCCGCCCGCGTGGGAGAACGGCTGGGTGCGCCAGTCGAGCCCCTGCGGGAGCGTCAGCAACTGGGCGCTCTCCTGCTCCACACCGCCGGGAGCGGCGTCGGTGTACGCGGCGTCGGCGGCCCTGCGGCCCGTGCCGGGGCAGAGCTGGAGGCCGAACGGGTCCCAGGGGGTGGGGCACATCCCGTGCCGGGGGAGTACGTCGTCGTCGGAGTGGAGCGCGATCGGGCGGGCGCAGTCCGGGCAGACCACGCGGTAGGCGTCCTCCTCGAAGTCGCCGACGCCCGCGGCCTCCGCCGCGGACACCAGCTCCAGAGCCTCGAACTCCTGCGGCGCGACGGCCACGGCGGAACGCTGCCTGCGTCCCGAGGAACGACCGGCGCGCTTGGGATTCTGCATGAAAGGATCTCCCCCTCGAATGGGCCGACAAGGCACTCGGCCTCGACCAAGGCAAGCATTTCCCGTCCGCCCCCCGCGGTAATCGCGACGCCCCAGGGCACGTCGCTGCATTGATGTGGCGTTCATCACATATCCATGCGCGGGCCCTCCGCGCCACCGCCCCGCACCGCCGCTGCCGCCCCGCACCGCCGCCCGTCGCACGCACCCGCCCGTCCCCGTCCGACTGTCCGGCGGCAGCGCTGCCCTGTAGGTTCTTGCGCCATGGAGGAGCTGGACCGACGCATCGTGGAGCTGCTCGTCGCGGACGGGCGGATGAGCTACACCGACCTGGGCAAGGCCACCGGCCTCTCCACGTCGGCCGTGCACCAGCGGGTGCGCCGGCTGGAGCAGCGCGGCGTGATCCGCGGCTACGCGGCGGTCGTCGACGCCGAGTCCGTGGGGCTCCCGCTGACGGCCTTCATCTCCGTCAAGCCCTTCGACCCCTCCGCGCCCGACGACATCGCCGAACGCCTCGCGGGCGTCCAGGAGATCGAGGCGTGCCACAGCGTCGCGGGCGACGAGAACTACATCCTCAAGGTCAGGGTCGCCACCCCGCACGAGCTGGAGAACCTGCTCGCCCGCGTCCGTACCCTGGCCGGGGTCTCGACCCGTACCACCGTCGTCCTCTCCACGCCCTACGAGGCCCGGCCGCCCCGCCTGTGACGACACGGCCGGTGCGTGGCCCTGTGCCCGCTCCGCCGGGCCGTGACGACAGACTTGGGCCGTGAACGCGCCGAACCCGTCGAACCCGCCGCACTCGCCGACCCCCTCGAACCGGCCAGGACCGCCGGCCCATGCGGCCCCGCCCGAGCCGCCGGTCCCGCCCGCCGACGGCCGTACCGTGCTACTGCGCGGGGGCGTCGTACACAGCCCCGCCGACCCCTTCGCCACCGCGCTCGCCACCACGGGCGGCCGGATCGCCTGGGTCGGGTCCGAGGGGGCGGCGGACGCCCTCGCCGACCACGCGGACGAGGTCGTCGACCTCGAAGGGGCCCTGGTCACCCCCGCGTTCACCGACGCCCATGTGCACACCACCGCCACCGGACTCGCCCTGACGGGACTCGACCTCAGTGACGCCGCGGACCGCACGGAGGCGCTCGCCCGCGTCCGCGCCCACGCCGCGGCCCGCCCCCGGGACCGGGTCCTGCTCGGCCACGGCTGGGACGCCGCCCGCTGGCCGGAACCCGCCCCGCCGACCCGCGCGGAACTCGACGCGGCCACCGGCCACCGGCCCGTCTACCTCTCCAGGATCGACGTGCACTCCGCGGCCGTGAGCACCGCCCTGCTCGACCTGGTGCCCGGGATCGAGGACCGCCTCGGCTACGACCCCGGCGGGCCGCTCACCCGGGACGCCCACCACGCGGTGCGCGCCGCCGCCTTCGACGCCGTCACGCCCGCCCAGCGCGCCGACGCCCAGCGGGCCGCGCTGCGCAGGGCCGCGGCGCTCGGCATCGGCTCCGTCCACGAGTGCGCGGGCCCCGAGATCAGCGGCGAGGACGACCTGGTGGCGCTGCTCGCCCTCGCCGCGGCGGAGCCCGGGCCCCGGGTCACCGGCTACTGGGGCGTCCCCGTCACCGGCGCCAAGGACGCCCTGCGGGTGCGGGACCTCGGCGCGGTCGGCGCCGCGGGCGACCTGTTCGTGGACGGCGCGCTCGGCTCCCACACCGCCCGCCTCGACGAGCCCTACGCGGACGCGCCCCACACCGGCGTCGGCTACCTGGACGCCGACGCCGTCGCCGCTCATGTCGCCGCCTGCACCGAGGCCGGGCTGCAGGCGGGCTTCCACGCCATCGGCGACGCCGCCGTACGGGCCGTGACCGACGGGGTGCGGGCCGCCGCGGGGCGGCTCGGCGCCGAGCGGGTGCGCGCCGCGCGCCACCGCGTGGAACACGCCGAGATGCTGACCCCCGAGACCGTCGCCGCCTTCGCCGACCTGGGCCTGACCGCCTCCGTGCAGCCCGCCTTCGACGCCCTCTGGGGCGGCGGCGACGGCATGTACGCGGCCCGCCTCGGCGCGGACCGCGCCCGTACCCTCAACCCCTACGCGGCGCTGCTGCGCGCTGGGGTCCCCCTGGCCTTCGGCTCCGACAGCCCCGTCACCCCGCTCGACCCCTGGGGCACCGTCAGGGCCGCAGCCCTGCACCGCACCGCGCGCCACCGGGTGTCCGTACGGGCCGCGTTCACCGCCCACACCAGGGGCGGCTGGCGGGCGGTCGGCCGCGACGACGGCGGCGTCCTCGCGCCCGGCGCGCCCGCCGACTACGCCGTCTGGCGCGTCGGCGGCCTCGTCGTCCAGGCCCCGGACGACCGGGTGGCGCGCTGGTCCACCGACCCCCGCTCCGGCACCCCGGGGCTGCCCCCGCTCGGCGCCGACGACCCGCTTCCCGTCTGTCTGCGGACCGTGGTCGGCGGGCGCCCCGTCCATGTGCGCCCGGACGAGTGATGTGCGGGTCACGCTCCCGGCGCCCACGGTGCGGTGTGCTCCCGTACGACCCGTGTAATCCCCGGCGAGTTTCCGTGTACGGGGAAAACGCCCGGGTGGGAAGGGGTGTTGACAGCCTGCGGCCGTCGCCGGGTAGTTTCGGCCGGGTCCACCGCTGGACGCCCGACCGGGGAAGCTCCACGCAGTCGTACGACGCCGCTGGGTCAGGGGCGGTGTGCCGCACCGGCGCACCACCGCTGGGAGCCAGGCCCACCGCCCGCGTCACGGGGGCGAGGGAGCGTTCCGTCCGGTCGGCGGGTGTGACCCGGGTGCGGCCCGGACGCTCAGTAGACAACGGCTCTCGGTCGATCCGCAGCCAGCGGACCCCAGGTCGGCCCGAAGAGCGGCCGGGCCCATCCGCAGCGGCCCCTGCCTCCCGCCCCGTCGTCGGGGCCGTGCCCACGCCCGCTGCCGACGCTCCCCGTTCCGGTGGTCCGGAGGGGCGGGGCCCCCTACGGCGGAGCCTCTCGTACCGGGCGGCCCCACCGGCGCGTTGGCCCCCCGCCGGGACATTAAGGTGGTCCCCTGTGTTCGACATGAAGGGGCAGCATGAACGACGGTGACGGCACCTCGGCAACGGGCGCGGGCGACAGGAGCTTCGGCCCGCTCGGCACCGCCCTGGTGATCATCCCGACCTACGACGAGGCGGAGAACATCGAGGCCATCGTGGGTCGGGTGCGCGCGAGCGTGCCGGAGGCCCATGTGCTGGTCGCCGACGACAACAGCCCCGACGGCACCGGCAAGATCGCCGACAAGCTGGCCGCCGCCGACGACCAGGTCCACGTGCTGCACCGCGAGGCCAAGGACGGCCTGGGCGCGGCCTATCTCGCGGGCTTCGCCTGGGGCCTCGAACACGGCTACGGCGTGCTGATCGAGATGGACGCGGACGGCTCGCACCGCCCCGAGGAACTGCCCCGGCTGCTGACCGCGCTCGCCGGGGCCGACCTGGTGCTCGGCTCCCGCTGGGTGCCGGGCGGGCGCGCCGTGAACTGGCCCAAGCACCGCGAGCTGATCTCACGCGGCGGCAGCATCTACTCCCGGGTCCTGCTCGACGTGCCCATCAGAGACGTCACCGGCGGCTACCGCGCCTTCCGCCGCGAGACCCTGGAGGGCCTCGGCCTCGGCGACGTGGCCTCCCAGGGCTACTGCTTCCAGGTCGACCTGGCGCGCCGCGCGGTGAAGGCGGGCTACCACGTCGTCGAGGTGCCGATCACATTCGCCGACCGTGAGCGCGGCGACTCCAAGATGAACCGGGCGATCGTCGCCGAGGCTCTGTGGCGCGTCACCGCCTGGGGCGTGGGCGAGCGCCTCGGCCGGGTCGCGGGGAACATCACGGGCGGCAGGAAGCGCCGCTGAGGCACGGCACCCCCGCCGGGCCGCTCAGCCGGTCAGCGGGGGGCGGGGGCCGTCGTCGCGGGGGTCACGGTCCTCGGGCGGCGAGTCGTCGTGGACGACCTCGCCCTGGACCACCTTGCCGTCCCCCGACCCGCCGCGGCCCCGGCCGGGGCCGAACGGGCCGCCCGCCGGGCCGCCCGGGTACGCGGCGCGCACCCGGCGCTCGACCGAGCCCTGGATCGCCGAGGCGAGGGACCTGCGCAGCGGCGGCAGCAGGAGCAGCAGCCCCGCGCCGTCGCCGATCGGGCCCGGGATCATCAGCAGCAGCCCGGCCAGCATCAGCAGCCCGTTGCCCTCGGAGCGGCCCTCGTCGGGCGGCATCTCGCCGCGCTGCTGGGCCTGGACGGTACGGGTGAGGTTGCGGAAGGCACGGCGGCCCGCGCCCTTCATCACCACCGCCCCCAGTACGACCCCGGCGACCAGCAGCAGGAACACCGCGAAGCCGCCCGCGGCCGAGCCGATCAGGGTCAGCAGCCAGATCTCCAGGATCAGCCAGACGGCGATGCCGACGGGCACGAGGCGCCGCGCGCGCGAGCGCCGCGGCGGGGTCCGGGTCGGTGACGGGGTCGGTGTGCCGAAGCTCATGCGTCCAGTGTGCCTGGTCGCGGCCGGGGACGGGGCGGTGAGGGCGGGGGAGCGGCCCGGAACGCAGAACAGCCGCCGACGGTGACCGTTCAGATCACCGCCCGCGGCTGAATCGCTTACCGGCCCGCCCCCGCGAGGGGGACGGGTGTCAGGCGGACTTGCGGCTGTCCCGGGGATGAACCGCGATGTTCATCGCCCCGGACCTGAGAACCGCCAGCCGCTCCTCAAGGACCTCTTCCAGCTCCTCGCGCGTGCGCCGCTCCATCAGCATGTCCCAGTGCGTGCGCGCGGGCTTCGCCTTCTTCTCCTCGGGTCCCTCGCCGTCCACGAGGAGTGCCTGGGCCCCGCAGACCTTGCACTCCCACTCCGGCGGGATCTCCGCCTCGACGGAGAAGGGCATCTCGAAACGGTGCCCCTTCTCGCATGCGTACTCCACGGCCTGGCGCGGAGCCAAGTCGATGCCGCGGTCCGTCTCGTAGCTGGTCACCACGAGGCGCGTGCCGCGAAGAGCTCGCTCACTCATGAATCGTGCCTCCCGGGCTTGTCGCCCACAGGACAGGTGTCGCTGTCGTCGTCATCCGGTCAACGTCCGGTCGGCGGTAAAGATTCCCGCTCAGGGTCATGCGTCGCCGTCGTAGCCGCAGCCTTGCCAACCATTCCGTACCCGCCGACGCCCGGTTTGTCACATCTGACAGGGAGTGTCACCGAGTGTTTCGCTCACATTGACGTGCAGTAACGGTACGCCTGGCAGGCCAAACGCGTACACTACCGCCCCCGGCCGCCGGTGTTAAATCCGCTCGGGCGGCGCGTTTCCCGCGCCCCGTGCCGCGCGCCGCACGGGGACCCGGGCGAGCAGCCCGAACCCGACCACGAAGAACACGACAAGCGAGATGATCGCGGACCGGTAGCTCCCGGTGAGCTGGTACGTGAGGCCGAAGAGCAGGGGGCCCAGCCAAGACATGCCCCGGTCGCTCATCTCGTATGCCGCGAAGTACTCCGCCTCTTTGCCCCGGGGCACCAGATGGGAGAAGAGCGAGCGGGAGAGCGCCTGCGAGCCGCCGAGGACCACGCCGATCGCGGCGGCGAGCGCGAAGAACCACACCGGCGCCCTCGCCGGGATGAAGTACCCGGCGGCCAGGATCAGCGTCCACGCCGCGAGCGAGCCGAGCACGGTGCGCTGCGCCCCGTACGTACGCGCGAGCCTGCCCATCCACAGCGCCCCGGCCAGCGCGAGCACCTGCACCATCAGCACCGCCGCGATCAGCGTCGACTGCCCGAGGCCCAACTCCTCGGAGCCGTACACGGACGCCTGCGAGACCACGGTCTGGATGCCGTCGTTGTAGACCAGGTACGCCAGCAGAAACGCCAGCGTGAGCGGCCTGCGGCGCATGTCGCGCACCGTCGCGGCCAACTGCCGCCAGCCCTGCGCGGGTGCCGCCGCCACGGCGCCGGGCTCCGCGTCCGCGGGGCCGCGGTCCCGCAGCCTGCGCAGCGGTATCAGCGTGAAGCCGCCCCACCACAGGCCCGCCGAGCACAGGCAGATCCGCACCGCGGTGCCCTCGGACACGCCGAAGCTGTCGTGCGCGAGGAACAGCACCAGGTTGAGCACGAGCACCAGCGCGCCCGCCGCGTACCCGTACGCCCAGCCGCGCGAGGACACCGCGTCCCGCTCCTCCGGCGTGGAGATCTGCGGCAGATAGGAGTTGTACAGCGCCGACGACACCGCGGTGCCCGCGTTCGCCACGATCAGCAGCGCACCGCCCAGCAGATAGCGGTCACCGCCGAGGAAGAGCATCGCCGTGGTGGCCAGTGCCCCGGTGTACGCGGCCACGCCCATCAGCCGCTTCTTGTGCCCCGACCGGTCGGCCGCCGCGCCTGCCGCGGGCATCAGCAGCACCGACACCACGATCGACGCCGACACGCAGTAGGCGAAGTACGACCCCGAGCTGACCGGGATGCCCAGCGGGTGCACCCGGCCGTGCGTGTCCGCCGCCTCCTTCGCCACGTCGGTCAGGTAGGGGCCGAGGAACACCGTCAGCACGCTGGTCGCGTAGACCGAGTTCGCCCAGTCGTAGAAGTACCAGCCCTGCTGCTGCCGCCTGCGGTCCGCCGCCGCGCCGCCGTCGTCGTCCCGCGCGATGGCCCGCGCCGTCTCGCTCCCCACCCGTGCCCTCGCTCCCCGGGGTATCCCGTCGTGTCCCGGCGCGCCCCACGCGCGCGTTACGCCCCTCGGCCTCCCGCGGGGGCCGTGCCCCAGGCCCGCGCGCGTGCGCGCCTCACACCCAGGCGCCCCGTTCCCGCAGCACCGTGCGCAGCGTGTCCGTGCGGTCGGTCATGATGCCATCCACCCCGAGGTCGAGGAGCCGGTGCATCTCCGCCGGGTCGTCGACGGTCCACACATGGACCTGGAGCCCGCGCGCGTGGGCGGCCCGCACGAAGAGCCGGTCCGCGACCGGCAGCCCCGACTGCCGCACTGGCACCTGCGCGCACACCGCGGAGCGCCGCACCGCCGCGGGCACGCCGTACGAGCGCAGCCGCAGCCCGAGCACGCCCCGGGTGCCGAAGGACGTCGCGAGCCGGGGTCCGGCCAGCCGCTGGGCGCGCGCCACCCGCGCCTCGGAGAACGAGCCGACGCAGACCCGGTCCCACGCCGAGGCGCGCTCCAGCAGGTCGAGCAGGGGCCGCAGCGCGGACTCGGCCTTCATGTCCACGTTCCAGCGGATGCCGGGGAACTCCTCAAGCAGCTCCTCGAAGCGGGGCACCGGCTCCTTGCCGCCCACCCGGGCCCCCGCCACCGCCCGCCACGGCAGCTCCGCTATCCGGCCCGTGCCGTCCGTGACCCGGTCGAGCGTGGCGTCGTGGAGCGCCGCGAGCACCCCGTCGGCGGTGGCGTGCACGTCGGTCTCCATATAGCGGTAGCCCGCGTCCGCCGCCCGGCGGAACGCCTCCACGGTGTTCTCCAGGCCGTCGGCCGCGCCCCCGCGGTGCGCGAAGGCGAGGGGGCCCGGATGGTCGAGGTAGGGGTGGCGCGTCTGCATGCTCACGCGCGCAGTATGGCGCGTCAGGGTGGCCCCCCGGCCACCGCCGGGCGGCCGGGGGGTGCGGGGCGCACGGCGAACACCCGCAGGAAGACCTGGGAGAGCGGCCCTATCGCCAGCGCGTAGAGCGCCGTGCCGACGCCCACGGTGCCGCCGCACGCGAACCCTGTGACCACCACCGCCACCTCGACACCGGTGCGGGCCAGCCCGATCGAGCGCCCGGTGCGCCGGTGCAGGCCCGTCATCAGGCCGTCGCGCGGCCCGGCGCCGAAGTCCGCGGCGACGTACAGGCCGGTGGCCACGCCGTTCAGCAGGATCGCCGCCGCCATCAGCGGGACCCGCACCGCGAGCTGGTGGACCGCGGGCACGACGGAGAGCACCGCGTCGATCGCCACCCCGACCACGATCACATTGGACGCCGTGCCGAGCCCGGGCCGCTCCCGCAGCGGCAGCCACAGCAGCAGCACGACCGCGCCCACCACGATGCTCACCGCGCCGATCGAGACCCCCGTCAGCCGCGAGAGGCCCTGGTGCAGCACGCCCCAGGGTTCGAGCCCGAGCCCCGCCTCGACCAGCAGCGCGGAGCTGACCCCGTACAGCAGCAGCCCGACGTAGAGCTGCGCGAGGCGGCGCAGCCGGCGCCGGGAGCGCGGCGCGCCGACGGCTCCGGTGCCGGGCTCGGCGGGCGGTTCCTCGGGCGGCTCGGCGGGCACGGCGGCCTCCATGGTGGCAGTGGCATGGCGCGTGTCATGCTGTGGTCTGTACATGAGGGCTATCCATGGCCAATTCGAGAAAGGTGGACCGATTCCCATGGCGCAGTGGACGTCGGCGGTGGGATCGGCACAGTTGTCCCGCCTCCTCGCCTCCCAGCAGTCCCGTCCCCCGTCCCCCGGTGCGAGGCGCCCGCCCGCCTATCGCGCGCTCGCCGACGGCATCAGGCTGCTGGTGCTGGAGGGCCGGGTCCCGGTCGCCGCCCGGCTGCCCGCCGAGCGCGAACTCGCGCTGGCCCTCGCGGTCAGCCGTACCACCGTCGCCGCGGCGTACGAGGAGCTGCGCACCGAGGGCTTCCTCGAATCCCGCAGGGGCGCCGGCAGTTGGACCGCGGTGCCCGCGGGCAACCCGCTGCCCGCGCGCGGCCTCGAACCGCTGCCCCCCGAGGCGCTCGGCTCCATGATCGACCTCGGCTGCGCGGCGCTGCCCGCGCCCGAGCCCTGGCTCACCCGCGCCGTCCAGGGCGCCCTTGCGGAGCTGCCGCCGTACGCGGCCACCCACGGGGACTACCCGGCCGGGCTCCCGGCGCTGCGGGAGACCCTGGCCGCGCGGTACACCGAGCGCGGCATCCCCACGATGCCCGAGCAGATCATGGTCACCACCGGCGCCATGGGGGCCATCGACGCCATCTGCCACCTCTTCGCCGGGCGCGGCGAGCGGGTCGCGGTGGAGTCCCCGAGCTACGCCAACATCCTCCAGCTCATGCGGGAGGCGGGCGCCCGGCTTGTGCCCGTCGCCATGGCCGAGAACCTGGGCGGCTGGGAGCTGCCGCGCTGGCGCCAGGTGCTGCGGGAGGCCGCGCCCCGGCTCGCGTACGTCGTCGCCGACTTCCACAACCCCACCGGCGCCCTGGAGAGCGACGAGCAGCGCCGCGCGCTGGTGGAGGCGGCCCGGCACTCCGGGACCGTGCTCGTCGTCGACGAGACCATGACCGAGCTGTGCCTCGACCCCGGCGTCACCATGCCGCGCCAGGTGCCCGCGTTCGACCCCGCGGGCTCCACCGTGATCACCGTCGGCTCCGCGAGCAAGGCGTTCTGGGCGGGCCTGCGGGTCGGCTGGGTGCGCGCCGCGCCCGACGTCATCCGCTCCCTGGTGGCCGCCAGGGCCTACGCCGACCTCGGCACCCCCGTGCTCGAACAGCTCGCGCTGAACTGGCTGCTGACCACCGGGGGCTGGGCGCAGGCCGCCGACATCAGGCGCGCCCAGGCCAGGGAGAACCGCGACGCGCTGGTGGCCGCCCTGCGCAGGGAACTGCCCGAGTGGGAGTTCACGGTCCCCTCCGGCGGCCTGACCCTCTGGGCACGTACCGGCGACCTCTCGGGTTCCCGCATCGCCGCGGTGGGGGAGCGGGTCGGCGTACGGGTCCCGTCGGGCCCCAGGTTCGGCGTGGACGGCGCCTTCGAGGGCTATGTGCGCCTGTCGTTCACCGTCGGCGGCGCGGTGGCCGACGAGGCGGCGGCCCGCCTCGCGGCCGCCGCCCGCCTGGTGGCGGAGGGCGCGGCGGGCGGCGAGTCACCGCGCACGTTCGTGGCGTGAGGGTCGGCGCGCGGCGTGCGATTGGCCCGCGGACCGCGTAGGGGCCGCGCCTTTCGCGCGGGTCGCGCGCCCGGCAGCCGCCGACACGCGCGTGAGCCCGAACCCGCCGCCCCCTACCGCTACCCCTCCGCGATGACCGGTACCGCGCGCCGTGGCGCGGTCGGGGGCGTGGCGTCGTCCGGTGTGGTCCCGTTCTCCAGGGCGGCGTCCGCTTCGGGCTCTTCCGGTTCCCCGGGCTGCCCGCTCTCCCCGCCCGGCAGCAGGGCGAGTACCGCCTCGCGCTCGTCCGGGGCCGCGGTGGTGTCGTACGGGTCGGGTGTCGCGGGGACCTGGAGCCGGTGTACGGGGCCCGTGCCGAAGCGGGCGTGGCCGCGGCCCGGCGGCACCGGGTCGTCGGCGGCCGCGCGCGGCGCGGTGCCCAGCACGTCCGCGACGAGTTCCGGCGGCGCCGAGCCGAGCACCACGCGCGCGCGGGTGCGGTGGAACACCGTCTCGCCCAGGCCGTCGAGCCCGTCGAACTGCTCGGCCACCACCACCGTCACCCCCGCCCCGCGCCCGTGCCGCAGCGGCACGTCGAGCAGCTCGCGCGGGTCCTGCCGCCCCTCGGCGGCCGCCAGGTGCGCCAGCACCCCGGGGCGGTCGAGCAGCAGCCACAGCGGGCGCGCCGTGTCCCCGGGCGGCTCCTGGCCCGCCTGGCGCGCGGCGCCCGCCGCGAGCAGCCGCCGCTCCGTCTCGCGCGCCACCCACTCCAGCGCCGCGAGCGCACCCGTCAGACCGCACTCCACCGCCCGTACCCCCGGCCGCCCCCGCAGGCACGCGAACTCGCCCGAGCCGCCGCCCTCCACGACCACCACCTCGCCCTGCCGCAGCGCCTGGAGCGCCACCGAGCGCAGCAGCGACGTCGTACCGCTGCCCGGCTGGCCCACCGCCAGCAGATGCGGCTCCACCGAGCGCGGCCCCGTGCGCCACAGCACGGGCGGCACGTCGCGCGGGGCGCCGTCGACCGTCACCGGCAGCGTCCTGCGCACCGCCACCGCGTCCGTGAACCCCAGCACGATCTCCCCTGGCGCGGTCACGAACCGCTGCGCCACGATCCCCGCGGGCAGCGGTGGCAGCGCCTCGACCAGCAGCTCGTTCGCCTCCGCCCGCCACTCGAAGTGGTACTCCCTGCCCCGTCCCGCCTTGGCGGCCACCAACTGCTCCACGCGTGCGCGCGCCCGCGCGTCCCCGTCGTCGAAGTACGCGGCGTAGCGCACCGTGAGCCGTTCGAGCCCGCCGTCCCCGTCGAACTCGCCCCCCTCGAAGACCCGGTCCCACGCGCCACCGTGCACATACCGCGGCTCGGGGTCGTCCGGGGACGAGAAGTGCGGCACCAGCGCCTCGTACAGCGAGCGCAGCCGCTGCGACTCCGCCTCGTCGGGGCCCTCCCGCACGGCGCGCCGCGGGCCGCGGCCGAGCCAGGCTGCGGCGCCCATCAGCGCGATGCCCGCCGTCAGCGGGCCGTACGGCACCAGCGCGACGACGAGGGCCACCGCGGCGACGAGGAAGACCAGGGGGCCGCGCCGGTCGCGCGGCGTGCCCGACCAGCCGCGCCGCGCCGCGCCCGCCAGCCTGCCCAGACCGCGCCCGACGGTGATCAGCGGGTGCAGCACGTCGCTCGCGCCGTCGGCCGCGCTCCGCGCCAGCTCCCGGCTCCTGGCCAGCCGTGCGGCGCCGGGGTCGGCGCGGGTGAGGATGCGGGGGAGGGGGCGGGCCACGTCTGTCTCCTGGGGGTACGCGCGGGATGCCGGAGCGGAAAAGGGGCGCCGGGGCCCTCGGAGGCCCGGCGGTGGCGTGACGCCCGGGGAAGGGCACGGGCGTCAGCGCGGTGTGCCTGTCAGAACTTGATGCCCCCGAGCAGCCCGGCGAGGCTCGCCCCTCCGGCCTGGATGCTCGGCGCGATGGCGGTGCCCGACAGATAGAAGCCGAACAGGGCGCAGACCGTCGCATGGGACGCCTTCAGGCCGTCCTTGCGGAAGAAGAGGAAGACGATGACGCCCAGCAGCATCACACCGGAAATGGACAGGATCATGAGATCTCCTGGTCGAAAAGGGGACAGTCACGATGAGTTCTTCCAGGCTCACAGGATGTATCCATACGATAAAAGGTGCAAGCAGGTGAAAAATCATCAGATTCCACCCGTTGGGGGAGCCCTGTGCACCCATCACGCCGCGCCGCCCCCCTCCGGCGCCGCGCCGCGGTGATCGTTGCCAAGGTGACACCAGGTCATGTGCCGCCACGGGCAGTACGCTGGCGATTCACCCGTACGGCCGCGCGCCGTCCGTCCCCCCAAGCGCCACCGCAGTCCCCACGGAAAGGCGACCCGCTCATGAGCGAAGCACCCGACCCCCAGGTCGTGGAGCTGGCCACCAAGATCTTCGACCTCGCCCGGCAGGGCGACACGGAGAAGCTCGCGGCCTACGTCGACGCGGGCGTGCCCGCGAACCTCACCAACGACCGCGGCGACTCCCTCGTCATGCTCGCCGCCTACCACGGCCACGCCGACGCGGTACGGGCCCTGCTGGCGCGCGGCGCCGAGCCCGACCGCGCCAACGACCGCGGCCAGACCCCGCTCGCGGGCGCCGTCTTCAAGGGCGCGGACGAGGTGGTGCGGGCCCTGCTCGACGGCGGCGCCGACCCCTCGGCAGGGATGCCCTCCGCGCTCGACACGGCCCGGATGTTCGGCAAGACGGACCTCGTCGAGCTGTTCGGCTCGCACTGACCCGGCCCGCCGCCGGGCCGCGCACGGCCGCCGCCGGGAGCGCGCACCGGCGGCGGGAGAAATGTGGTCGCGGCGGACAGAACCCCTGGTCCATCATGACGACGTGATTCACGGACGCGACGGCGGGGCAGATGTTGCCGCACCGCGCGGGCCGTGAGCGGCCCATCGGGGCCACACCGACGAGAGGCAGAGGAAGATGGTCTACAGCAAGCCAAGGACGACGGGCGCCCCCCTGTGTTGCCGAGACGCCCGGTAGCGCACGGTCCCCGGCCACGTCGAGCTTGATGTGAGGCTGTTTCCCATGTTCGAACCGGTCATAGCGCCCAGTGGTACGCTCCTCGGCCTGCTCCAGCGCGGCCGCGGCGACGGCACGCTGCACGCGCTCACCGCCCCCAGGGACGAGGCGCTCACGGCCCTCACCCACTGCGTCCTGAGCGACCCCCGCAGGGACTGGCAGGTGGAGAACCGCTCCCTCTACTACGCCCGTCTCTATCTCGACCTGCACGGTGGCCTCGGCGCCGTCGAGCGCCACCTCTTCGATCCCGACGACGCCCTCGACACCGACGAGGCACGCACCGGGCTCGCCCTCTCCGTCCTCGGCCACCTCGCCTCGTACGGCAGGCGCGACGCCCTCGTGCTGCTGCGCCGCTACGCCGAGCGCGGCGCCAACTGGGCGTGGGCCCTCGACGAACTGGCCCTGCGCGACGACGACGCCGGTCTGCGCGCCCTCGCCAGGCCGGTACTCGCCCGCTTCCCCGCGGACCCCGAGGGCGGCGCCGCACTCGCCGCGGCCGTACGCGACGCCTATGAGCC
The DNA here is from genome assembly GCF_044457285.1 of Streptomyces sp. NPDC050560. Lineage (NCBI taxonomy): Bacteria > Bacillati > Actinomycetota > Actinomycetes > Kitasatosporales > Streptomycetaceae > Streptomyces > Streptomyces sp. NPDC050560. Next base: position 170,171 of record NZ_JBITGT010000015.1, read on the forward strand.
CCGGCCCTGGCGGCTGTGGGAGGACGATCCGCGCGAGGACGTCCGCGCCCGCGTCAGGGCCGCCCGCGAGGCCGGCTCCTTCGACCGGTGGCAGCGCCAGCTCCGCACCCGCGGCCCCCGGCCCGAGTGGAGCGTCGAGGCCGTCCTCGACTGGGCCCAACAGGGCCTGGAGCACGGCACCGTGCTCCACGCGCCCGCCGCCCGCTGCCTCACCGCAGTCGCCCAGCCCGAGGACAGGCCCCGTATCGTGGCCGCCGCGGCCGACGGCTCCGACGGCGCCCGCTGTACGGCGCTGCGCTATCTCGCGGACGCCCACGACCCCCAGGCCCTCGCGCTGATCGAGGCCGCCGCCGCTGCCCCCTCCGCCACCGTCGCCGAGGCCGCCGTCGCCTCCTTCGAGCGGATGCGCAGCGTCGCCGCCGTCGAGCACGCCCGCCGCTGGGCCGCGCGTCCCGACGCCCTCGGCGCCGCGGCCGCCCGCGTCCTAGCCCTGCGGGGCGCCGCCGCCGACAGCCCGCTCGTCCTCGCCGCGCTGCGCGAGACCGTACGGGGCCAGGGGCCCGACGCCCCCACCCTCGACGTCCTCGTGGACGGCACCGCCCGCCTCGGCATCACCGCCGCCGCCCCCGTCCTGCGGCACGTCTACCGCGAGACCGCCTCCTCCCATCTGCGCGGCAGGACCGCACGCGCGCTCGCCGCCACCGACCCCTGCTTCGCCAGGTCCCTGGCCGTCGAATGCCTCTGGGACTGCGAGGAGTCCACCCGTGAGGTGGCCGCGAGGCACGCCGAGACCGGCGACGCGCGCGTGGTCGAGCGGCTGCGCCGCCTCGCCGCCGACCCCGCGGAGGAGGCCGAGGTCCAGACCGCGGTCCGCAGCCGTATCGTCCCCGAGCCGCCCGGCGCGTAGCGCGCGGCGCCGGGCCGTGCGCGGCGGCCCGGCGCCCGGCCGCCGCCCCGGCGCACACCGCCCGCGGCGCACCGTCCCAATGGCCACGGGACGTTATTCGCCTGGAAAGATCCTCGTTGACGTGGCCACGTCCGGCCCGACGACAACACGGGTATGCGTGTCGTCCTCGTCACCGAGTCCTTCCCCCCGGATGTCAACGGGGTGGCGCACTGCGCCCTCCAGACCGCGCGGCACCTCGCCGCCCGCGGCCATGACCCGCTCGTCGTCGCCCCCGCCACCGCCGCGGGAGCCGAAGCCGACGCCCACGCGCCCTGCCCCGTGGTGCGTGTGCCGTCCCTCCCCTTCCCCGGCTACGCCCAGGTCAGGGTGGCGCTGCCCAGCCGCAGGGTGGCCCAGGCCCTCACCGACCACCGTGCCGACCTCGTCCACCTCGCCAGCCCGTTCGTCCTCGGCGTGCGGGGCATGGCCGCCGCGGGACGCCGCGGAATCCCCGCCGTGGCCGTCTATCAGACCGACCTCGCCGGCTACGCCCGCACCTACATGGGAGGCGGCGAGGCCGCCGCCTGGCGCCGGCTGCGCGGCGTGCACACGGCGGCCGACCGCACCCTCGCCCCCTCCACCGCAGCCCGCCGTGACCTGGAGGCACACGGCATTCCCCGGGTCAGCCTCTGGCCGCGCGGTGTGGACACCGAGCGCTTCCACCCCCGCCACCGCGACGACGCGCTGCGCCGCGAACTCGCCCCCCACGGCGAACTCCTCGTCGGCTACGTGGGACGCCTCGCCCCCGAGAAGCAGGTCGAACTCCTCTCCGGCGTCTGCGGGCTCGACCGCGTCAGGCCCGTCCTCGTCGGCGAAGGACCCAGCGCCGACGCGCTCCGCAGGGCGCTGCCGGGCGCCGCCCTGCTCGGCCGCCGCACCGGGCACGAACTCGCCCGGATCTTCGCCTCCCTCGACGTGTTCGTCCACACCGGGCCCTTCGAGACGTTCTGCCAGACCGTCCAGGAGGCCATGGCCAGCGGGCTGCCCGTGGTCGCCCCCGCCGCCGGCGGCCCCCTCGACCTCGTCGACCACGGCACCACGGGGCTCCTCGTGCCGCCCGGCGACGCGGACGCGGTGCGCGGCGCCGTGGCCGCCCTTGCCGCACGGCCCGCGCTGCGCGCCCGGTTCGGCGCCGCGGGCCGCGCCGCCGTCGAGGGCCGCACCTGGCAGGCCGTCGGCGACCAGCTCCTCGACCACTACGCCGAGGTCCTCGAAGCCCGTACGGCGGTGGCCGCATGACGCCCCACGAGCCGGGCGCGCCGCTGCGGATCGTACGGCTCGCCAACTTCGTCGCCCCCCACTCCGGCGGACTGCGCACCGCGCTGCGCGAACTCGGCGCCGGATACCGGGCGCGCGGCCACGAACCCGTCCTGGTCGTCCCCGGCGAGCGGGCCACGGTCCGCGACACGGGACAGGGCCGCGTCATCACCCTGCCGGGCCCCGTGCTGCCCGGCACCGGCGGCTACCGGGTCCTCACCGACAGGCCCCGGCTCACCCGGCTACTCGAACGCCTCGCCCCCGACCGCCTCGAAGTGTCCGACCGCACCACGCTGCGCTGGACGGGGCGCTGGGCGCGGAGCGCGAGGGTGCCCGCCGTGATGGTCTCCCACGAGACCGCCGACGGTGTGCTGCGCACCTGGGGCGTGCCGGAGGCCGCGGCCCGCCGCGCCGCCGACGGCCTCAACCGCCGCACCGCGTGGGCGTACACGCGCGTGGTGTGCACCACCGAGTGGGCCGAGCGCGAGTTCGCCCGGATCGGCGCGCGCAACGTCGTACGCGCCCCGCTCGGCGTCGACCTGGAGGAACGGCACCCGGGCTGCCACGACCCCTGGCTGCGCGCGTGGTACGCGCGGGCGGACGAGACGCTGCTCGCGCTCTGCTCAAGGCTCTCCGTGGAGAAGCGCCCCGGCATCGCCCTCGACGCCCTCGCCGCGCTCCTCGCGCGCGGGGTGCGGGCCCGGCTCGTGGTGGCGGGGGACGGGCCGCTGGGGCCGCGGCTGCGGCAGCGCGCCGCCGCCAGGGGGCTGCCCGTGACCTTCCTGGGCCACATCTCCGACCGCGCCACCCTCGGCGCGCTCCAGGCCACCGCCGACGTCTGCCTCGCCCCGGGCCCCGCGGAGACCTTCGGGCTCGCCGCCCTTGAGGCGCTGGCCTGTGCCACCCCCGTCGTGGTGAACGCGGCCTCCGCGCTGCCCGGCATCGTCGCCGGGGCGGGTGCGGCCGCCGCGGGCGACGGCGCGGCCTTCGCCGACGCCGTGTGCGACGTGCTCGACAGGGACGGGGACCAGCGCAGGAAGGAGGCACGCGCGCGTGCCGAGTGCTTCGGCTGGAACACCGCGGTCGAGGGCTTCCTCACCGCCCTCGACGCGCCCCTGTGGGCCGCACCCGCGTCGGACGGCGCGCACGGCGCCCTCCCGGCGCCTGGGAGGCGCGCCGCGGCAGCGCTCGGCGGCGCGGGAAGGGACGGCACCGGATGAGGCCCCTGCGGTTCGTGGCCCTCGGCGACTCCCTCACCGAGGGCATGGGGGACCCGGTGCCCCCCGGCGGGCGGCGCGGCTGGGCCGCCCTGCTCGCGGCGGGCCTCGGCACCCCCGCGGCGCCCGCCGAGTTCCACAACCTCGCCCGCGGCGGCGCCCGCACGGCGGACGTCGCCGAGCGCCAGGCCCCCGCCGCGCTCGCCCTGCGGCCCGACGTCGCCACGGTGCTCGTCGGCGTCAACGACACGCTGCGCCGCAGCTACGACATCCACGCCGTCGCCGCGGGCCTCGGCTCCGTGTACGGCGCCTTCGCCGCCCGTGGCACCGTCGTCGTCACCGCCTGCCTGCCCGACCCCGGCACCATGCTCGGCCTGCCCGCGGTGCTCGGCCGCCCGCTGGCGCGCCGTCAGGCCGCCGTCAACGCGGTGGTGCACGCCCTCTCCGACCACCATGGCGCGCTCCATGTGCACATGGCCGAGGGCGCCTGGCTGCGCGACCGGGCGATGTGGAGCGCCGACCGGCTGCACCCGGGGGAGCGCGGCCACCGGCTGCTGGCCCGCGAGGTGCACGCGCTGCTCGCCGCCGAGGGCATCGCCCGCGGCCCGGTGCCGTCCGCCGAGCCCGACATGCCGCCGCCGACACGGGCGGCCGAGCTGCGCTGGCTCGCCACCCAGGGCACGGGCTGGGTCGCCCGCAGGGCCCGCGACCTGCTGCCGCAGCTCCTCGCGCTCGCCGCCCGCGAGGCCGGGCACCGGGCGCGCGGCACCAGCGCCGGGCTCGACGCGCGCGCCGCGGGCGCCGTCGCCTCCGCGCTCGCGGCGCTCGCCGCACGGCACGAGCCGCCCGTGGCGCGGGGCGCGACGACACCCCGGCTGCCTCAACCACCGTCCCAGGGCCAGCCGGTGCCGGTGGCCACGAAGCGGACGGAGGTGCCCGGCGCCGCCTGAGCCACGGCGGGGAGCGACGCCCCCGACACCACGGCCGCCACCGGGTAGCCGCCCGTCGTCGGATGGTCGGCGAGGAAGACCACGGGACGCCCGTCGGACGGCACCTGCACCGCCCCGAGCACCGTGCCCTCGCTCGGCAGCTCGCCCCCGACGGCGCGGGTGAGCGCCGGGCCCTCGGTGCGCATCCCGATGCGGTTGCTCGCCGGGGCCACCCGGTACGCACGCGTGGTGAGCGTCCGCAGCGCCGCGGGCGTGAACCAGTCAAGGCGCGGGCCGGGGCGCACCGCGAGCACCAGCTCGGCGGGCGGTCCCGGCAGCGGCGCGGCGTCCACGCGCGCGCGGGGCCCCTGCGGCGGCCCGAGCGGCAGTACGGCGCCGTCGGCGAGGGGCGGGGGGCCGAGCCCGGAGAGCAGGTCGGTGGCGCGGCTGCCGAGCACCGGCTCCACCGCCACCCCGCCGCTGAGCGCCAGATACGACCGCACCCCGCGCACCGCGGGCCCCACGTCGAGCACCGCGCCCGCGGGCACCGCCACCGGCGCCCCCCACGCCGCGGGCCGCCCCCCGACCCGTACCGCGCAGGGCGCCCCGGTGACCGCGGCCGTGACCCGGCAGCGCGGGCGCACCGCGCAGCCGGACGCGGTGGTCTCCAGGACCGCGGCCCCCGGCGCGTTGCCCACGAGCCGGTTGGCCAGCGCCGCCGCGGGCCTGTCGAGGGCGCCGGAGCGCGGCACCCCGAGAGCGGCGTGCCCGGGGCGCCCACGGTCCTGCACCGTGGTCAGCGCGCCCGCGCGTACGACCACGAGGGCCCGGTCGGTCATGGCGCCGCCACCGGTACGAAGCGCACCCGCACACCCGGCGACAACAGGGCCGCGGGCACGCGCGCGTGGTCCCACAGCACCGCGTCCGTGGTGCCGAGCAGCCGCCAGCCGCCCGGCGAGGCACGCGGGTAGACGCCCGTCCAGGCCCCGGCGAGCGCCACCGCCCCCGCGGGCACCGCGGTGCGGGGCGTGGCCCTGCGCGCCACCGCGTACCGCTCGGGAAGGCCCGTCAGATAGCCGAAGCCCGGCGCGAACCCGCAGAACGCCACCCGGTACTCCACCGCCGCGTGCAGCGCGGCCGCCCGCGCGGGCGACACGCCCCAGCACGCCGCGACCTCCGCCAGGTCGGGGCCGTCGTAGCGCACCGGCAGCTCCAGCACCTCGCCCGCGTCCCGCACCGGCGGCGGGCTCGGCCACGCGCGCAACGCCCGCGCGAGCGCGGCCGGTTCCGGCACCCCGTCGAGCAGCACCGTGCGGGCGCCCGGCACGATCTCGCGCGCGTGCAGCTCGCCAAGCGCGCGGCGGCGCAGCAGGTCCGCGTGGAGCGCGCGCGCCGCGCCGCCGTCCGCGACCTCCACGAGCAGGGCGTGCTCCCCCGCGGGCAGCACCCGGGGCGCGGCAGGTACGCCGTCGCCGCTCACGCGAACGCCGCCACACGGACCCCGGCCGCCTCAAGGCCGTCCCGCACCCGCCGGGCCAGCGCGGCGGCGCCCGGCGTGTCGCCATGGAGACAGAGCGACGCGGCCCGCACGGCGACGTCCGCGCCGTCGAGCGCGGCGACCCGGCCCGTGCGCGCGAGCCGCACCGAGCGCGCCACCACCTCGGCGGGCTCCGCCACCAGCGCGCCCGCGGCGCCCCGCGGCACCAGGCCGCCCGCCGCCGTGTAGGCACGGTCGGCGAAGCCCTCCGCGACGGCGGGCAGCCCCGCCTCCGCGGCCGCGGACAGCAGCAGCGACCCCGGGGGGCCGAGCACCGCGAGGGCACCGCCCGCGAGCCGTACGCCCGCCGCGACCGCGGCGGCCTGCCCGGCGTCGTGTGCCGCGCGGTGGTAGAGCGCCCCGTGCGGTTTGACGTAGGACACGCGCGAGCCCGCGGCCCTGGCGAACACGTCGAGCGCCCCTATCTGGTACGCCACTTCCGCCGCCAGCTCGGCGGGCGGCACGTCCATCGCACGGCGGCCGAAACCGGCCAGGTCGCGGTAGGCCACGTGCGCCCCGATCCGCACCCCGCACGCCGCAGCCATCTCGCAGACGGAGCGCATGGTGGCGGCGTCGCCCGCGTGGAAGCCGCAGGCCACGTTGGCGCTGGTGACGACGGTGAGCAGGCGCTCGTCGTCGGTCAGCCGCCAGCGGCCGAAGCCCTCGCCGAGATCGGCGTTGAGATCGATGGACGTGCCGGTCATGAGGTCGGTCCTCCAGGAGGGTTCGGGGCGTGCCGCTCCCGGGCGCTCAGAGCACCCGGTAGCGGTCGTCGGGGACGTCGGTGACGAACATGTGCCCGGGAGCGTGGGTGAGCGCGAACGGCGGGGCGGCCGCCCGCAGCGCGGCCTGCGGGGTGACGCCGCAGGCCCAGAACGCCGGGATGTCGCCGGGCTCGGCCCGCACCGGGTCGCCGAAGTCGGGCCTGGCCAGGTCCGCGATGCCGAGCACCCCCGGGTCCCCGAGGTGGACGGGGCTGCCGTGCACCGCGGGCATCAGCGAGGTCTCCCTGACCGCGTCCGAGAGGCGGTCGGGCGGCACCGGGCGCATCGACACCACCAGCGGGCCGCGCAGCCGCCCGGCGGGGCGGCACACCCGGTCCGTCGTGTACATCGGCACGTTGCGGCCCTGCTCCGTGTGGCGCATCGGCACGCCCGCGCGCGTGAGCGCCCACTCGAAGGTGAAGCTGCATCCGAGCAGCAGCGTCACCAGATCGGCGCGCCAGTACGGGCGCGCGTCCCCCGGCTCGGCGACGAGTTCACCGCGCTCCCACACCCGGTAGCGCGGCAGGTCGGTGCGCAGGTCCGCGCCCGGCGCGAGCGTGGTGGACCAGGAGCCCGCGTCCGTCACGTCGAGCACCGGGCACGGCTTGGGGTTGCGCTGGCAGAAGAGCAGCATCTCGTACGCCCAGTCGGCGGGCACCGCCACCAGGTTGGCCTGCGCGTACCCGGGCGCGAGCCCCGCGGTGGGGCGCTCATCCCCGGCCCGGAAACGCGCGCGTACCGTCCCGGCGTCCGCCACGCGCGCGTGGCCGTCCGCCATGGGCGCCCGCCGTCCTCGCTGGAGCCCGTTCACCGCAGTTCCTCTCCCCGGGTCTCGGGCAGCCAGAACAGCGCAAGTACGGCGATCGCGTAGGCCAGGGCGCCGAACACCAGCGCGCCGCCCACGCCCCAACTGTCCGCGAGGAAGCCCACCAGCGTGGGGAACACGGCGCCCACGGCCCGCCCCGCGTTGTAGACGAAGCCCTGCCCCGTGCCGCGCACGGCGCTCGGGTACAGCTCGCTCAGATACGAGCCGAAGCCGCTGAAGATCGCGGACATGCAGAACCCCAACGGGAAGCCGAGCAGCATGAGCAGCGTGTTCGCGTCCCCGGGGATGTGGGTGTACGCGATCACCGCCGCGGCCGAGAGCACCGCGAACAGGGCGATGTTGCGCTTGCGCCCGAGCGTGTCGGTCAGCCGGCCGCCCGTCAGATAGCCGGCGAAGGCGCCGGTGATGAGGAAGGCCAGATAGCCGCCGGTGTTGACCACCGAGAGCCCGCGGTCGTCCTTGAGGTAGGCGGGCACCCAGGTGGCCAGCGTGTAGTAGCCGCCCTGCACACCGGTCGACATCAGCACCCCGAACAGCGTGGTCCGCAGCAGCCCGGGGGAGCCCGGCCCGCCAGGCGTGAAGATCGCGGCGAGGGCGCGGAGCGCGCTCCCGGGCGCCGGGTGCTCCGTCCCGCGCGCCGTGTCCGTCTCGACCGGCGCGGCCTCGCGGCGGGGCGCGTCGGTGACCCGGCGGCGCAGGTAGACCACGAACAGCGCGGGCAGCGCCCCCGTGCAGAACATGACGCGCCAGGCGAGGTCCTCGTCGAGCAGCGCGAACACCACCGTGTACACGACCGCGGCGAGCCCCCAGCCCACCGCCCAGGCGCTCTGCACCGCGCCCAGCGTCCTGCCCCGGTGGCGCGCCGAGGCGTACTCGGCGACGAGCACGGCGCCGACGCCCCACTCGCCGCCGAAGCCAAGGCCCTGGAGCGCCCTGAACGCCATCAGCCACTCGTAGCTCGGCGCGAGACCGCAGGCCAGGGTGAAGACCGCGTACGCGAGCACCGTGACGACCAGCGCCCTGGCGCGGCCGACGCGGTCCGCGAGCACGCCCGCGGCCGCGCCGCCGATGCCGGACATCAGCATGGTGACGGTGGTGATCAGGCCGGTCTGGCCGCTGCTGAGGCCGAAGTACGCGGCGAGCGCGGTCATGCTCAGCGGCAGCGTGAAGTAGTCGTACGAGTCGAGGGCATAGCCGCCGAAGGCGCCCGCGAAGGCGCTGCGGCCCCGCGGTCCGAGGTCCCGCAGCCAGCCGGACCAGGCGGTCGTGCCGGGGTCTTCAGCCGGGGCCGGGGGTGGCGCGGTACGCGCCGCGGCCCCGGCCCGCGCGGCGGGTGACGGGTGGGTGGTGCCGGTACCCGGCGGGCTGCCGTGGCGTCGGTCCTGTGGAGTGCTCATGGGCACCTCGCGGTGTGTGGGAGGTCGTACGAACGGAGCCGTTCCGTGGTGCGGAGCGACCTGGTACGCGCCCGCCCCGCCCCGGAAGGGCGGGCCGCGCCCGCGCGCCCCGGTGGGGGCGGCGGGCCTCCGGCGCGCGAACGAGCCGGTCCTGTGCGGGTGGTGAGCGGAGCAGAGCTGAGCGGTACGGACCGCGGCCCGAGGGCCGGTGTCCGTCGCATCAAAGTAGAGGATCGTTGAACGATCCTTCAATACCCGTGTTGTCTCGTCCGGAGGTCTGAGGTTGAATCCCTGGCATGGCCGAACTGCCCGGACTTGCCGATGACCGTGCGCTTCTGGGGCGAACCAGTACCGCGGAGCGGGTTTCGGACATTCTCAGGAACCGGGTCGCCGAGGGGTACTTCCCGCCCGGCACCAAGCTCTCCGAGGACTCCATCGGCGGCGCGCTCGGCGTCTCCCGGAACACCCTGCGGGAGGCGTTCCGGCTGCTCACCCACGAGGGACTGCTCGAACACCAGCTCAACAGGGGGGTGTTCGTACGGGTACTCACCGTCGAGGACGTCGAGGACATCTACCGCACCAGGCGGCTCGTCGAGTGCGCCGTCGTCCGCGGACTCGCCGCGCGGCCCCGGCCGCTCGACGGCCTCGCCGCCGCCGTCGCGGGCGGCCTCGACGCCGCGCGCCGCAGGGCCTGGGCCGAGGTCTCCACCGCCAACATCCACTTCCACCGCGAACTCGTCGCCCTCAGCGGCAGCGAGCGCACCGACGAGCTGATGCGCCGGGTGCTGGCCGAACTGCGCCTCGCCTTCCACGTGGTGGCCGACCCCCGGCTGCTGCACGAGCCCTACCTCGCCCGCAACCAGCGCCTGCTGGCGATCCTGGAGGCCGGCGACTTCCGGGAGGCCGAACGCGAACTCGCCCGCTACCTCGACGACTCCCTGCACGGCCTCGTCGAGGTCTACGGACGCAGCGTCCGCGGCTAGGCCCCGGACGAACTCCCTCTGCGCCCACCGGCCGCGCCGACCCGGAACAGGAGGCCGGGGAATCCCGCGCGGCCCCGCTCACGGCCCGGTGCCTTCGCGCCGTTTCGTACGATGTCACACCCAGGATCTAGGCTGTCGAGCGTGATGTCGTCAGCAGCCACGGAAGCCGCCCCGCCCCAGCTCAGCGGAGCCAGGCCCGCGCCAGGACCCGCCGCGGACGAGGGCCTGGCGCGGCGGCTGCGCGCCCTCGCCTGCACCGCGCCGCTGCACGACCTGGACACCCGCAAGGCGTCGCTCGCCGGTGAGTACGCGGTCTACGGGATGGCGGAGATCGCCCTCGCCGCCATCGACCTGATCACCCTCTCGATGGACTTCGACACCGGCGCCGACCCCGACCAGGTCGTCGCCCGGCTGCTGCCCAGGGCCGCGGCCCAGGCCCCGGGCCGCCCCGCGGCCGAGCACGAGCGCGTCGCCCGCTGGGTCCTGGAGAGCCTGCTCAACGTCGGCAGCGTCGACCGCGGATTCCGCGCCGTCTACGGCACGTTCACCCCCGAGGGCGACTACGTCCGCCGCGACTACGACTTCAAGCTCATCGAGGAGGTGCCCGGGTACGGCGGCGCGATCTGGCTGCGCACCACCGACGAGGCGGTCAACGTCCTGGTCGGCGCCCTCGACACCGACGTGACCAGCGCCCAGATCGCCGCCGAGGTCAAGCTCGACGTCCTCATCGCGCGCGGCCGCCTCGCCGACGCCCAACTCGCCGCCGAGCAGGCCAGGTACCGCACGGTCCAGTACTCGGAGACCCTGCGCCGCGCCCTCGACGCCACCCGGCGCAACGTACGCGCGGTCGACTGGCTCGCCGCCGTCCCCGACATGATCGCCGAGGCCCTCGACCACGTCGCCGACCGCTACCGCCACGAGAACGCGATCCTCACCAACATCCGCAAGGCACGCGACGAGACCGAGGACCCGGGGCACAAGCGCCGCGCCGCCGAACTTGTCGACATCGTCAAGGACTGCATCCGCCGCCACACCCAGCTCCAGTCCCGACTCCTCGAAGCGGGCCCGCTGTTCCGCGCGGAGCAGGACCGCCAGGCGTTCGCCCCGCCCACCCCGCACAGCGGCCTCGACCTGTACGGGCAGCTCCTCGCGCCCCTGCTGCCGCTCCCCGTCGAGCAGGCGGCCCGCGTCACCGACGCCTGGTTCGCGCGCGGCACCGGCGGGCGCACCCCCGCGTCCGTGCGCCTCGCCGACCTCGTCGGACTGCTCCTCACCCCGCCCGCGGAGCGCAAGCACCTCGGTGACGAGATGCCCGAGCCCGACCTGATCGCCACCCCCGACGACAGCCGCTTCACCGAGGAGCAGCTCACCGCCGCCACCGAACTCCTCGACCTGCCGCCCGACGCGCCCCGCCGCCTCTCCGGGCTGCTCGCCGCCGCCCGCGCCCGCGACCCCGACCTGCCCTACCTCGTCGCACTGCTCGCCGTGCACGCCGCGAGCCCGCCCGTCGGCACCGCCTACCGGCAGGGCGAGCCCCGGCTGCTGTTCGCCGTCGACGACGGCACCGAGCTGGACGACCCGCACTTCGGCGGTGCCGATCTCGTCGTCGGCACCGCGCTCCTCGACGCCGCCGGGATGGCGGCCGACCGCACGGAGGCCCGGTGACCACCCCGCACCGCGGCCCCCTGCCGCACCGCGAGCCCCCGCACGGCCACTCGTACCGGCCCGTCACTCCCGCCAGTCCGGCCAGCCCGGCCAGTCCCGCCAGGAAGTACCCGCAGTGAACGACCACACCGACACCTGGAGCACCGCGGAGCACCCGCAGGGGCGCGAGCCCGCGCCCCCGGTCACCCCCGCCGACGTCGCCGACGCCGCACGGCTCGTCGCCTTCGGTCTCCAGCCCAGGCTTCAGCCCGCCCGCGACCAGGAGTACGCGGAACTGCTCCGCAGGCACCGCGAGGACCCCGCCTTCGCGCGCCTCGCCGACGCCGTCGCCGCCGGGCTCGGACTGATCGTCCTTGAGGTGTCCCCGCGCGCGGGCATGGCCGTCACCGCGGCCGAGGACTCCGTGTTCGCGGTCCGCATGGGCGACTACGCCCGCCGCGCGGGCACCGACTCCACCGACCGCTTCCTGCACGGCCTCGCCCATCTCGCCGTCGCCGCCCTCGCCTTCCCCAGGCCGGAGGACCTCGCCGACGACGGCTACATCGGCCGCGTCACCGTCAACGGCGTCGACGGCTTCGTCCGCCAGGCATGCCACCGCCTCGCCGAACGCGCCGAGGAGCAGGGCGAGAACACCGACCCCGCCACCGACGCACCGGGACTTGAGGCCGCCTGGCGGGTCTGGTCCCGGCGCAGCTCCACGGGCGCCACCAAGGACGCCCGCAGGCTCGCGGGCTCCACCACCGGCATCGTCGCCAAGGCCGTCGTCTTCCTCACCGAGTCCGGCTTCCTCCAGCGCACCGGCGACGACGCGGGCGGCACCTACCGCACCACCGCCCGCTACCAGCTCCAGGTCCGCGACATGGCGGGCACCGGCGCCCTGAGCGAACTGCTCGACCTCGGCGTCGTGCCCGTCGCGGGCGAAGGACCCACCCTGCTGCCCCCCGACGCCGGCGACGACCTGGAACTCGCCGCCGACGCCGGACTCCCCTTCCACTCCTGACCGCACCCGTACGCGCCCCGCCGTACGCGCCCCCACCGCACTGACCATCCGACGACGAGAGTCCCCGCCATGTACGAGCTGTCCCGGGTCCGCCTCTACTCCATCGGACCCGCCGGAGCCCGCTACGCCGACACCGTGCTCGACCTGCGCGGCGTCGGCGAGCCCGTGCCGGAGCCGGCGCCCGCCCAGGCGGAGTTCTTCGAGGAGGAGCCCGTCGGCCCGCCCCGCAGGCCCGCCCCCGCGGGGGTGCTCTTCCTGGAGAACGGCGGCGGCAAGTCCGTCCTGCTCAAGCTGATCTTCTCGGTGATGCTCCCCGGCCACCGCAACACCCTCGGCGGCGCCAGCTCGGGCGTGCTGCGCAAGTTCCTCCTCGCCGACGACTGCGGCCACGTCGCCCTGGAGTGGCAGCACACCCGCACCGGCGAACTCGTCGTCGTCGGCAAGGTCAGCGAATGGCGCGGACGCCAGCTCTCCCACGACCCCCGCAAGTTCGCCGAGGGCTGGTACTCCTTCCGCCCAGGACCCGGGCTCGGCCTCGACAGCCTGCCCGTCGCCGAGGCCACCACGGTACGGCCGCCCACCGAGGGCCAGTCGGGCGCGCGCGGCAGGCGGCGCACCATGAAGGGCTTCCGCGACGCCGTCACCGAGGCCGACAAGGCGTACCCGCACCTGGACCTGCACTGGGAGGAGATCCACGAGCGCTGGACGGAACACCTCGGCGACCTCGGACTCGACCCCGAACTCTTCCGCTACCAGCGCGAGATGAACGCCGACGAGGGCGAGGCCGCCGGGCTCTTCGCCGTCAAGAAGGACTCCGACTTCACCGACCTGCTGCTGCGCGCCGTCACCGACACCCGCGACACCGACGGACTCGCCGACCTCGTCAGCAGCTTCGGCAACAAGCTCGGCCGCCGCGCCGAACTCATCGCGGAGCGCGACTTCACCGCGGGCTCCGTCGACCTGCTCGGCCGCATCGTCGACGCCTCCGAGGCACGCGCGCGCAGCCGCGACATCCACGCCGCCGCGGAGCGCCGCGCCCGCACCCTCGCCAGATCGCTCACGGCACGCGGCGCCGCGGAACGCGCACGCGCCGCCGAACTGGCCGCCGAGGTCACCGCCTGCGCCGACACCGTCACGGCGCTGGAGCGCACCCGGGGCCGCAGCGCCCTCATCGCCGCCGAACTCGCCTACCGGCACGCCGCGCTCGCCCTCGCGGGCGCCGAGAAGGCCGCCGCCGCCCACAAGCGGGAACTCGCCGACGCCCGCACCCTGCACGCCGCCTGGCAGGCCGCGGAGGCGGTGCTGCGGCACCGCGCCGCCGCCGACCGCTCGGCCAGGGTCGCGGCGGCCATCAGGGAGGCGGAGCGCGACGCCGCCCCCGCCCTCGCGGCCCGCGCCGCCGCCGCCACCGCGCTCGTACGCGCCCTGCACACCGCGGCCGACGACGCGGAACACCTCGCCGCCGAGGGCGAGGAGCGCTCCCGGGCCCTCCAGGAGACCGGCGAGGCCGCCCACCGCGACGCCACCGCCGCCGCCACCGAGGCCCAGCGCGCCCGCAGCGAGTCCTCGCACCTGCGCCAGCGCCTCACCGAGGTCGAGCAGGAGACCGCCGAGGCCGTCCGCGCGGGCTGGCTCGACGACAGCGCCCCCGACGCCGACCCGGCGCGCGCCGCCCTCGCCGCCTCCGACGCCGAGAAGACCGCCGTCGCCGCCTGGGACACCGCCCGTGAGAGCGCGCACCGCACCGCGGAGCGCACCCGCGAGGCCACCGCCGCCGAGAGCCGCGCCGAACTCGCCGCCGCCCGCGCCTCCGACGCCGCCACCGCCGCCGCCCGCGCCCACGAGGCCGAGCGCGCCACCGCCGCCGCCCTCGCCGCCGAGGAACGCCTCGCCGCGCTCCTCGGCCTGCCCGGCGCCGCGGACGGCGCCCAGGTGCCGGGAGTGCCGGGCCCCCGCCGCGCCGACACCCCGCCGCCGCACGACGCCGACGGGCAGCCGCTCACCCCCGAGGGCTTCGACGCCGCCGCCGACGACCTCGCCCGCCTCCTCGACGACACCGTCGGCGCGGCCGAGCGCCAGCTCTTCGAACTGCGCACCGGCGCCGCCGACGACTCCCGCATCCTCGCCGCACTCGGCGACGGCGGGCTGCTGCCGCCCGGGCCCGACGTCCTCGCCACCGTCGCCCACCTCGGCGAGCACGGCATCCCCGCGCTGCCCGGCTGGCGCTACCTCGCCCAGGCCGTCGACCCCGCCGACCACGCGCGCGTCCTCGCTGCCAGGCCCGAGTTGGTGGACGGCGTCATCATCACCGACCCTGCGGGACACGCCCGCGCCCGCGAGGCCCTGCACGAGGCCGCCCTGCTGCCGCGCTCCGCCGTCGCCGTCGGCACCGCCGCCGCCCTGCTCGCGCCCACCCCGTCCGACGGCACCGACGACGGCGCCGTCTTCCTCGTGCCGCCGAACCCGGCCATGCACGACGAGGGCGCCGCCGACGAGGAGCGGCAGACGCTGCGGGCCCGCGCCGTCGCCAGGGACGAGGAGATCAGGGCCCTCGCCGCCCGCCTCGCCAAGGACCGCGAACTCGCCGCCAGGATCGCCTCCTGGCGCACCGGCTGCCCCCGCGGCCGTCTCGCCGAACTCGCCGACGCCGCCCACGGCGCCCGCGAGGCCGCGACCCGGGCCGAGGCCGCCCTCGACGCCGCACGTACCGAGCGCGCCGAGGCCGAGGAGGCCGCGGCCGAGGCCGCCCGGGTCCGCGACGCCCGCCAGGAGGAGGCGCAGCGCGCCCGCCGCGCCGCCGACGCCCTCGCCGGGCTCGCCTTCCGGCTGCGCGAGCGCGCCGCCTGGGGCAGCAGGCTGCGGGAGCTTGCCGACGAGGGTGTCGAGGCCGAGGCGCGCGCCACCGCCTGCCTGGAGCGGGCCCGCGCCGCCGACGAAGACCGCAGGGCCGCCCAGCGCGCCGCCGACGACGCCCACCGCACCGCCCGCGCCCTGCGCGCCGAGCGCGCCGGCATCGCGGGCGTCCCCGACGACCTCCCGGAACAGGACGAGGGCGCCGAGCGCCCGCCCGTCGCGCTGCCCGCCCTGCGCGAGGCGTACCGCGCCGCCTCCCAGCTCTACGAGAAGGTCGGCGTCGGCGCCGACCTGCGCGCCGAGCAGGCCAGGGCGGAGAGCGACGAGAGCAGCGCCCTCGCGGATCTTGACCGGCTCAGCAACAAGGTCCGTACCCGCGCGGGCAACCTCCTGGAGTCGCCCGACGGCGCCGACGGCCCCTCAAGGGGCGCGGCGGCCGCCCGCGCCGAGGAACTGGTCCAGCTCCTCGAAGGCCGCGCCTCCACCGCGAGCGAGCAGCTCGGCAGGCTGCGCGGCGAGGCGGAACGGCTCGCCCCCGACGACGGCAGCGAGCACACCGCGCTCCCCGACGACCTCGTCCCCACCGGCGCCGAGCACGCCCAGACCCTGCTGCGCACCGCCACCGCCACCCTCGCCGCCGACACCGACGCCCTCACCGGCGCCCGCGAGGCCCACCAGGAACTCCTGGCCGCCCACCGCGCCGCCCAGGACGCCACGGGCGGCTTCGAGGAGAGCGCGGCCCACCTCGGCGACCTGCTCCGCGACCACCACGACGGCACGGCGGGCGACCCCACCGCGCCCCCGGAGCCGTACGCACGCGGCCTGGAGGAGGCCCGGCACGACGCCGCCACCGCGCGCCGCTCGCTGCGCGGCTGCGCCGCCGACCTGTCCGCCGCCGAGTCCGCGGTCCGCGAGGCGTGCGACGTCCTCGTGCGGCACGCCAACGCCACCCGCTACGAACAGGTACGCACCCCGGCGAGACAGCAGATCAGGGAGCTGCCGGGCGCGGCGCTCCCGGAGCACGCCCAGCGCTGGGCCGAGGCGTTCGCGCCCCGGCTGCGGGTCCTCACCGACGAACTCGACCAACTGGAGCGCAACCGCGACAGCATCGTCGACCGGCTGCGCGGCCTGGTCGAGTCCGCGCTCGCCACCCTCCGCTCCGCTCAGCGCCTCTCCCGGCTGCCGGAGGGCCTGGGGGAGTGGTCGGGGCAGGAGTTCCTGCGCATCCGCTTCGAGGAGCCCGACCAGGCCACCCTTTCCGAGCGGCTGGGCGAGGTCATCGACGAGGCGACGCGGGCCGCCGTCCGCAAGAACTCCGACCTGCGCCGCGATGGGATGTCCCTGCTGCTGCGCGGCGTACAGGCGGCCCTCAAGCCGCGCGGCGTCGCCGTCGAGATCCTGAAGCCCGACGCGGTGCTGCGCGCGGAGCGGGTCCCCGTCGGGCAGATGGGCGACGTCTTCTCCGGCGGCCAACTGCTGACCGCCGCCATCGCGCTCTACTGCACCATGGCCGCCCTGCGCTCCAACGACCGCGGCCACGACAAGCACCGCCACGCCGGCACGCTCTTCCTCGACAACCCCATCGGACGCGCCAACGCCACCTATCTGCTGGAGCTGCAACGCGCCGTCGCCGACGCCCTCGGCGTGCAGCTCCTCTACACCACGGGCCTTTTCGACACCACGGCGCTCGCGGAGTTCCCCCTGGTGATCCGGCTGCGCAACGACGCGGACCTGCGGGCGGGGCTGAAGTACATCAGCGTGGAGGAGCACCTCAGGCCCGGCCTGCCCCAGCAGCGCCCGGGGGAGGAGACGGTGCACGGGGAGATCACCGCGACCCGTATGTTCAAACGCCCCGCACAGACCTGAGCCCCGCGGCGGCCCTACAGGGGAGCGGCCCTACAGGGGATGGGACAACTGCCGCCCCACCTGCCCCGACTTCTTCGCTATCCGATCCCGGTCCCGTGCCGAGCGGCGCGCCTCCCTGCGCGCCCTGCGCCGCTCCCTGCGCAGGGCGCGCGCGGAGCTGCTGGGGGCGGAGACGACGCCATGGCGCTGGTTCCACACCTGGCGGGTGATCCACACGTCCAGGACCGCCCAGGTGGCGACGACGGTGCTGGCGACGCTGCTGAGGACCATCGGGAAGGCGAGCCAGGACCCGGCGAGCGTCGACAGGAAGGCCACCATCGCCTCCACCAGCGTCACCGACACGATCAGCACCGCCCGCACCGCGGCTCTGCGCACCGCGTCCGGCATACGGCGCCTGGGGCGGGGGTCGTCGATCCACAGGCCGCCCTCGTCGTCGCTCTCCTGCCAGTCCACGCCCGCCCCGTCCTCCCGCGCCCCCGCGGGTATCCCGGCGCCGCGCCCCACGGGAGCGCCGGCCCCCAGCGACCCGCGGGGGGCGTGCGCGGGCGCGGCCCCGCCCCGCGCGGCCTCGCCCCGCGACTCCTGTGCCCCGCCACGCCGCTCCGCCGTGCTCATCACTCCGTCACTCCCCACCATCGGCTCGCCTGTCCCTGCCGGTTCACACGCACCCGTCCCACCGGATGCCCGGCGGGTGCCGCCGTACGCCACCGGACCAGGCGCAACCACGCACGAGCCGGTCGTTCCGGTTCCCCCTTTCAAGGACGAACGACACGGTGTGAAGATTCCCCGCACCGGCACAGAAATCCGGCCAACCATGGCGGCGGCTCCGGCGCGCCACCGGCCGTCCGGGCGCGCGCCCTCCGGCCGATCTGCCGCATTGTTCCCGTCATGTCCGCGGCCCGCCGCCCCCGTGGTGAGGCAACCGTCCGCAGCCGTCTTCGAGTTGTCCTCGTGTCAGTAGTAGGCTCACGCCGTTTGCTGGGGAAGGCCGGACCCCCGCGCGCGGCTGGCGCGGACGGAACGGTGCGTCCGGCCGCGACGCCGGGCACGCCAGCAGGAGACGACCTGCCGGCGCGGTGACGCGGCGGTGCGGTGACACCGGACACGGACGAGGCAGGCGCACACCCTCCCCCGGAGGGCGCGAGCGGGGGGATGCCATGCGCTTTCGCGGGAAGACGATCCGCCGGAAGATCGTGGCCCTTCTCCTGGTGCCCCTGCTCTCCCTCACCGCCATCTGGGGCTTCGCCACCGTCCTGACAGGACGCGAGGCGGCCAGGATGCTCGGCACCGCCACGGTCGTCGACAAGATCGGCTACCCGGTCGAGGACACCGCCCGCGTCCTGGAGAGCGAGCGCCGCCAGACCCTCGTCTACCTCGCCGACCCCCGCTCCGCCACCTCGCTCGACGCCCTGGGGCGCAGCCGCGCCGCCACCGACAAGGTCGTACGCCGCGTGCGCTCGCACGCCGCCGACGGCGGGCTGCGCGACAAGATGTCCGCGCAGGCCAGGCGCCGCCTCGACGCGCTGCTCGAAGAACTCGACGGGCTCGGCTCGCTGCGCGAGTCCGTACGCGGCGGCATGACGAGCAGCGACACCGCGCTCGACCTCTACAGCCGCATGATCGACCCCTGCTACGGCGTCCTCACCACCATCCAGACCGTGGACAACGTGGACCTCGCCCAGCAGGGCCGCGCCATCGTCGCCATCGGCAGGGCCCGCGAGCTGCTGTCCGAGGAGGACGCGCTGGTCTCGGCCGCGCTGGTGGAGGGGCGCCTCGCACACGCCGACATACGCCAGATATCCGACCTGATCGCCCAGCGCACCCTGCTCTACGACGTCAACCTCGAACTCCTCCCCGACGACGAGCGCGACCGCTTCCAGCGCTACTGGCAGGGCCCCGCCACCCGCCCGCTGCGGCTCGCCGAGGAAGCCCTCTCCGAGTCGGAGCCCGGACCCCCGCGCGTGATCGACGCCGCCGAGTGGAACCGTCTCGCCGACCCGGTGCTCGACGGCCTCGCGGACCGCGACAGCGACGCCGACGACCGCTACCAGGACCGCGTCCAGCCCGTGGCCACCGGCATCATGGTGCGGGCCGGCGTCGCGGGCATCCTCGGGCTCGCCGCGCTGCTGTTCTCCGTCATCCTCTCGGTGCGCGTCGGCCGCGGCCTCATCCGCGACCTGCACCGGCTGCGCACCGAGGCCCACGAGTCGTCCGGGGTGCGGCTGCCCGCCGTGATGCGGCGGCTCGCGGCGGGCGAGGAGGTCGACGTGGAGACCGAGGCGCCCCGGCTCGAATACGAGCGCAGCGAGCTGGGCCAGGTCGGCCGCGCCCTCAACACCCTGCAAAGGGCCGCCGTGGAGGCCGCCGTCAAACAGGCCGAGCTGCGCCGCGGCGTCTCCGAGGTCTTCGTCAACCTCGCCCGCCGCAGCCAGGTCCTCCTGCACAAGCAGCTCACCCTCCTCGACAGCATGGAGCGCAGGACCGAGGACACCGACGAACTCGCCGACCTCTTCCGCCTCGACCACCTCACCACCCGTATGCGGCGGCACGCCGAGGGCCTGGTGATCCTCTCCGGCGCCGCGCCCTCCCGGCAGTGGCGCAGGCCCGTCCAGCTCATGGACGTGGTGCGGGCCTCGGTCGCCGAGGTCGAGGACTACGAGCGCATCGAGGTCCGCAGGCTGCCCAGGCTCGCCGTCATCGGGCCCGCGGTGGCCGACCTCACCCACCTCGTCGCGGAACTCCTGGAGAACGCCACCGTGTTCTCGCCGCCGCACACCACCGTGCAGGTCGTCGGCGAGCACGTGGCCAACGGCTTCACCCTGGAGATCCACGACCGGGGCCTCGGGCTCTCTCCCGACCTCCTCCTCGACGCCAACCTGCGGCTCGCCGAGACCCCCGAGTTCGAGCTGTCCGACACCGACCGCCTCGGGCTCTTCGTGGTCGCGAGGCTCGCCAGGCGCCAGAACGTCCGCGTCTCCCTCCAGCCGTCGCCGTACGGCGGCACCACGGCCGTCGTCTTCATCCCCGACGAACTGCTCACCGAGCCGCCCGACCAGGACACCGCCTCGCTGCGCATCGAACGCGCCCTCAACCCCGAGGACGAGCGGCGCCCCGCGGCGGGCGGCCCCCGCCGCGCCGCCGCACCGGCCCCCGGCGCCCTCGACGGCCCGGCGCGGCCCGCGCCGCTCGCCCCCGCGCCCGCCTCGGGCGACGCGGGCGCCACAGGTGACACGGCCGCCGCGGACGACACGGGCGAGCAGCACCAGCAGCCGCCCGACCGCGGCCCCGGCACCGGCGAGCCCGCACGGGCCAGGACGGGCGAGCCCGGCGCCAAGGACGCGCCCAGGCCGCTGCCCAGGCGCCGCACCCCCAAGCTCGTCAGCTCCCACGGCCGCCCCGTCCAGCGGCGCGGCCCCGGGGCGGCAGGGCCGCGCCCCGAGCCCGCCGCCCCCGACGACACCGCCGCCCCGAGCCCCGCCCCCGCGGACCCTGGCACCGCCCCCGGTGCGCTGCCGCGCCGGGTGCGGCAGGCCAGCCTCGCCCCGCAGCTCAAGAACGCCCCCGCGGCGGCCCCGGCCCCGGCGCCTGAACCGGGCGGCGGCCAGGACACGGCAGAGCGCGACGCCGACGAGGTCCGCTCCAGGATGGCCTCCCTCCAGCGCGGCTGGCAGCGTGGACGCCGCGAGAACACCGCCGGGGACACAGCAGGAGACGACACCGCCGGGGGCGCCGCGGAACCGGGCCCCGCGGCCACGGGGGACGCCGGTGGCGCGGCGCCCGACAGCACGGCAGAGCAGACGACACACGAGGGAGAGGGCCGATGACGGCACCGAAGGCCACGGGCAGGACGTCACGGGAGCTGAACTGGCTCCTCGACGACCTGGTGGAACGGGTGGCCAGCATCCGCAAGGCGCTGGTCCTGTCGAGCGACGGCCTGCCCACGGGCGTCTCCAAGGACCTCACCCGCGAGGACAGCGAGCACCTGGCCGCCGTCGCCTCCGGCTTCCACAGCCTCGCCAGGGGAGTGGGCCGCCACTTCGAGGCGGGCGGCGTCCGCCAGACCGTGGTCGAGCTGGACGAGGCGTTCCTCTTCGTCACCGCGGCGGGCGACGGCAGTTGCCTCGCGGTGCTCTCCGACTCCGACTCGGACGTCGGCCAGGTCGCGTACGAGATGACCCTGCTGGTCAAGCGGGTCGGCACCCATCTGGGGGCCGCGCCGCGCACCGATCTGACCGCCGGTGGGTAGTGGGATGACATGAGCAAGGACGGTCAGGGCAGCCCCCGATGGTTCGACGACGACGCCGGTCCCGTCGTGCGCCCGTACGCGATGACACGCGGGCGCACCACCAGCGAGGGCAGGCCCGATCTCGACCTCATCGCGCTCGTCCACGCCGAGCGTGACGCCGCCGACCTGGAGGGCGAGGAGACGCTGTCGCCCGAGCACCTCGACATCGTCGAGCGCTGCCGCCAGGAGCCGCAGTCCCTCGCGGAACTCGCCACCGACCTCGACCTCCCGGCGGGCGTGGTCCGGGTCCTGGTGGGCGACCTGCTGGCCGCGGAGCTGATCCGCGTGACACGCCCCGTACCCCCGGCCGAACTGGTCGACGAGAGTATCCTGCGCGACGTGATCAATGGGCTGCGGGCGCTGTGAGCAGCGCGGAAGCGGGTAACGGGCACGTGACGGGCTGGCAGTTCTGGATCGACCGCGGCGGCACGTTCACCGACATCGTCGCCCGCCGCCCCGACGGCACCCTGGTCACCCACAAGCTCCTGTCCGAGCGGCCCACGCGCTACTCCGACGCAGCCGTCCAGGGCATCCGCGACATCCTCGCCGCCGACGGCGTCGAGGCCGCCCCCGGCCCCGGACTCGTCGACTCGGTGCGGATGGGCACCACCGTCGCCACCAACGCCCTGCTGGAGCGCAAGGGCGAGCGCACGCTGCTGGTGACCACCCGCGGCTTCCGCGACGCGCTGCGCATCGCCTACCAGAACAGGCCCGCCATCTTCGCCCGGCACATCGCGCCGCCCGGGCTGCTGCACGAGCGCGTCGTCGAGGCCGACGAGCGCGTCACCGCAGAGGGCGAGGTGCTGCGCCCCCTCGACCTCGACGCCCTCGAACGGGAACTGCGCGCCGCGCGCGACGACGGCTTCGCGGCCGTCGCGTTCGTCTTCATGCACAGCCATCTCCACCCCGGGCACGAGCGGGCAGCGGGCGCGCTCGCCGCCCGTCTCGGCTTCCCGCAGATCTCCCTCTCCAGCGAGGTCAGCCCGCTGATGAAGCTGGTGCCGCGCGGAGACACCGCCGTCGTGGACGCCTACCTCTCCCCGGTGCTGCGCCGCTACGTCCGCCGGTTCACCGACGAACTCCACGGCGTGCGCCTCATGTTCATGCAGTCCAACGGCGGACTCACCGAGGCCGGGCACTTCCGCGGCAAGGACGCCATCCTCTCCGGGCCCGCGGGCGGCATCGTCGGCATGGCCCGGATGTCGCGGCTCGCCGGCTTCGACCGGGTCATCGGCTTCGACATGGGCGGCACCTCCACCGACGTCTCGCACTACGCGGGCGCGTACGAGCGCGTCTTCACCACCCTCATCGCGGGGGTACGGCTGCGCGCCCCCATGCTCGACATCCACACCGTCGCCGCGGGCGGCGGCTCCGTGCTCCACTTCGACGGCAGCCGCTACCGGGTGGGCCCCGACTCGGCGGGCGCCGACCCGGGGCCCGCCTGCTACCGGGCGGGCGGCCCGCTCACCGTGACCGACGCCAACCTCGCCCTCGGCCGCATCCAGGCCGACCACTTCCCCCGGGTCTTCGGACCCGAGGGCGACCAGCCCCTCGACACCGCCCTGGTCCGCGACCGCTTCGCCGCCCTCGCGCGCGAGATCGCCGGGCAGACCGGCGACGACCGCACCGCCGAGCAGGTCGCCGAGGGCTATCTGCGGATCGCCGTCACCAACATCGCGGGCGCCGTCAAGCGGATCTCCGTGCAGCAGGGCCACGACGTCACCCGCTACGCCCTCACCACCTTCGGCGGCGCGGGGGGCCAGCACGCGTGCATGGTCGCCGACGCGCTCGGCATCCGCACCGTCCTCGTGCCGCCCGCCGCCGGGGTGCTCTCCGCCCTCGGCATCGGCCTCGCGGACACCACCGCCATGCGCGAGCAGTCCGTCGAGACCGTCCTCGACGAGGCCGCGGTGCCCCGCCTCACCCGCACCGCCGACGACCTGGCCGAGGCCGCAAGGGCCGAACTCCTCGGTGAGGGCGTCCCCGAGGAGCACGTCACGACCACCCGCCGCGCCCACCTGCGCTACGACGGCACCGACACCGCCCTCACTGTCGAACTCGACGAGCCCGCCGCCATGGTCAGGGCCTTCGAGGAGCGCCACCGCGCCACGTACTCCTTCACCCTCAGCCGCCCCGTCGTCGTCGAGGCCCTGTCGGTGGAGGCCACCGGGCTCTCCGAGCCCCCGGGGCTCGACGCCCTCGCGCCGCGCCCCGAGCGGGGCGCGCCGCCCGGCGCCGTACGGCTGCACACCGGCGGCGCCTGGCGCGACGTGCCGCTGTACCGGCGCGACGGCCTGCCGCCCGGGGAGTCCGTCGAGGGCCCCGCGATCGTCGCAGAGTCGGGCTCGACGACCGTCGTCGACGCCGGCTGGTCGGCCGCGGTCGACGACAGCGGCCACCTGGTGATGCGCCGCGTCGCCGCCAGACAGGACGCCGACGCGGGCACCGCCGCCGACCCGGTGCTCCTTGAGGTCTTCAACAACCTCTTCATGTCGATCGCCGAGCAGATGGGCGCCCGCCTCGAATCGACCGCCCAGTCCGTCAACATCAAGGAGCGCCTGGACTTCTCCTGCGCCCTGTTCGACCCCGACGGCAACCTCGTCGCGAACGCCCCGCACATCCCCGTGCACCTCGGCTCCATGGGCACCAGCGTCAAGGAGGTCATCGAGCGCAGGCGCGGACGGATGCGCCCCGGCGACACCTACGCCGTCAACGACCCCTACCACGGCGGCACCCACCTGCCGGACGTCACCGTCATCACCCCCGTCTTCGGCACCGGCGCCGACGGGCGGCGCGACATCCTCTTCCACGTCGCCTCCCGCGGCCACCACGCCGAGATCGGCGGCATCGCGCCGGGCTCCATGCCCGCGGGCAGCCGCACCATCGACGAGGAGGGCGTCCTCTTCGACAACTGGCTGCTCGTCGAGGAGGGCCGCTTCCGCGAGCGCGAGACCCACGCCCTGCTCACCGGGGCCGCCCACCCCTCCCGCAACCCGGCCACCAACCTGGCCGACCTGCGCGCCCAGATCGCCGCCAACCAGAAGGGCGTCGACGAGGTCGGCCGGATGATCGAGGACTTCGGCCTCGACGTCGTCCAGGCGTACATGCGGCACGTCCAGGACAACGCGGAGGAGGCGGTGCGCCGCGTCATCGGCACCCTGCGCGACGGCTCCTGCGCCTACGAGACCGACTCGGGCGCCACCATCCGGGTCCGCGTCGCCGTGGACCGCGCGGCGCGCTCCGCCACCGTCGACTTCACCGGCACCTCCGCCCAGCTCGCCACCAACTTCAACGCTCCGTTCTCCGTCGTCAACGCCGCCGTGCTGTACGTCTTCCGCACCCTCGTCGACGACGACATCCCCCTCAACGACGGCTGTCTGCGCCCCCTCGACATCATCGTGCCGCCCGGCTCGCTGCTCGCGCCCGAGCCGCCCGCCGCCGTCGTCGCGGGCAACGTGGAGACCTCACAGTCCGTCACCGGCGCCCTCTACGCCGCCCTCGGGGTGCAGGCCGAGGGCTCAGGCACCATGAACAACATCACCTTCGGCAACGACCGCCACCAGTACTACGAGACGGTCGCCTCCGGCTCCGGCGCCGGTGACGGCTTCCCGGGCGCAGCCGTCGTACAGACCCACATGACCAACTCGCGGCTGACCGACCCCGAGATCCTGGAGTGGCGGCTGCCGGTCCTGCTCGACGAGTTCGCGGTGCGCCGGGGCAGCGGCGGCGCGGGGCGCTGGCGCGGCGGCGACGGCGCCGTGCGCCGCATCCGCTTCCGCGAGCCCATGACCGTCTCCACCCTCTCCCAGCACCGCAGGGTGCCCCCGTACGGCATGGCGGGCGGCGCGCCAGGCGCGCTCGGTTCGGGGCGCGTGGAGCGCGCCGACGGGACCGTGACCGCCCTCGCGGGCAGCGACTCGGCCGAGGTGGGCCCCGGCGACGTCCTCGTGGTCGAGACCCCCGGCGGCGGGGGATACGGGACGCCGCCGCCCGTCGGCGGAACGGCGCGAGAGGAGTCCGATGACCGGCGCGACGGCTGACCACGGGGCGCAGACCCCGTTCGTCACCCTCAAGATCGTGGTGGCCGGGGGCTTCGGCGTCGGCAAGACCACCCTCGTCGCAGCCGTCAGCGAGATCAGGCCGCTGCGCACCGAGGAGCCGCTGAGCGAGGCGGGCCGCCCCTTCGACGACACCGGAGGGGTGGCGGACAAGCACACCACCACGGTCGCCATGGACTTCGGCCGCATCACACTCCGCCGCGACCTGACGCTCTACCTCTTCGGCACGCCGGGGCAGGACCGCTTCTGGTTCCTCTGGGACGACCTCGCCACCGGGGCGCTGGGCGCCGTCGTCCTCGCGGACACCCGGCGGCTCGCGGACTGCTTCGCCTCCGTCGACTACTTCGAGCGCCGCGGCATCCCCTTCGTCGTCGCCGTCAACTGCTTCGAGGGCAGCGCCCGGCACACGGCGGAGGCGGTACGGGACGCGCTCGACCTCGACGAGGGCGTGCCCGTCGTCCTGTGCGACGCGCGCGAGCGCGAGTCGGTGAAGGAGGTGCTCGTCGGCGTGGTCGAGCACGCCATAGCCACCGGCGCGGCCCGGCGCGCGGAGGCGGCCGTCTGACGGCGCCGCGCGCGGGGGAGCGGCGGCGGGCGGCTCAGTCGTCGTGCTCGGCGAGCCACTTGGCGGCGGTGTCGCCGAGTTCGCGGTCGCGTCCCGTGAGCATCATCCCGATCATCGCGGCGTCGCCCCGCAGCGACCACAGGGGGTGCCCGAACGTCGCCGGGTTGTTCTTCTCGATCAGGAAGTGCGCCGTCCACGCCGTCCCGTACCCGATCACCGGCAGCCCCGCCAGATACCGCCTGCGCCCCCGGGCCGCCCCGTACACGCTCACCGCGAGCCCGGCGAGCGTCCCCCCGAGGTGCGCCCACCGGGTGGCGGCCCTGGAGTGCATCGCCACGTAGTACGGCCAGAACTCCTCATATGAATCGAACGAACGCTTCATGAGGGCACGGTACTGCCGGTGCGGCGCCGCAAGCAGCCCCCGTGCGCGCCGTACCCGCCCTCGCCGCCGCGCCGGGTGCGGTCCGGGGCGCCCGGGGTCGGTTCACACGCCCCGGCCCGCCACCCGGCGCCGGTGCGCGCGCTGGCGGCACGCCGGGCCGCAGTAGCGCGCGGGACGGCCCCTGCCCGCCCCGCCGAGCGGGGCGCCGCACTCCTCGCAGCGCGGCCCGGTTCCGTGACCGGCAGCACCTCCGTGACGAAAGTCGCCGCTTTCCGTGACGCCCGCGGGAGCGCGCAGGCTCTCCAGGGCGAGCCGCACCATACGGTCGGCGCGCGCCGGCTCCGGATGCGCCGACCTGATCGAGGCGCAGCCGTAGGCGAACGCGATGATGTCGGCGGTGTCGAGCCCCGCCCGCACCCCGCCGCCGCGCTGCGCGGCGGCGAGCAGTTCGCCCAGCACCCGGCGAAAGCGCCGCACCGCCGCCGTGAGCAGCGGCCGCGGCCAGCCGGTCTCCGCGGCGATCACGTCGCAGACGTGCCGCTGCCGGGCGGACTTCGCCACGATGTCCGTGACGAGCCCGAAGAGCGCCGTGGTGGGGTCGGCCCCGGCCGCCCTGCGGCCCGCCGCCGCGACCAGCTCCTCGACGTGCACCACCTGCACCGCCTCCACCAGTGTCTCCTTGCTCGGGAAGTGCCGGTAGACGGTGCCGACCCCGACTCCCGCGGCGCGCGCGATCTCCAGCAGCGAGACGTCGACACCGCGCTCGGTGAAGGCGCGGGTGGCCGCGTCGAGTACCCGCGCGCGGTTGCGCCTGGCGTCGGAGCGCACCGCGCCCCCGGGAGCCTCGGCCATGTCACGTAATCCTTGTCGCCGCCCTCAACCGGGTGCAGCATTCCACATCGGCTCCGGGACCACCACGCCGAGACCAGGCAAGCCGACACCCCCGGGCCCGAGGAGAACCATGACCGCTCCACCCCCGCCCTCCGCGTCCACCGGCGCCGCGCCCGTAGTGGTCACCGGCGCCACGGGACGCCAGGGCGGCGCCACCGCCCGCCGCCTGCTCGCCGCCGGACGCCCGGTACGCGCCCTCGTGCGCGACCCGGCCGCGCCCGCCGCCGCGGCCCTCGCCCGGGCCGGCGCCGCACTGGTACGCGCCGACTTCGACGACCCGGCGAGCCTGCCGCCCGCGCTCGCCGGGGCCCGGGGCCTCTTCATCGTGCCGCCCGCCGCGTTCGGTCCTGGCGGCACGGAACTCGACGTCGCCAGGGGCCGCGCCCTCGCCGACGCGGCGGCCGGTGCGGGCGTGGACCACGTCGTCTTCACCGGCGTCGCCTCCGTCCCCGGCGGCGCGCCCGGCTGGGACGGGAAGTACCTCGTCGAGGGCGTGCTGCGCGCCCGGCTGCCCCGGGTGACGGTGCTGCGCCCGGCGCGCTTCATGTCCAACTACCTCGGCACGCTCGCCCACGGCATCGAGGGCATCCATGACGGCGTGCACCGCCATCTCTTCCCGCCGGACGAGCCGGTGCAGATCATCGCCGTCGAGGACATCGCCGAGTTCGCCGCGCTCGCCTTCGACGATCCGGAGCGCTTCGGCGGCAGGACCCTCGAACTGGCGGGGGACGCCCCCACCCCGCTGGCGGCGGCCGCCGCGATCAGCGAGGCCGTCGGCTCCGAGGTCCGCTACGAACAGCTCACCGCCGAGCAGGCGGCCGCGCTCGGCCCCGAGGTCGCCGGGGCCCGCGAGCGCTGGCTCGGCGGGGCGCACTGGCACGCCGACATCGAGGCGCTGCGGGTGATCCACCCCGGGCTGCGCACCCTCGGCACCTGGCTCGCCGAGACCGGCGCGGCCGCCCTGCGCGCCCAGCTCCGCGCCGACGGCACGCGCGCGCACGCGCAGGACTGACGGCCCACGCGACTGACCGCCCACGCGCGCGGGTGACCGCCGACGGCCGCGGGGCGCGCGGCGGTCACCCGGGGCGCGCCGCGGCCGGTCAGCGCCGGTGCGGCAGGGACGCGCGCGAGATCGGGAAGTCGAAGTACGTGTCGGGGAAGGTCTCCGGCTCCAGGGTGTAGTGCCACCACTCCTCCGGCAGGTTCTCGAAGCCCTGCGGCGAGAGGATGTCACGCAGCAGGTCCCGGTTCTCCCGCTGCACTCCGGTCACCCGGGGGTCGTCGGTGTGGGCGAGCGTGTCGAAGCAGTCGAACCCGGTCCCCATGTCGATGGAGTTGTCCGGAAAGCGCTCGTCCTGCGGGCCGTAACACGGCGTCAGCGGCTCACCGGGGACATACGGGCGGGTGGGCACCGCGGGCAGCCGCACCAGGGTGAGGTCGATCGTGGAGCCCCTGCTGTGCCCCGACTGTTCCGCGATGTAGCCGTCGTCGAACAGCCGGGTCTTGTCGACCCGCGGATAGAACTCGGCCTTCATCCGCTGGTCGTCCAGGTCCTCGGCCCAGCGCACGAAGTGGTCCACGGCGCGCTGCGGGCGGTAGCAGTCGTAGACCTTCAGCGAGTAGCCCCTGCGCAGCGCCGTGCGCTGGGCCCTGTGCAGCGCGTCGGCCGTGTCCCTGGTGACGATGCACATCGGCATCTCGTAGCCGTCGGCCGGCTCGCCCATGAAGTCGTGCGGGGTGATGTACCTGATCTCCTGGATGATCGTCGGATCGACGTCGGCCAGTGCCACGAACGCGCGCGGCGCCTCGGGGTCCCCGGAGCCCGGCCGCCCCTGGTGCGCCTGCGCGGGGGCCGCGAGCCCCACGGCCGTCAGCAGCGCCACGGCGGCCAGGCCGAGGCGGCGCAGCGCCCCGCGCGGGTTCGGCCGGACGGGTGGCACGGACGGACGCGGGCCACGCCCGCGGGAGTTGAAGAATGTCATGTCCCCTGCGTCTACCAGGTCGGGTGGACACCGCGGAAGACGACGAACGGATGATCAGATACAGTCCGCGCGTGTCCGCATCCCAACTTCCTTCCACCAACCCCGCGCCAGGTTCCCACTGTTCGGCCTGCGGGGCGCCCTACGAGGGCGAAGCGACCGGCTGGCCCCGCACCTGCCCGGCCTGTGGCCACGTCGCCTACAGCAATCCCCTCCCGGTCGCCGTGGCCCTCCAGCCCGTATACGACCCCAGGGGCACGGCGCTGGTCACCATCACCCGCACCGTCGCCCCCGCGAGCGGCGGCATCGCCCTCCCCGGCGGCTTCGTCGACCACCGCGAGGACTGGCGGCACGCCGTCGTACGCGAACTCAAGGAGGAGACCGGCATCGACGCCGCAGCCCGCGACGTCCGCCTCGCCGACGCGATGAGTTCGCCCGACGGGCACCTGCTGCTCTTCGGACTGCTCCCCGAGCGGCCCGCCCCCGAACTGCCCGCGTCCGAGGCCACGGACGAGACCGAGGGCTGGCAACTCCTGCGCAGGCCGGCCGAGCTGGCCTTCCCCCTGCACACCGCGGCCGTCGCCGCCTGGTTCGACGGCCGCTACATCTAGCCACCCCGGGCGGCCATCGCAACCGGCCGCCGACACGCGCGCGTGTGTGTGCCCCGCGGCGCCCGGTCACACGGGCGCCGCGGCGCCGGGAGCCGCCTCCTCAGAGCCCCCGCACCCGTACCGGCCGCTCCGTCGCCCGGGGCCGTCCGGGACCCTTGCGCTCCACCACCACGCCGCCCCCCGACCACCGCGCCGCATAGCGCTCAAGTACCGCGTCCGCCCCGTCCTCGGCGAGCAGTTCGCCCCGCCCCGTGCGCCCGCGCTGCGGCGCCCACGCGTCGAGGACCACCCGGGCCGTGCTCCCGCCGCTCCCGCCCTTCTCGCCGTGCCCCAGCACCGGCACCACCGCGCCCGCGCGCGCCAGCACCGGAATCCGCGACAGCGGCGCGTCGAGCACCACGGACCCCGGGCCCTCGTACACCCCGCCGGTCGCCGTGTCGTACCAGCGGCCCCACGGCAGCCGCACCCGGCGGCTGCGCGCCCCCGGCGCGAACACCGGCGCCACCAGCAGCGCGTCCCCCAGCAGGAACGCGTCCTCGCAGTCCCGCAGCGCCCGGTCGCCGGGACTGCCCCACCACAGCGGCCGCACATAGGGCGCGCCCGTCCTGCGCGCCAGATGCGCCAGCGTCGTGAAGTACGGCCGCAGCCGCTCCCGCTCGGCGAGCGCCACCCGCGCGTGCTCCACCGCCGCGTCCCCCAGCTCCCACAGCTCCCGCCCGTCGGCCCCCAGCGGCCCCCTGGTCCGCAGCAGCGGCAGATACGCCGCGAGCTGGAGCCGCCGCAGCACCAGCTCCGTGTCGCCGCCCCCGACGTCCGGCCCCGCGTACGCCACCCCGCACAGCCCGAGGCCCAGCACGAGCGCGAGCCCCGCCCGCAGCCCCTCCCACCCCGGGGCCCCGCCGCACCAGGCGCCCCCGTACCGCTGCATGCCCGCCCACCCCGACCGCGACAGCACGAACGGCGCCTCGTCAGGACGCGCGGCCGCCAGGCCCTCCTGGGCCGCACGCGCCATCCCCAGCCCGTACACGTTGTGCGCCGCTCTGTGGTCCCCAGGACGCCCGTCCAGATCGTGCCGCGACGAGCGCGGCAGCGCGGGCTCCCCGAACACGGGCGACGCCACCAACTCGTCCGCGTCGTGCCAGAACCCCGCGAACCCCCGCCCCACGCCCTCCCCGTACCACCCGCCCCACCACGCACGCGCGCGCGGCAGCGTGAAGTCCGGGTACACCGACTCGCCGCCGCGCGCCTCACCCCGCACCGCGCGCCCCGCGGCGTCCCGTACGAACACCCCCGCCGCCGTCCCCGCCTCGAACACCGCGCCGCCCCGCTCCGCCCGCACCCCGGGCCCCACCGCGGCCACCAGCCGCACCCCGGACACCTCAAGCTCCTGCGCCAACTGCGGCAGCTTCGGGAACCGCTCCCCGTCCACCGAGAACGCCCGCCCGCCGTCCGTGTGCCCCAGGTCCAGGTGCACCGCGCCGAGCGGCAGCCCCCGCGCCCTGTGCCCCTCCACGGTGCGCCGCAGCTCCGCCTCCCCGCCGCCCGCACGGAGCTGGTGGTGTCCGTGCGCCCAGCCGGGCGGCACCACGGGCCCGCCGGTCAGCACCGCCCACGTGTGCAGCACACGCGCGGGCGTGCCCACCACCACCCAGCACCGCAGCGGCCCACCGGCCGCCCGCAGCACACAGGAACCCGCCCTGTCGTGCCCCGACCCCGCGCCCTCCACGCCCTCCCGCAGCGTCACCGCGGCGTCCCACGTGGTGTCGTGGAACACCAGGTGCGTCCCCGCGTCCGCCACCACGAGCTGCGTCGGCATCGTGATGCGCGCCGCCCGCGGCTCCGCGCCCGGGTCCGCGTTCCACAACCGGTACGTACCGTCCCGCAGCCTGGGCCCCGACGCCCGGCCGCCGAGCCCGAAGAACCGCGCGTCCGCCGCCACCGCGGAACGCTGCAACCACCGCCCGCCGCCCCCCGCCACCGGCTCCCACCAGCGCGGCGGATCGTCACGCCGCAGCCTGACCCCGCCGGGCGTCAGCACCTCGATCCCGCCCACCCGCGACACCGCCACCGTCACCCGCTCCGCCACCACCCGCCAGCCGCCGTCCTTGTCCGGTTCGAGCACCGCCCGCGGATCGGGCTCAGGCGCCGCCCCCGCGAGCCCGTACGAGGGCAGCGGCCCGGCACCGTCCCAGCCCCAGAACACCGCGCCGCCCACGGTCACCGCTATCGCCAGCTCCGCGCGCGCGAAACGCACCGTGCCGCCGCCCGGACCCGGCTCCGCCGCCACCAGCGCCCCCGGCACCCTGGCACGCTCGCGCCCGCCGGACGGCAGCCCCGCCAGGTCCGCACGGTGCCTGCGCCACGCCGCCCGTACCACCCGCATCCCCCGAGTCGGCCCCACCGAGCCCACCGCCTTCACCGAACGCACCAGGTCACGACCGTCCATACGGATCACCCTGCCATCCCCGCCCGGGCCCGGGCGCCCCGTTCAACTGCCGTTCACCCCGGCCCGCACCAGAACTTCACCGGCACCCGCCCCGCCGACCGGCCTGGTGCACAAGTCGATCACGTGGCATCGTCACGTCGGGCACGTACCCCGCCGCACGGGAGCGGACGCGGCTGCCCCACACCACGCGCGCATCGCCGGGAGCCACCATGACCGAAGTGAACGACGCACCGCTCTGGGAGCCCGACCTGGGCACCATCGACAACGCCCGGATCACCCGCTTCCAGCGCTGGGCCGCGCGGCACCACGGCGCCCCCGCCGACGGCGGATACCCCGCACTGCACCGCTGGTCCGTGACCGACCTGGACGCCTTCTGGGCCGCCGTCGCCGAGTGGTTCGACGTCCGCTTCACCACGCCCCCCGCGCGCGTGCTCGGGGGCCGCACCATGCCGGGCGCCGAATGGTTCCCGGGCGCCACCCTCAACTACGCCCAGCACGCCCTGCGCGCCGCCGACGAGCGCCCCGCGGAACCCGCCGTGCTCGCCGTCGACGAGACCCACGAACCGCGCCCCCTGACCTGGGCCGAGCTGCGCCGCCAGGTCGGCTCCCTCGCCGCGGAGCTGCGCCGCCTCGGCGTGCGCCCCGGCGACCTCGTCAGCGCCTACGTCCCCAACATCCCCGAGGCCGCCGTCGCGCTCCTCGCCACCGCCGCCGTCGGCGCCACCTGGACGTCCTGCGCCCCCGACTTCGGCGCCCGCGGCGTCCTCGACCGCTTCCAACAGGTCGAACCCGTCGTCCTGTTCGCCGTCGACGGCTACCGCTACGGCGGCAAGGAGTACGACCGCACGGACACCGTCGCCGCACTCCGCCGCGACCTGCCCACCGTCCGCACCGTCGTGCACATCCCGCTGCTCGGCACCCCCGCCCCCGACGGCGCGCTCGCCTGGTCCGACCTCACCGCGGGCGACACCGAGCCCGTCTACGAGCAGGTGCCCTTCGACCACCCGCTCTGGGTGCTCTACTCCTCCGGCACCACGGGACTGCCCAAGGCCATCGTGCAGTCCCAGGGCGGCATCCTCCTCGAACACCTCAAACAGCTCGGCCTCCACTGCGACCTCGGCCCCGGCGACCGCTTCTTCTGGTACACCTCCACCGGCTGGATGATGTGGAACTTCCTCGTCTCAGGGCTGCTCACCGGCTCCACCGTCGTCCTCTACGACGGCAGCCCCGGCCACCCGGGCACCGACGCCCAGTGGCGCGTCGCCGCCCGCACCGGCACCCAGCTCTACGGCACCTCGGCCGCCTACGTCATGGCCTGCCGCAAGGCCGGCCTCAGACCCACCCGCGACCACGACCTCTCGCGCCTGCGCGCCGTCGCCACCACGGGCTCGCCCCTGCCGCCCGACGGATTCCGCTGGCTCCACGACGACGTACGCGACGACCTGTGGATCTCCTCCGTCAGCGGCGGCACCGACGTCTGCTCCTGCTTCGCGGGCGCCGTCCCCACCCTCCCCGTGTACACCGGCGAGATCCAGGCACCCTGCCTCGGCACCGACCTCCAGTCCTGGGACCCCGACGGCAACCCGCTCACCGGCGAGGTCGGCGAACTCGTCGTCACCCGCCCCATGCCGTCCATGCCCATCCGCTTCTGGAACGACCCCGAAGGACAGCGCTACCACGACAGCTACTTCGCCACCTACCCCGGCGTCTGGCGGCACGGCGACTGGATCACCCGCACCTCGCGCGACACCGTGATCATCCACGGCCGCTCCGACTCCACCCTCAACCGCCAGGGCGTCCGCATGGGCTCCGCCGACATCTACGAGGCCGTCGAGCGGCTCCCCGAGATCCGCGAATCCCTCGTCATCGGCATCGAACAGCCCGACGGCGGCTACTGGATGCCGCTCTTCGTGCACCTCGCCCCCGGCGCCGTCCTCGACGACGCCCTGCGCGAGCGCGTCAAGCGCACCATCCGCGAGAACCTGTCGCCCCGCCACGTCCCCGACGAGATCATCGAAGCCCCCGGGGTGCCCCACACCCTCACGGGAAAGCGCATCGAGATCCCCGTCAAACGCCTCCTCCAGGGCACCCCCATGGACAAGGCGGTTAACCCCGGCTCCGTCGACAGCGTCGACCTGCTCCGCTTCTACGCCGACCTGGCCGACCGCCGCCGCGAACACCCCGCCCCCTGACCCCGCGACCCGGCACGGACCCGTTGTCAGACCCCCCGGTTACGGTGAGTGAGCACCGATCGACCGTGACCAGGGGGACCCGTGAACGCCACCGACCGCACCACCCGCCGGCACCCGCTCGACCGCGAGGTCGCCGGCATCATCGGCCTCCTCGCCGACGAGCGCGACTTCACCGCCATGCGCCGCTACCCCACGTTCGCCTTCACCGACCACCCGGCCTACCTCCGCCAGATCGAGGACCTCCTCAGAGCCCGCGCCGCCGACGGCAGCCACACCAGCGTCGCCCTCTTCGACCCCACGGAGTTCGAGGAGTACTGCGCCGCGGGCGGCCTCGACCCCGACACTCCCACGAGCCGCGCCCACTTCACCGCGAGCCTCGCCGCCGCCGGAGCCGCCCTCGCCTACCGGGGCCAGCCCCTCATCGACCTCGTCCCCGACCTCATCACCGCCTCGGTGCGCCAGGCCACCTGGGAGTACGCGACCGCCGTCCTCGCCGACATCGGCGACTGCGTCGTCTGCGGCGAGGACATCGGCTGGTCCGCCTACACCCGCGCGGCGGACCTGCTGTTGCGCATCGTCGACGCCATCGGCAGCGGCGACCACCACCTCGTGTGCAGCGTCTCCACCGGCACGCAGCCCCTCCTGGCCGTCCTCACCGTCACCGGCATCGACGCCACTGTCGATCTCGACGAGGGCCAGGCCCAGGAGTTCACCGCCCTGCTCGCCACCGGACTCGCCACCGGCGCACCCGGCGGCCTCGTCACCCGCACCACCCGCCCAGGCGACGACGACCGCGTCTTCGGCTGGCGCCTGCGCCACTGGGGCCTCGCCCCGCTCACCGCCGCCGAGGTCTTCGACGCCTACTGCACCGACGCCACCACCGGCGACCTCGTCTCCCCGGAGTCCCGGGTCGACTACGGCACACCCCCCGACCTCGGCGAGGTGGACCCGCCCCCAGGACACCGCCACTGACCCGCCGACACCGAGGGGGAGACCGCCACGGCCTCCCCCTCACCACACCGCATCGCGAGCCGCCTACACCTCGGAGAGGACCCGCGCCGCGGCCGCCCGCGACTCCTCCGCCGTATCCGCGGCACGCGCCGCGGCCGCCGCCCGCTCACACTGCGTCAGCGTGCAGCCGCCAAGACGCGCCCGTACGTACGGAATCGACGCCGCCCCCATCGACAGGGAGGTCACCCCGAGCCCCGTCAGCACACACGCCAGCAGCGGATCGGCCGCCGCCTCACCGCACACCCCGCAGCCACGGCCCTCGGCCCGCGCCGCCTCGGCGGCCAGCGCCACCAGGTCGAGCAGCGCGGGCTGCCATGGGTCCTGCAACCGCGCCACCGCCCCCACCTGACGGTCCGCCGCGAACGTGTACTGCGCCAGATCGTTCGTCCCCAGGGAAAGGAACTCCACCTCACGCAGGATCGACCGCGCCCGCAGCGCCGCCGAGGGGATCTCCACCATCGCCCCGACCTTCGCATCGAGCCCCACCGCCCGGCACGCCTGCGCGAACGCCCTCGCGTCCGCCGTGTCGGCCACCATCGGCGCCATCACCTCAAGCCGCACCGACAGCCCGTCGGCGGCCTCCGCGAGCGCCGCCAACTGCGTCCGCAGCACCTCGGGATGCTCAAGCAGCGAGCGCAGCCCCCGCACCCCGAGCGCCGGGTTGGGCTCCTCGCCCGGCGTCAGGAAGTCCAGCGGCTTGTCGGCCCCCGCGTCCAGCACCCGCACCACGACCCTGCCCTCGGGAAACGCCTCAAGGACCGGGCGGTACGCCGCCACCTGCTTCTCCTGCGACGGCGCCGCGGAGCTGTCGTCGAGGAACAGGAACTCGGTGCGGAACAGCCCCACCCCCTCGGCGCCCGCCGCGAGCGCAGCCGATACGTCGGAGGGGCCGCCGATGTTCGCCAGCAGCGGCACCCGGTGCCCGTCCGCGGTCGCCCCGGGCCCCGACACCGCCGCCACGGCGGCCGCCCGCTCGGCCGCTGCCGCGGAAAGCCGCTCCCGCAGCTCGGGGGAGGGCTCCACGAACACCTCGCCCGTCCCGCCGTCGACCGCGATCTCCACCCCCTCGGAGAGCCCCGCCGCGCCCGGCAGCGCCACCACCGCGGGCACCCCGAGCGACCGCGCCAGGATCGCGCTGTGGCTCGTCGGCCCGCCCTCCTCGGTCACGAAGCCCAGCACGAGGGAGGGATCGAGCAGCGCGGTGTCCGCAGGGGCGAGATCCCTCGCCACCAGCACATACGGCTCGTCGCTGTCCGGCACCCCCGGCATCGGCACCCCGAGCAGCCGCGCCACGATCCGGTTGCGCACGTCGTCGAGGTCGGCGACCCGGCCCGCCAGGTACTCGCCCGCGTCCGCGAGCAGCGCACGGTACGTCGCGAACGCGTCGTACACCGCGCGCTCGGCGCTGCCGCCTTCCACCACCCGCCGCCGTACGTCGGCCATCAGCTCGGGGTCCGTCGCCATCATGGCCTGTGCTTCGAGCACGGCCTGGGCCTCGCCGCCCGCCAGGTTGCCGCGCGCGATCAGATCGGCGGACACCGCGTCCGCCGCCTGCCGTGCCCTGTCCTCCTCGTGCTCCGCGCTCCGCCCGGGCCGCGGCTCCGCGGGCGGCTCCAGCACGGCGGTGCCCATGTGGCGCGCCTTGCCGACGGCCGTGCCCTGGCTCACCCCGACACCTCGCAGCGTTGTCTCCATGTCATCCGTCCCGGTCGGGCGGCGGACGGTCCGCCGCGGTCACTTCGGTCAACAGCCCCGGTGGTGGTACCCGGTCAGTGCCAGCCGAACAGCACGTCACCCGCGCCCACGGTCCCGTCCTCCACGATGTCCGACAGCGCCTCCGCGGTGGCGTCCACGGCGATCACGGGGCAGACAGGGGACCGGCCCGCGGCCTCGACCGCCGCCGGGTCCCAGCGGACCACGGGCTGCCCGAGCTCCACCCGGTCGCCCTTGTACACGAGCAGTTCGAAGCCCTGTCCGCCCAGTTGGACGGTGTCGATACCCAGATGGGTGAGCACCCCGTGCCCCTCGTCGTCCACCACCACGAACGCGTGCGGATGCAGCGACACCACCACCCCGGCCACCGGGGCGAGCGCGGGCCCCGCCGTACGCTCGGGGTCGACCGCGGTGCCGGGGCCGACCATCGCCCCGGAGAAGACGGGGTCGGGAACGGCGGCGAGACCGATGACTCGGCCGGCGAGCGGAGCTGTCACGCTGGTCATGGGGCCCTCCAGAAGCGCGGATGCGGGGGCGCGGTCAGCAACAGCCCGGACAGCGCACTGTTGAGCAGCGTAAGTCATAGGAAGTACCGGTTCCGCACAAGAGGTCCGGGTTGCCGGTTAAGCGGGGGCGCACAAACGATTTGCGCCCGCCGCGCGACGGGCTGTACAGTCATACCCCTGCTTGAGCCGGGCGACGAAACGCGCCCAGGTTCGGCAGCACCCTATTAAGTCCGACTCTTAACCCTGGCCTTGGCCACGCATGCCTTGCGGACCCCCTGGTCCGGGAGCTGAAAAAGACCTGATAGTGTGGGGAACACGGAAAGGGAAAGCGCCCGGAGGAAAGCCTGCTGAGTGTGGGTGAGTACGAAGGAAGTGTCCGTTCCTTGAGAACTCAACAGTGTGCCAAAAGTCAA
>NZ_JBITGT010000016.1:0-62360 GCF_044457285.1 Streptomyces sp. NPDC050560
GCTTCGGTGCGTAGCGGGTTGATCTCCGAGACCGCGCCGACGAACGTGGTCTTGCCCACGCCGAACCCGCCGGCCACCACGATCTTCGCCGAGGTCGTCGAGCGCGCCCCCTCAGAGCTTGCGTAGTCCACTGAGCACCCTTTCCAGCAGTGTCACATCCGGCTGACCGCCGGCGTTCTCGTCGCCGCCGGGCTGATGGATGGCGACGAGCCCGGCCTCCGCCAGGTCGGCGACGAGAATCCGCGCCACGCCCAGCGGCATCGACAGCAGCGCGGAGACCTCCGCCACCGACTTGACCTCGCGGCACAGGTGGCAGATCCGCTGGTGCTCGGGGAGCAGCCCCATGAGCTGTGCGGGGTCGGCGGTCGTGCTCACCAGCGCCTCTATGGCGAGCTGGTACCGCGGCCGGGTCCGGCCGCCGGTCATCGCGTACGGACGGACCAGCGGCTGGTCGCCCTCCGGCCCGTACGGGGCATGGTGGGACGCTCCGTACGGATCGTGAGAGGCGGTGGGCGGGGTCATGAATCCTCCGGGCGGGACAGCAGGTGGTCTGCGTGCCGTCTGACAGAGCCGGTGGGGGAACTGTGTGTGGCGGCCGGACGGTTGGGTGGTTCGTACGGTCGGTGATCGGGACGGTGGCGGTGGGGGCGGTGGTTCACGGTCGCCCTAGTGGAGCAGGCTGCCCTGGAGTTCTGCGCGTAGATCGGGGGTGAGTACCGCCCCCGCGCGGTCGACGAGCAGGGCCATCTCGTAGCCGACCAGGCCGATGTCGCACTCGGGGTGGGCGAGCACGGCCAGCGAGGAGCCGTCGGAGATGGACATGATGAACAGGAATCCCCGCTCCATCTCCACGACGGTCTGTGTGACCGTGCCGCCTTCGAAGATGCGGGACGCGCCCGCGGTCAGTGAGGTCAGTCCCGAGGCGACGGCGGCGAGTTGGTCGGCGCGGTCTCGGGGGAAGCCTTCGGACATCGCCAGAAGGAGTCCGTCGGCGGAGACCACCACGGTGTGGGACACCCCGGGGGTGTTGTCCACGAAGTTGGTGATCAACCAGTTCAGGTTCTGGGCCGCCTGGCTCATCGGGCTCAACTAACGCTCCTGCTGGTGAGTGGGGCTCGGGAAGCTGCCGGTAGCCGAGCCGGTACCGGCCTGGCGTCCCTGCTGGATGCCCCGACGAAGATTGGTCAGCCGACCGCGCACGTCATCAGGCGCACGCGACACCTGCGGACCGGCCTGGTGCTGTTGCTGCTGCGCCGTACCCGCGACGAGATTGGCGCGCGGTACACGGCGCGGCAGTCCCGAGGTGGTGACGCCGCCCGCCGTGGGCTGGCGGACCCGCTCGGCCTGGCGGCCGAGCTCGTCATTGGGCGAACTGCGCCAGGGGGAGGAGCTGTTCGCACCGTTCTGCCCCTGGGAGCCGTTCGCGCCGTTCAGACCGCCGGTACCGACGCCCGCGCCGTCGGGGCGTCCTTCGCCGCCCCCGCCGCGCTGCCCTGGCACCTGCTCGGGGCCCTGGGAGCCGCCGCCGCGGAACCAGTTGGTCTCCAGCGTGTCGTACAGCGGTGTGCGCCCGTCGCCCTGGCCGTTCGACGGCGGCAGCGAACCGCCGCCCGTGGGACGCGTGGGGCGCCGCTGGATGCCGCCCGCGTCGGGCCGCCCGGGAAGCGGCGGCCTGGCCGCGTCGAACATCCCGCGCTGCTGCTGCGGACGCTGCGGCGGCCCGTCGGAGAACCCGGGACGCTCGAACGAGCCGGTGCTCTCCCCGCGCGCGGGCGGCCGCTCCCCGTAGCCAGGGGCCTGGTACTGCCCCGACGGCGACTCGTCGTAGCCCTGCGCCGCGAACTGTCCGGTGGCGGCAGGATCACCGGCCCCCGGACGGCCGTCGTAGCCGCCGGGCATGGGGTACGAGCCGGTGTTCTCGGGTGCTGCGCCGCGTTCGTCGTAGGCGGGCGTGGGGTATTGGCCGCTGGTGCTGGGGTCTTGGGGGTTGTCGTAGCCGGGGGTCTGGTACTGGCCGGAGGGGGTTTCCTCGTAGCCGGGGGTGGCGTACTGGCCCGTTCCCTGGGTGTCGTAGCCGCCGGGCATGGGGTACGAGCCCGTGTTCTCCGGCGCACCGCCGCGCTCGTCGTAACCGGGCGACGCGAACGCGCCCGTGTCCTGCCCGCCGGAGCGGCGCGCGTCGAAGCCCGGCCCCGGGCGCTGCGCCGCGGAGCGCGGCGGCCCGAACACGTCGGGGCGCACGTACTGCCCGCCGGTGCCCGCGCCGGGCGGCGGCGCGTCGTAGTCGGGCACCGGGAACTGCGAGGTGGACCCGGGGCCCTGCTGCTCGTCCGTGATCCGCGGGATCTCCGACGTGGAGCCAGGACCGAACCGCGGCTCCTCGGCGGCGCCACCCGCACCGGGGCGCTCGCCGCCGATCCGCGGCAGCTCCGACGTCGAGCCGGGGCCGCCGCGCTCGCCGCGCCTGGCGAACACCGAGGGCCCTTCCGGCTCCTCGTGGCCGCGCGGCGCGTCGTCGCGCCCGGGACGCGGCATCTGCTGCTGCGCGCCCTCGCCGCCCCAGCTCGTCACCCGGGGAGGCCCGGACTGCTGCGGCTGCGGGTTGCCACCGGGCAGCTCCGCGCGCGGACCGCCGCGCGGCGGAAGCTGCGGCCTGCCCGCGTCGCCCGGCCGCCCACGGCCCTGGCGCTGCGGCGGCGCCTCGCTCCTGTTGCCCGTGGGCACACCGCGGTCGTCGAAAGCCCCCGCGCTCGCGGGCACCGGCCTTCCCGCCGGGAAGCCGCCGGGCTCCTGCGGGCCGCCGTCGCCGCCCCGCGAGGGCAGCGCGGGCCGCGGCGGCGTACCGGCGCCGACCTGGCCGCGCGGCGGCGCTCCCGCGCCGAGCCGTCCCGCCCGCTCCGGGCCCTGCGCGCCCACGCCTCCCGGGCGCCTGGCGGCAGCGGCGCCGACGGCGGCCTGCGCCGCGGCGGGACCGCCTGCCGCCGGTGCGCCGGGCTTGCCGGCCGGGGCCTTCCTGCCGCCCTGCGCGACGTCCACGGGCAGCATGACGAGCGCCGTCGTACCGCCGGAGTCGGAGGGGCGCAGTTGGATACGGATGCCGTGCCGCTGGGAGAGGCGGCCGACCACGAAGAGGCCCATGCGGCGGGAGACCGAGACGTCCACGGTCGGCGGCGACGCCAGCCGCTCGTTGATCGCGGCGAGGTCCTCGGGGGAGAGGCCGATGCCGGTGTCGTGGATCTCGATCAGCACCCGGCCGTCCGGCAGCGCGTGTCCTGTGACCTTCACCTTGGTCTGCGGCGAGGAGAACGACGTGGCGTTCTCCAGCAGCTCGGCGAGCAGGTGCACGAGGTCGTTGACGACGCGTCCCGCGACCTCGGTCGCCGGGATCGCCGCCA
Source organism: Streptomyces sp. NPDC050560 (assembly GCF_044457285.1). Lineage (NCBI taxonomy): Bacteria > Bacillati > Actinomycetota > Actinomycetes > Kitasatosporales > Streptomycetaceae > Streptomyces > Streptomyces sp. NPDC050560. The sequence continues at coordinate 3,396 of NZ_JBITGT010000016.1, forward strand.
GCTCGATCCGCTCGTACTGCTCCACCTCGGACGCCGCGGCGCGCAGCACGTCGACGAGGGGGACGGGGCGCGTCCAGCGCCGTCCCGGCTCCTCGCCCGCGAGGACCAGGAGGTTCTCGCCGTTGCGTCGCATACGGGTCGCGAGGTGGTCCAGCTTGAACAGCGAGGAGAGCTGGTCCGGGTCGGCCTCGCGGGACTCCAGTTCGGAGATCAGCGAGAGCTGGCGCTGGATGAGGCCCTGGCTGCGGCGCGAGAGGTTGGTGAACATCGCGTTGACGTTGCCCCGCAGCAGGGCCTGCTCGGCGGCGAGCCGCACCGCCTCGCGGTGGACGTCGTCGAACGCCGCGGCCACCCGGCCGATCTCGTCACGGGAGTGGACACCGACGGACTCGACGGAGCTGTCGATGTCCTGCGGGTCGGACTCGGAGAGCTGCTTGACCAGCTCGGGCAGCCGGTCCTGGGCGACCTTGGTCGCCGTCTCCTGGAGGCGGCGCAGCGAGCGGATCATGGACCGGGCGACGACGAACGCGCCGACGAGCGAGACACCGAGGACGATCAGGATGAGCGCGCCGGAGATGATCGCGCTCTGCTTGGACTCGTCGCGCAGGTCGCGCGCCTTCTGCTCCATCTCGCTGAGCAGCGTCAGCTCGATCTTGTCCATGGCCTCCAGCTTGGTGGAGTCCGCGTCGAGCCAGTCCTTGTAGGAGCGCTTCTCCTGGCGCTTGATCCCGTCGGGCTGGGTGAGCACCTGCTGGATGTAGTTGCTTGCTTCCTTGACGGTGGGGTTGCCGTCGTCGAGCGGCTGGAGCAGCGTGTCCGAGTTGCCGGTGTAGATGCCGCTGAAGATGGCCAGCTCGGAGCGCTCCTTGTCGGAGGCGGCGAGGGCGTAGCGGCGGTCGGTCTCCGAGAGGTCGCCCGCCTGGGTGCTGTTGCCCGGCAGCGCGGCGGCGATGACGGCGCGCTGTACGGAGGCGTATTCCTTCGCGGAGGAGAACGCGGCGAGCGCGCGGGTGCGCTGGACCATCTCCGGGTTGGACGTGGCCTGGGCCATGTCCTCCGTGAGGGCCAGGAGCTGCTGCACCAACTGGCTGTAGGCGTCGACGGTCTGCGAGGACGACTGCTGGTCGTAGAACGCCTCTTTGCGGATGACCTTGATGTTGTTCAGCTGGCCCGTGATCTGGACGATGCTGGACCTGACGCCTTCGAGACCCTCGCGGCCGTCGGCCTTGTCGATCTCCTCGGTCTCTTCGATGAACGCCTTCTGCGCCCGGTCGGTCGCGGCACGCGGACCCTTGATGTCGAAGTCGGTCTGCTTGGTGCCGTGCGCGAGCGGACCGGCCGACGAGTCGCGCTCCTCCTGGAGCGCGCTGGCGAGCTGGGTCGCCTGCTTCGTCATGTCGGTCAGCAGCTTCATGTTGTCGAGCTGCCTGATGTCGTCCAGCGAGTCGTTGATGCGCAGACCACCCAGGGTGGACGCGGCGACCACGGGAAGCGCGAGCAGGGAGACCACACGGGTGGAAATGCGCCAGTTGCGCATCGCTATTCGCGGTCCCGGACCCAGTTGCTGCTTGGGCGCCGGGGCCGGCTTGGGGGGCTGTGCGCCACCGGGGGCCGACGCGCGGTCGGTGGAATCACCACCGTCGCCGGACGGCTGCGGCCCCGTGTTCTGGGCGTGCTGGGCCTGGGCACCACGCTCGGGCCCGCCCTGCGGCTCCGGCCCGGCCGAAGCGCTGCCATCCCTCTTGAAACGTCCCTGCACTAGCGTCGCAACCTCTGGACCAGGCGTCCCCCCGCGTTACCGGATGGGACGGTGTCGGCGTCATGGGGCACTGAGCACCCCGTTGTGGTCTGAGCGACCGGCGCTGGCCCCCTTCCGTCGCCACCCGGGGCTTGGGTCTCGCCCCTGTGCGCCGGCCCCGTTTCCCGCGGCGGTCCCGGGAATTCCAGCACAGTGCGGGATCTCCAACAAGGGCCGTGTACCAGCCTGTGACCCGCGTGACAGCCCGTGAGGACTACGTCACGTGACGTAGGAAGTGATCTCCTACATAACGGACTTTTGGTAGTGACCCGCCGCTGACCACGGATGATCGGAAGTGTTCGACCCACGGAACCATCCGGGGTGGAATGGTGGGCTCGGGTGGAGAATGTCCGATTCGAAATGATCATTCGCCGCCCTGGTTTGCCCCTTTATGGGATGGGATTCGTGAGCAAACTCACACGCAGATCATGGCCGCTTTCGGCCAACTGCCGGGAATTCGATGTTTAATCTGGCGCTTTACAGAAGCGTGCCAAGTGAAAAGTCCCGACGAAAGGCAGCCAGGACCGCCATGAAGACGACGGTGACGACAGCGACGTCAGCGATGTTCCGCACCATAGCCAACCCCCGGCGCACCACCCTGGCCCACCTCGCCGACGCCGCGGAGCTGACCCCGCAGCCCAGCCACCAGAACACCGAGCGGCTGCCCCTCAGGACCGCCAACCCCCGCCGCACCGTCCTCGTCGACGACCCCGCGGCCGCCGGAATCCCCGAGCAGCCCCTCGCCTAACGCGCGCAACGGGCGCCGCGCCCGCACCGCCCCGCCGTCCCGCGGACTCCGCGTCGCCCCGCACACGCGCCCGCGCGGGGCGGCCGACCGGCCCCGGGAACACCGGCGGAAACGGACGGCCCCGGGAACACCCACTGAACAGGCCCCGCGCGAGCCCTTCGCCGTGCGGGCCCCCACGGCCTTCGCGTTAGCCTGAGGCGTCAGATTCCGGCCGGTTCAGTGAGGGGCACAGGCAATCCCGTGCGCATCGCCAGATTCTCCATCGACGGCAATGTCGCCTTTGGCGCGGTAGAGGGCACCGACCCCGGTGACCTCGTCCTCGACATCATCAAAGGCATCCCGTACACGGACTTCGAACTGTCCGGTACGAAGGTCCCGCTCGGCAAGGTACGGCTGCTGCCGCCCGTGCTCCCCAGCAAGGTCGTCGCCTACGGGCGCAACTACCGCGAGCACGCCGCCGAGCTGGGCAACGAGGTCCCGCCCGTCCCGTTCGCCTTCCTCAAGCCGTCGACCTCCGTGATCGGCACCGGCGACGACATCGTCTACCCGGCAGTCTCCGAGGACGTCCACCACGAGGCCGAACTGGCCGTCGTCATCGGCAGGCTCTGCCGCGAGGTGCCCCACGAGCGCGTCGCCGACGTCGTCTTCGGCTACACCTGCGCCAACGACCTCACCGCCCGCGACCTCCAGCGCAGCGAGAAGCAGTGGGCGCGCGCCAAGGGCTTCGACACCGCCTGCCCCCTCGGCCCCTGGGTGGAGACCGACATCGCGCTCGCCGCGGCGAACGACCTCACCGTGCAGTGCACGGTCAACGGCGACCAGCGCCAGCTCGGCCGCACCAGCGAGATGATCCACCCGATCGAGGACCTGATCGTCAACATCACGGAGGCCATGACCCTCCTGCCGGGTGACGTCGTCCTCACCGGCACCCCCGCGGGGGTCGGCCCCCTGCGCCCCGGCGACGAGGTCGCCGTCTCCATCGAAGGCATCGGCACTCTCACCAACAAGGTGATCAAGCGTGGCTAACGGCACCGTCCGCGTACGTTTCTGTCCCTCCCCGACCGGCAACCCCCATGTGGGCCTGGTCCGCACCGCCCTGTTCAACTGGGCGTACGCGCGCCACCACGGCGGGGCCTTCGTCTTCCGCATCGAGGACACCGACGCGGCAAGGGACTCCGAGGAGTCGTACGAGCAGCTCCTCGACGCCATGCGCTGGCTCGGCTTCGACTGGGACGAGGGCCCCGAGACCGGCGGCCCCCACGCCCCGTACCGCCAGTCGCAGCGCATGGACCGCTACCGCGAGGTCGCCGAGCGCCTGCTGGAGGCCGGCCGCGCCTACCGCTGCTACTGCACCACCGAGGAGCTGGACGCCCGCAGGGAGGCCGCCAGGGCCGCCGGACGCCCCTCCGGCTACGACGGCCACTGCCGCAGCCTCACGCCCGAGCAGGCGGCCGCCTACGAGGCCGAGGGCCGCACCCCCATCGTCCGCTTCCGCATGCCCGACGAGACGATCACCTTCACCGACCTCGTCCGCGGCGAGCTGAGCTTCGCGCCCGAGCACGTCACCGACTACGGCATCGTCCGCGCCAACGGCGCCCCGCTCTACACCCTCGTCAACCCCGTCGACGACGCCGAGATGCGGATCACGCACGTACTGCGCGGCGAGGACCTGCTCTCCTCCACCCCGCGCCAGATCGCCCTCTACCAGGCCCTCATCGACCTCGGCATCGCCGAGCGTGTCCCCGAGTTCGGCCACCTGCCCTACGTCATGGGCGAGGGCAACAAGAAGCTCTCCAAGCGCGACCCGCAGTCCTCGCTCAACCTCTACCGCGAGCGCGGCTTCCTGCCCGCCGGGCTCCTCAACTACCTCTCCCTGCTCGGCTGGTCGCTCTCCGCCGACCGCGACGTCTTCTCCATGGACGAGATGGTCGCGGCCTTCGACATCGCCGACGTGAACGCCAACCCGGCGCGCTTCGACCTCAAGAAGGCAGAGGCGATCAACGCCGACCACATCCGTCTCCTCGACGAGAAGACCTTCGCCGGGCTCTGCGAGCCCTGGCTGCGCGCGCCCCACGCCCCCTGGGCGCCCGAGGACTTCGACCAGGCCGCGTTCGACGCCGTCGCCCCGCTCGCCCAGACCCGCGTCACGGTCCTCTCCGACATCACCCGCAACGTCGACTTCCTCTTCCTGACCGAGCCCGTACGCGACGACGCCTCCTGGGCCAAGGCCATGAAGGAGGGCTCCGACGCCCTGCTGAGGACCGCGCGGGAGCGGCTCGCCGCCCTGGAGCCCGCCGCCTGGCACGCCGAGGCCCTGAAGGGCGCCGTCGTCGCCGCGGGCGAGGAGCACGGCCTCAAGCTCGGCAAGGCCCAGGCGCCGGTACGCGTCGCCGTCACCGGACGCACCGTAGGACTGCCGCTCTTCGAGTCCCTTGAGGTCCTCGGCAGGGAGCGCACCCTGGCCCGCGTCGACGCCGCCCTCGCGCGCCTCGCGGCGTAGCGCACGCGCGCGCGTGGCGCCCGGGTGGGCACCACGCGCGCGTGCCGCCCGCCCGGACGCCCCCGGTGGCGCCGACGGCGCCCGGGCCCCCGCGCCAATACCGTTTTGGAGCGCCGTCGACCTTCGGGTAATGTTCTTCCTGCGCCGCCGGACAGGCCGAAAGGCAGGGCCGGAAGGGCGCACACCAAGGAAACCCCGTCAGGGGATTGTCCGATGGTGGGCTATGGTGTAATTGGCAGCACGACTGATTCTGGTTCAGTTAGTCTAGGTTCGAGTCCTGGTAGCCCAGCTCGCAGAGCATCTCTGCAAGGCCCCCGTTGTGTAGCGGCCTAGCACGCTGCCCTCTCAAGGCAGTAGCGCCGGTTCGAATCCGGTCGGGGGTACGGTCCATCCCGCGGGACGGCTGGGTAGCGCCCACCGATCCCGCGGTGACATCACCCGGCAAGGCCGGGTGGGATCGCCAGGCCCCCGTTGTGTAGCGGCCTAGCACGCCGCCCTCTCAAGGCGGTAGCGCCGGTTCGAATCCGGTCGGGGGTACCAGCTTTGCCCTTCCCACCTGGGGGAGGGCTTTCTTTTTCACCGGCTGGGGTTCGGGATCGTGCCCGGGGCGCCTTCGCGCCCCGGGGCACGGGTCAGTTCGGGCGGCGCAGGGCCTCCGAGAGGCGCCCGGCCGCGTCGATCACGGCCTGCGCGTGCATACGCCCCGGGTGCCGCGTCAGCCGCTCGATCGGACCCGACACCGACACCGCCGCCACCACGCGGTTCGACGGACCGCGCACCGGAGCCGACACCGACGCCACCCCCGGCTCCCGCTCACCGATCGACTGCGCCCAGCCCCTGCGCCGCACCCCCGACAGCGCCGTCGCCGTGAACCGCGCCCCCTGGAGCCCCCGGTGCAGCCGCTCCGGCTCCTCCCACGCCATCAGGATCTGCGCCGAGGAACCGGCCTTCATCGTCAGCGTCGACCCCACGGGCACCGTGTCCCTGAGACCGGAGAGACGCTCGGCGGCGGCCACACAGATACGCATGTCGCCTTGGCGGCGGTAGAGCTGCGCGCTCTCGCCCGTGACATCCCGCAGATGCGTCAGCACCGGGCCCGCCGTCGCCAGCAGGCGGTCCTCGCCCGCCGCCGCGGCCAGCTCCGCAAGACGCGGCCCCAGGATGAAACGGCCCTGTATGTCGCGCGCCACCATGCGGTGGTGCTCCAGGGCCACCGCGAGCCGGTGCGCCGTCGGCCGGGCGAGCCCCGTGGCCCCCACCAGCCCCGCGAGGGTGGCGGGCCCCGACTCCAGCGCGCTCAGCACGAGCGCGGCCTTGTCCAGTACGCCGACGCCACTAGAGTTGTCCATGCAACGATACTCGCGTCTCACTCTGTGAAACGCAAGTTCAATATGGCGTGGAACTTGTCACGCTGTATGTCATAGCGGCCGCGGACCCACGGCCCGTACGACCGCCGACGTACACATGACGCCCGCGTGCACCCCGCGGCGGGGCCATGTCTCTAGTTGGGCCGGGCGACGACGCCGGGCCGGAGGGAAAGCGATGGGTAGGACACTCGCGGAGAAGGTCTGGGACGACCATGTCGTCCGGCGCGCCGAGGGCGAGCCCGACCTCCTCTTCATCGATCTGCATCTGCTGCACGAGGTCACCAGCCCCCAGGCGTTCGACGGGCTCCGGCAGAACGGCCGCAAGGTGCGCCGCCTCGACCTGACCATCGCCACCGAGGACCACAACACCCCCACCCTCGACATCGACAAGCCCATCGCCGACCCGGTCTCCCGCGTCCAGCTCGAGACCCTGCGCGCGAACTGCGCCGAGTTCGGCGTGCGGCTGCACTCGCTCGGCGACGTCGAGCAGGGCGTCGTGCACGTCGTCGGCCCCCAGCTCGGCCTCACCCAGCCCGGCACCACCGTGGTCTGCGGCGACTCCCACACCTCCACCCACGGCGCCTTCGGCGCCCTCGCCTTCGGCATCGGCACCTCCCAGGTGGAGCACGTACTCGCCACCCAGACGCTGCCCATGGCCCGCCCCAGGACCATGGCCGTCACCGTCGAGGGCGAACTGCCCGAGGGCGTCACCGCCAAGGACCTGATCCTCGCCATCATCGCCAGGATCGGCACCGGCGGCGGCCAGGGCTACGTCATCGAGTACCGCGGCCCCGCCATCGAGAAGCTCTCGATGGAGTCCCGCATGACCATCTGCAACATGTCGATCGAGGCGGGCGCCCGCGCGGGCATGATCGCCCCCGACGAGACCACCTTCGCCTATCTCAGGGACCGCCCCCACGCCCCCACCGGGGCCGACTGGGACGACGCCGTCGCCTACTGGCGCACCCTGCGCACCGACGAGGACGCCGTCTTCGACGCCGAGGTCCTCATCGACGCCGCGGAACTGGCCCCCTTCGTCACCTGGGGCACCAACCCGGGCCAGGGCGCGCCGCTGTCCGCGAGCATCCCCGATCCCGCTTCGTACGAAGACGCTTCGGAGCGCCTCGCCGCCGAAAAGGCCCTGGAGTACATGGGGTTGGACGCGGGCCGGCCGCTGCGTGAGATCACCGTGGACACCGTCTTCGTAGGTTCCTGCACCAACGGACGCATCGAGGACCTGCGCGCCGCGGCGGCCGTCGTCGCCGGGCGCAAAGTCGCCGACGGGGTACGGATGCTGGTCGTCCCCGGCTCCGCGCGCGTCGGCCTCCAGGCCGTCGAGGAGGGGCTCGACCAGGTCTTCAAGGAGGCCGGGGCCGAATGGCGGCACGCGGGCTGCTCGATGTGCCTGGGCATGAACCCCGACCAACTCGCCCCTGGCGAGCGCTCCGCGTCCACCTCCAACCGCAACTTCGAGGGTCGGCAGGGCAAGGGCGGCCGCACCCACCTGGTGTCGCCGCAGGTCGCGGCCGCCACCGCGGTCCTCGGCCATCTGGCCTCGCCCGCCGACCTGTCCGACGCCGACGCCCCTGCGCCCGCGGGAGTCTGAGGAGACCATGGAAGCCTTCACCACCCACACCGGCCGGGCCGTACCGCTGCGCCGCGGCAACGTGGACACCGACCAGATCATCCCCGCCCACTGGCTCAAGAAGGTCACCCGCGACGGCTTCGAGGACGGCCTCTTCGAGGCGTGGCGCAAGGACCCCGACTTCGTGCTGAACAAGCCCGAGCGGCAGGGCGCCACCGTGCTGGTGGCGGGCCCCGACTTCGGCACCGGGTCCTCCCGCGAGCACGCCGTGTGGGCTTTGCAGAACTACGGCTTCAAAACCGTCGTCTCCTCCCGCTTCGCCGACATCTTCCGCGGCAACTCGCTGAAGAACGGCCTGCTCACCGTGGTCCTCGACCAGAAGGTCGTGGACGCCCTCTGGGAGCTGACGGAGGACGACCCGGCCGCCGAGATCACCGTGGACCTCCAGGAGCGCGAGGTGCGCGCCGAGGGCGTCACGGCCGCCTTCGAGCTGGACGAGAACTCCCGCTGGCGGCTGCTCAACGGCCTCGACGACATCAGCATCACGCTGCGCGACGAGGCCGACATCGCCGCATACGAGGCCAAGCGGCCCGCGCACAAGCCGAGCACCCTCCCCGCCTGACCCCCCGCCGCGTCGCCGAGCGCACGCCGGACCACCGGATGTACCCCCTGCCGCCCCCGGTTGGGGGTACATCCGTGTACGGGCTTTCCGCCCCGGATTTTCTGCGCGCCACGGCTCGCCGATTGGCCTCAACTCGCCTACGGTGCAGGATGAAACGGTTCTTCACGGAGATCCGTAAGGTGGGGTGTGAAGGCCGCTCGGCGGGACACCCGGGAGGCGCAGTTGCGCCCCGCCCGGGCGACAACTCGCCTCAGATGGCACAATCGGTGCATGGAACGCGACAGCCAACTGGGTCTCTACGGCGTCGTCGCGGACCAGCTCAAGGTCGCGCACGAAAGGGTGCGCGCACTGCAAGTCCCGGAGAGCGTACGGATGGCGCTGACCCGGAAGCTGCTGGTCATTACGGCCGCGGCCAAGCACGACCTCGCCGAAGCCGCAAGGCGCCTGGAACAACTGAACGCAGACCTCGACGAGGGCCGATTCCCCCCGGCCGACTGACCGTCGGGCCGCCGCGGACTCTCCCGGACGTGCACGTGGGCCGAGTCCGTTGCGGCACAAGGGTGATTAGGCCGTTTCGTGTTTGATTTGCGGTATATATCTGCCTAACGTGCGAAAAAGCTTGAACAGATTCGTTCTGGCGATGTCTCCGAAGGGGAAGACGTGAACAAGGCGCAGCTCGTAGAAGCGATTGCCGACAAGATGGGCGGGCGTCAGCAGGCGGCCGACGCGGTCGATGCCGTCCTGGACGCCATCGTCCGCGCTGTTGTCGGCGGGGACCGCGTGTCGGTCACCGGCTTCGGGTCGTTCGAGAAGGTCGACAGGCCCGCCCGCTATGCCCGCAACCCGCAGACCGGGGAGCGCGTCCGGGTCAAGAAGACCTCGGTGCCGCGGTTCCGCGCGGGTCAGGGATTCAAGGACCTGGTGAGCGGTTCCAAGAAGCTCCCGAAGAACGACGTGGCCGTCAAGAAGGCGCCCAAGGGCAGCCTTTCGGGTGGCAGCACCAGGACCACCGCCAAGGCGGCGGCCAAGAAGGCCACGGCGAAGAAGGCGACCACCAAGAAGGCCACGGCGAAGACCACGGCCCGCGCCACCACCGCCAAGAAGGCCGCCACGAAGAAGACCACCGCGGCGAAGAAGTCCACCGCCAAGAAGGCGACCTCGGCGGCCAAGAAGTCCACCGCCAAGAAGTCGGCTCCGGCGAAGAAGGCCACCGCCAAGAAGGCCCCGGCAAGGAAGTCGGCGGCCCGCAAGACCACGGCGAAGAAGGCCACCGCCCGCAAGAGGTGATCACGGGGTGAACCACACGCCGGGCCGGACTCCCACCGGGAGTCCGGCCCGCGGTGTGTCCGGTGGCGGTACGGGACGGGGGCACGGCGCGCGCTGAGGCGGGTGCGCTGCGCCTGCGGCGGCTCTCTTGGGTGTTTACGCGACCCGCGGGTCTCCGGCGGCGCTGATGGGCGCCCTACAGCGTCTGAAGCGTCACGAGCGTGATGCGCCGCCCGGCGGCACCCGCACTGTCCTCGTTGGTCCCGGCATGCGCGCCGTCCTTGGCGTGCGTGGCGTCCTCGGGGGTTTCCCCGTCCGCCAGTTCGATACGCACGCGCTGCCCGGGACGGAGCAGCCGTAGCCCGCCCGCGTCGAAGGCCGCGGCGTCGAACGCCACCGGCGTCCCGTCGTCGAGCAGCACACTCCCGCTGCGGGAGTCGGGGTCGTATGTGTACGCGGTGGCCTGCATGGGGGCCAGGGTAGGCGGTGGGCGGGGAGTTCGCGCGGAGGAGGGATACGTCGCAGCGGCTCGCGAGTACGCGCGCGCGTACGGGTGCGGCCGTGGGGGCGGGCGGGGTCGGTACGTCGCCGTGGGCCACGGGCATGCGCGGGTGGGGCGTGACGGTGCGGAGACGTCGCGGCGGGCTCGCGCGCTACGTCGCCGCGGCTGCTAGCCACGCGCGCGTGCGCTATACGTCGCCGCGGCTTCGCCGCGTGCGCGCGTGTGCTGAGGAAGCGGGGCGCCGCCGCTTCCGCCGCCTCAGTCGGCGATGAGGAGTCCAGCGGCGGCGGCTGCCGTGCGTGGGCCCACACCCAGCGCGAGTGCGGCCCGCAGGTCCATGCCGGTGTCCACGTCCTGGCGCACCGAGTCGACCCCCGTCGTCAGCAGCTCCACCGCGCCGGACGCCGCGTGCCGCGCCCGCGACGCGGTGCCGAAGGCAGGGGCGAGGTCCACCCCGGGCGCCGCCGCCAGCAACGTCGTACCGACGCCCGTGCTGTCCGCCAGGAACGCCCGCGGCCACAGCGCCGCCGCCCCCAGTACCCGGACCAGCTCCCGCGGACGCAGCGCCGGCAGATCCGCGTTGAGCGCCGCCACCGCGGCACCGGGCCTTGCGGAGCGCACCGCAGCCGCGCCGTGGACCAGGGCGGCGTTGAGACCGGCGTCCGGGACGTCGGGCACGATCACCGCGCCGAGCGCCGCAAGCTCCCGCCCCGCGACGTCGTCGTTGGTGACAACCGCCACATCGGCGACCGATTCACACGCCAACCCCGAGGCAACCGTGTCCTGCGCGAACGCCAGCGCAAGGCCCGGACGCACCCCGTCGTCCGCTGTGTCCGACAGTCTGCTCTTCGCCCGCACCAGGGGTTTCAGCGGTATGACCAGGTTCCACTGCACGAACACTCCATCTCCTCGCAACGCGCCCATTGTGGCCCCTGACCAGCATTCGTCCAGGTGCGCCCCGGGGTGTGAGGCGTCTGAAGGCCGGGCCAGGACAGAGGCGACGCGACGGGCCTGGGCGTACCGTGTGCTCGACAGACCGGCGGCCTCGGGCCAAACTTGTGCAGCCCGTCAGGCCCTAGAGGAAGGTGCACGTGTGCCCCGCCGCAGAATCGGCTTCTGGTACCGCCTGGCGGCCGCCATTTGCAAACCTGTGCTGGTGACTGTCATCAAGCGGGACTGGCGTGGAATGGACAACATGCCAGCCGACGGTGGTTTTATCACCGTGCTCAACCACAATTCGTACGTAGATCCGTTCGCGTACGCCCACTACCAGTACAACACCGGTCGCGTTCCGCGTTTCCTGGCCAAGGACAGCCTTTTCAGCAAGGGATTCGCGGGCGCCGTGATGCGGGGCACCCAGCAGATTCCCGTGTACCGGAACTCGCAGGACGCGCTGAGCGCCTTCCGCGCCGCCATCGCCGCGGTGCAGCGCGGCGAATGCGTCGCCTTCTACCCCGAGGGCACTCTCACCCGCGACCCCGGCCAGTGGCCCATGACGGGCAAGACCGGCGCGGCCCGGGTGGCGCTGGAGACGAAGTGCCCGGTCATCCCGGTCGCGCAGTGGGGTGTCAACCACCTGTTGCCGCCGTACGCGAAGAAGCCCGACATGCTGCCCCGCAAGACGCACCATGTGCTCGCGGGGCCCCCGGTCGACCTGTCGCGCTTCTACGACCGGCCCATCACCTCCGCGCTGCTGAAGGAGGTGACGGAGGTCATCATGGCCGCCGTCACACGGCAGCTCGAAGTCATCCGCGGCGAGGACGCCCCCAAGACGCCCTACGACCACAAGCAGGCCCTCAAGGAGCGCCGTCGCAAGGACGCCCCCCAGGAGCGCTCCCAGACCGGGGACGACGCCCCGCAGGGCGGTGCCGGGGCCGCGAAGAGCGGCGACGAGGCACACAAACAGCCCGAAGCTGTCGGCGCCGACGAGGCCGGGGAGGCGAACACCGGCTCCGCCGCGCCCGCAGCCGACGGAGCGGTCGCCGCGCGGGACGTAGCGGCAGATGTGGCGCAGGGCGCCGCCAGCAACGCCGACGTCGCCGACGTCGCGGAGGACGCGACACATGTCGCGAAAGACGCGACACACGTAGCGGCGGACGGCGGCGTGGCGGATGACGCCGGACACGTAGCGCCGGACGGCGACGTCGCGGGCGACGTGGCCGCGGGGAACGTAGCGGGAGACGTAGCCGAGGACGGGAAGGACGCCGCGGAGGACGTAGCGGGCGAGCCGTCCCACGACGCCGCACAGGACGAAGCCCCGTCGGGCACCGCGAAGCCCGGTACCACGGCCGCAGGCCGTATCGCGCCGCAGGGCGGTGCCGGCGACGGCGCCGCCGTGGGCAAGGCGGCGCACAGCGGTGCCGCGCGCGGCGACGACGGTGCGGAGGCCGGTACGTGAGAGGCACCACCTCGCCAGGCCCCACGCCGCCGCCACCCCGGGTGGCGATCTACGGAGCAGGGTCCTGGGGCACCGCCTTCGCGGTGATCCTGGGCGACGCGGGCTGCAAGACCACCCTCTGGGCACGCCGCCAGGACGTCGCCGACGCGATCAACACCACCCGCACCAACCCGGACTACCTCCCGGACGCGACACTGGCCGGGAACGTGCGCGCCACCACCTCCGCGGCCGAGGCCGCCGAGGGCGCGGACTTCACCGTCCTCGCCGTCCCGGCCCAGACGCTGCGCGGCAACCTCGCGCGGTGGGGGCCGCTGCTCGCGCCCGACACCGTGCTCGTGTCACTCATCAAGGGCGTCGAACTCGGCTCCGCGATGCGGATGACGGAAGTCGTCGAGGACGTCACCGGCATCGGAGCCGACCGCGCCGCCGTCGTCACGGGGCCCAACCTGGCCCGTGAGATCGCCGCCAGGATGCCCGCGGCTGCCGTCGTGGCCTGCCGGTCGGAGGACGTCGCCAAACGGCTCCAGGCGGCCTGCCACACCCCGTACTTCCGCCCGTACACCAACACCGACGTCGTCGGCTGCGAACTCGGCGGCGCCGTCAAGAACGTCATCGGCCTCGCCGTGGGCATCGCCGACGGCATGGGGCTCGGCGACAACGCCAAGGGCTCGTTGATCACGCGCGGACTCGCGGAGACCACCAGGCTCGGCCTGGCCATGGGCGCTGACCCGATGACCTTCTCCGGCCTCGCCGGGCTCGGCGACCTGGTGGCGACGTGCTCGTCACCGCTGTCGCGCAACCACACCTTCGGCGCCAACCTCGGCGGCGGCATGAGCCTGGAGGAGGCGGTCGCCGCCACCCGGCAGACCGCGGAGGGCGTCAAGTCCTGCGAGTCGGTCCTCGACCTGGCCCGCAGGCACCGGGTGGACATGCCCATCACCGAGACGGTCGCCGGCATCGTCCACGAGGGCCTTTCGCCGGTCGTCGCCGTCAAGGAGCTGATGGGCCGCAGCGCCAAGCCCGAACGGCACTGACCCCGCGGCGCCGCCCACCAGGCGGCGCCGTGCCGCGCCGTCGTCGCGCCGCCACGTCCCCTGGCACGTCGCGCGCTGACGCCGCGGAGGGCAGCGGGTACCCTCAACGCGATGAGCGCCGAGAACTCCCCCCAGAAGCACGAGAACCGCAAGCCGTGCGTCGCCGTCGTCTTCGGCGGACGCAGCTCCGAGCACGGCATCTCGACCGTCACCGCGGGTGCCGTACTGCGGGCGATCGACCGCTCGAAGTACGACGTCCTGCCCATCGGCATCACCGCCGAGGGCCGCTGGGTGCTGACCGCGGACGCGCCCGAGCGCATGGCCATCGCCGACCGGCGGGTGCCGACGGTGACGGAGCTGGCCGACGCCGAAAGCGGCGGCGTGCTGCTGCCCGTGGACCCGGCGAGCCGCGAGGCCGTCTACACGGAGCCCGGCGCGGTGCCCAAGGTGCTCGGCGAGGTCGACGTCGTCTTCCCCGTCCTGCACGGGCCCTACGGCGAGGACGGCACCCTCCAGGGCATGCTGGAGCTGTCCGGCATCCCCTACGTCGGCTCCGGCGTCCTCGCCTCCGCGGTCGGCCAGGACAAGGAGTTCATGAAGCGGGTGTTCGAGTCCGCCGGGCTCCCCGTCGGCCCGTACCTGGTGATCAGGCCGCGCGAGTGGCAGCGCGACGAGCAGGGCGCACGCCGCAGGATCGCCGACTTCGCCGCCGAGCACGGCTGGCCGCTGTTCGTGAAGCCCGCCCGCGCCGGCTCCTCCATGGGCATCACCAAGGTCGACTCCTTCGCGGGGCTCGACGAGGCCCTGGAGGAGGCGCGCAGGCACGACCCGAAGATCCTCGTCGAGTCGCTGCTGCGGGGCCGTGAGATCGAGTGCGGCGTCCTGGAGTTCGAGGAAGGCCCGCGCGCGAGCGTGCCCGCGGAGATCCCGCCCGTCACGGCCCACGACTTCTACGACTTCGAGGCCAAGTACATCGACTCCGCCTCCGGCATCGTGCCAGCGCCGCTCACCGACGAGGAGACCACGGAGGTCCAGCGGCTCGCCGTCGCCGCCTTCGAGACCGCGTCCTGCGAGGGCCTGGTGCGCGCCGACTTCTTCCTCACCGACGACGGCTTCGTCATCAACGAGATCAACACCATGCCCGGCTTCACACCGATCTCGATGTACCCACGCATGTGGCAGGCCGCGGGCCTGGACTACCCGCAGCTCGTCGACCGCCTGATCCAGGCGGCCCTGGACCGCCCGACGGGGCTGCGTTAGCCGCCCACGCGCGCGAGAGACCCCGCGAACGCCCGCCGGACGGCGGCTCGCGGGAGGGGAGAAGCGCCCCCGGGTCGCCCCCGGGTGCGGTCGACGACGGGGTGAGACGGGCCGATGACGTAGCGGACCTGCCGCGGACACGTAGCGGCCCGTTGCCCACCACGCGCGCGTGTCACGCGACGCCCGCTTGATTCACGCGGCGCCCGCCCGACGGCGAACGGCGCGTACACGCGCGCGAGGTGTGCGCGACTCCCGCGCGTGCGCGCGTCAGGCGATTCCCTCGGGCACCGACTTCTTGACCGGCCCCGCGAGGTCGGTGAGCGGTGCCAGGCCGTCGTCCTTGCGCTGCTTCGGCAACGTCACCTCGACGTACGCCTTGCGCAGCGTGCTGGTGAACCGGTACGAGCCGTCCGACTGCTGCTCCACCAGCCAGCCCACCCCGTTGACGTCCACCCCGTCCGCGTTCTCGTCGCCCATGGCGGCGGGCCGCACCACGCCGCAGCGCAGTATGATCGCCGGATCACCCCACCCCGCGGTCAGAGCCGACGCGGGAGAGGGATCGTCCCGGTCAAGACCGTCGACCCGCTGTGGCAGCCGGTGGTCGAGGCTGCGACAGTAGGCGGCGGCCTTCGTGTCCGGAGACGGGACCACCGCCTCCGTCCCACCCGACGCCGTGCACCCCGCGGCGGCGAACACCGCGGCCGCCACCACGGCAACGGCGGGCGCAGCCCGGCGGAGCACCGGGACGGCAACAGGGCGCCAGTGGTGGAAGGACATCACCGGCCAAGAGTAGACGGGGCTACAGATGCACGACCGGGCAGGTCAGGGTGCGGGTGATGCCCTCAACCCGCTGCACCTTGGCGACCACGATCCGGCCCAGGTCGTCCACCGCGTCCGCCTGGGCCCGCGCGATCACGTCGTAGGGGCCCGTCACGTCCTCGGCCTGGATCACACCGGGGATCTTGCTGACCGTCTCCGCGACGGCCGACGCTTTGCCGACCTCCGTCTGGATCAGGATGTACGCCTGTACCACGGAACCTCCAGGGCGGCCACGAGGATCATGGGAGAGAAGGGACGCCACGGTATCGCGTCGTCACTCGCCGGGGGGAGACCCGGGGCGGCTGTGGCGCAGCCCGGTGGCGGCCACGGCGGGCCACACGGCGCGGAAGGGACACAGGCACGATGAAGGGAAGCGTGGGCGAGGCGGGGGAGTTCGGGCTCATCAGAGAGCTGACGTCCCGCCTCACCACCACCCCGGCGGTCAGGCTCGGCCCGGGCGACGACGCCGCGGTGGTGTCGGCGCCCGACCGCAGGGTGGTGGCGAGCACCGATCTCCTCGTCGAGGGGCGGCACTTCCGGCGCGACTGGTCCACGGCGTACGACGTGGGCCGCAAGGCGGCGGCGCAGAACCTCGCCGACATCGCCGCCATGGGCGCCGTGCCCACCGCGCTGCTGCTGGGCCTCGTAGTGCCGTCGGAGCTGCCTGTGGCATGGCCGAGTGAGCTGATGGACGGCCTGCGGGACGAGTGCCAGGTCGCGGGCGCGGCGGTGGTCGGCGGCGACGTCGTCCGCGGCGACACCATCACCGTGGCCATCACCGCCCTCGGCGACCTCCGCGGTCTCGAACCGGTCACCCGCTCCGGCGCCCGCGCGGGCGACGTCGTCGCGGTCACCGGCTGGCTCGGCTGGTCGGCCGCGGGCTACGCGGTGCTCTCGCGCGGGTTCCGCTCCCCGCGCGCGTTCGTCGAGGCGCACCGCAGACCGGAGCCCCCGTATCACGCGGGCCCCGCGGCGGCCGGGCTCGGCGCCACCGCCATGGTCGACGTCAGCGACGGCCTCGTCGCCGACCTCGGGCACATCGCGCGCGCGAGTGACGTCCGTATCGACATCAGGTCGCGCGCGATCGACGTGCCGTCGCAGATGAACGACATCGGGCAGGCCGTCGGCGTCGACCCGCTGCGCTGGGTGCTCACCGGGGGAGAGGACCACGCGATCGTCGCGACGTTCCCGCGCGGCACCAAGCTGCCCGCCCGCTGGAAGACCATCGGCGAGGTGCACGCGCCGTCGTCCCTGCCTTCCGTGACCGTCGACGGCGCCCCGTGGACCGACCAGAGCGGCTGGGACCACTTCTCCGACATCGAGGGCTGACCGGTGGCCACACCACCCCCCGCGCCCCTGCCGGGCGCCACCCAGGCGCCGCCCACGGTGCTGACCGTCGCGGGCTCCGACTCCTCGGGCGGCGCCGGCATCCAGGCCGACCTGAAGACGATGCTCGCGCTCGGGGTGCACGGCATGAGCGTCATCTGCGCCGTCACCGCGCAGAACTCCCTCGGGGTGCAGGGTGCCTGGGAACTGCCCGTCGAAGCGGTACGCGCGCAGTACCGCAGCGTCGTGGACGACATCGGCGTCGCCGCGGTGAAGACCGGGATGCTCTCGTCGGCGCCGTTGGTGGAGACCGTCGCGGAACTGGTCGCGGGCACCGAAGCGCCCCTCGTCGTCGATCCCGTCGGCGTCTCCAAGCACGGCGACGCGCTGCTCGCCGACTCCGCACTGGACGCCGTACGGGGCGCCCTGCTGCCCGCGGCGACCGTCGCCACCCCGAACCTGGACGAGGTCGCCACCCTCACCGGCGTACGCGTCGAGTCCGTGGACGACATGCGGCGCGCGGCCGACGCCGTCCTCGCGCACGGCCCGCGCTGGGCGCTGATCAAGGGCGGGCACCTCGCCGCGGAGCGCCACCGGGAGGCCGTCGACCTGCTCACCGACGGCGCGACGGAGCACTGGCTGCGCGCCCCCAGGATGGAGGTGCGGCACACCCACGGAACCGGCTGCACGCTCGCGTCCGCGCTCGCCTCGTGGCTCGCCAGGGGGCTGCCGGTGCCGCGGGCGGCCGAACTCGCCAAGGAGTACGTGACGGGCGCCATCGCCGGAGGCTACGCGCTCGGCGGCGGCATCGGGCCCGTGGACCACGGATGGCGCCTCAGGGCCCCTGGAGGGTCCTCAGACGGCCCCGCGAACACCTGAGCACCTGAGCCTGGGAGCGGCGTGTGCGGTCGTCCGGCGCCCTGAGGTGCCCCTGGGGCGGTCGGGGCTCCCGCTGCCGTGGCGGACGGACCGGTTCCGGCGTCCGGGAACGCCGAAGAGCCGGCCCCACAAGGGGACCGGCTCCAAGAGCAACCAGCGGGTGGCGCGCCAGGACGTTATGTCAGCGCGAGACCTTGCCGGCCTTGATGCACGAGGTGCAGACGTTGAGCCGCTTCGGCGTCCCTCCGACCACGGCACGCACGCGCTGGATGTTCGGGTTCCAGCGGCGCGGGGTGCGGCGGTGCGAGTGGGAAACATTGTTGCCGAAGCCCGGCCCCTTGCCGCAGACATCGCAGTTGGCAGCCACGGGTCACTCCAAAGACTTCAGATGCACTTACGGTGGACGTCCCGGCATGCCCGGGATCAGTGATCTGAGTGGCGGTGCCAGGGAAAGGCCCGAAACGATCGGGCAACCGGAGCAGCATACAACGCCTGCGTCCGGACAGGAAAATTACCATGTCCCGCCGAGCACTCCCGCCCGCGCGTGGCACTCCGCGGCCCACCGGGGACTACCCTGCGTCCCAGTCCTGCACTCGGCAAGGCGAAAGGGGCGCAGGTGCCGCATGAGACGGAGCGGGCCGCGAGCCCCCCGCCGGGGGCCGCGCGCGGCCCCCAGGCCGCCCCGCTGACCGCCGGCACGGTGCGCGCCTGGTGCGCCCTGGCGCTCGACGCCCTCGGGCGCGACCGCGAACGCATCGACGCGATCAACGTCTTCCCCGTCGCCGACGGGGACACCGGCACGAACCTCTTCCTGACCCTGGAGTCCGCCTCCGGCGCCGTAGAGGCAGTCTTCGACGGGCACGAACCGGGCCGCCCGACGCTGGCGCAGGCTTCAAGCGCCATGGCCCACGGCGCCCTCCTCGGCGCCCGCGGCAACTCGGGCACCATCCTCGCGCAGTTGCTGCGCGGCATGGCCCAGGTCTTCGCCGAGGAGCAGCCGCTCCCCACGCCCGCTCCGCCCGCAGACCACGCGGCGCAACGGGGCGGCACGCGCGCGTCATCGGCCGACCGCGGACACGGAGCGGACGGCCGCAGGCTCGCCCTGGCCCTGCGGCGGGCCGCGGAGGCGGCCTACGCGGCCGTCGCGCACCCCGTCGAGGGCACCGTCCTCACCGTGGCCGTCGGCGCCGCCGACGCGGCGGCGCGCTGCGACGCCCCTTACGCCGCGGCGGTGGCCCGCGACGCCCACGACGGCGCCGCCACCGCCCTCGCGGCCACCCCGGGCCAGCTCGCGGAGCTTTCCAGGGCCGGTGTGGTCGACGCGGGCGGGCGCGGCCTGGTCGCGGTCCTCGCGGCCCTCGTCGAGGCCCTGACGGGCGCGAGGCCGCCCCAGGGGCCCGCGGCGGCCGTCGCGGAGTCCGTCGCCGCCGCGGAAGCGTCGAACGCGCGCGTGCCTGTCGACGCCGAGGGCTGTACGGAGGTCTCCGGCGGCCCCGCCTTCGAGGTGATCTACCTCCTGGAGGCGGACGACGCCCCGGTGCGGCGGCTCCGCGGCAGGCTGGACGAACTGGGCGACTCCCTGGTGATCGTCGGCGGCGACGGCCTGTGGCATGTCCACGTCCACACCGACGACGCGGGCGCCGCCGTCGAGGCGGGCATCGAGGCGGGCCGCCCGCACCGCATCCGCATCACCCACTTCGGACCGCCCCAGGACGTCGCCCAGGGCTTCCCGGCGGCGGGTGAGCGGGCGCAGCGCGCCGTCATCGCGGTCGTGCCGGGGGAGGGGCTGGCGGAGCTGTGCGCCGGGGCCGGTGCGACCACCGTGCTGGGACGCCCAGGAGAGCTGCCCGCGGGCGCCGAACTCGTCGAGGCCATCAGGCGCGCGGGCGCGCGCGACGTGGTGCTGCTGCCCAACGCCGACGAACTGCGGCAATCCGCCGCAGCCGCGGTGACGCAGGCGCGCGCCGAGGGACGGCGCGTGGCGCTCATCCCGACCCGCTCCCCGGTCCAGGGCATCGCGGCACTCGCCGTGCACGAACCCGGGCGGCGCTTCGACGAGGACGTCGTCGCCATGACCGCCGCGGCCGGTTCCACCAGGCACGCGGAACTGACCGTCGCCGAGCGCCAGTCCTGGACCACCGTGGGCGTCTGCCAGGCGGGCGACGTCCTCGGCCACATCGACGGCGACGTCGCCGTCATCGGCGCCGACGCCGCCGACACCGCCGTCACGGTGCTCGACCGCATGCTGTCCGCGGGCGGCGAGATGGTGACCCTGGTCGTCTCCGACGACCTCCCCGACGCCGTCACTCGCCAACTGGAGGACCACGTACGGGAGACACACCTCGCCGTCGACACCGTGGTCTACCGGGGAGGGTGCCAGGCGGCGCTGATCCTCATCGGCGTGGAGTGAACCTGTCGCGCCGTCGGCGTCGAGTACCCCCGTTTCGGCGCGACGTGTACCCGGAATGGGCACCACGCGCGCGAGACGCAGCACACGGAGCGGCGCCGGGGCACTCCGCGCGCGAGGCGCAGCCCTACGGGGCAATGCCGGGGCACTACGCGGCACTACGCGCGCGAGGCGCGACGTACGTAGCGGCAGCGGGGCGCTAGCCGCGTGAGGCGCCCCAGCACTGCCCGCCCCGCGCGAGGCGACCCGCGCCGAGTCGCCTCGGCAGCCGCCCCCGGCCGCTCACGCGCCCTCCAGCGCCTCCCCGCCCTCGGCGGCAGCGTCCTCGGACGTCGCAAGCGACAGCAGGCGCCGTGCCGTCTCGCGGCGCTGCTGGACGACCGGGTCGTCCTCCGGGGCCGGGGCGTCCTCGTCCGCCGCCCCGTCGGCGCCCGTGGGCTCGTACGCCGCCAGGACCCACCTCGCCCGGGCCCGTGCCGCCTCCGGGCGGCCGAGGTCAAGCTCCAGGTCGCCGGCGGTGAGTTCGGCGTCGGTGCGGTAGTGCAGCGCGTCCTCGCCCGCCTCGGTGTAGGCGGCGATCGCGAGGCCGAGGTGCGCGAGGGCGTCCTCGAAGGCCCGGGTGGCCGCCGGGTCGTCGGGCCCCGGCAGCCCGGCGCTGAACCGCGCGATCAGACGCCCGAACTGCTCATGGGTGTTCCCCAGCTCGGTCAGTGTCTCGGTGCGCCGGTCGCCCTCCTGGTCGGGGACCGCGGCCAGCGCCTCGTCGCAGACAGCCACCGCCGCCGCCATGAGCGCCTTGCCGCCGTCCTCGCCCTTGTCCGCGGCGGCCGGTGCGGCCGTCCCGTCGTCGTCGGGCTCCACGCGTGCCACCAGCCACGCCCTGGCCCGCAGCGTCCTGACGTAGCCCGCCGTCTCGCCGAGCGACTGCCACAGCTCGCCCGCGCGCTCGAAGGCACGCGCCGCCTGCTCCGGCTCGCCCGCGCGCTCAAGCGCCGACGCGCTGAGATGCGCGAGCTGGGCGTGATCCTGCTGCACGGGCCACTCCTCGGCCAGCTCGACGGCGCGCAGCCACTGCTCCGCCGCCGCCCGGTGCTCCCCGAGCCGCGTCAGGCAGTCACCGAGCCACCACCTGGCCTGCACCACGGGGCTGTCCCCGTGCTCGTCGACCGTCAGGTCGCGCAGCGCGGACTCCAGCACCTCGGCGGCCTCCTCGGCCCGCCCCTGGCGCAGCAGCAGCCCGCCGAGCCGGTAGCGCGCCCAGCAGCCGAACCCGGCCGCGTCGCCCGCCTCGTCGGCCCAGTGCGCCGCCTCCAGGGCGTGCCGCGACGCCTCCTCGAAGCCGCCCCGGGACCCGACGACCTCGGCGAGCTGGAGGTGCATGTGCGCCTGCGCCGCCGGGGTGACGTACCCGGTGCCGTGCTCCAGCGCGCCGCGCGCGGCGCGCTCCGCGGTCTCCACGTCGCCGAGGCGGCGCGCCAGCCCCGCGACGCGGTCCTCGTACTCGGCCGCGAACCACGGCGCCCCCGCCGTCACGACCAGCTCCGCCGCGGCGTCGTACTCCGCGATCGCCGCCGCCGCGTCGCCACGGCGCAGGGCGACGCCTGCCAGCGCAGCGTGGCCCTCCGCCGCGCGCACCGCCAGGCGCCGTACGGAGCCGTGCGGACCGGCGAAGCTGAGCAGTTCACGCGCGGCGTCCTCGACGGCCGTACACGCAGCGCGCAGCGCCCCCGCGGCGCCCTCAGCGCCGGGACCGTCGTCGTCCGGCGTCGCGTCCAGCCGCTCCATCTGAATCCGCATACGGCTCGCGAGCGCGGCGGCGGGCGGCCTGGGCCCCGTCTCCCCCCGCCCGTGGAGGGCGAGTACGGCCCGCAGCGGCTCCCCGACGCGTTCCAGGGCGGCGTCGACGTCCCCCGCCAGGGCGCACGCGAGCGCGGCACGCGCGCGTGCCGCCAGCGCCTCCGCGACGTCGCCCGCCTCCTCGTACAGCGCCGCGGCCCGTTCGAACTGCCCGACAGCATCCTGTGGCGCGGTCCCCGGAGCCATGCCCGCGTAGTCGGCGAGCGTGGCGCGGTCGGCGGGCGTCAGCGCCTCACGGGCCGCCTCGTCGTCCCGCAGCGCGTCCCGTACCGCGGTCCACGCCGTGATGGTGCCCGGCCGCACCTCCTCGTCCAGCCGTCGCGCCTCGGAGAGCAGCGCCGCGACGTCGCGCGGCGCCACGTCGCCCGACGGCGCGGCGGCCTCCACGGCGGCGGGCTGCGGCGCCACGGGCCGCACCGTGCGCACACCGAGCGGCAGCCGGTCGCGCAGCGGCGCGGCGTCCATACGCCGCCGCAGCTCCGTGCTGACACGCGTGGTGCCGTTGCGCTCGTCGAAGCGCTGTGCCAGCGACAGCGCCGTCTCACGCGCGTGTACGGCCAGCTCCGCGGCGGTCCACTCACGCCCCGCGGGCCCGGGCACCCGCTGCCCGCCGAGGCCGAGTGCGGTCAGCCGGTCCATCAGCAGCGACGTCACCCCGAGATGGTTCATCAGGCCCCGCGGGTTCCCGGTGTCCGTGAAGTACGCCGGGCGCTCCGCGAGGAGTTCCAGGGCACGCGCCTCGTTGCCCGTCAGCGTGCAGAACTCCACGTGCTCGGCGAACGCGCCCCGCATGCTCTCCATCGCCCGCACCAGGCGCAGCCCGCGCAGATGGTGCGCACGCGCCTCGTCGACGCGGCCGAGGCGCACCAGCGGCAGCAGGGACGACGCCAGGACCGCGTGCGGCTCGTGGGCGCAAGTGTGCTCCCCGCGCAGCACCGGGGCCCACAGGTCGAGCGCCCGCTCGTCCTCGCCGCGCTCGACCTGCCAACTGCCCTGCTCGTTCAGCTCGCAGGCGTGGCAGTCCGCCATGCTGTCACGGTCCGCGGCAAGCCAGGCGGCGTACGCGCGCTCCGCACGCGGCACGTCGCCGACGTGCCGCGCCACGCTGAACTCGCTGGAGCGCACCGCCCGCTCCGAGTGCCCCGCGAGCCGGTAACGGCGCTCCATCTCGCCCAGCCACTTCTCTATCGCCGAGAGGGCGATGTGCGGCTGGCCCAGCATGCCCGACGACATCCACTTGAAGACCCAGTGGAGGGTGTGCGCCTCCTGCTCGTCGAAGTCCTCGGGGCGCTCGTCCCACATGCGCAGCAGCCGCGCGAAGGGGACGAACATCCTGTCCTTCTCGGAGCTGAAGTTGTACATCTGCACCTGGTGGCCGAGCGCCTCGATCACCGCGAGCGGTATCCCCAGCCGCTCCGCCTCCCCGACCAACTCCTCCGCGCGCGCGTTACGCGCGGGACCCTCCGGCTGCGACGCGTTGTCCGCGATCGCCTGCCGCAGGAGCTGGAAACCCCGCTGCCCCCCGACGTCGCCCGGCGCACCGTCCGCGCCGTACTCCATGCCGCTCACCGTCCGTCTCCCCCCTGTTCCCGCCGGTCTCCCGCGCCGCGGTGCTCCGCGTGCGTCGCCCACTCCAACAGCCCCATGAACGCGCGATTGAGCAGCGCCGAGTCGGTCGGCCGCAGCGGCCGCTGCGCCATCAGCAGCGCCTGCCCGTACAGCGACTCCACCGCCGTGCCCACCAGCGCGGGGTCGGGCAGCGAACCTATGCGCCGTACCAGCGGATTGAGATGGTTCAGCACCAGCTTGGCGCGCGGCGCGGAGCCGCGCAGCGACCCCAGGATGCCCGCCCACAGGTCGTCGGAGCCGGCTTCCGCCTCGGCACGCGCGCGCTCGTGCCGCGCCGCCCGGTCGTCGAGGTGCAGCGCGGGCACCGACAGCGGATGGAAGGCCCGCAGCGCCACGTCGCAGCCCAGCGGGTCGAGCGCAGCCCGCGCCGCCGCGAGGAACCCCCCGAGCGCCAGCTCCTCCGCCGCGTCGACGGCGTCCAGGTGCGCCGTCACGGTGTCCGAGTCCAGCTCCTCCACCACGGTGCCGGGACGCACCCCCGGCAGCGCCTCCACCAAGTCGCAGTCGTAGGTGTAGCCGCCGTTGACCACGCCGACGCCCTGCGCCGACGCGATCGGCGCGACCTGCCGGAACTCCTCCACGCTGCGCGTGAAGTGCACCACCGGGTGCCGCTGCGCGAACTCCTCAAGCGACACCTGCCCGTCCGTCGTCTCGAACGGCAGCCACGGCAGCATCGTGCGCAGCATCTCCCGGTCGTGCCTCGCCAGGGACTTCACACCCAGGTGGTGCACGGCGAGGAACGCCGCCAGCCGCTCGGGGTCGCCCGCGGCGAGCCCCGTCAGCCACGCCCTGATGCGCTCGCCCAGCGCCTCACGCACCGCGGCCAGCGTCTCGTCCTCGTACAGCGACTCGCGCGACGCCGTCGGCCGCAGGCTGTCCGTGTCGAGGACGCAGCGCACGAAGAACGCCCAGTCGGGCAGCAGTTGCCCGGCCTGCTCGGTGAGGAGCATGCCGCGCAGATGCACCCGGTGACGGGCCCGCTGCGCGGGGCTGACCGCTGTCGGTAGCACGTACGCCACGCCCCGTACCCCGGCGAGCGGCACGTCCAGGTCGATGGAGTCCAGCGGCGAGAACCCGAACAGCTCCCGGCAGTGCCCCGCGAGCGCCACCCGGCGGCCCGCCGGGCTCGGGTACGCGCGGTCCCACGGCGCCGGCAGCTCGGTGACGGCCACCCCGTCGACCCGGATGTCGTACGGCAGCAGCGCCCCGACGTCGCGCGCGAGCGACAGCACACGCGTGCCGTCGAGCCACTCCTCGCAGCCGCGTCGCGCCGTCAGCCGCACCGTGGTGCCCGGCTCGGCGCGCGCGTCGTCGGGCAGCGTCCGCACCGTGTACGAGCCGTCGCCCGCCGCCGTCCACTCCACCGGGGGCGCCCACGGCGTACGCGCGCTGCGGCTGACGACCTGAATGCGGTCGGCCACCACGAAGCACGCGAGCAGCCCGATCCCGAACTGCCCGAGGAAGCCCGAGCGCGCGGACTCGATCCCCTCGCCCCGCTTGGAGCTGCGGCCGATCGTCGCCAGCAGTTGGTGCACGTCCGCCTCGGTCAGCCCGACGCCGGAGTCCTCGATCCGCAGCGCACCGTCGCCGCAGAACAGCTCCACGCGCGCGGGCGCGCCGGAGTCCTCGGTGCGGCGCGCCGTGATGGCGTCGACGGCGTTCTGCAACAGCTCCCGCAGATAGACCCGCGGGCTCGAATAGAGATGGTGCGACAGCAGGTCCACCAGGCCGCGCAGATCGACCTGGAAGGTGTGGGACGTCGCGGGCTCGCGCGGCACGGCGGCCCCGTCGGCGTACGGAGCTTGCCCGTGACGCGGTGGTTCGGACGGCTGGGGTGTCTCTGGTGTCTGAGAAGTCATCGTCGCTGCGCCGGTGGGGGGACGGGCGACGGCGCGGGTCGGGCGGCGCCCCGCGAAGGGCGGCCGCGAAGGTCGGCTGGCGCGCCATCCTAGGGGCGCCTGCCGCGCACATGCCAGGGCGTTTCGCACCCCCGGCAGCCCTGACCTGCGCGGCGGCGCGGGAAAACGCGGGGGCTCACCAGCATTGTCGGTGCGGTGGTGTGCAATGGAGGCGTGCCAGCGCTCCAGGAACCCCTCCAGAAGGTGATCGGCCCCACCACCGCGAAGGTGATGGCCGAGCACCTCGGCCTGCACACCGTCGGCGACCTCCTGCACCACTACCCGCGGCGCTACGCCGAGCGCGGCGAGCTGACCCGCCTCGCCGACCTGCCGCTCGACGAGCACGTCACGGTCGTCGCCCAGGTCGAGACGGCACGCGTGCTCACCTTTGGCTCCGGCAGCGGCCGCCGCCTCGAAGTCGTCATCACCGACGGCAGCGGCCGCCTCCAGCTCGTCTTCTTCGGCCGCGGCGTGCACAAGCCCCACAAGGACCTCCTGCCCGGCACGCGCGCGATGTTCGCCGGCAAGGTGTCCGTCTTCAACCACAAGTTGCAGCTCGCCCACCCCGCTTACCAGCTCCTGCGCGGGGACGACGCCGTCGAGGATGTCGACTCCTGGGCGGGCGCGCTCATCCCGATCTACCCCGCCACCGCCAAGCTGGAGTCCTGGAAGGTCGCCAAGGCCGTCGACGCCGTCCTGCCCGCCGCGGACGAGGCCGTCGATCCGCTGCCCGAGACCCTCCGCGCGGGCCGCGGCCTGCTGGCGCTGCCCGAGGCCCTCAGGAAGATCCACCGGCCCGCCACCAAGGCCGACATCGAGGGCGCGCGCGCCCGCCTCAAGTGGGACGAGGCGTTCGTCCTCCAGGTCGCCCTGGCCCGCCGCCGCCTCGCCGACAGCCAGTTGACCGCCGTGCCCCGCAAGCCCGCGCCCGACGGGCTGCTGGCCGCCTTCGACGCCCGGCTGCCGTTCACCCTCACGGACGGCCAGCAGCGCGTCTGCCGCGACGTCTTCGACGACCTCGCCACCGACCATCCCATGCACCGCCTCCTCCAGGGCGAGGTCGGCTCGGGCAAGACCCTCGTCGCGCTGCGCGCCATGCTCGCCGTCGTCGACGCCGGGGGCCAGGCCGCCCTCCTCGCGCCCACCGAGGTGCTGGCGCAGCAGCACCACCGCTCCATCACCGAGATGATGGGCGACCTCGCCCAGGGCGGCATGCTCGGCGGCGCGGAGCACGCGACCAAGGTCGTGCTGCTCACCGGCTCCATGGGCGCCGCCGCGCGCCGCCAGGCGATGCTCGACGCCGCCACCGCGGAGGCGGGCCTCGTCATCGGCACCCACGCCCTCATCGAGGACAAGGTCCGCTTCCACGACCTCGGGCTCGTCGTCGTCGACGAACAGCACCGCTTCGGTGTCGAGCAGCGCGACGCCCTGCGCGGCAAGGGCAGCCGCCCCCCGCACCTGCTGGTGATGACGGCCACCCCCATCCCCCGCACCGTCGCCATGACCGTCTTCGGCGACCTGGAGACCTCGGTCCTCGACCAGCTCCCGGCGGGCCGCTCGCCCATCGCGAGCCATGTCGTGCCCGCGCAGGACAAGCCGCACTTCCTGGAGCGCGCGTGGGAGCGCGTACGCGAGGAGGTCGCGGGCGGCCACCAGGCGTACGTGGTCTGCCCCCGCATCGGCGACGAGGAGGACGAGCCCCCCGCTGGCAAGGCGCGTGCGCGCGCCAAGGGCAAGTCGGCCGCGCCGACCGAGGACGACGACGCGAAGCGGCCCCCGCTCGCCGTCCTCGACGTCGCCGCGGCGCTCTCCTCGGGCCCGCTGAGCGATCTGCGCGTGGAGGTCCTGCACGGCCGCATGCCGCCCGACGACAAGGACGCGGTGATGCGCCGCTTCGCCGCGGGCGAGACCGACGTACTCGTCGCCACGACCGTCATCGAGGTCGGCGTCAACGTCCCCAACGCCACCGCCATGGTCATCATGGACGCCGACCGCTTCGGCGTCTCCCAACTGCACCAGTTGCGCGGCAGGGTCGGCCGTGGCTCCGCACCCGGCCTGTGCCTGCTGGTCACCGACATGCCGGAGGCCAGCGCCGCACGCGCACGGCTCGGCGCCGTCGCCGCCACGCTCGACGGCTTCGAGCTGTCCCGTATCGACCTCGAACAGCGCCGCGAGGGCGACGTACTCGGCCAGGCCCAGTCGGGCGCCCGCTCCTCCCTGCGCGTCCTCGCCGTGATGGACGACGAGGAGATCATCGCCGAGGCCAGGGACGAGGCCACCGCCGTCGTCGCCGCCGACCCCGCCCTTGACGCCCTCCCCGGCCTGCGCACCGCCCTGGAGGCCCTCCTCGACGAGGACCGGGAGCAGTACCTCGACAAGGGCTGAGCACACGCGTGGGTCCACGCCGACCGCCGCACGGCTCCGGAGCGCGTGACCCGCGCGCGAGCACCGGCTTCGGGAAGCACCCCCACGGTGCACGGCGTTCGCCCCGCACGCGCGCGTGCGGGGCGCTCAGCACCCCCGCGGCCACCTACCCTCGACGAGAAGCCGACCGTGCGCTGCGCCTATCGTGGAACCGACAGGAGCGTGCTTCCGCGTCCCGTCCGCGGCGCTCCGCGCACCGTCCGCGGCCACGGAGCCGGGCACACACCAGCCCACGGCCCGAAGGACCCGACCCCCGATGACCCGAGTGATCGCCGGTACGGCCGGCGGACGCCGCCTCGCCGTCCCACCGGGCCACGCCACCCGCCCCACGTCCGACCGGGCCCGCGAGGGCCTGTTCTCCACCTGGCAGGCCCTCCTCGGCACCATGGACGGCGTCCGCGTCGCGGACCTCTACGCGGGCTCAGGCGCCGTCGGCCTCGAAGCGCTCTCCCGGGGCGCCGCCCACGCCCTCCTCGTCGAGGCCGACGCCCGCGCGGTGCGCACCGTACGCGCCAACGCCGCCGCGCTCGGCCTGCCCGGAGCCGACGTACGCGCGGGAAAGGCCCGCCAGGTCGTCGCCGCGGGCCCGCCCGCGCAGCCGTACGACATCGTCTTCCTCGACCCGCCCTACGCCGTCACCGACGACGATCTTCGCGAGATCCTGCTCACACTCCGCACGGATCACTGGCTCGCGGGGGACGCCCTCGTCACCGTTGAGCGCAGTACCAGGGGCGGAGAATTCCGGTGGCCCGACGGCTTCGAGGCCGTCAGGTCCCGCCGCTACGGCGAAGCGACGATTTGGTACGGTCGCGCCGCCTCACCCAGGGACACCGCAGCATGACCGGACCGGAGAGCGAGGAACCACAAGTGCGTCGCGCCGTCTGTCCGGGGTCCTTCGACCCCGTTACCAACGGACACCTCGACATCATCGCCAGAGCCTCGAAGCTGTACGACGAGGTGTACGTCGCGGTGATGATCAACAAGTCGAAACAGGGCCTCTTCACCGTCGAGGAGCGGATCGACCTGATCCGCCAGGTCACCACCGAGTTCGGCAACGTACACGTCGAGGCGTTCCACGGCCTCCTCGTCGACTTCTGCAAGGAACGCGACATCCCCGCCATCGTCAAGGGACTGCGCGCCGTCAGCGACTTCGACTACGAACTCCAGATGGCCCAGATGAACAACGGCCTCTCCGGAGTCGAAACCCTCTTCGTCCCCACGAACCCCACCTACAGCTTCCTCTCCTCGTCCCTGGTCAAGGAAGTCGCCAACTGGGGCGGCGACGTCTCCCACCTGCTGCCCCCCGCCGTCCACGACGCCCTCACCCGCCGCCTCGCGGAACGCTGACGGCGGCACCGGTCCGCCGGGCCGCCTCACCCGGTGTCGTGAGGGCCCCCGCGCCCCGTACAGTCATCCCCGTACGCCGCCCCGGGCCGCCGCTCCGGGGTGTGGCACCCGACGGACCGAGCCGCGGCCGCCACGCGACACACGCGCCCACGCGCGGGCGCGTGCAGACCTGGCGGACATGACCGCGACACAAGGCGACACCAGGCACCTTCGAAGCACAGAGAGTGGCGAGCACACACGGTGGACGTGCAGAAGAAGCTCGACGAGATCGTCGCTGCGGTCGGCAGCGCCCGGTCCATGCCCATGTCGGCCTCGTGCGTGATGAACCGCGCCGAACTGCTGGCCATGCTCGAAGAGGTACGCGAGGCCCTGCCCGGCTCCCTCGCCCAGGCGGAGGAGCTGATCGGCGACCGCGCACAGGTCGTCGCGGAGGCCCGCCACGAGGCGGACCGCATCATCGAGTCCGCGCGCGCGGAACGCGGCTCCCTCGTCTCCGGCACCGAGGTCGCCCGCCAGTCCCAGGCCGAGAGCGACCGCATCCTGAACGAGGCGCGCCGCGAGGCCGAGGAGGTGCGCGCCGAGGCCGACGACTACGTCGACTCCAAGCTCGCCAACTTCGAGGTCGTCCTCACCAAGACCCTCGGCTCCGTCGGCCGCGGCCGCGAGAAGCTCCTCGGCACCGGCGACGGCATCGGCGCCGACGGCTACGAGGACCCCGACTATGCCGACGCCCCCGAGCGCAGCCAGGACCCCGAGACGCTGCGCCAGCGCGCCGACGCCTACGTCGACGTCAAGCTCGGCGCCTTCGAGGCCGTCCTCGCCAAGACCCTGGAGGCCGTCGGCCGCGGCCGGCAGAAGCTCCACGGCCGCGTCGCCAGCGACGAACTGGCCGCACTCGCCGACGGCGGCCCCTCCGGCGGCCACACCACCGACGAGGAGTTCCTCGCCGACCTCGCCGAGACCTCCACCGCCCGCCCGCCCAGGCAGCCCCAGGAGGCCCCTGCCCCGTACGGCGCCGACGACGCGGAGCCGCAGCCCGCCTACGCCCCCCAGGACGCCGGTACGCCGCCCCCCTACGCCCCAGGCGCCCCCCAGCCCGCCTACGCCGCCGCCCAGGGCCCGCAGGACCCCTACGGCGCCCAGGACGGCGCACAGCAGCCCTACGGCGCCCAGGACCCCTACGCGGCGTACCAGGCGGCCGCCTACGGCACGGACGGCGCCGGGTACGCGTACCAGGAGCAGGACCCGTACGGCTACCAGACCGGGCAGCAGCCGGCCTATGGCGGCCAGGACGCCTACGGCTACCCCCAGCAGCAGGACCCGTACGCGACGTACCCCCAGCAGCAGGGCTACGACGCCGCGGGCGAGCAGCAGTACGCGCGCGGCGACCAGCAGGGCGCCGGGGCCCTGGACGAGACCAGCCTCTTCGACACGAGCATGATCAGCAGGGAGCAGTTGCGCCAGTACGAACAGGGCCGCTGACCCGCGCGGATCTCCGGATTGGGCTGATCGCCCGCGTTCAAGTACCCTGTTCATTCGGCCGTGTCAGGCGATGCGCCATGCGCGCCTGCCGAGCCCGTCGGCGGGGCCGGACGGCCACGGGCAGCAGGACATGCCCGTCGGACCCGTACGTCACCCTCTCCCCACCGACCGCACCCACAGCCCACCGAGCGAAGAAAGCAGGACGAGCCCTGAACGCCCGCCTCGACCACCGTGACCCACTCGTGTTCGACACACACGAGCTGGGGCGGCGTCCCGGTGCCATGCAGCGGCTGTCCCGCACCGTCGACGCCCCCGCCAAGGACAGCCCCCGGGGCCCCCTCGGCATCAAGGACGTCATCGGAATCCCGCCCGGCGCCCCGGTCGTGCTCGACCTCAGGCTCGAGTCGGTCATGGAGGGCGTGCTCGTCACCGGCACCGCCCACGCCACCGCCGAGGGGGAGTGCGTAAGGTGTCTCGAGCCCATGGAGTTCGCGGTCGACGCGGACTTCCAGGAGATGTTCTCGTACCATGACGCCGACGACCGGGGCCGCGAGATCGTGGACGCCGTCGACGACGCCGAGGATGAGGACCGGCTCTTCGTCGAGGACGGCCTGATCGCCCTCGAACCCGTACTGCGCGACGCGGTGCTGCTCGCACTGCCGATGCAGCCGGTGTGCCGGGAGGACTGCCCAGGACTGTGCTCCGAATGCGGGGCACGGCTGGCGGACGACCCCGACCACCACCACGACGCCGTCGACATCCGTTGGGCGGCACTGAAGGGACTCGCCGAAACCATTCAGGACGGCGAGAACGACGAGAATGGCGGCGCCGCACCGGGCGCCGACGAGAAGCAGGAGAAGTAGCCGTGGCTGTTCCGAAGCGGAAGATGTCGCGCAGCAACACGCGCCACCGCCGGTCGCAGTGGAAGGCTGCGGTCCCCACCCTGGTCGCGTGCGAGCGCTGCCACGAGCCCAAGCAGCAGCACCGCGCGTGCCCCGCTTGCGGCACCTACAACAAGCGCCAGGTCCTAGAAGTCTGAGCGGCTGGTGAGAGGCACGATGACAGACGCCAAGAAGAAGGCGGCGGACCATACGGCCTCGTCCCACACGCTGCTGGAAGGGCGGCTCGGCTACCAGCTTGAGTCCGCCCTTCTGGTGCGTGCGCTGACCCACCGCTCCTACGCGTACGAGAACGGCGGCCTGCCCACCAACGAGCGCCTGGAGTTCCTCGGGGACTCCGTGCTCGGCCTCGTGGTCACGGACACGCTGTACCGCATCCACCCCGACCTGCCCGAAGGCCAGTTGGCCAAGCTGCGGGCCGCGGTGGTCAACTCGCGCGCACTTGCGGAGGTGGGCCGCGGGCTCGACCTCGGCGCCTTCATCCGGCTCGGCCGGGGCGAGGAAGGCACCGGCGGCCGGGACAAGGCATCGATCCTCGCCGACACCCTCGAAGCCGTGATCGGCGCGGTCTACCTGGACCAGGGCCTCGACGCGGCGGGCGAGCTTGTGCACCGGCTGTTCGACCCCCTCATCGAGAAGTCGTCCAACCTGGGCGCCGGCCTCGACTGGAAGACCAGCCTCCAGGAGCTGACCGCGACCGAAGGGCTCGGCGTCCCCGAGTACCTGGTCACGGAGACCGGACCCGACCACGAGAAGACCTTCACTGCTGCCGCCCGCGTCGGAGGCGTCTCGTACGGCACCGGCACCGGCCGCAGCAAGAAGGAAGCGGAGCAGCAGGCCGCCGAGTCCGCGTGGCGCGGCATCCGCGCCGCCGCCGACCAGCGCGCCGCCCAGGCGGCGTCTGCCGACGGACAGGGCCCCGCCGCCCCGCTCAGCCCGCCCCCGGACCCCACCGCCGCATAGCCGGACCGCCGTCAGCCCCCGCCGCCCGACACGGCACGCGGGGGCCGTACGGCGGCCGCCGAGGGCGGCACCGCCCCGCACCGTCCCCCGGGGACGTCGCGGGGCGCCCAGCGCTCAGAAGGACCCGTGCCGGAACTACCCGAAGTAGAAGTCGTACGCCGCGGCCTCGCCCGCTGGCTCACCGGCCGCACCGTCGCCGAGGCGGAGGTCCTGCACCCCCGCGCCGTACGCCGCCACATCGGCGGCGCCGACGACTTCGCGCACCGCCTCAGGGACCGCACCGTCCAGACCCCCGTGCGGCGCGGCAAGTACCTCTGGCTGCCCCTCGACGACGGCGCGGTCGCCGCGCTCGCCCACCTCGGCATGAGCGGGCAGCTCCTCGTCAAGGGCCCCGAGGCGCCCGACGAGAAGCACCTGCGTGTACGCGTGCGCTTCGCCGACACCCAGGGCACCGAACTGCGCTTCGTCGACCAGCGCACCTTCGGCGGCCTCTCCCTCCACGACACGACGCCCGACGGCCTGCCCGACGTCATCGCGCACATCGCGCGCGACCCCCTCGACCCGCTCTTCGACGACGACGCGTTCCACCGCGCCCTGCGCCGCAAGCGCAGCACCGTCAAACGCGCCCTGCTCGACCAGTCCCTCATCAGCGGCATCGGCAACATCTACGCCGACGAAGCCCTGTGGCGCTCCCGGCTCCACTACGAGCGCCCCACCGCCACCCTCACCGCACCCGCCACCGCCACGCTCCTCGGCCACGTGCGCGACGTCCTGACCGCGGCGCTTGGCGAGGGCGGCACCAGCTTCGACAGCCTCTACGTCAACGTGAACGGCGAGTCGGGCTACTTCGACCGCTCCCTCGACGCCTACGGCCGCGAAGGGCTCCCCTGCCGCCGCTGCGCCACCCCGATGCGCCGCAGCGCCTGGATGAACCGGTCCAGCTACCACTGCCCCCGCTGTCAGCGCCCGCCGCGCCCCACGCGCGCGTCATAGGCATCCCGGCTGGCGAGGACCGTGCCCATGTTGTCCTCCAGGCACTGGATCAGGGCGATCAGCCGCTCCGTCACCTGCCGCCCGAGCGGGGTCAGCCCGTAGTCCACCCGTGGCGGGTTCACGAGCTGCGCCTCACGGTGCACCAGGCCGTCCCGCTCCAGCGCGTGCAGTGTCTGCGACAGCATTTTCTCGCTGACCCCGTCCACCCGGCGGCGCAGCTCGTTGAACCGGAACGTGCCCTCCCACAGAGCGCCCAGCGTGAGGGCACCCCAGCGGCCCGTGGCGTTCTCCAGGGCGCGGCGTGAGGGACAGCTCCGTGAGAAGACGTCGTACGCCACGCCCGGGTCCGCGTCGCCCGTGCGCGGGTCCTTCGCGTCCGCTCCCTGCTGCGGGATGGAGTCCATATCGTGAGCGTACGGCAGCACAGCGCACACCCATGGAGCGCGCTAACCCAGGGAAAGCTGATCGTCCGGCACCTGCGGGACGCTCAGCCTGGGACGCCCGCACACGCGCGCGGGACGCCCGACGCCCGCCCACGCGTGCGTTGTGCGGTCGGCCGTCAGGGCGTCCGGCGGCCGACCGCACGGCGCGGGTCGGAGGGGGCGGGGACGGCGGTCAGAAGCCGAAGTCCTGGGTCCACCACGGGCCGCCCTCGCCCAAGTACACGCCGACGCCGAGGGTCTTGTAGTCGCAGTTGAGGATGTTCGCGCGGTGCCCAGGGCTGTTCATCCAGGACTCCATCACCGCCTGCGCGTCGGCCTGGCCGCGTGCGATGTTCTCGCCGCCCAGGTTGCTTATGCCGGCGGCCTTGGCGCGGTCCCAGGGGTCGTCGCCGTCCGGGTCCGTGTGGTCGAAGAAGCCGCGGGCGGCCATGTCGCGGCTGAACGCGGTCGCCAGGTCCGCCAGCCCGGAGTCGGCCGTCACCGGAGAGCAGCCCGCCTTCCCGCGCTCCTGGTTCACCAGACCGAGCACCTGCGCCGCCGCGGCGGCCGCCGCCGACTGGGACTGCGTCACTGTCGGGGTCCCGGGCTCCGCGGGCGGCTTCTCGGCCGGGGGCTTCGACACCGGCGCCTTCTCGGGCGTCGCGGTCTTGGCGGGGGCGGTCTTCTTGGCGGTGGGCTTCTTGCTCGGCGCCGCCGACCTGCTGGGCGACGAGTGCTTCGCGGACGGCGACGAGGGAGTGCCCGAGCCGTCGCCCGGCGTCCCGGTCTCCCCGGGCCCCTCCGTGCCGCCCTGCGTCTCGAAGCCGTACGGGGAGTCCGCCGGGTGCACCGTGTCGGGGCCGCCGCCCACCGTGTAGTGGCTCCCGCCCGGCAGCATGCCCGACGTCACGGCAATGGCACCGAGCGCCACCGCAGCGGAGGCGCCGAGCAGGCCCGTCCTGACCGGTGCGGCGCTGCGTCTGCGGTGCTTACGTGCGCCCGCCCGCCTTTCGCCCGACAGTGGCTCCTGCGGCGACGTGGCGCCGTCGTCGCCCGCACCGTCGTCCGGGTCCTCGTCGAACAGGGCGACGTCGCGGCTCTCCACCGGACCGACGCCGCTCACGCGCGCGGGCGCGGGCGGGCGCGGCGTGAAGGCAGGGGGGACGTGGGAGCCGCCGGTGCGCGGCGCCGCGACGTACGGGGCGGCGGCGGTGGGCCGCGCGGCGTACGGCGCGGTGGGCGGGGCATCCGCGGCGGGGCGCCCCGGGGCTCCGTACGGTGCGGGCGGCGGCCGCATCGGCGCCGTGGCCCCCGTCGCGGGTCCGGGTGCGCCCTGGCGCCCGGGGCCGCCGACGGTCGGCCAGGGCGAGCCGGCGCCCTGCGGCGCGACGGGCCCGCCGCCAGGCGCGTAGCCGCGGCGCGACCCGTTCCCGCGGCTGCCGTCCGGGTACGCCGCCCCCCGCTGCACGGGCACCCCGTACGGCGGCGTGTCCGCGACGTAGCTGGCCCACGCGGGGCGCACAGGCGCCTCGGGCCGCACCGGCGCCATAGGACGCGTCTGCGGGCCGCGGGGCCGCTGCGGCAGCGACGCGCGCGGCCCAGGGGGCGGCGGCGCGGCGCCCTCCGTCCAGGTCTCCCGGCCCCCGGGCCCCGAGGCGGGCCCGGCGTGGGCGTCGGGGGAGGCGGTGGTCTCGGCGGCGCGGCTCGTGGCGGCGCGCCCGGCGGCGGAGCGTCGGTGGCGTCCCAATGACTGGCCTTCCTCGTCCCAGCGATCCGAAGCTTCACCCGAACGAGTGAAGCTCAGTGGGTGGGGACGCTACCCCATGAGGAACCGGCCGCCGATGCTCCGAGCGGAAAACGGCGGTTAGCGTTCAGACATGAACGACGATGTACGACTTACCGCCTGGGTGCGCGGCCGGGTGCAGGGGGTCGGTTTCCGCTGGTACACCCGGGCGAAGGCGCTGGAGATCGGCGGCCTGAGTGGCTTTGCTCTCAATCTCGGCGACGGGCGTGTACAGGTGGTTGCGGAAGGGGACAGCGCCGCCTGCCGGACCCTGCTCGACTGGCTGCGCACCGGCGACACGCCCGGACGCGTCGACGGGGTCACCGAGATATGGGACACACCACGCGGCGGCTACGACGGCTTCGCCACCCGCTGAGCCCGCCGCCCGGCGCCGGCACACCCCCGCGCGCCTTGCCCCGAGGCCACCCGAGAAGTGGCCGGGGTGGCACAGAACCCCCAGGTGGTTGCCACGAGACGGCCAAACGTGGCACGCTCCCGGACCAAGGATGATCTCCGCGCCCGAGACGTACCGCGGCCGGGGCGACGCCGTGACGACACCGGCGGCACGCACCCCCGCCGCCCTCCGGTGCGGGCTTGATCGTGTTGACCGTCAAACTTTTTGGTGAGACTCTGGAAGCCCCGCGCACCTTAGCTGTTTGGCATGGAGGACCGCAGTCACAAAGGAAAGTGCCCAGCAGACGCGGGGTCTGAAATCGAATCCCTCACGACCCATACCGATACGGTCGGTCACTCATTGTGGAGGACCATCCATCATGGCAAAGGCGCTTCTCGGTTACGTCGGTGGCTCCGACCCTCGACTCCTCGCCGAGATGCGACGGCTCC
Organism: Streptomyces sp. NPDC050560; assembly: GCF_044457285.1. Lineage (NCBI taxonomy): Bacteria > Bacillati > Actinomycetota > Actinomycetes > Kitasatosporales > Streptomycetaceae > Streptomyces > Streptomyces sp. NPDC050560. The sequence goes on from NZ_JBITGT010000016.1 coordinate 40,447, forward strand.
AGCAGCGCGTCCAGGACCTGGAATCCGAGCTCGTACGCATCCAGGCGGAGAACGACGCGCTGGCGGCTGCCGCTTCTCACGACGGCGACACGCTTCTGGAGGGCATCGACGTATCCAAGGCAGAGCCCGCGCTCACCTGACACGCTCTGCTCGCATGCTGAACTAAAATGGCCGGGCTGTGTGCGCTACGTGCCACAGCCCACCATCGCAAGGGACGCTCCGGCGTCCCTTCTTTTTGGCCTGCCTGCCCTCCGAGCCTCCCCTAAAGCCCCCCTCGGCCCCTAACAAGATCCGTACACCGCGTCCCCGACCGCCACGCCGCCGCGTCCGCAAACGGCCGACTCCGCGAATTCTCCTTCCTTCAACGTCTGATGTGCCCTGCACGTTCCTGGGTGAAACCGCGAGTTCACCGAGCGGCACGGAAGCCGGAAGGTAGAGTGCGGCGGCGTGCACCTCAAGGCCCTGACCCTGCGTGGTTTCAAATCGTTCGCGTCGGCGACGACGCTGCGGTTCGAGCCGGGCATCACCTGCGTCGTAGGCCCGAACGGCTCCGGCAAGTCCAACGTCGTCGACGCGCTCTCCTGGGTCATGGGCGAACAGGGCGCCAAGTCCCTGCGCGGCGGAAAGATGGAAGACGTCATCTTCGCCGGCACGACGGGCCGCCCGCCCCTCGGCCGCGCCGAAGTGTCCCTGACCATCGACAACAGCGACGGCGCACTCCCCATCGAGTACGCCGAGGTCACCATCACGCGGATCATGTTCCGCAACGGCGGCAGCGAATACCAGATCAACGGCGACACCTGCCGCCTCCTCGACATCCAGGACCTGCTCTCCGACTCCGGCATCGGCCGCGAGATGCACGTCATCGTCGGCCAGGGCCAACTCGACTCCGTCCTGCACGCCGACCCCACCGGCCGCCGCGCCTTCATCGAGGAGGCCGCAGGCGTCCTCAAGCACCGCAAACGCAAAGAGAAGGCCCTGCGCAAGCTCGACGCCATGCAGGCCAACCTCGCGCGCGTACAGGACCTCACCGACGAACTGCGCCGCCAGCTCAAGCCGCTGGGCCGCCAGGCCGCCGTCGCACGCAGGGCCGCCGTCATCCAGGCCGACCTGCGCGACGCCCGCCTCAGGCTCCTCGCCGACGACCTGGTGCGGCTCACCACCGCGCTGGAGGCCGAGGTCGCCGACGAGGCCGCGCTCAAACAGCGCAAGGAAGCCGCGGAAGCCGAACTCAAGGCCGCCACCGGACGCGAGAACGCCCTGGAGGACGAAGTACGCGGCCTCACCCCACGCCTCCAGCGCGCCCAGCAGACCTGGTACGAACTCTCCCAACTCGCCGAACGCGTCCGCGGCACCGTCTCCCTCGCGGACGCGCGCGTGAAGAGCGCCACCTCCGCACCGCCCGAGGAACGTCGCGGCCGCGACCCCGAGGACATGGAGCGCGAGGCCGCCCGCGTCAGGGAACAGGAAGCCGAACTCACCGCCGCACTCGAAGCCGCCGAGAGCGCCCTCGACGACACCGTCGGCCACCGCGCCGAACTCGAACGCGCCCTCTCCGTGGAGGAACGCCGCCTCAAGGACGTCGCACGCGCCATCGCCGACCGCCGCGAAGGGCTCGCCCGCCTCCACGGCCAGGCCAACGCCGCGCGCTCCCGCGCCGCCTCGGCCCAGGCCGAGATCGGCCGCCTCGCCGACGCGCGCGACGAGGCGCAGGAACGTGCCGTCAGCGCCCAGGAGGAGTACGAGCAACTGAAGGCCGAGGTCGACGGGCTCGACGCCGACGACGAGGAACTCGGCGCCCGGCACGACGCCGCCCGCGAAGCCCTCCGCGAGGCCGAACGCGACGCCACCGCCGCCCGCGACGCCCTCACCGCCGCCGAACGCGAACACGCCGCCCTCGCCGCCCGCCGCGACGCCCTCGCCCTCGGGCTGCGCCGCAAGGACGGCACCGGCGCCCTCCTTGGCGCCCAGGACGGGCCCGGCGGCCTCCTCGGACCCGCCGCGGAACTCCTCACCGTCACCCCCGGCTACGAGGTCCCCCTCGCCGCGGCCTTCGGCGCCGCGGCCGACGCCGTCGCCGCCACGACACCGTCCTCCGCCGCCGAGGCCATCAGGCACCTGCGCAAGCACGACGCGGGCCGCGCCGCGCTGCTCCTCTCCGGGGCCCCCGACGGCGCCCCCGCGGCGCCCCGCCCCGCTGGCGCCCCGCCGCGCGCCGCCGACCTCGTACGCGGCCCCGACGAGCTGATGCCCGCCGTACGGCGCCTGCTGCGCGGCATCGTCGTCGTCAGCACCCTCGAAGACGCCGAGGACCACGTCTACGCCCACCCCGACGAGACCGCCGTCACCGCCGAGGGCGACCTCCTGGGCGCCCACTTCGCGCACGGCGGCTCCGCGGGTGCCCCCAGCCTCCTGGAGGTCCAGGCGTCCGTCGACGAGGCCACCGCCGAACTCGCCACCCTCGCCGGACGCTGCGAAGAGCTGACGCAGCGGAGAGAGGCGGCCTCCCGACGCCGGGCCGAGTGCGCCGCCCTCGTGGAAGAACTCGCCGAACGCCGCCGCGCCGCCGACCGCCAGAAGTCCTCCGTCGCCCAGCAGCTCGGCCGCCTCGCCGGCCAGGCCAGGGGCGCCGCGGGGGAGGCGGAGCGCACCACCGCCGCGGCCGCCCGCGCCCAGGAAGCCCTCGACCGCGCCACCCAGGAGGCCGAGGAACTTGCCGAACGCCTCGCGGTCGCCGAAGAGAGCGCCGCGGACAGCGACGAGGAACCCGACACCTCCGTACGCGACCGGCTCGCCGCCGACGGCGCCAACGCCCGCCAGACCGAGATGGAGGCGCGCCTCCAGGTCCGTACCCACGAGGAACGGGTCAAGGGGCTCGCGGGCCGCGCCGACTCCCTCGACCGCGCCGCCCGCACCGAACGCGAGGCACGTGCGCGTGCCGAACGGCGCCGTGCCCGGCTGCGCCACGAGGCGGACATCGCGGCGGCTGTCGCGAACGGAGCCCGGCAACTCCTCGCACACATCGAGGTCTCTGTCGTACGGGCGGACACGGAGCGCACCCTCGCCGAGCGGGCCAAGGCGGAACGCGAACGCGAGCTGACCGTTGCACGCAACAAGGGCCGCGACCTGAAGGCCGAACTCGACAAGTTGACGGACTCGGTGCACCGCGGCGAGGTCCTGGGCGCCGAGAAGCGCCTGCGCATCGAGCAACTGGAGGCCAAGGCGCTGGAAGAGCTGGGCGTGGAGCCCGCCGGCCTCGTCGCCGAGTACGGACCAGAGCAGCCCGTGCCACCGTCGCCGCCCGCGGAGGGCGAGGAACTCCCCGAGGACCCCGAGCACCCCCGCAACCTGCCACGCCCCTTCGTCCGCAGCGAACAGGAGAAGCGCCTCAAGGCCGCGGAGCGCGCCTACCAGCAGCTCGGCAAGGTCAACCCGCTGGCTCTTGAGGAGTTCGCCGCCCTCGAAGAACGCCACCAGTTCCTCTCCGAGCAGCTTGAGGACCTGAAGAAGACCCGCGCCGACCTGCTCCAGGTCGTCAAGGAGGTCGACGAGCGGGTGGAGCAGGTGTTCACGGAGGCGTACCGCGACACCGCGCGCGAGTTCGAGGGTGTGTTCTCCCGGCTGTTCCCCGGCGGCGACGGCAGGCTCATCCTTACCGACCCCGAGAACATGCTCACCACCGGCGTGGACGTGGAGGCACGCCCGCCCGGCAAGAAGGTCAAGCGGCTCTCCCTGCTGTCGGGCGGCGAGCGGTCCCTGACCGCCGTGGCCCTGCTGGTGTCGATCTTCAAGGCCAGGCCGAGCCCGTTCTACGTCATGGACGAGGTCGAGGCGGCCCTCGACGACACCAACCTCCAGCGCCTCATCCGCATCATGCAGGAGTTGCAAGAGGCGTCGCAGCTCATCGTCATCACCCACCAGAAGCGCACGATGGAGGTCGCCGACGCCCTCTACGGCGTTTCCATGCAGGGCGACGGCGTCTCCAAGGTAATCAGCCAGCGCCTCCACTGAAGCGGCCGCGTACCGTCACGTCAGCTCTCCGACTCTTCAAGAGTCCACGGGGAAAGTCCCGCCCTGAGCTGCGTATCTCACACTTAAGTCTTATCGACTTCAAACATTGAAGACATAACCTTCATTGCCGCGGCCACCGCCATGGGCGGCTTCCTCTTCGGCTACGACAGCTCCGTCATCAACGGCGCCGTCGAAGCCATCCGCGACCGCTACGACATCGGCTCCGCGGCCCTCGCCCAGGTCATCGCCATCGCCCTCGTCGGCTGCGCGATCGGCACCGCCACCGCGGGCCGCCTCGCCGACCGCATTGGCCGCATCCGCTGCATGCAGATCGCGGCCGCCCTGTTCACCGTCAGCGCCGTTGGCTCCGCGCTGCGGTTCGCCCTCTGGGACCTCGCCCTATGGCGCGTCGTCGGTGGCTTCGCCATCGGCATGGCGTCCGTCATCGGCCCCGCCTACATCGCCGAGGTCACCCCACCGCCTACCGGGGCAGGCTCGCGTCGTTCCAGCAGGCCGCTCTCGTCATCGGCGTCGCCCTGTCCCAACTCGTCAACTGGGCCCTCCTCAACGCTGCGGGCGGCGACCAGCGCGGCAGCCTCATGGGGCTTGAGGTCTGGCAGGTCATGCTCGGCGTCATGGTCGTGCCCGCCGTTGTCTACGGGCTGCTCTCCCTCGCCATCCCCGAGTCCCCCCGCTACCTGCTGTCCATCGGCGACCGCGCGCGTGCCCGCGACGTCCTGGCCGAAGTGGAGAGCGGCGGCAGCGACCTCGACACCCGCATCGCCGACATCGAGACGGCCATGCGCAGCGAGCACCGCTCCACCTTCCGGGACCTCCTCGGCGGGCGCGCGCTGCTGCGCCCCGTCGTCTGGATCGGCATCGGACTCTCCGTCTTACAGCAGTTCGTCGGGGTCAACGTCGCCTTCTCCTGCTCGTCGACGCTGTGGCAGTCCGTCGGCGTGGACCCGTCGGACTCGTTCTTCTACTCGTTCACGACGTCGATCATCAACATCGTCGGCACCGTCATCGCCGTCGTCCTCGTCGTCCTCGTCGACCGGGTGGGCCGCAAGCCGCTCGCGCTCATCGGCTCCGTCGGCATGGTCGTCGGCCTCGCCCTCGAAGCCTGGGCGTTCACTTTCCACCTCGTCGACGGGCGGCTGCCCGCCGCGCAGGGCTGGGTGGCACTGGTGGCGGCCCATGTGTTCGTGCTGTTCTTCGCGATGTCCTGGGGCGTCGTCGTCTGGGTCTTCCTCGGCGAGATGTTCCCCAACAAGATCCGCGCCGCCGCCCTCGGCGTCGCCGCCGCGGCGCAGTGGATCGCCAACTGGGCCATCACCGCGAGCTTCCCGTCACTCTCCGACTGGAACCTCTCCGGCACCTACGTGATCTACACGGTCTTCGCCGCGCTCTCCATCCCGTTCGTCCTCCGGTTCGTCAAGGAGACGAAGGGAAAGGCGCTGGAGGAGATGGGGTGATCCTGGGGCGACTCGGAGGGCTTCGGCCATCCCGGGTCGGGGGCGGCGGCTCCGGTCCTTGGCCTGGCGCCGTGGCGCGGGCGCTACGCGCCACGCCGCTACGTGCCCCGTGGCGGGGTCGCGTTATGTCGCCTTACCGCGCTCCGTACGATGCGGCGACGTAGCGACGCGATGTAGCGACGTAGCGGTCGACACTCGCGACATAGCGCGACGCTGCCCCCGGCGCACCGTCCCGCTCCGTCGTCGCCCCCGTTCCCCCCCCACGTCGTTACCCCTCCGTGCTCCGTCACGCCCCGCCACGTCGCCTACGGTGCGGAGGCACGCGTGCCTCACGTTCGTGGGCGCCGTGCCGTGCGCCCACGTCGCGACGGCACGGGCGCACAGGTGAACGGCGCGCCCGGCCAGACAGGTGAACGGCGCCGTGCAAGCCGCGACCGGTGTCCGGGCCGGGGCGCAGGGCCATACCCGATACTGGGGGCGTTATGGAAATCGTCATCCTTGTAGTAGTCATCGCCGTCGTCGTGATCGCCGCGCTCGGGCTCGTGGCGGGCACCCGCAGAAAAAAGCGGCGCGAGACCCCCGAGGCCCCGAGCACCACGCCGGATATCACGGCGCCGCCCAAGGAGCCGCGCGTCGGCGACGAAACGGCGGAGCCGGGCGCCGAGGGGCGCCGCACCGTCGACGACGCCGGGCTGCCCGGCGCGACGGAGGAGTCCGCCGCCCCCGTGGTGACGGAGCCCGCGCCCACCGCCCCCGAGATCGAGATCCCCGAGCCCACCGCGGGCCGCCTGGTGCGCCTGCGCGCCCGCCTGTCGCGCTCTCAGAACGCCCTCGGCAAGGGCCTGCTGACCCTGCTGTCGCGCGAGCACCTGGACGAGGACACGTGGGAGGAGATCGAGGACACCCTCCTCACCGCCGACGTCGGCGTCGCGCCCACCCAGGAACTCGTCGAACGGCTCCGTGAGCGCGTCCGGGTTCTCGGTACCCGTACCCCGGCCGAGTTGCGCACCCTGCTGCGCGAGGAGCTGCTGACCCTGGTCGGCACCGACCTCGATCGCACCGTGCACACCGAGTCCGGGCTCGACACGCCCGGCATCGTGATGGTCGTCGGCGTCAACGGCACCGGCAAGACCACCACCACGGGCAAGCTCGCGCGCGTGCTCGTCGCCGACGGGCGCTCCGTCGTCCTCGGCGCCGCCGACACGTTCCGCGCCGCCGCCGCCGACCAGCTCCAGACCTGGGGTGAGCGGGTCGGCGCGCGGACCGTGCGTGGGCCGGAGGCCGGCGATCCCGCGTCCGTCGCCTTCGACGCCGTCAAGCAGGGCGTCGAGGCGGGCGCCGACGCCGTCCTGATCGACACGGCGGGCCGGCTGCACACCAAGACCGGCCTGATGGACGAGCTGGGCAAGGTCAAGCGCGTCGTGGAGAAGCAGGCGCCGCTCGACGAGGTCCTGCTGGTCCTCGACGCCACGACCGGGCAGAACGGCCTCGTCCAGGCGCGGGTGTTCGCGGAGGTCGTCGACATCACCGGCATCGTGCTCACGAAGCTGGACGGCACCGCCAAGGGCGGCATCGTCGTCGCCGTCCAGCGGGAACTGGGCGTGCCGGTCAAGCTGGTCGGGCTCGGCGAGGGCCCCGACGACCTGGCCCCCTTCGAGCCGGAGGCATTCGTGGACGCCCTCATCGGCGACGAGTGACCCGACCGCTCGGACGCACCCCCCGCGGGCGCCCCATGTCCCTCCACGGGCCCGCCACGGCACCACGCCGCGGCGGGCCCGTTCACGCGGGCGTCGCGCCCTACACGGCCGCCGCGGGCGTCTGCTCGGCCGCCAGCGGCATCCGGTGCGCCACGTACGCGAGCGTGCCCAGCAGCAGCCGGGCCTCGGGCGGTCGCAGCGTGCAGGCCACGGCGGGGGAGCGCAGCCAGCGCACGGGCCCGCGCCCGCCGCGGTCGTACGGCGGCGCCGTGATGTGCTCGCCGAGCCCGAGGCCGCGCAGGTCCAGCCGAGTGCCGTCCCACCCCGTGCGGTACAGAAGATCGGGCAGCCGTGCCGCCGCGCCGGGCGCGACGAAGAACTGCGCGCGCCCCCCGGGCGTCACCGCGACCGGCCCCAGCGGCAGCCCCATCCGCTCCAGACGCGTGAGCGCGCGTCTCCCGGCGGCCTCGCCGACCTCAAGGACGTCGAACGCCCCGCCCGAGGGCAGCATGGCGACCGCGCCGGGGAAGTCCTCCCAGATGTCCGCCACTTCGTCCAGCGAGGCGCCCGCGTGCACCACAGGGGCGGCGTCCAGCGGATGCGCGCCCGGCTCCGGGCAGGAGGCACTGCCACAGGAGCACACCCCGTCCAGCATCCGCGCCCCCGGCGCCACGTCCCAGCCCCACAGCCCGCTGAACTCGGCCACCAGCATGCACCCGGCCGTCCGCCCGCGCCGCCGCGGTCCGCCGCGCAGCTCCCTGATGCCGCCGATCGTGAATCCCATACCCCCTCCAACAAAAATCCGCGCCGCCAGTGGTCACTCGACGAGAACGACTCGTCACCCACAGTTCTCTCCGCCGGGCCGTGGGGTCATGACGGCCACGGGGGAGAGCGTGAAGCGTCCGGGGTTGTCCGACGGGATTCCGCGCGCCCCGGTGCGCATCCTTCCGCCGTCGATCCGACTGCCGGTGTCAAGTGAATCGCGCGGGAGAACGGCCGGGTTCCCTCGAAGGGGTGGCGAATGGTGGCGATTGGGTGATGCGGTCGCGCGATGGGTGATCGTAGGGTTACTGTCGGTACGCAAAGTGAGGGGCATGCCAGTTGTGACTATGCCGGAGGCACGTCGCATTCCCGTTCGACGGGTGGCGAATGCCGGACGGACAGGTGTGCGGCACGGCATTCTGGTAGGGCTTGACGCGCACCGCGGCAAGTGGCTTCAGGGATGGGGGCGTTCCAGTGGGCGGCAACGGCGAATCCGGTGCGACCGGTACGTCCGGACCTGCCGGAGCGACCACCTCCGCTAGCACCACAGACACCCCTCTGACGACGTCCGTCACCCCCGCCCCCCTCGCCACGCCGAGCAGCCCCCAGGACACTGCGTCGACGGCCGCCACCGCCCCCCGCGACCCGGCCGACGACGCCTCCACGCGCGCGTACCCGGCATCCTCGGAGGCCGCCGCGCAGCCACTCCCGCGCGCGGAAGGCACCTACACGCCCCTCTCGCCCGCGGGCGACGCGGACGACAAGCACCCCAACCGCATGCTGGAGACATGGTTCCAGCGCACCGGCTGGTCCAAGGGCGAACTGGCCCGCCAGGTCAACCGCAAGGCGCGCCAGATGGGCGCCAACCACATCTCCACCGACACCTCGCGCGTACGCCGCTGGCTCGACGGCGAGAGCCCCAGGGAACCCATCCCCGGCATCCTCTCCGAGCTGTTCTCCGAGCGCTTCGGCTGCGTCGTCGCCGTCGAGGACCTGGGACTGCGCGTCGCCCACCGCCCCCCGTCCGCCGCGGGCGTCGACCTGCCCTGGACGGCGCCCCAGACGGTCGCCCTCATCAACGAGTTCTCCCGCAGCGACCTGATGCTGGCCCGCCGCGGCTTCCTCGGCACCTCGCTCGGCCTCGCCGCCGGCCCCTCCCTCGTCGAGCCCATGCAGCGCTGGCTCGTACCCACCCCGTACGCCGCGCCGCTGGCCCCCATGGGCAAGCCCGCGGTGCGCCGCGGCCCGCGCCTCTCCGGCGCCGAGGTGGACCTCCTGGGGTCCACCACCGTCATGTTCCGCAACTGGGACGCGCGCTGCGGCGGCGGCCTGCGCCGCAAGGCCGTCGTCGGACAGCTCCACGAGGTCACCGACCTCCTCCAGGAACCCCACCAGGAGGACATCACCCGCCGCCTCTTCCAGGTCGCCGCCGAACTCGCCGAACTCGCCGGCTGGATGAGCTACGACGTCGGGCTCCAGCCGACCGCGCAGAAGTACTTCGTCCTCGGGCTGCACGCCGCCAAGGAGGCCGGGGACAAGCCCCTGGGCTCGTACATCCTCTCCAATATGAGCCGCCAGATGATCCACCTCGGCCGCCCCGACGACGCACTCGAACTCATCCACCTCGCCCAGTACGGCAGCCGCGACTGCGCCACCCCCCGCACCCAGGCCATGCTGTACGCGATGGAAGCACGCGCGTACGCCAACATGGCTCAGGCCGGCAAGTGCGAGCGCGCCGTCGGTATGGCCCGCGACACCTTCGCCGACGTCGCCGCCAGGGACCGCAGGGACCCCGACTGGATTCGCTTCTTCACCCAGGCCGAGCTGGACAGCGAGACCGGCCACTCCTACCGCGACCTCGCCTACGTCACCGACCGTGGCCGCCCCTACGCCACCCTCGCGCACCCCGCCCTCGCCAGCGCCGTCAGCCTCTTCGGCAAGGACAAGGACCACCCCAGGTCGTACGCGCTGAACCTCGTCGGCATGGCCACCGTGCACCTGCTGTGCCACGAACCGGAACAGGGCGCGGAGGCCGCGCGCACCGCCCTCGCCATCGCCGCCAAGGTGCGCTCCGAGCGCCTCAACACGCGTATCCGCAAAACCGTCGACGCCGCGGTGCGCGACTACGGCGACGTACCGGCGCTCGCCGAGGTCGCCGAACTCTGCGCCTGACGCCGCCGCCGCCCCGCCAGGCGCCTTCGTACCACCAGGGGCCCGCACGGCCCACGAGGCGGCCCGGCACGCTCCACGGCCACCCCGGGCTTCGTATGCGACCGCGAAGCGCTCACAGGCGCCCCCAGCGGCCCTGGAAGGTCGCGTCACGACACCGGCCCGCCGCCGCGCCACCCGGCGGTTCATGAGCACGTAACACGCGCGCCTCCTTCGTCATCCCACGGAAACACCAGGCGGCATCGACCGAAACGGCGCTGCGCCAACCTCTGGCGCATAACGGTCCCACCCCTTCACGCACGCACCGGCCTCGCCCGCACGGGCCGCACAGACGACGAGGAGACGCCGATGCCCCCAGGCACCACGCTTGCCGCGGACGCACCCACCCTGTCCGCCGCAAACACCGGATTCATGCTCATCTGCTCCGCACTGGTGATGATCATGACGCCCGGCCTCGCCTTCTTCTACGGAGGCATGGTCCGCGTCAAGTCCGCACTCAACATGTTGATGATGAGCTTCATCAGCCTCGGCATCGTCACCATCCTGTGGGTGCTGTACGGCTTCTCCGTCGCCTTCGGCAGCGACCACGGCGGCGTCCTCGGCTGGAACGGCGACTTCGTCGGCCTCAGCGGCATCGGACTCACCCAGCTCTGGGACGGCTACACCATCCCGATCTACGTGTTCGCCGTCTTCCAGCTCATGTTTGCGATCATCACCCCCGCGCTCATCAGCGGCGCCCTCGCCGACCGCGTCAAATTCACCGCCTGGGCGCTGTTCATCGCCCTGTGGGCCACCCTCGTGTACTTCCCCGTCGCCCACTGGGTCTGGGGCGCCGGCGGCTGGGCCTACGACCTCGGCGTCATCGACTTCGCCGGCGGCACCGCCGTCCACATCAACGCGGGCGCGGCGGCCCTCGGCGTCATCCTCGTCATCGGCAAACGCGTCGGCTTCAAGAAAGACCCCATGCGGCCCCACAGCCTGCCCCTGGTGATGCTCGGCGCGGGGCTCCTGTGGTTCGGCTGGTTCGGCTTCAACGCAGGCTCCTGGCTCGGCAACGACGACGGCGTCGGCGCCGTCATGTTCGTCAACACCCAGGTCGCCACCGCCGCCGCCATGCTCGCCTGGCTCGTCTACGAGAAGATCAGGCACGGCGCCTTCACCACCCTCGGGGCCGCCTCGGGCGCCGTCGCGGGCCTCGTCGCCATCACCCCGTCGGGCGGCGCCATCAGCCCCCTCGGCGCCATCGCCGTCGGCGCCATCGCCGGTCTGGTGTGCGCCATGGCCGTCGGCCTCAAGTACCGCCTCGGCTACGACGACTCGCTCGACGTCGTCGGGGTCCACCTCGTCGGCGGCGTCGTCGGCTCCCTCCTCATCGGCCTTTTCGCCACCGGCGGGGTACAGTCCGACGCCAAGGGGCTCTTCTACGGCGGCGGCCTCGACCAACTCGGCAAGCAGGCCGCGGGCGTCTTCGGAGTCCTCGCCTACTCGCTCGCCGCGTCCGCCGTACTCGCCTTCCTCATCGACAAGGCCATGGGCATGCGCGTACCCGAGGACGACGAGGTCTCCGGCATCGACCAGGTCCAGCACGCCGAGACGGCGTACGACTTCAGCGGCGCAGGCGGCGGCACGGTCAGGCCCACGTCACCCGCCCCCGCCCACGAGACCGCGCCCCGGAAGGTCGACGCATGAAACTCATCACCGCCGTCGTGAAGCCCCACCGCCTCGACGAGATCAAGGAAGCCCTCCAGGCGTTCGGCGTCAACGGGCTCACCGTCACCGAGGCCAGCGGCTACGGCCGCCAGCGCGGCCACACCGAGGTCTACCGCGGCGCCGAGTACACCGTCGACCTCGTCCCCAAGATCCGCGTCGAGGTACTCGTCGAGGACGATGACGCCGACCAACTCGTCGACGTCATCGTCAAAGCCGCCAGAACAGGCAAGATCGGCGACGGGAAGGTCTGGACCCTCCCCGTCGACACGGCGGTACGCGTACGCACCGGCGAACGCGGACCCGACGCCCTCTGAACGGCGAACCACACAGCCGACGACAGGAGCCGACCGGGTGACCAGCGTGAACGAACACCACCCACGTGACCCGCGCCCCACGGCGCCCACCCGGCACGACGCCCCGGCAGAAGACGGCTACGCGGCGGCCCGGCTGCGCCTCCTCCACCAGGAGGAGCCCACCGGGCCGCCCCGCCGCACCGCCCTCGCCGAACTCACCGACGACTGGCTCGGCCGCCTCTTCGACGGCGCCGTCGGCGACACCCCCGGCATCAGCCTCGTCGCCGTGGGCGGCTACGGACGCCGCGAACTCTCCCCGCGCAGCGACCTCGACCTCCTGCTGCTCCACGACGGCGCCGCGACGTCCCACGTGGCCAAGACCGCCGACCGCCTCTGGTACCCCGTCTGGGACCTCGGCCTCGCCCTCGACCACTCCGTACGCACCCCCGCCGAGGCCCGCAAGACCGCCGTGGGCGACCTGAAAGTCCACCTCGGCCTCCTCGACGCCCGCCACCTCGCCGGCGACCGCGACCTCACGGCACGGCTGCGCACCACCGTCCTCGCCGACTGGCGCAACCATGCCCCCCGACGCCTCCCCGAACTCCAGGAACTCTGCGCCGAACGCGCCCGCCGCCACGGCGAACTCGCCCACCTCCTCGAACCCGACCTCAAGGAAGCCCGCGGCGGCCTGCGCGACGCCACCGCCCTGCGCGCCGTAGCCGCCTCCTGGCTCGCCGACGCCCCACGGGACGGCCTCGACGAAGCCCGCCGACGCCTCCTCGACGTCCGCGACGCCCTCCACCTCACCACCGGCCGTGCCACCGACCGCCTCGGCCTCCAGGACCAGGACCAGGTCGCCACCGCGCTCGGCCTCCTCGACGCCGACGCCCTGCTCCGCCAGGTCTACGAGGCCGCCCGCACCCTCTCCTACGCCGGCGACGTCACCTGGCGCGAGGTACGCCGCGTCCTGCGCGCCCGCTCCGCACGCGGCCCCCTACGCGGCCTCCTCGGCGGCGGCAGGGCCCAGCCGCGCCGTACCCCACTCGCCGAAGGCGTCGTCGAACAGGACGGCGAGGCCGTACTCGCCCGCACCGCGCGCCCCGAGCGCGACCCCGTCCTGCCGCTGCGCGCCGCCGCGGCAGCCGCCCAGGCAGGACTCCCGCTGTCCCCCCACGCCGTACGCCGCCTGGCCGCCGCGTGCCGCCCATTGCCCACGCCCTGGCCCGCCGAGGCCCGCGAACAGCTCGTCACCCTCCTCGGCGCCGGACGGCCCGCAGCGGACGTCTGGGAGGCGCTTGAGGCGGAAGGGCTCATCAGCCGCCTCCTGCCCGACTGGGAGCGCGTACGGTGCCGCCCGCAGCGCAACCCCGTCCACACCTGGACCGTCGACCGCCACCTCGTCGAGACCGCCGTACGCGCGTGCGCGATGACCCGTCGCGTCAAACGCCCCGACCTCCTCCTCGTCGCCGCCCTCCTGCACGACATCGGCAAGGGCTGGCCCGGCGACCACGCGCGGACCGGCGCGACCATCGCCCGCGACGTCGCCCACCGCATCGGCTTCGACCGCGCCGACGCGGACACCCTCGCCACCCTCGTCAGCCACCACCTGCTGCTCGTCACCACCGCCACCCGCCGCGACCTCGACGACCCCGCCACCGTCCGCTCCGTCGCCGACGCCGTCCGCACCACCGACACCCTCGAACTCCTCCACGCCCTCACCGAGGCCGACGCCCTCGCCACAGGACCCGCCGCCTGGTCCGCCTGGCGCGCCTCCCTCGTCGCCGACCTCACCCGCCGCGTCGCCGCCGCCCTCGCGGGCGAGCCGCCCGCACGGCCCGAACCCGCCGCGCCCACCGCCGAACAAGAACGCCTCGCCATCGAGGCATACCGCACCCGGGGCCCCGTCCTGCGCCTGCGTACCCAGGCCCCGCCGGAATCCGACGCACCCGAGGACGGCGCCGACGCCGAGCCGGAACCACTCGGCGTGGAACTCCTCATCGCCGTCCCCGACCAGCCCGGCGTCCTGCCCGCCGCCGCCGGCATCCTCGCCATGCACCGCCTCACCGTCCGCACCGCGGAACTGCGCGCCGTCGAACTGCCGGGGGAACTGGCACGCCCGGCGGACGTAGCTGAGGGCGGGGGAGCGGAGGGGGCGGCCGTGGTACGTGGGGGCGTTGCCGGGGGCTACGTAGCGACGGGGGACGTAGCGGAAGGCGGCGACGTAGCGGGGCGGGTCGGGGACGTAGCGGCGGGGCACGTCGCGGGGCGGCGGGGCTCCCGCGCGCGGGACGTAGCGGCCGCCGACGGCGCCGTCGCCACGTCGCACAGCGCCCCGTCGCCCTGCACCGTGCTCCTCCTCGACTGGCGCGTCGCCGCTGAGTACGGCTCGCTGCCCCAGGCCGACAGGCTACGAGCCGATCTCGTACGCGCCCTGGAGGGCTCCCTGGACATCGGCTCGCGCCTTGCCGAGCGTGACGCCGCGCAGCCACGGCGCCGCGGACTCACCGCCCCGCCGCCCCGCGTCACCGTCGCGGCCGACGCGTCCCGCCTCGCCACCGTGATCGAGGTACGTGCCCAGGACGCCCCCGGCCTGCTGCACCGCGTCGGCCGCGCCCTGGAAGACGCGCGCGTGCGCGTCCGCAGCGCACATGTCTCCACTCTCGGGGCCAACGCCGTCGACACCGTCTACGTCACCGCGGCCGACGGCAGCACGCTGCCCGAGGACGTCGCGAAGGAACTGGCGGGGGTGCTGGAGGAGACGTTGCGGTGATGATGCTACGTGGGCCGTGGCGGCGGGGGAGTGTGGCCGGGACGTAGCGCAGGGACGTAGCCACGTAGCGGAGCGGTGGCGCAGTGACGTAGCCATGCGGCCACGTGGTCATGCCGCGACGTAGCGTCACGATGTATCGCGTGACACGTAGCGCCGCGGCCGCGGCGGCGTGGCCCCGTCGCGCCCCGCGCACCGCCGCCGCGGTGCCCCGATTCGCGCGGGCATGGGTGACCCGTCGCCGCGTGCGGATACCCTTGAGGGCGATCCATCCCGCCCCCGACCCTGAGGACCAGCGAGCGCCGTGTTCGATACTCTCTCCGACCGCCTTGCAGAGACGTTCAAGAATCTCCGGGGCAAGGGCAGGCTCTCCGAGGCGGACATCGACGCCACCGCGCGCGAGATCCGCATCGCGCTGCTGGAGGCGGACGTCGCCCTGCCGGTCGTGCGCGCCTTCATCGCCGCCGTCAAGGAACGCGCGCGAGGCGCCGAGGTCTCGCGGGCGCTGAACCCGAGCCAGCAGGTCATCAAGATCGTCAATGAGGAACTGATCAAGGTCCTCGGCGGCGAGACCCGCAGGCTGCGGTTCGCCAAGCAGCCACCGACAGTGATCATGCTTGCGGGCCTCCAGGGCGCGGGCAAGACGACCCTCGCGGGCAAGCTCGGCCAGTGGCTCAAGAAGCAGGGCCATTCGCCGCTGCTGGTCGCCTGCGACCTCCAGCGGCCGAACGCCGTGAACCAGCTCTCCGTCGTCGCGGAGCGGGCCGGTGTCGCCGTCTACGCCCCCGAGCCCGGCAACGGCGTCGGCGACCCCGTGAAGGTCGCCAGGGACTCCATCACGCACGCCAAGGACAAGGTCCACGACATCGTCATCGTGGACACCGCCGGCCGCCTCGGCATCGACGAGGAACTGATGCGGCAGGCCGCCGACATCAGGGACGCCGTCAGCCCCGACGAGATCCTCTTCGTCGTCGACGCCATGATCGGCCAGGACGCGGTCAACACCGCCGAGGCGTTCCGCGACGGCGTCGGCTTCGACGGCGTGGTGCTCTCCAAGCTCGACGGCGACGCCCGCGGCGGCGCGGCGCTCTCCGTCGCCCACGTCACCGGCCGCCAGATCATGTTCGCCTCCAACGGCGAGAAGCTGGACGACTTCGACGCGTTCCACCCGGACCGCATGGCGTCCCGCATCCTCGGCATGGGCGACGTCCTCACCCTCATCGAGAAGGCCGAGGAGACCTTCAGTCGCCAAGAGGCCGAGAAGATGGCCTCCAAGCTGGCGAGCAGCAAGGGCGGCAAGGACTTCACCCTCGACGACTTCCTGGCCCAGATGGAGCAGGTCAGGAAGATGGGCAGCATCAGCAAGCTGCTCGGCATGCTCCCCGGTATGGCGCAGGTCAAAGACCAGATCAACAACCTCGACGAGCGCGACGTCGACCGCACCGCCGCCATCATCAAGTCGATGACCCCTGGAGAGCGCCAGGACCCCAACGTCATCAACGGTTCGCGACGCGCCCGTATCGCCCGCGGCTCCGGTGTCGAGGTCGGCGCCGTCAAGAACCTCGTCGAGCGCTTCTTCGAGGCCCGCAAGATGATGTCCCGCATGGCACAGGGCGGCGGCATGCCCGGTATGCCGGGGGTTCCCGGCATGGGTGGCGGCCCCGGGCGCCAGAAGAAGAAGCAGAAGCAGGCCAAGGGCAAGCAGCGCTCCGGCAACCCCATGAAGCGCAAGCAGCAGGAGCAGGAGGCCGCCGCACGCCGCGCGAGCGTCGGCCAGGGCAACGCCTTCGGCCTCCCGGACGGGCAGGACGAGAACTTCGAACTCCCCGACGAGTTCAAGAAGTTCACCCGCTGATCGACGGCACGGCACCCGGATACCCGTCACGAGGCGGGCCGGGTGCGGTCAGGTGCCTTCTGGCGACACGGAGTGGGTACCCGCCTCTTCGTTGCGGGCGCGCCGTATGTAGCCCCGGCGCGCCTGTCGCGCGCACCGTATGTCGCAACTGTGCCGACCGGGCACCGTACAGCGCGCGACAGCGGCGACGTACGGTGCGCGCAGGTGCCCGCGGCCTCGGTCAGATCCTCGCGACGTCGTCGGCCTCTGCAGCCCAAGAAACTGGCTGAAAGAGCGACCTGGGCGACGTAGCGCCGAGGACCGTGCACGCGCGCGTACGCGCCAATGGGACTCGGAACGGAGCCCCCCGCCCGAAGCGAGGCGGTACGCGCATGTGCTCGCTCGCCCACCGAGACGTGGCTCGCTACGCGGCCAGCTCAGTCGCTACACGGTGCGGGATATCAGGTACCGGAACACGTTCGGCATCCACACCGTCCCGTCCCCGCGCACATATGGGTGCAGCGCCTCCTCCAGCTCCTTGCGGACCCGTTCGGCGTCCGTGGCCGCGACGGCTCCGTCGAGCAACCCCGTCGACAGCAACCCACGTACCGCGCTGTCCACCCCGGCGTAGCCGAACGGGCACGCCACCCGCCCCGAGCCGTCAGGACGGAGCCCGGCAAGGGTGCACACCGCCTCCAACTCGTCGCGTTCCGCGGGCCGCCACGCACCCCTGTCGCCGTCGTCGCACCGTGGGGCCGCGAGCCTCATCACGGTGTGCAGGACCGACGACGTGGCGCACCGCTCCGGCGGCCCCCAAGAGGTCAGGACCACCGGCGAACCCCGCCGTGCGAGCGGCAGCGTGGCCGCCAGGTCCGCTGTCAACCGCTCCCGGTCCCCGGACACGCACCCCACCGGATGAAACGCGCTCACGAGCGAGTACGGGGCGCCGCCCGCTGCCGCGACGTCGGCACCGTCCAGCACACGAACGCCGTCACGCGCGCGTGCGTCGCCCCCTGCGCCAAGCCGACGTCGCGCCAGGGCCAGCAACTCGGGCGACTCCGCGTCCACCCCCGTGACCCGCGCACCCCGCCGCGCCGCCAGCAGCAGCGCGAGTCCCGAGCCGCAGCCGACGCCCAGCAGCCGGGTCGGCTCCCCGACCTCCAGACGCTCGTACACCGCCTCGTAGAGCGGCACGAGCATCCGCTCCTGGATTTCCGCCCAGTCACGCGCGCGTGCGCGCGCGTCCACCGATGGGGTGGGCGACGTAGGACGAGGGTGGTGCCGCACGAGCGTGAGTGTCATGGATGGCCCCCATTCAGCCGGAACATGAAGTACGACTTCGCCGGAAAGGATCGTTGGCCGCCATTGGCCTGCTGACTGATTGCTCCGTCGTCCCACCCCGTGGCACAGCACACGGCCGGCCGGCACGGTGTGCCCCGGCAGCGCCCCCCCGTATGCCAGAGAACTCCCCCAAAGCCGCCACGTCCAGAGGCAGCCGGGCATGGCATGTGCCAAGTTCGCCAACGGGCCGCCCGGGGCGGCACGCACCCGGTGCTCCGCACCCCACCGGACACGGAGCGGTGCAACGGAGCCCCGTACCATGCCCGCCATGGCAAAGGCACCCGTTCTCACGCCGCGCGCGGACGACTTCCCGCGCTGGTACCAGGATCTGATCAACAAGGCCGAGCTGGCGGACAACGGCCCGGTCCGCGGCACCATGGTGATCAGGCCCTACGCGTACGGCCTGTGGGAACGCACCCAGCAGGAGATGGACGCCCGCATCAAGGCGGCAGGCGCGTCCAACGCCTACTTCCCGCTCTTCATCCCGCAGTCCTACCTGGACCGGGAGGCGCAACACGTCGAGGGATTCGCGCCGGAACTCGCCGTCGTCACCCACGCCGGGGGCAAGGACCTGGAGGAACCGGTCGTCGTCCGTCCCACCTCGGAGACGATCATCAACGACTCGTTCTCGAAGTGGGTGCAGAGCTACCGCGACCTCCCCCTGCTGATCAACCAGTGGTCCAACGTCGTCCGCTGGGAGCTGCGCCCCCGCGTGTTCCTGCGCACCACCGAGTTCCTCTGGCAGGAGGGGCACACGGCGCACGCCACCTACGAGGAGGCCCGCGACTACGCGGCCCGCATCCACCGCGACGTCTACGCCGACTTCCTCGTCAACGTCCTCGCCATCGACGTCCTCCTCGGCCGCAAGACCGCCGCCGAACGGTTCGCCGGAGCCCTCAACACCCTCACCCTTGAAGGCATGATGGGCGACGGCAAGGCGCTCCAACTGGGCACCAGCCACGAACTCGGCCAGAACTTCGCCAAGGCGTTCGGCACCCGCTACCTGACCAAGGACGGCACCCAGGAGCACGTCTGGCAGACCTCGTGGGGCTCCACCACCCGCATGCTCGGCGGCATGATCATGGTGCACGGCGATGACAACGGGCTGCGCGTACCGCCCCGTCTCGCCCAGACCCAGGCCGTGGTCCTCGCCATCAAGGGCGACGACGCGGTGCTCGCCAAGGTCCACGAGGTCGGCGACGCCCTCAGCGCCGCGGGCGTCAGGGTCCACGTCGACGACCGCACCGACACCCCCTTCGGGCGCCGCGCGGTCGACTGGGAGCTCAAGGGCGTCCCGGTGCGCATCGAGATCGGCCCCCGCGACCTGGAGAACGGCACCGCGATGCTGGCCCGCCGCATCCCCGGCGGCAAGGAGCCGGTACGCCTCGACGCGCTCCCCGCGCTGCTGCCGACCGTCCTCGAAGAGGACCAGGCGCTGCTGCTGCGCCAGTCGCGGGAGCGCCGTGAACGCCTCACCGCCGACGTCGCCACCGCGGAGGAGGCCGTCGAAGCCGTCCTCGCGGGCGGCTGGGCGCGCCTGCCCTGGTCCGCCCTCGGCCCCGAGGGCGAGGCTCGGCTCGCCGCGCACTCGATGAGCGTACGGTGCCTGCTCGCCGAGGACGGGGCGGTGCCCGACGCCGACGACGCACCCGGTAACGTCGCCGTAGTGGGCCGCGCCTACTGAGTCACACACTCCCGTGGCACCGTGCGCGCGGTCCGGCCGCACGGACGGTGCCATGGCGCTCCGGCGCACGATCCCATGGCGCACCTCACGCGCGCGGGAGCGCACCCACACGGTGCACCGGCGCACACGCACCACGTCGCGCGGAACGGTGCAACCGAGCGGCGGCCGGGCAGCGGTTCGGGCCGACGTCGCCACGTCGCTGGGTCGGGCACACGGAGCCCGCCACGTCGTGCGGCACGGAGCGGGGCGACGTACCGCCTTAGTGCGAGCTGTGAGACATATCGCCCATCGGCGCACCCGCCCGCCTCCCTGCGGATCGGCGCCGACTGTGTGGTACGAGCAAAATATTTGGGATGCCCCGTAATCGGAACACAGCGGCAGCCCGGATCGTTCTCACGACGTGAGCACGACACCACCTGTTCTCGCCGCAGAGCTGGCACAGGCGTGGGCCGAAATTCAGCGGTACCACCCCGAGCTGCCGGACCTTGCCGCGCCCGAATCCCTGATCGGAGAGTCGTCGTCCGCCTGCGGCGCCGAACTCTCCTTCGAGCGACTGCTTCACGAAGCGGTCCACGGCATCGCAGCCGCCCGCGGAATCCGCGACACCTCCCGCGCCGGTCGCTATCACAACCGCAGATTCCTCGCGATCGCCGAGGAGCTTGGCCTCGACCACACCGAGGAGCCGCACCCGAGCAGCGGCTTCTCCCTGGTCGCGCTCAAGCCCGAGGCCCGGCGCCGCTACCGTCCCACCATGGAGCGGCTCCAGCGTGCCCTCAAGGCACACAGCGCCGCCACCGAGACGGACACCGCCCGCAGTTTCCGCGGCCCCGCGGGACGCCACGGCTCCTCAGGGGGCGGCGTCCGCGTCAAGGCCGTCTGCGACTGCGGGCGCAACGTCCGCGTCGTCCCGTCCGTCCTGGCCCAGGCGCCCATCGTCTGCGGCGGGTGCGGCAAGCCGTTCCGCATCCCGGAGGTGGTCGCAGCGGCAGCGGGGTGACCCGCCACCGGATTCCCCTCCGACGCCACGGCGGCCGGCGCACCCACCGCGCGGCCATGCCCCCGGCGTCGCCGGCGAGCCACTAGACCGGCCCGCCCGGTGGTCTGCCCGGCCCCACCCGGCAGACCGCCCCGGTGCCCCGTCCGCACCGCACAACGCGCGCGAGAAGCGCCCCAGGACCGGATTCGGGCATGACACGCCCGTATGGCACAATGACTGGCTGTACTCGACAGCCGCACAGGAACCCTCTCTCCTCCGGCTGACGCGTCCGTCGGACCAGCGAGTACCGCAACCCCACGCGGCATCCCGCTGAGCCAACCCACGTCAAACCAGGAGAACCCACTCCCGTGGCAGTCAAGATCAAGCTGAAGCGTCTGGGCAAGATCCGTTCGCCTCACTACCGCATCATCGTCGCCGACTCCCGCACCCGCCGCGACGGCCGGGCCATTGAGGAGATCGGCCTGTACCACCCGGTGCAGAACCCCTCGCGCATCGAGGTCGACGCCGAGCGCGTCGCCTACTGGCTCTCCGTCGGCGCCCAGCCCACCGAGCCCGTCCTCGCCATCCTCAAGAAGACCGGCGACTGGCAGAAGCACAAGGGCGAGCCCGCCCCGCCGCCGCTGCTCCAGCCCGAGGAGAAGTCGGCCAAGCCCGCCTTCGAGTCCCTCGGCGGCGACGACACCGGCAAGGGCGAGGCCATCACCCAGAAGAAGAAGGCCGACAAGAAGGCGGACGACGCCGAGGCGTCCGACGCCGCGCAGACCGAGGGCTGAGCATGCTTGAGGAGGCTCTTGAGCACCTCGTGAAGGGCATTGTCGACAACCCCGACGATGTGCAGGTGGCCTCCCGCAACCTGCGCCGTGGGCGCGTCCTCGAAGTCCGGGTCCATCCCGACGACCTCGGCAAGGTCATCGGGCGCAACGGCCGCACCGCACGTGCCCTGCGCACCGTGGTGGGTGCCATCGGAGGCCGCGGCGTACGCGTCGACCTTGTCGACGTCGACCAGGTGCACTGACGACCTTCGCCGAACGCAC
The DNA here is from genome assembly GCF_044457285.1 of Streptomyces sp. NPDC050560. NCBI lineage: Bacteria > Bacillati > Actinomycetota > Actinomycetes > Kitasatosporales > Streptomycetaceae > Streptomyces > Streptomyces sp. NPDC050560. The sequence goes on from NZ_JBITGT010000016.1 coordinate 62,221, forward strand.
GCAGCACCGGCCCGGGGCGGGGGGGGGGCCCCCCCGGCCCCCCCCCCCGCCCCCCCCGGCCCCCCGGGGCACACCCCCCCGGCAGCGAGTAGTCGCCCCGCTGGGCCGCGCCCCCCGCAACAAGGGGGAAGTGACGGGCG
>NZ_JBITGT010000016.1:62370-109566 GCF_044457285.1 Streptomyces sp. NPDC050560
GCCGCGCGCCCCCGCTTCATTGCGCTGCCCACCCGGGCGCCCCCGCCGCCCCCCCCCCCCCCCCCCCCCCCCCGGGGGCGGCGGGCCGCGCCCCCCCCCCCCCCCCCCCCCCCGCCCCGCGCCGTACGACAGGAGAACACCAGCCGTGCAGCTAGTAGTCGCCCGGATCGGCCGCGCCCACGGCATCAAGGGCGAAGTCACGGTCGAGGTGCGCACCGACGAGCCGGAACTGCGGCTCGCACCCGGCGCCGTCCTCGCCACCGACCCGGCCGCCTCCGGCCCCCTGACCATCGAGACCGGACGCGTCCACAGCGGGCGGCTCCTGCTCCGATTCGCCGGCGTCCAGGACCGCTCCGACGCCGAAGCCCTCCGCAACACCCTCCTCATCGCCGACGTCGACCCCGACGAGGTCCCCGAGGACCCCGACGAGTACTACGACCACCAACTGGTCGACCTCGACGTCGTGACCACCGACGGCACCCCCGTCGGACGCATCGGCGAGATCTCCCACCTGTCCGCCCAGGACCTCCTGGTCGTCGTCCGCGCCGACGGTGCGGGAGAAGTCCTCGTCCCCTTCGTCGCCGACATCGTCACCGACATCGACCTCGAAGAGCAGCGCGCCGTCATCGACCCGCCACCCGGTCTCCTCGACGCCACGACGGGGCCTCCCGCGGCGCGCTCCGACGACGCCGCGGACGAAGCGCGCGACGTCGCCACGTCGGACGGCACCGACGTCGCCGACGCCGACGCGCCACACGCCGCGGACGACACATCGGGCGACGTACGTCGCGACGTGCCCGGCGACGTATATCGCGACACCCCGGTGCGCGACGTACCGGGCGACGTCGCGGAGGACGACGCCTGATGCGGCTCGACGTCGTCACGATCTTCCCCGAGTACCTCGACCCCCTCGACGTCTCCCTCGTCGGCAAGGCACGCGCGCGCGGCCTCCTCGACGTCCGCGTCCACGACCTCCGTGACTGGACCCGCGACAAGCACCACACCGTCGACGACACCCCCTACGGTGGCGGCCCCGGCATGGTCATGAAGACCGACCCCTGGGGCGACGCCCTCGACGACGTCATCGCCGACGGCTACGAACACGGCGCCACCCGCCCTGTCCTCGTCGTCCCCACCCCCAGCGGAGAGCCCTTCACCCAGGACCGCGCTGTCGAACTCTCCCGTCAGCCCTGGCTGATCTTCACTCCCGCGCGTTACGAGGGCATCGACCGCCGCGTCACCGACGAGTACGCCACCCGCCTGCCCGTACGCGAACTCTCCATCGGCGACTACGTCCTCGCAGGCGGTGAGGCGGCCGTCCTCGTCATCACCGAAGCCGTGGCACGTCTGCTCCCCGGCGTCCTCGGCAACGCCGAGTCCCACCGCGACGACTCCTTCGCGCCCGGCGCCATGGCCCACCTCCTGGAGGGCCCCGTCTACACCAAGCCGCCCACCTGGCGCCGCCGCGGCATCCCCGACGTCCTCCTCAGCGGCCACCACGGCAACATCGCCCGCTGGCGCAGGGACGAGGCCATCCGCCGCACCGCCGCCCACCGGCCCGACCTGCTCCGCCGCAGCGCCCCGGACGCGTTCGACAAGAAGGACCGGGCGCTGCTCACCGCCCTGGGCTGGTACCAGGACCAGGACGGGCACTGGCAGCCACCCGCCCAGGACGCGCCGTAACGCCCACCACTGCGCGACGTGGCGCCGGGGCCGCCGATTTTGGGCGCGGCGGCACCCCGTGGAAGAATGGCCCGCTGTTGTACGTCGCCCGATCGCGCCCCTGCCACAGGGGGACACGACGCGAACCGGAGCGGCCAACACCCACAGACCTCACCCACGTCCCGCCGATGACCTGTGGCATCGGCGAAGAAAGCAGACGATCATGTCCAACCTGCTCGACTCCGTCGACAGCGCCTCGCTGCGCGACGACATCCCGGCGTTCCGCCCCGGCGACACCGTCAACGTCCACGTACGCGTCATCGAGGGCAACCGCTCGCGTGTGCAGCAGTTCAAGGGCGTCGTGATCCGCCGCCAGGGCTCCGGGGTCCGCGAGACCTTCACGGTCCGCAAGGTCTCCTTCTCCGTCGGCGTCGAGCGCACCTTCCCCGTGCACACCCCGATCGTCGAGAAGATTGAGCTCGTCACTCGCGGCGACGTCCGCCGCGCCAAGCTGTACTACCTGCGCGACCTGCGCGGCAAGGCGGCGAAGATCAAGGAGAAGCGCGAGAGCTGATCGCGCGCGGGTGTTCACAGGCGGGCCGGATAGCATCCCGCTGAAATGGACACCGAAGCAGACGCACCAGAGCGCGGCCGCACCGAACTGGCCCCCGACGACGGGGCCCAACCGGTGCGGCCGCGTCGTGTCCGCGCCGCCGCGCTGCTGAGCCGGGTCCCCGGCGGCCGCCTCACCCTCACCGCGCTCCTGCTCGCCGCCCTCGTCCTGGTCGTCCTGCGCTGCGTCGTCCAGCCCTTCACCATCCCCAGCGGCTCCATGGAGCCAGGGCTGCGCCCCGGCGACCGGGTCCTCGTCAACAAACTGGCGTACCGATTCGGCGGGACGCCCCGGCGTGGGGATGTTGTCGTCTTCGACGGTGGGGAATACTTCGGCGACGGCGACTACATCAAGCGCGTCGTGGGAGTGGGGGGAGACCGGGTGGTCTGCTGCGACAGCGGGGGACGGCTTGAGGTGAACGGCAAGCCGCTCACCGAAACCCGCTACCTGTACCCCGGCGACGCCGCCTCCCACGCCCCTTTCGACGTACGCGTACCCGAGGACCGTCTCTTCCTGCTGGGCGACCACCGCAGCATCTCCAGCGACTCCCGCGACCGGCTCGGAGCCCCCGGCGGCGGGACGCTCCCGGTCGACGCGGTCATCGGCAAGGCCGAGTGGACCGTGTGGCCCCCCGGCCGTTGGGAGACCGTGTCGCGAGGCGCCACGCCGCCCACGACGACGTCGTACGGGAGCGATGCCCCAGGGGAGCGAGAGGGGTCGCCTCAGGCCGCTCAGGCGCTACGTGACGTCGCCATGCCGCTACGTGACGTTCCCACGTCGCTACGTGGCGCCCCCACGCTGCCGCCGACGACGCCGCGACGTAGCGGCGACACATCCACGCACCACGCCGCCACGGACGCGGCATACGGTGCGGCGGCGCCATCGCGCCCCGACGTAGCCGTTCCCCTGAAGCAGCAAGCCGCCGCGCACCGCCGCGACGTCCCCCCGCCCCGCACCGTCGCCAAGACTCCGAGGGCCCCGCGCCGGCACGCAGCCACGGTGCGCCACCACGCCGCCGCCGAACCGTGCGACGGCGACACCGCGCGCCCGCGCCGGGGCGGCGGCCTCCATGGGTGAGCGGGGACGTCGCCGCGGCTCGGACCCCGGCGACGGCTCCGCCGCGTCGCGCCCCGCGTTGGGCGGCCGGGCCGAACGCCGCAGACGTGCGCGACGTGTCAAACGCCGCAGACGCCGCTCCGCGCTCCGTGAGATACCGCTGCTGCTGGGCATCGCCCTGGGCATCGCGCTGATCCTCAAGACCTTCGTCGTCCAGGCGTTCGTGATCCCCTCCGGCTCCATGGAGGACACCATCCAGATCGGCGACCGCGTCCTGGTCGACAAGTTCACACCCTGGTTCGGGGCGGAGCCGCACCGCGGCGACGTCATAGTCTTCCGCGACCCCGGGCACTGGCTCGACGCCGAGAAGGGCACCTCAGGGGATGCACCCGTGGTGATCCGTCAACTCAAGGCGGGCCTCGCGCAGATCGGCCTGCTGCCCTCGGACGACGACCGCGACCTGATCAAGAGGGTCGTCGCCGTCGGTGGCGACACCGTGAAGTGCTGCGACGCCGCCGGAAGGGTCACCGTCAACGGTCGGCCCCTCGACGAGCCGTACATCCAGCGGGGCAACAAGCCGTCCGCGTTCCCGTTCGAGGTCCACGTCCCGGCGGGACGGCTGTTTGTGATGGGCGACCACCGCGCGAACTCCGCCGACTCCCGCTACCACCGCGACGAGGGCTACAGCGGCACCGTGTCCCTCGACAGCGTCGTGGGCCGGGCCCGCCTCATCGCCTGGCCCTTCGGCCACTGGAGCAAACTGGACGAACCGGCCACGTACGCGTCCGTGTCCGGCGCGTCCACGGGGCCGGGCACCGTCACAGGGCCCTCGCATAGGGTGGCCCCCGCGGATCTCAACGGATTGATCCCGCTCCCGAGCCCTGCGGAACCCCCGCTCGTTATGGGAGTGGTGGGCCTGTACCGGTACCGGAGCAGGCAGCGGCACGGACTGAGGAGTGGATGTGGGGGATGTGGCGGTCGGCGCACGTTCCGGGCACGACGGGCCCGAGGAGCCGGAGCACTCCGGTTACGGCTCGGGCACGAGCACCGAGGCGGTCGGTGTGACGCCTGATCCCGCCGACGGAGACGGTGAGGGACGCTCCCGCCACCGCAGGAGTGAGAGCACGAAGAAGCCGCGGTCCTTCTGGAAGGAGTTGCCGCTGCTCGTCCTCATCGCCCTGGTCCTCGCCCTGCTGATCAAGTTGTTCCTGGTCCAGGCGTTCTCGATCCCCTCGGCCTCCATGGAGAACACCCTCCAGATCGGCGACCGGGTACTTGTCGACAAACTGACCCCCTGGTTCGGCTCCGAGCCGGAACGCGGCGAGGTCGTCGTCTTCAAGGACCCCGACAACTGGCTCGCGGGCGAGCCCGCTCCCAAGCCGAACGCGGTCCAGCGGGTCCTCGGCTGGATCGGCCTCATGCCCTCCGCCGACGAGAAGGACCTCATCAAGAGGGTCATCGGCGTCGCCGGCGACACCATCGAGTGCAAGGGCACGGGCCCCGTCAAGGTCAACGGCAAGCCCCTCAACGATTCGTACATCTATGCGGGCAACACCCCGTGCAGCGCGGACAATCAGGGCGGCCAGTTCAAGGTCACCGTTCCCCAGGGCAAAATCTGGGTCATGGGTGACCACCGGCAGAACTCCCTGGACTCCCGCTACCACCAGCAGGACAAGAACCACGGATTCGTGCCGGTCGGCAATGTCGTGGGCCGCGCCTTCGTCATCGCCTGGCCGCCCACCCGCTGGTCGACCCTGCCGGTCCCGGACACCTTCCACCAGTCCGGCATCAGCGCGGCCGCGTCCAGCGCCGCACCCGACGCCCTCGGCCTCGCCGGAGCCGTACCACTGGTGATCTGGCGCAGGAGGCGGATCGCCGCCCGGCACTCCCGGGTTACCGACGGGCGTACCGCCGGGTAGGGTGCCGACCCGGACCACCGAACCACCCGGGTACCGCGCCCGGCCGCGGGAACGGTGCACGGGAGCGCTGGAGCTGTGGCATGAGCAGGACAAGCCGTACGGACGAGGGCCGCGGACGGCTCGGCAGCAGGCTGTCGGGCATCGCCGTGGCCCTCGGCTGTGTGATGTTCCTCGGCGGCTTCATCTGGGGCGCCGTCGTCTACCAGCCCTACACGGTGCCCACCACCTCCATGTCGCCCACCATCAACGCGGGCGACCGCGTGCTGGCACAGCGCATCGACGGCGGCGACGCACGCCGCGGCGACGTCGTCGTCTTCGAGGACAGTGACTGGGGCAACCTCCCCATGGTCAAGCGCGTCGTCGCCGTCGGCGGCGACCACGTCGCCTGCTGCGCCGACGGGCACCTCACCGTCAACGGCAAGAAGATCGACGAGCCCTACCTGGAGAAGGGGAAGCCCGCGTCGTCCAGCGGCATCCCCTCCACCGCCGTCCCGCGCGGGCGCCTCTTCCTCCTCGGCGACGAACGCAACAGCTCCCTCGACTCCAGCGTCCACCTCCAGGACGCAGGCAACGGCGCCGTGCCGCGCGGCGACGTCACCGCGCGCGTCGACGCCGTCGCCTGGCCCCTCGACGGGATGCTCGCCCGCCCCACCGGCTTCGCCGCACTCCCGGGCGGCACCTCCCGGCCCGGGCCGCTCGTCACCATGGTCGTCCTGGTCATCGTGGGCGCCGTCCTCATCCTCGGCGGCGCCGCGTACGGGCCCCTCGCGCGCCGCGGCGCACGCAGGCGCGGGCGCGCGGGACACCAGCGGGGGGAGTTCGCCGGTGTCGGCTGAGCACGCCGCGGACGGCCCCGGCGCACCCCCCGGGCCTCCGGCAACCCTCTCCGGCCGGCCGCTGCGCAGGGTGGCGCGCGTCGTCCTCCTCGATCCGGACGACCGCATCCTGCTGCTGCACGGCCACGAGCCGGGCGACGCGGGCGACGACTGGTGGTTCACCCCCGGCGGCGGCCTGGAGGGCGACGAGAGCCACGCCGACGCCGCCCTGCGGGAGCTCGGCGAAGAGACCGGGATCACACAGGTCGACCTCGGCCCCGTCCTGTGGCGCCGTATCTGCTCGTTCCCCTTCGCCGGAGAGCGCTGGGACCAGGACGAATGGTATTTCCTCGCCCGTACGGCCCAGACCCGTATCGCCGCCACCGGCCTCACCGACCTGGAGCGCCGCTCCGTCGCCGGAGCCAGATGGTGGACCTGCCGGGATCTCTCCCGCACCCGTGAGACGGTGTATCCGACCAGGCTCGCCGGGCTGCTGCGCCGTGTGCTCGACGAGGGGCCCCCGTCGCGTCCTGAGCTTCTTGACACGGAAATCGTCTGAGAGTCCGAGTGGCAGGCGCACAATGAGGGGACGCACGGCTGAAGGGGAACTGCCATGAGCGCCGAGGACCTCGAAAAGTACGAGACCGAGATGGAGCTGAAGCTCTACCGGGAGTACCGCGACGTCGTCGGTCTGTTCAAATACGTGATCGAGACGGAACGGCGCTTCTACCTCACCAACGACTACGAGATGCAGGTGCACTCCGTTCAGGGTGAGGTTTTCTTCGAGGTTTCCATGGCTGACGCCTGGGTGTGGGACATGTACAGGCCGGCCAGGTTCGTCAAGCAGGTGCGCGTTCTGACGTTCAAGGACGTGAACATCGAGGAGCTAAACAAGAACGACCTCGACCTTCCGGGTGGCTAAGTTATCCACAACTCGTGAGTTATCCACCAAGATCCACAAGGGGGCGGGGACTGCGCGACGGTGAGTGCCGAAGGAGGCACCCACCATGAACGCACCCCGCCGCAAGCCCGCCCGCACCCCGCGCCCCGCCCTCAGGACCCCCGCGCCCCACCGCGCACACCGCCCGGCCGCCCGCCGCACGGGCAGGCCCCCGGCCGACCGCTCCCGCACCGCCCTCGGCCGCTACGGCGAGACCCTCGCCGTCCGCCGCCTCACCGCGAGCGGCCACACCATCCTCGACCGCAACTGGCGCTCCGGCCCCGCGGGCGAGATCGACATCGTCGCCCGCGACGGCGACACCATCATCGTCGTGGAAGTGAAAACACGCAGGTCAGGTGCGTACCAGCACCCCATGGAGGCCATCACGGCCACCAAGGCGCAGCGCCTGAGAACCCTCGCGGAACACTGGCTCCACGCCCACCCCGACGCCCACGCCGCATCCGTGCGCATCGACCTCGTCGGCGTCGTCCTGCCCCACCGCGGAGCCCCCCTCGTCGAGCACGTCCGCGGGGTGGCCTGATGGGATTCGCCCGCACCTGCTCCGTCGCACTCGTCGGCGTCGAGGGAGTCGTCGTCGAGGTCCAGGCCGACCTCGAAGTCGGCGTCGCCGCGTTCACCCTCATCGGCCTCCCCGACAAGAGCCTCAGCGAAAGCCGCGACCGGGTACGCGCCGCGATCGTGAACTCCGGCGCCGAATGGCCCCAGAAGAAACTCACCGTCGGCCTCAGCCCCGCCGCCGTGCCCAAGAGCGGCAGCGGCTTCGACCTCGCCATCGCCACCGCCGTACTCGGCGCGGCCGACCGCATCGACCCCCGTGTCCTCCTCGACATCGTCATGGTCGGAGAACTCGGCCTCGACGGCCGCGTCCGCCCCGTCCGCGGCGTACTGCCCGCCGTACTCGCCGCCGCCGACGCCGGATACGAACAGGTCGTCGTCCCCGAGCGCAACGCCGCCGAGGCCGCCCTCGTCCCCGGCATCTCCGTCCTCGGCGTGCGCAGCCTGCGACAGCTCATCGCCGTGCTCACCGACGAACCCGTCCCCGACGAGGAGGAAGCCGACCGCGAGCACACGGGCCCCGACCCGTTCCTCGCCGCGCTCGCTCTCCCCGGCACCGGCCTCGGCGCGCCCCTCGCCGCCGGTGAGCCGGAGCCCGACCTCGCCGACGTCGCAGGACAGCACCAGGCCCGCACCGCGCTCGAAGTCGCCGCCGCCGGAAACCACCACATCTTCCTCAAAGGGCCCCCGGGAGCGGGCAAGACCCTCCTCGCCGAGCGGCTCCCCGGCCTCCTCCCGCCCCTCACCCCCAAACAGGCCCTCGAAGTCACCGCCATCCACTCCATCGCCGGGACGCTGCCACCGGGCCAGCCCCTCGTCGGACGGCCGCCCTACTGCGCGCCCCACCACTCCGCGACCATGGCCTCCCTCGTCGGCGGCGGCACCGGAATGCCCAAGCCGGGCGCAGTGTCCCTAGCCCACCATGGCGTACTTTTTCTGGACGAAGCGGCGGAATTCGCCAGCAAGGCGCTCGAAGCCCTCCGCCAGCCCCTCGAATCGGGCCACGTCGTCGTCGCCCGCGCCGCCGCCATGCTCCGCATGCCCGCACGCTTCCTCATGGCGCTCGCCGCAAACCCCTGCCCCTGCGGACGCTACGGCGCCCGCGACGGCGGCTGCGAATGCCGCCCCTCCGCCATCCGCAACTACCAGGCCCGACTCTCCGGCCCCCTCATGGACCGCGTCGACCTCCGCCTCACCGTCGAACCCGTCACCCGCGCCGAACTCCTCCAGCAGCACACCGGCGCCGAATCCACCGCCACCGTCGCCGCTCGTGTCGCCGCCGCGAGGGAACGCGCGGCCACCCGCTACGCGGACACCCCCTGGACCACCAACAGCCAAGTCCCCGGACACGAACTGCGCACCCGATGGCACCCCGCCCCGGGAGCGCTGCGCACCGCCGAGGACGACCTGGAACGCGGCCTCCTCACCGCCCGCGGGCTCGACCGGGTCCTGCGCGTCGCCTGGACCCTCGCCGACCTCGCGGAACACGACCGCCCCACCGCCGACGACGTCGCCCACGCACTCGAACTCCGCACCGGCATCCGCCGCGGCGTCCCCCTGGAAAGCACCCCCGCATGACCCGCCCCACCGACGAGGAGCGCCACGCGCGCGCCGCCCTCACCCGCATCCTCGAACCCGGCGACCGCCTCACCGCCCGCCTGCTCACCACCCACACCCCCACCGCGCTCATGGACCACCTCACCCGCGGCGGCGACCCCCCGCCCGGCGTCACCCCCACCCGCTGGGCAGGGCTCACCGCCCGCGCCGCCCGCACCCGCCCCGACGCCGACCTCGACGCCGCACACGCCGCGGGCATCCGCTTCATCTGCCCCGGCGACCTGGAATGGCCCACCCAACTCGACGACCTCGGCCCCGCCCGCCCCATCGGCATCTGGGCGCGCGGCGCCCCCGACCTGCGCGCCTGGGCCCTGCGCTCCGTCGCCATGGTCGGCGCCCGCGCCTGCACCGCATACGGCGCCCACATCGCCACCACGATCGCCGCACAGCTCGCGGAGCGGGGCTGGATCGTCGTGTCCGGCGGCGCCTACGGCATCGACGCCGCCGCCCACCGAGGCGCCCTCGGCGCCCGCGGAGCCACCGCCGCCGTCCTCGCCTGCGGCATCGACCACCCCTATCCCCGCGGCCACGAGCAGCTCATCGCCCGCATCGCCGCCCAAGGCCTCGTCCTCGGCGAACTCCCCCTCGGGGACCACCCCACCAGCAGCAGGTTCATCCAGCGCAACCGCGTCATCGCGGCGCTCACCCGTGGCACCGTCGTCGTGGAGGCCGCCCTCCGCAGCGGCGCCCTGTCCACCGCACGCCACGCCCAGCGCCTCGGCCGCCATGTGATGGGCGTCCCCGGCGCCGCGACGAGCGCCCTCTCGGCAGGCGTCCACGAACTGCTGCGGGCCGAGGGAGCGCTCGTCACCGACGCCGCCGACGTCGTCGAACTTGTCGGCGACATCGGCGAACTCCCCCCGCCCCGCCAGGGCCCCGTCCTGCCGCGCGACACCCTGCCTCCCGAGGCCGCCCGCGTCCTCGCCGCCCTGCCCGGCCGCGGCGGCGCCACCGCGCGCGACATCGCCTACGGAGCCGGTACGACGGCCGACGACGCGGTCGCCAGGCTGTACGAACTTCACTCGCTGGGGTTCGTCGAACGACATGGCGACAACTGGCAACTGACACGCCGGAAAACCCCGCCACCTTCACCCTTCACCCCGGACGTTGACCTTCCACATTGCGCCAACCGGTCGACGCCCGAAAGCCTTGACAAGCACAGCAGTTGAGATCGACACCCCCGGCGGCGAGCGCCGCACGCACCCGCTCCGGGGGGTCGAGCGGAACGTATCTGCGCATGTGCGGGCCGCCACCCTTCGCGGACCGCGACGCCTCAGTCACGCTACGCTCACGAGGAATCCGGCATCAGTCGCTCACCCCGCACCGACGGCCGGAACCGCACGGGCCGGCAGACCGACCGGCCCCACCAGATCACGGCAGAACGGCACAAGGCGACGAATGCCCCAGCACACCTCCGGGTCCGACCGGGCGGCGGCTCCCCCCGCCGCCCGAGGCGGCGTGCGGCCACCCGGCCCCTCGACACTCGACGAGCTGTGGCGGACGTACAAGGAGACCGGTGACGAGCGGCTGCGGGAACAGCTCATCCTGCACTACTCGCCGCTGGTCAAATACGTCGCGGGACGAGTCAGCGTCGGCCTGCCGCCCAACGTGGAGCAGGCGGACTTCGTCTCCTCGGGAGTCTTCGGACTCATCGACGCGATCGAGAAGTTCGACATCGACCGCGCCATCAAGTTCGAGACCTACGCCATCACCCGCATCCGCGGCGCCATGATCGACGAACTGCGGGCCCTCGACTGGATCCCCCGCTCCGTCCGCCAGAAGGCCCGCAACATCGAGCGCGCCTACGCCACCCTTGAGGCCCGGCTGCACCGCACCCCCACCGAGAGCGAGGTCGCCGACGAGATGGGCGTCGCGCTCGAAGACCTCCACAGCGTCTTCAGCCAGCTCTCCCTCGCCAACGTCGTCGCCCTCGAAGAACTGCTCCACGTCGGCGGCGAGAGCGGCGACCGGCTCAGCATCATGGACACCCTGGAGGACACGGCGGCCGACAACCCCGTCGAGGTCGCCGAGGACCGCGAACTCCGCCGCTTCCTCGCGCGCGCCATCAACACCCTCCCGGACCGCGAGAAGACCGTGGTCACGCTCTACTACTACGAGGGCCTGACCCTGGCTGAGATCGGCAACGTCCTCGGTGTGACGGAGAGCCGCGTCAGCCAGATCCACACCAAGTCGGTCCTCCAGCTCAGGGCCAAGCTGGCGTCGTTCGGACGGTGAGCGGGGCGGCGGCCGCGGGGGAGCGGCACCCGGCCCGCGCCTCATCCCCCGGCCGGCACCCCCGCCACCGGCAGCAGCCGTGAAGGTCCCGCGGGCAGCAGCCAGGGCGGCAGGAGCGACATCGGGTCCAGATACGCCTTCCCGCGGCGCAGCCCCCAGTGGAGACACGGCGCGGAACAGCGGTGGCGGCCCCGCTCCAGCAGCCCGACCTGTTGGCCGGGCCGAACCCGGTCGCCCTTCCGCACCGTCGGGAGCACCGGCTCGTACGTCGTACGCAGCGGTGGGCCGCCGGTGCCGTCCAATTCGATGGCGACGACGCCGCGTCCGGCCACCCGCCCGGCGAACGACACGGTGCCCGCGGCGACGGCCCGCACCGGCTCGCCCACGCCTGCCGCGACGTCCACCCCGCGATGGCCAGGGCCGTACGGGGTCGCCGGGGGCTCCCAGCCCCGCAGTACCTGCGGGAGCTGGTCCACCGGCCACGCCCTCGCCAACGGGGGCACGCTTGTCACCCCCGTCTGCGGGGACGGCTCCCGCGCGGCCGACCGGGCGCGTGGAGACCGCACGCGCTTGCTCTTGCGGGCCGCCGCAGGACGGCGCAGCGGCCTGCGTCCGCCGTCGCCCGTCTGGAACGAGGAGGCATGCGGCGCGGTCGGCCCCGAGGGCGGCGCGGACGCAGGAGGCGGTGCGGGCGGGGCGTCGCCGGGCGCCGGTTCCTGGGCGGCGCGCGCCATCCCGGCGGCCGCGGCGGCGGCGCCCACGGCCAGGGCGGCGGCTAGGCCGAGCACGCAGGTGGCGGCGCGGCGGGCGGTCGAGGTGCGGGCTGCGGCGCGCACCGCCTCCCGGGCGAGGGAAGCGGCGGGGGAGCGGCGCAGCAGGAGACGAAGACGCGAAGTGGTGGTCATGCCGGAACGATCTCGTGCCGGGACGATCCGTGGGGATCTTGGCCTGGATCTGTGGACTACTCGCCAGTTGTGGATAACGGCGTCACCCGCCGGGGTGTAGGTCCCGTACACTTCATGTGGCGATCCGGGACACCGGGTCGACTTCGCACGCCCCGACATCCTCCTCACCCGACGATGTCCGCGCTCCTCGGTCCCTCGTGGCACAGCGCGCCGGGGCGTCAGGTGCGACCGCCATCCGGCGGGCGCGACAACCGAGAACCAAGGAGAACACGGCCATGGCCGTCGTCACGATGCGGGAGCTGCTGGAGAGCGGCGTCCACTTCGGTCACCAGACCCGCCGCTGGAACCCGAAGATGAAGCGTTTCATCTTCACGGAGCGCAACGGCATCTACATCATCGACCTGCTCCAGTCGCTGTCGTACATCGACCGCGCCTACGAGTTCGTCAAGGAGACCGTCGCCCACGGCGGCACGGTCATGTTCGTCGGCACGAAGAAGCAGGCGCAGGAGGCCATCGCGGAGCAGGCCACCCGCGTCGGCATGCCCTACGTCAACCAGCGCTGGCTGGGCGGCATGCTCACCAACTTCTCCACCGTCTACAAGCGGCTCCAGCGCCTCAAGGAACTGGAGCAGATCGACTTCGAGGACGTCGCCGCCTCCGGCCTCACCAAGAAGGAACTGCTCGTCCTCTCCCGCGAGAAGGCCAAGCTGGAGAAGACCCTCGGCGGTATCCGCGAGATGCAGAAGGTGCCCAGCGCCGTCTGGATCGTGGACACCAAGAAGGAGCACATCGCGGTCGGCGAGGCCCGCAAGCTCAACATCCCGGTTGTCGCCATCCTCGACACCAACTGCGACCCCGACGAGGTCGACTACAAGATCCCCGGCAACGACGACGCGATCCGCTCCGTCACCCTGCTCACCCGCGTGATCGCCGACGCTGTCGCCGAGGGCCTCATCGCCCGCTCCGGCGTCGCCACCGGCGACTCGAAGCCGGGCGAGAAGGCCGCGGGCGAGCCGCTCGCCGAGTGGGAGCGTGACCTCCTCGAAGGCGAGAAGAAGGCCGACGAGGCCGGCGACAAGGCCGCGGCCCCCGCCGCCGACGCCGCCCCCGCCGAGACCGCCGCCTCCACCGAGACCGCCGCCCCCGCGGAGGCCGCCCCCGCCGACGCCGCGGAGAAGCCCGCGGAGCCGCAGGCCCCCGAGGCCCCGGCCGCGGAGACCGAGCAGTCCTGACCCGGGCAACGCCCTGACGGCGGAAGCGATGGCACCGTCCACCGCTTCCGCCGCCCCTCCGTGGGCCCGCGGGGACCGCCCCCCTCGGGCCCACGCCCTCCAAGACTTCGAGAAAGATTCAGGGACTCATGGCGAACTACACCGCCGCCGACGTCAAGAAGCTCCGTGAGCTGACGGGCGCCGGCATGATGGACTGTAAGAAGGCGCTCGACGAGGCCGAGGGCAACGTCGACAAGGCCGTCGAACTGCTCCGCGTGAAGGGCCAGAAGGGCGTCGCCAAGCGCGAGGGCCGCTCCGCCGAGAACGGCGCCGTCGTCTCCCTCATCTCCGACGACAAGACCTCCGGCGTCCTCGTCGAGCTGAAGTGCGAGACGGACTTCGTCGCCAAGGGCGACAAGTTCCAGACCGTCGCGAACGCCCTCGCCGCCCACGTCGCCAAGACCTCCCCCGCGGACCTCGACGCCCTGCTCGCCTCCGAGATCGAGGCCGGCAAGACAGTCCAGGCGTACGTGGACGAGGCCAACGCCAACCTCGGCGAGAAGATCGTCCTCGACCGCTTCGCCCAGTTCACCGGGGGCTACGTCGCGGCGTACATGCACCGCACCATGCCCGACCTGCCGCCGCAGATCGGCGTCCTCGTCGAACTGGACAAGGGCAGCGCCTCCGACGACACCGTCGCCGACGTCGCGAAGGACGTCGCGCAGCACATCGCCGCGTTCTCCCCGCAGTACCTCGCCCGCGAGGACGTACCCGCCGAGGTCGTCGAGAACGAGCGCCGCGTCGCCGAGGAGACGTCGCGCAACGAGGGCAAGCCCGAGGCCGCTCTCCCGAAGATCGTCGAAGGGCGCGTCAACGGCTTCTTCAAGGAGGTCACCCTCCTCGACCAGCCCTTCGCGAAGGACAACAAGAAGGCCGTCCGTAAGGTCCTGGACGAGGCCGGTGTCACCCTGAAGCGCTTCACCCGCATCAAGGTCGGCATCTGAGTCCGTTGGGCGACAGGGGCCCGGCCCGGCTAGGGTCGACCCAGCAGTCGCGCGCGTACGGTGCCCCCGTACGCGACGGACGCACGCAGATCTGACGAGGAGGCCATTGCCGCGCATGGGATGCCCATCACTCCCCACCGGCAATGGCCTCCTTCGTATGCGCACCGCGAGGAGATCTCCATGACCACCAGGGCCGACAAGGGCGACACGAGCGACGACGGCAAAGTAGCCGGACGCTTCCTGCTGAAGCTGTCCGGCGAGGCATTCGCCGGCGGCGGAGGACTGGGCGTCGACCCCGACGTGGTGCACGCCATCGCCCGGGAGATCGCCGCCGTCGTACGCGACGGCGCCGAGATCGCGGTCGTCATCGGCGGCGGCAACTTCTTCCGCGGCGCCGAACTCCAGCAGCGCGGCATGGACCGGGCCCGCTCCGACTACATGGGCATGCTCGGCACCGTCATGAACTGCCTCGCCCTCCAGGACTTCATCGAGAAGGAGGGCGTCGACTCCCGGGTCCAGACCGCCATCACCATGGGACAGGTCGCCGAGCCGTACATCCCGCTGCGCGCCGTACGGCACCTGGAGAAGGGGCGCGTCGTCATCTTCGGAGCCGGCATGGGGATGCCGTACTTCTCCACCGACACGACCGCCGCCCAGCGCGCCCTGGAGATCGACGCGGAGGCCCTCCTGATGGGCAAGAACGGCGTCGACGGGGTCTACGACTCCGACCCCAAGAAGAACCCCGACGCGGTCAAGTTCGACTCCCTCGGCTACGGCGAGGTCATCACGCGCGACCTCCGCGTCGCCGACGCCACCGCCGTCACCCTCTGCCGCGACAACAAGCTGCCCATCCTCGTCTTCGAGCTGCTCAAGGAGGGCAATATCGCGAGGGCCGTCAAGGGTGAGAAGATCGGCACCCTCGTAGGCGACCAGAGCGCCCGCGCCTGACACCGGGCGCAGCCGCCACCAGAGGGATGGACAAAGCCCTGCCGGAGGGACACCGTGCAGGGAAAGAGACGCGACCCAGCCGGCCGCCACCCACGGGATGCCGGACCCGCTCAAGACACGCAGGAGCAAGTGGTGATCGAAGAGACCCTCCTCGAAGCCGAGGAGAAGATGGAGAAGGCCGTCGTGGTCGCCAAGGACGACTTCGCCGCGATCCGCACCGGACGCGCACACCCGGCGATGTTCAACAAGATCGTGGCCGACTACTACGGTGCGATGACCCCGATCAACCAGCTCGCCTCGTTCTCCGTGCCCGAACCCCGCATGGCCGTGGTCACCCCGTTCGACAAGACCGCGCTGCGCAACATCGAGCAGGCCATCCGCGACTCCGACCTCGGCGTCAACCCCAGCAACGACGGCCACATCATCCGGGTGGTCTTCCCCGAGCTGACCGAGGAACGCCGCAGGGACTTCATCAAGGTCGCCAAGACCAAGAGCGAGGACGCCCGGATCTCCATCCGCGCGGTACGCCGCAAGGCCAAGGAGACCATCGACAAGCTGATCAAGGACGGCGAGGTCGGCGAGGACGAGGGCAGGCGCGCCGAGAAGGAACTGGACGACACCACCACGAAGTACGTCGCCCAGGTGGACGAGCTGCTCAAGCACAAGGAATCCGAGCTGCTCGAGGTCTGATGAACCACTCTTCCTGGGGAGCGCCGCCACAGACCGGGCACCCGCAACCCTGGCCCCCGCACGCCCAGGGGGCGGCCCCGGCGGGTCCCGCATACGATGCGCACGGCGCCCAGCAGACTCGGCCCATGCCCATCGTGCCCGACGAACCCGCGAGCGGCGGATACCAGGGGGACGGTGCGGGAGCCGGCTCACCGAGCGGCGCCCCGTTCCGTGCCCCCACGTCGCAGCCGCAGCCCGAGCCGCAGGAGCCCATGCCCAGCGCCCCCCAGCCGCAGCCGGCGCCGGCCCCGCAGAAGAAGAGCGCGGGCCGCGACCTGGGTGCGGCCATAGGGGTCGGCCTCGGCCTCGGGGTGGTGATCATCGCCTCGCTCTTCGTCGTCAAGGCCGTCTTCGTCGGCGTGATAGTCGTCGCCGTCGTCGTGGGCCTCTGGGAACTCACGTCGCGCCTGAGCGAACGCAAGGACATCAACGCGCCCTTTGTACCGCTCGCGGTCGGCGGCACCGCCATGGTCGTCGCCGGTTACGTGCGCAACGCCGAGGGCGCCTGGGTGGCCATGGCGCTCACCGCGCTCGCCGTCCTCGTCTGGCGCATGGCGCAGTCTCCGCACGGCTACCTCAAGGACGTCACGGCGGGCGTCTTCGCGACGTTCTACGTGCCATTCCTCGCCACGTTCGTCGCACTGATGCTCACCGCCGACGACGGACCGCGGCGCGTACTGACGTTCCTGATACTGACGGTCGTCAGCGACACCGGCGCCTACGCCGTCGGCTGGCGCTTCGGCAAGCACAAGCTCGCGCCCCGCATCAGCCCCGGCAAGACCCGCGAGGGCCTGGTCGGAGCCGTCGCCTTCGCTATGGTCGCCGGGGCGCTGTGCATGCAGCTCATGGTCGACGACGGGGCCTGGTGGCAAGGGCTCCTCCTCGGCCTCGCCGTCGCGGCCAGCGCCACGCTCGGCGACCTCGGCGAGTCCATGATCAAAAGGGATCTCGGGATCAAGGACATGGGCACGCTCCTGCCCGGCCACGGCGGCATCATGGACCGCCTCGACTCCCTGCTGCCGACCGCGCCCGTGGCCTGGCTGCTGATGGTGGTCTTCGTCGGCTCCTGACCGCGTTACGTCGCGCCCGCATGGCGCCCTGGTCCGCGTGCGCGGCGGGGGCGACGGTGCGGGCGCTGCGTATGTAGCGGAGCACTCGCGATATACGGGGCGCGCTACGTCGGTCCGTGCGCCGTAGCCTCCGCGGGCCCCGTTACGTCGCTACGTAGCCTTTCGCGCCGCTATATCGCGTGCCGCTACGTCGCGCGAGGCTGCACCGTTCGACGGTGCGGCGCTACGTACGTAGCCACGGCGCCCCACCCATGCCCCAGCCAGCGCCCTCCCACGTAGCCCCGCTCCGCCCCCGTGCTACGTTTCCCACACCCCACGTAGCGCCCCAGCCGCGACGTACCCCCTGCCCGCGACGTATCCGCCGCGCCCCATCGCCCGCTACGTCTCCACCCCCTCCACCCACGCCGCACCCTCGCACCCTCCCGGGTCTGCGACACTGGACGAACCATGCCTGAACCCGGAGTCCTCACCTTCGTCGCGCCCCGCGGAGCCAAGAAGCCGCCGCGGCACCTCGCCGACCTCACCCCTGCGCAGCGCAAGGAAGCCGTCGCGACGCTCGGCGAGAAGCCGTTCCGCGCCAAGCAACTGTCGCAGCACTACTTCGCGCGTTACGCGCACGACCCTGCGCAGTGGACGGACATCCCGGCGGGCGCGCGGGGCCGGCTCCAAGAGGCGCTGCTGCCGGACCTCATGTCCGTGGTGCGGCACATCAGTTGCGACGACGGAGCGACCCGCAAGACCCTGTGGCGGCTGTTCGACGGCACCCTCGTGGAGTCCGTCCTGATGCGCTATCCCGACAGGGTCACCATGTGCATCAGCTCCCAAGCCGGTTGCGGCATGAACTGCCCGTTCTGCGCCACCGGGCAGGCGGGACTCGACCGCAACCTGTCGACGGCGGAGATCGTCCACCAGATCGTCGACGGCATGCGCGCGGTACGCGACGGCGAGATGGGCACGGCCGACGACGCCGCGGCCCACGGTGCACCCACCCGCCTGTCCAACATCGTCTTCATGGGCATGGGCGAGCCGCTGGCGAACTACCGGCGCGTCGTCGACTCCATCCGCCGCCTCACCGACCCCGAGCCCGACGGCCTCGGGCTCTCCCAGCGCGGCATCACGGTCTCCACCGTCGGCCTCGTCCCCGCCATCCACCGCTTCGCGGACGAGGGCTTCAAGTGCCGCCTCGCGGTCTCCCTGCACGCGCCCGACGACGAGCTGCGCGACACCCTCGTCCCCGTCAACACCCGCTGGAAGGTCCGCGAGGTCCTGGACGCCGCCTTCGACTACGCGCACCGTTCGGGGCGACGTGTCTCCATCGAGTACGCGCTCATCCGCGACGTCAACGACCAGGCATGGCGAGGAGACCGCCTGGGCCGCCTCCTCAAGGGCCGCCACGCCCACGTCAACCTGATCCCGCTGAACCCGACTCCGGGCTCCCGCTGGACCGCCTCGCGCCCCGAGGACGAGCGCGCCTTCGTCGACGCCATCGCAGCGCATGGCGTCCCCGTCACGGTGCGCGACACACGCGGCCAGGAGATCGACGGGGCCTGCGGGCAGCTCGCGGCGTCCGAAAGGTGAACTTGTACGCTGGGGACGGTACGCGGTCCTTAGTGGACATCACGCGCGTACGGCACACGTGACGACGGACATCTTCATATTCCGACAGGGGAGCGCCACAGCGCTGAGAGTGCGGCATACGCTCGGACGAGCGGACAGGCCGCAGACCCTCTGAACCTCGCCCGGGTCATTCCGGGTAGGAAGTTCGGACCTACTCAAGCTGTTGCGCCCTGCCCACGCCCGCGACGGGGCCGCACCCGCAGCGGGTGCGAAGGGCGGGGCCGCGTCTCTTCCTGGACACCCAGGAGGACAAACAATGGGCACCACAAGAAGGATCTCGGCCGTCGTACTGGCGGCCGGACTCGGCGTCGGCACGCTCGGCGCGTGCTCCGACTCGGACTCCGGCAGCGACGCGGCAGGCGGCTCCGGGGACTCCAAGACCGTCACCCTCGTCAGCCACGACTCCTTCGCGGCGTCCAAGAGCGTGCTCGCCGACTTCCAGAAGACCACCGGCTACAAGCTGCGGGTCCTCAAGGACGGCGACGCCGGGCAAGCCGTCAACAAGGCGATCCTCACCAAGGACCACCCCCAGGGAGACGTCTTTTTCGGCGTCGACAACACCCTGCTGTCGCGCGCCCTGGACAACGGCCTGTTCCAGACCTACGAGGCCAAGGGCGCCGGTCAGGTCAAGGCCCAGTACCGCGTCGACCAGGACAAGAACCGCGTGACTCCCATCGATACCGGCAGCATCTGCGTCAACTACGACAAGAAGTACTTCACCGGCCACAAGATCCAGCCGCCCAGGACCTACGCCGACCTCGCCAAACCGGCGTACAAGAACCTCCTCGTCACCGAGAACGCCGCCACCTCCTCGCCGGGCCTCGGCTTTCTCCTCGGCAGCGCGGCCCAGTACGGCGACAACGGCTGGCAGACCTACTGGAAGAAGCTCAAGGCGAACGGCGTCAAGGTCGTCGACAGCTGGGAGCAGGCGTACAACACCGAGTTCTCCGGCTCCGCGGGCGGCAAGAAGGCCAAGGGCGACCGGCCCCTCGTCGTGTCCTACGCCTCCTCGCCGCCTTCTGAGGCCATCTACGCCGACCCGCAGCCCGCGCAAGCGCCCACGGGCGTCTCCTCCGGCACCTGCTTCCAGCAGACCGAGTACGCCGGCCTCCTCAGCAACGCCCACAACACCAAGGGCGGCAAGGCGTTCCTGGACTTCCTGATCACCAAGAAGTTCCAGGACGACATGCCGCTCAACATGTTCGTCGACCCCGTCGTGAACGGAGCCCAACCCCCCGCCTCGTACCGCAAGTACGCCGTCCAGGTGACGGACCCGCACACCATGGCGCCGAGCCGCATCGCCGACCACCGGGACGACTGGGTCGACTCGTGGACCGCACTCGTACTGAAGTGAGGACCGGAGGACGTAGCGCCGGGACGTCGCGGGCGGACGTCGCGCGCGGAGCGCTCATGACGGTGCCCGTCGTGTTCTTCGCGGCCTTCTTCGCCTACCCCGTCGTCGCGATCGTGGGACGCGGACTGAACACCGGCGACGGGCCGCGGCCCGGCAGGATCTGGGACGTGCTGGGCCGCCCCGGGATCGGCGACGTCCTCTGGTTCACGACATGGCAGGCGCTCGCCTCCACGGCGCTGACGCTCGCGATCGCCCTGCCCGGCGCCTACGTCTTCGCCCGCTTCGACTTCCCCGGCAAGCGGCTGCTGCGCGCCGCCGTCACGGTGCCCTTCGTACTGCCCACCGTCGTCGCGGGAACGGCGTTCCTGGCCCTCCTCGGCCACGGCGGCCTCCTCGACGAGCTGTGGGGCGTACGGCTCGACACGACCGTCTGGGCGATCCTGCTCGCCCATGTCTTCTTCAACTACGCCGTGGTCGTCCGCACCGTCGGCGGGCTGTGGGCTCAGCTCGACCCGCGCCAGGAGGACGCTGCGCGTGTCCTGGGAGCCTCCCGCTGGGCGGCGTGGCGCAGAGTCACGCTCCCCGCCCTCGCCCCCGCCGTGGCGGCCGCGGCGCTGATGGTCTTCTTGTTCACGTTCACGTCGTTCGGCGTCGTACAGATCCTGGGCGGCCCCGCCTACTCCACCGTCGAGGTCGAGATCTACCGCCAGACCGCCGAACTCTTCGACCTGCCGACGGCCGCGGTGCTCACCCTCGTGCAGTTTGTCGCGGTGGGCCTCGTTCTCGCCGTCCACGCGTGGACGGTGCGGCGCCGCGAGGGCGCCCTCAGGCTCGTGGACGCCGCCACGACGTCGCACCGGCCCCGTGGCGCCCTCCAGCGGACCCTGCTCGGCTCCGTGCTCGCCAGCATCATCCTGCTGCTCCTGCTGCCCCTTGGCGTGCTCGTCCAGCGCTCCCTCGACACCGCCGGCGGCTACGGGTTCGGCTACTACCGCGCCCTCACCTCATCCGACGGCGGAACGTTCCTGGTGCCCCCCGTCGACGCCATCGCGAACTCCTTCCAGTACGCGCTCGCCGCCGCGGGCATCGCCCTCGTCATCGGGGGCCTGGCGGCAGCGGCGCTCACACGTCGCGCGGGCCGCCTCCTGCGCGGCATCGACGCGCTGCTGATGCTGCCGCTCGGGGTCTCCGCGGTGACCGTCGGCTTCGGGTTCCTCATCGCCCTCGATAAACCGCCCCTCGACCTGCGCTCCAGTTGGATTCTCGTGCCGCTCGCGCAGGCACTCGTCGGGGTCCCGTTCGTCGTACGGACGATGCTTCCCGTGCTCCGCGCCGTCGATGACCGGCTGCGCGAGGCCGCCGCCGTCCTCGGCGCGTCGCCGCTACGTGCCTGGCGCGAGGTGGACCTGCCGATGGTGCGACGTGCCTTGCTCATCGCCGCCGGGTTCGCCTTCGCCGTCTCCCTGGGAGAGTTCGGCGCCACGGTCTTCATCGCCCGCCCCGACAACCCCACCCTGCCCGTCGCCGTGGCCCGTTTGCTGGGGCGCGCCGGCGAACTCAACTACGGCCAGGCCATGGCCCTCTCCGTCGTCCTCATGGCCGTCTGCGCCGTCTCGCTGCTCCTGCTCGAACAACTGGCATCCAGGCCCCAGCCGCGGCCCGGGAGCCCACGTCGCGGCGCCCGCGCGGGCACCGTGGCCCGCACCGCGCCCACCACGGGGGAGTTCTGACATGCTCACCGTCGACAAAGGCACCGTGCGCTTCAGCGGACACGTCGCCCTCGACGCGATCGACCTCGATGTCGCGGACCAGGAGACGGTGTGCGTGCTGGGCCCGAGCGGCAGCGGCAAGTCGACGCTGCTCCGTGTCGTCGCCGGCCTCCAGCGGCTCGACGCGGGGCGCGTCTTTCTCGGGGGGCAGGACCAGGGCTCCGTCCCGGTCCACAAGCGCGGCGTCGGGCTCATGTTCCAGGACCACCAACTGTTCCCGCAGCGCGACGTCGGCGGGAACGTCGCCTTCGGGCTGCGCATGCAGGGAGCCACCCGCGCGGAACGCGACGCGCGCGTCGCGGAACTTCTGAAGCTGGTCGGCCTCCCCGACGCGCAACGTCGCGGCGTCGCTACCCTCTCCGGCGGCGAGCAGCAGCGTGTCGCCCTGGCCCGAGCCCTGGCGCCACGTCCCCGCCTCCTGATGCTCGACGAGCCACTCGGCCAACTCGACCGCACCCTGCGCGACCGCCTCGTGACCGAACTCCGGGAACTGTTCGCCGAACTCGGCACCACCGTCCTCGCCGTCACCCACGACCAGAGCGAGGCGTTCGCCCTCGCCGACCGCGTCGTCGTGATGCGCGAAGGCCGCGTCGCCCAGTCCGGGACGCCGCTCCAGGTGTGGCAGCAACCCGCCGACGCGTTCGTCGCCCGCTTCCTCGGCTTCGAGAACATCGTCGACGCCACCGTGACGGGCGACGTCGCCGACACCGCGTGGGGAAAGCTCCCCGTGCCGCCCGGCACGGGTCAGGGAACGTGCCAACTGCTCGTACGGCCCGCCGGCGTACGTCTCACCGCCACGGAGGACCAGGGACTGCCCTGCGCCGTCGTGTCGCGTTCCTTCCGAGGCACCCACGTCGCCGTTCAACTGCGGCCGCCCCACGGCCCCCGCCTCGACGCCGCCTGCGGCCTGGCCGAAGCTCCTGATCCCGGGGAGAGCGTGGGGATCACGTTCGCCGCGGAGGACGTTGTCGTGCTCGCTTGACGCGGTATATCGCGTTCGCGGCTACGTAGCGGGGGACGGTGCGGTGGACGCTTCGCGAGCCGGGGGCGGGCCGGGGCGGCGCTACGTCTGCCGCTACATGGCTACGTCCCGTCGCGAACGCGTGCGCGCGCCGCCCGCTCGGCTCCGCTACGTCGCCCCGCTGCCCGCTACGTCCACGCCGTGACGCAGCGGTCAACGGCGCCCCAAGGAGCCCGCTATGCCGCCGAACGGCGCCCCACGATCCCGGCACGCAGCAGCGCCGACGTCGCGGCCACGCAGCCGAGTCACAAACGACTCGGCCTACCCCACGACCCCCATACGCGCCAACGCCTCCGGCGCCTCCTCTATGGAGTCGACAAGCGCGATACGTGACTCCATCGACCGTCCGCGCGCCAGCGCCTGGAGCAGCGGCCACGTCGGCAGGTCCTCGGCCCAGTGCGCTTTGTCGACCAGCACCATGGGGGTGGGTTCGCCCCGGGACTCGTAGTAGTTCGGGGTCGCGTTGTCGAAGATCTCCTGGACGGTGCCCGCGGCGCCCGGGAGGAAGATCACGCCGGCGTTGGAACGGGCCAGGAGGCCGTCCTCGCGCGTCGCGTTGGCGAAGTATTTGGCGATGTGCGCCGCGAACGCGTTGGGCGGCTCATGGCCGTAGAACCACGTCGGGATGCCCACGGAGGCTCCGCCGGAGCCCCAGCGGGACCGTATCTCGAACGCGGCAGCCGCCCAGTCGGTGATCGAGGGAGCGAAGGACGGCGCCTTGGCGAGGAGCGCCAGCGCTTCGTCGAGCATCGCGTCGTCGAACGGCGCCGCGTACCCGCCGAGGTTCGCGGCCTCCATCGCCCCGGGGCCGCCGCCTGTGGCGACGGTGAGTCCGGCCCGGGTGAGCGCCCGGCCGAGCCGCGCCGCTCCCGCGTACGCCGCGGTGCCGCGTTTCAGGGAGTGCCCGCCCATGACTCCGACGACGCGGGCGCCTACGAGGAGTTCGTCTAGGGCGTCGGAGACGGAATCGTCATGGATGGCGCGCAGCATTGACGCGAAGATGTCGCCGTCGTCTTTGGTCCGCTGGAACCACGCGTACGCGCGCGCGTCCGGTGTCGCCTCGTAACCCTCCTCAAGGCTGCTGAACAGCCCCTCAGGCGTGTACAGAAGCCCTCGGTAGGGATCGAACGGCAGGTCAGGCACGGGTGGGAAGACGAGCGCTCCTGCGGAGCGGACCTTCGCTGCCGTGTCCTCGACCATCGGGCAGCCCAGGAAGATGGCTCCGTCCACGGCGATGGACAGAAGCGTCTCCGACCGGCCGCTCAGATCGACGGCCTGGACGCGGTAGCCGCTGAGGGACGCCTGGTCCGCGACGACCTCGTCGAACTCGGCCAGAGTCTCGATCTCGTGGTCGGTGTGGTCCGGCGACGTCCCGCGCTTCCGCGCGTGTTGTGCGGGGACGGCGTCACTGGCGTCGGCGGGTTCAGTTATCGGCACGCGCTCATGCTAGGCGCAACTCTGCCCCGCCCCCCGTGACGGGGCAGACCCAGCCGCTACCGGACTCAGGACTCCTCAAGGGCGGCCGGGTCCATCCAGACGACCTCCCACGTGTGTCCGTCGGGGTCGTCGAAGGAGCGGCCGTACATGAAGCCCATGTCCTGCTTCTCACCGGCGGGGGATCCGCCGACCGTCAGGGCACGGTCCACCAGTTCGTCGACCTTCTCGCGGCTCTCCGCGCTCAGGCAGAGCATCACTTCGGAAGTGGTCGTGGAGTCGGCGATCTGCTTCTTCGTGAACTCCTGGTAGCGGCTCTTCTCCAGCAGCATCGCGATGATGGTGTCGCTGATCACGACGCTCGCGGTGTCCTCAGAGCAGAACTGCTTGTTGATCGTGTAACCGAGGTCCGTGAAGAACTTCTTGCTCGTCTCGACGTCGCTCACGGCGAGGTTCACGAAGATCATCTGGGTGTGCATGGCCGCCTCCCGGCATCTGCCCGGACCCGCCCGGCCGCGTCGGTCGACGGCGGCGCTCGGCTCCGGTTCATCAGTGCGTACAGGGCAGACTGCCGGTCGTCCCAGGACTCATCGGAGCGCGGCAAGAAATGCGCAACGCGCGCACGCGCGTGCCCGGCGGCGCTCTCAGCTTGTCAGAGGCAACGCCGCCAACTCCGCGATCACCCACGTCAGGGGCAGGAAGACCGCGACGAGAACCACGGTCCGTAGCGCCGCGGCCCCGCGCAGTGCCACGGCGGGAGCCCCCAGGCGCAGCAGTTCCTCGACGGTGGCCGCCCGCGACTGGCGCGCCTCGACCGCGGCCATCAGTAGCGTGGCGGCGGCGCAGCCCGCCACCAG
Organism: Streptomyces sp. NPDC050560; assembly: GCF_044457285.1. NCBI lineage: Bacteria > Bacillati > Actinomycetota > Actinomycetes > Kitasatosporales > Streptomycetaceae > Streptomyces > Streptomyces sp. NPDC050560. The sequence continues at coordinate 87,723 of NZ_JBITGT010000016.1, forward strand.
CAGTCCGCCGAGCGCGCTCATGGGCCCCGGGCCCGGCTGCTTTGCGGCGTACAACGTCATGCCCGCGTAGGCGCCCGAGGCGACCGCGCAGAGGACTCCGAGAGGTCGGCCGATGCGACGTGCCTCCTGCTGGAGGATGCGCCCCGCGAGCAGCCGTACGGCGCTGGGACGCGCGCTCTGGAGCAGTCGTCCGCAGTGGTGCGTGAGCGCAGGTCCCGCCGTCGCGAGGCCGAGTGCGGTCAGCGCCCACCCGGCGAGGACTCCGACGGACCGGCCGCCGAGACCGTTCGGCATCGGCAACGTCGGGGCGGAGCGTCCCGCGCGCACCGAGTAGGTCTCCACGGCCAGGCCCACGGCGAGCATGGCCACGCCCCACGGAAGGCCGGAGGGCACTGGCGTGGGGGGCTCGGGCCGTTCCGGGTCGTCCTCGGTGCCGGGCCTGGCTTTCCGGGGCCGCAGCGCCGCGGCAGTGGCGACGGAGGCGAGGACGGGCACGAGGGCGAGCAGCGTCAGGGCGGCGGGTAGCGGCAGCGGCTGCTCCGCGGCCAGAAGGCCCCGGGCGGCCCCGTGGTACGGCAGCGCCGCCAGGTCTCCACGCAGGTGCAGGAAGAGCGCCAGGGCCGCTGCGGAGCCGATCGTGCAGCACGCTCCGGTCGACGCCGCCGACACGAGCATCATCCGCACCGGTCCGAGACCCACGGCGCTGAGTCCCGGCCGGGGCCGGGTGCCGGGATCGGCGCGTGCCACGGAGACCGCGAAGCCCACCGTCGCCACCAGCGGCGCGGCGCACCACACGAGTCGCAGCAGCGCCGTGCGGGACGCCTCTGGGTGGCCCAGGGCGTAGCCGAGCGTGCACAGCAGCAGGAAACCGGTGCCGGCTGCCGCCACGGTGACCAGCAGGCGACGTAGCTGGACCGCGAGGCGGGCGCCGCGCGCTAGACGGAGAGCGAGCACGCCGCTCGGCCTTCCGACTCGACGCCGGGCAGCGGAATCGTGGTGACGCGTCGCCCGTCGAGCAGGGACACGGAGCGATCGGCGAGGGCGGCGGACTCGTTGTCGGCCGTGGACATGACGACCGTGATGCCATGGGTGCGGGCCGCCGTCGTCAGCGTGCGCAGTACGAGGGTGCGGTCGGCACGGTGCAGGGGCGCCGTGGGTTCGTCGGCGAAAAGGATCGCCGGCCGGGCGACGAACGCGCGCGCGATGGCCACGCGCTGCCGTTGCGCCTGGACGAGCGCGTGCGGCCGTTTACGCGTGCACGCGCCTACATCCAGCCGCTCCAGCCACTCCATGGCGGACGACCGGGCCTCGCGGTGCGGCACACCGGCCAGGAGCAGGGGGAGCGCGGCGTTCTCCCACGCCGTGAGTTCGGGCACCAGGCCGGGACCCGCGCCGACCCAGCCGAACCGCTCGCGCCGCAGCCGTTCACGCGCCGTGGAGCTGAGCGAGTGCACAGGGTGGCCGTCGTACCAGACCTCGCCCTGTTCGGGTACGAGCTGCCCCGACAGGCAGCGCAGCAGGGTCGTCTTGCCGCTGCCGCGCGGCCCCCCGATGGCCACGATCTCTCCCTCGCGCACCCCGAGAGAGACAGCGGCCAGCGCTGGGGAGCCGCCATGGGCGAAATGGAGAGCGCGAGCGTGGAGCACGTCGTTGTCGGGCGGGGCCACCATGGCGAACACCTCAGTTTCGCTCAGAGCAGTTGATTCCCTCTCAAAACGGCGTGAACTTAACACGGCGCCGCAGCCGGTTTCCGGACCGTCGACGGGACGCGCCACTCGTACGGCGCACCACGTCGCCGACGCGGCTGGTGGACGACACGTAAGACGGAGCCCCGCACGGCGTAGCCGATCTCATCCGGACGGAGTAGGCGGGACTCGGCGCGGGGGTCGCGCCGCGTGCGCTACGTGTCACCGCGTCCTGGGGCGGATTGCGCGCTACGTCGCCCCGCTGTGACACGCGATATAACGCGAAGGCATCTCCGCTACGCACGTCGCGCCACACACGCCGCAACAGGGGCACCGAAACTGCCGAGACCCGCCCCGCGCAGCGTCCATCCTCTCGCGCCGCGCCGCCCGTCCCCGCGCCCCCTACAGCTTCGTCCAAGCCTCCGTAAGGACGCCCCGGATGATCTGCTCCATCTCGTCGAAGGTGGACTGGTCGGCGATGAGGGGCGGGGCGAGCTGGATGACGGGGTCGCCGCGGTCGTCCGCCCGGCAGTACAGCCCGTTTTCGAAGAGTTCGCGGGAGACGTAGCCGTAGAGGATGCGTTCGCACTCCTCGGCGTCGAAAGATTCCTTGGTGGTCTTGTCCTTCACGAGTTCGATGCCGTAGAAGAAGCCGTTCCCGCGGACGTCGCCGACGATGGGCAGGTCGTGGAGCCTGCGCAGCGTTTCCAGGAACGCGCCTTCCTGGTCCAGGACGTGCTGGGGGAGGCCCTCGCGTTCGAAGAGGTCCAGGTTGGCCAGGGCCACGGCGGCGGAGACCGGGTGACCGCCGAAGGTGTAGCCGTGCAGGAAAGAGTTCGAGCCCTGGTAGAAGGGTTCGGCCAGGCGGTCGGAGACGACACACGCCCCTATCGGCGAGTAGCCCGAGGTCATGCCCTTGGCACATGTGATCATGTCGGGCACGTAGCCGAACTTGTCGCACGCGAAGATGGTGCCGAGGCGGCCGAAGGCGCAGATCACCTCGTCGGAGACGAGCAGGACGTCGTACTCGTCGCAGATCTCCCGTACCCGTCGGAAGTAGCCGGGGGGCGGTGGGAAGCACCCTCCCGCGTTCTGCACCGGCTCAAGGAAGACGGCGGCGACGCTGTCGGGGCCTTCGAACTGGATCTGCTGCTCGATCTGGTCCGCCGCCCAGCGGCCGAACGCCTCGGGGTCGTCGCCGTGCACGGGGGCCCGGTAGATGTTGGTATTGGCGACCTTGTGGGCGCCGGGCACCAGGGGCTCGAACGGTGCCTTCAGGGCGGGCAGTCCCGTGATGGCGAGGGCGCCCTGCGGCGTGCCGTGGTAGGCGACGGCGCGCGAGATGACCTTGTGCTTGCCGGGCTTTCCCACCAGCTTGAAGTACTGCTTGGCGAGCTTCCAGGCGGTCTCCACGGCCTCGCCGCCGCCCGTCGTGAAGAACACCTTGTTGAGGTCGCCCGGCGCGTGCCCCGCGAGGCGCTCGGCCAGCTCGATCGCGCGCGGGTGCGCGTACGACCAGATGGGGAAGAAGGCCAGCTCCCGCGCCTGACGCGCGGCGGCGTCGGCGAGTTCGGCCCGGCCGTGGCCGGCCTGCACCACGAAGAGTCCGGCGAGCCCGTCGAGGTAGCGCTTGCCCCGGTCGTCGTAGATCGAGGTGCCCTCGCCCCTGACGATGGTCGGCACGCGCGCGTGCGCGTAGGAGCCCATGCGGGTGAAGTGCATCCACAGGTGGTCGTACGCGGCATTGCTGTGGTCCGTGCTCACGGCTATCGCGTTCCCCACATATAGGTCTGTTTCTTCAGCTTCAGATAGACGAAGCTCTCCGTGGAGCGCACACCGGGCAGGGCCCGGATGCGGTCGCTGATTACTTCCAGCAGGTGGTCGTCGTCCTCGCAGACGATCTCGACGAGCAGATCGAAGGAGCCGGCGGTGAGTACCACGTACTCGACCTCCGACATCGCCGTCAGTGCCTCCGCGACGGGATCGAGGGCGCCCTCCACCGTGATGCCGACCATCGCCTGCCGTCGGAAGCCCACGGTGAGCGGGTCGGTCACGGCGACGATCTGCATCATGCCCTGGTCCAGCAGTTTCTGGACGCGCTGGCGGACCGCCGCCTCCGAGAGGCCCACGGCCTTCCCGATGGCCGCGTAGGGCCGCCTGCCGTCCTCCTGGAGCTGCTCGATGATCGCCAGGGAGACGGAGTCCAACGCGGGGGAGCCGCCGCGGCGTCTGGCGTCCCTGGGTTCCCTGGCATCTGAAGTACGACCGGCCACACCCTCACTCTGCATGAGGACTCGACGCTTTCGCAAGGATGAACCGATGAAATTCGTTGTGTACTGCCGACATCATGACGAAATCCGTAGTCGGTGGGGTAGTGGCATGTTGAAAACGTCACGGGCCGCATTAGGCTGGTGTCTCACCCACTGGACATCGGACAGGAGGCCCGGCAGTGACCACCGAGCTGCGTCGTCTGCGCAACTACATCAACGGGGAGTTCCGCGAGGCGGCGGACGGTCGCACGATCGACGTCGTGAACCCCGTCACCGAGGAGGTCTACGCGAAGGCCCCGCTGTCCGGGCAGGCGGACGTGGACGCCGCCATGGAGGCCGCAGCGGCCGCTTTCCCCGCCTGGCGCGACCTGGTGCCGGCGGAGCGCCAGAAGGCGCTCCTGAAGGTCGCTGACGCCTTCGAGGAGCGCGCGGAGGAACTGATCGCGGCCGAGGTCGAGAACACCGGCAAGCCCACCGGTCTCACCCGCACCGAGGAAATCCCCCCGATGGTGGACCAGATCCGCTTCTTCGCGGGAGCCGCCCGCATGCTGGAGGGGCGCTCCGCCGGGGAGTACATGGAGGGTTTGACCTCCATGGTGCGCCGTGAGCCCATCGGCGTCTGCGCCCAGGTCACGCCGTGGAACTACCCCATGATGATGGCCGTGTGGAAGTTCGCCCCCGCGCTCGCGGCCGGCAACACCGTCGTACTGAAGCCCTCCGACACCACGCCCGCCTCCACGGTCCTTATGGCCGAGATCATCGGCTCCGTGGTGCCCAAGGGCGTCTTCAACGTCGTCACCGGCGACCGCGACACCGGCCGCCTCATGGTGGAGCACCCGATCCCCGCGATGGCGTCCATCACCGGCTCCGTGCGGGCCGGCACGCAGGTCGCCGAGTCCGCGGCGCGGGACCTCAAGCGTGTCCACCTCGAACTGGGCGGCAAGGCGCCCGTGGTGGTCTTCGACGACGTCGACATCGCGGGGGCCGTCGACGACATCGCCACGGCCGGGTTCTTCAACGCCGGGCAGGACTGCACCGCCGCCGCCCGCGTCCTCGTGCACGAGTCCATCCACGACGAGTTCGTCCAGGCGCTCGCCAAGGCCGCCGCGGAGACCAAGACCGGCGGCCCGGACGAGGACGTCCTGTACGGCCCGCTGAACAACTCCAACCAGCTCCGGCAGGTCTCCGGCTTCATCGACCGCCTCCCGGCCCACGCCAAGGTCGAGACGGGCGGCCACCGTGTCGGCGACAAGGGGTACTTCTATGCCCCCACCGTCGTCTCCGGCCTCAAGCAGGACGACGAGATCATCCAGAAGGAGGTCTTCGGTCCCGTGATCACCGTCCAGTCGTTCACGGACGAGGACCAGGCCGTCCGGTACGCCAACGACGTCGAGTACGGTCTCGCCTCCTCCGTGTGGACCAAGGACCACGCGCGCGCGATGCGCCTCTCCAAGGCCCTCGACTTCGGCTGCGTCTGGATCAACACCCACATCCCGCTCGTCGCCGAGATGCCGCACGGCGGCTTCAAGAAGTCCGGCTACGGCAAGGACCTGTCCGCGTACGGCTTCGACGACTACACGCGCGTGAAGCACGTCATGACGTCGCTCGGCTGACACGGGGCGGCGCGGACGCCGCGACGTGGCGCCTGGCGGTCTGGGACGGCGGCGTCCTCTCATGTCGCGGCGCTGCGTGGCGGGTCGCGCTGCGTAGTGCCGCGACACGGTGCCCGGCCATGCCGTGCCGCTGCGTAGCGCTGACGTAGCGCCACCCGCCGCACCGCTACGTCGCCGCGACGTGAGGATCTGACGTAGCGGCCCGCGCGACCTACGTCGCGGACGTACGCGGCGCCCGCAAACCGTCGCCACGCCGCCCGTCCGTGTTCATCGCGCTTCCTCGCCGTCCCGCGTCGCGCACAATACGTCGATGCGGTTGGTGGTGATCGAGTCGACACCGAGCGCCAGCAACCGGCGCATGCGGCGTCCTGTGTCGGGAGTCCACACCGACAGCAGCCTGCCGTCCCGGTGGACGCGCTCGGCGACGGCCTGGCCGACGAGCCCGAACTTGTAGTTCAGCCACCGGGGCGCGACGGCGTCGAGTACGGCGCGGCGTGGTGGCGCGCTCGTGGTCCAGGTCAGGGCGATCTCGGCGGACGGCGCGACGTCGCGCAGCGGCAGCGTGGCATGGGCGTCGCCGCAGTAGTACGCACGTTCCTCGGCGCCGCAGTCCCGTACCACGCCGACGATGGCGCGCACCGTCCGGCGGTCGGCCCCGGGCAGGTCGATCATCAGGCGCGGCGGCTCGCTGCCCGCCGGGCGCGCGGCGTCGTGTGACGTGAGGGCGTCCAGGGCGTCGGCGAGCGTGGGGACCCCGCCGTCCGTGATGTCGCGTACCTCGGCGGAGGAGAGGGCCGCCAGCGCCGCGTCGTGCTCCCACAGCCGCTTCAGCGTCGCGTCGTGCAGCAGGACGGGAACGCCGTCGCGGGTGAGGCGGACGTCGACCTCCACGGCATCCGCCCCCTGGTCCAGCGCAGAACGCAGCGACGGGAGGGTGTTCTCACGGGCACGGTACGGGTCACCCCGGTGGGCGACCGCGATCACAGTTCGCATGCGCCCATCTTGCCCGCTCGACCACACAGCTGAGGCCGAGTGGGCCGGGCAAGACAGCTTGCGGCCCCGGTCAGAAGCCCTCACGCAGCGGCCAGGCGGCCGTGTAAGCCTCGATCTCGGCGGTGAGGCCCCTCTTGCCCTCGGCGGTGAGGAAGGACGCCTCGACGGCGTTGAGGGCGATCCGGGCGAGGCCCTCTTCGTCGAGGCCGAGGAGGCGCGCGGCGACGGCGTACTCGTTGTTGAGGTCGGTGCCGAACATCGGAGGGTCGTCCGAGTTGACCGTCACGAATACCCCGGCGTCCACCATGGCCTTGATCGGATGCTCGTCGAGGGACGGCACGGCGCGGGTGGCGATGTTCGAGGTGGGGCACACCTCCAGCGGGATGTGCTGCTCGGCGAGATGGGCCAGCAGCGCCGGGTCCTTGGCGGCGCTTGTGCCGTGCCCGATGCGCTCGGCCCGCAGGTCACGCAGGGCGTCCCAGATGGTGTCGGGCCCCGTTGTCTCTCCCGCGTGCGGCACGGAGTGCAGTCCGGCCGCGATCGCCCGGTCGAAGTACGGCTTGAACTGCGGCCGCGCCACACCTATCTCGGGCCCGCCGAGACCGAACGACACCAGCCCCTCGGGCCGCAGCTTGTCCGTGACCGCCAGCCGCGTCGTCTCCTCGGCGGCCTCCAGACCTGCCTCGCCCGGGATGTCGAAGCACCAGCGCAGCACTGTTCCGAAGTCCGCCTCTGCCGCCACGCGCGCGTCTTCGATGGCCGTCATGAAGGCGGCGTCCTCGATGCCGCGCCGCGTCGACGAGAACGGCGTGATGGTCAACTCCGCGTAGCGCACGTTCTGCCGCGCGAGGTCGCGGGCGATCTCGTAGGTGAGCAGGTGCACGTCGTCCGGGGTGCGGATGAGGTCGACGACCGACAGATAGACCTCGATGAAGTGGGCGAAGTCCGTGAAGGTGAAGTAGTCCGCCAGAGCCTCGGGCGCCGTCGGCACCTTCGAGTCGGAGTGCCGGGCGGCGAGTGAGGACACGATCCGGGGGGAGGCGGAGCCCACGTGGTGAACGTGCAGTTCTGCCTTGGGCAGACCGGCGATGAAGGCATGGAGATCGGTCAAGATGTCCCTCCCGGAACGGCGCCGCGGGGCGGCGCGGGTGATCGGCTGATCGATGGTGCGGCCTCATCGTAGGCGGAGGCGGCCACCGCACGTACGGGCTGCCCACGCCGTACCACGCACGTGGTACGACGCCGCCCACACACGCGTGTACGCGGTGTTCCTGGCCGCCGGGTGGGCAGGGAAGACCCCGGGTGGCGATGCACGCGAACGGATGGGTCGGCGCCTTAATGCGCCTGACCGCTCCCGCCCGCACGATGGGGCCCCGGAAGTGCGCTCCCCGGTGCTGCCCCTGCCCGCCGCACCGCTCAGGCGGTGGCCGCCTGCCGTATGCGTTCGCGTGCCTCCATGAGGGCGAAGCCGAGCAGGTTGAGGCCCCGCCAGTCCGCGGGCCGCTGCGCGCGCTCGTCGTCCGCGGCGAGTCCGATGCCCCAGACCCGGTCCATCGGGCTCGCTTCCACCAGGACGCGCCTGTCCGTCGCGAGCAGGAATTCCGTGAGTTCCGTATGGGCGCCGAACTTGTGCACGCTGCCTTCGACAACGATGCGGAACCGCTCCCCGGCCCAGACCTCTTCATCGAACCCGCGCACCAGTCGACCGGCCTTCTTGGCCTGAGCGGGGGTCTTCGCGGCGAGCGCCGCCTCTTCGGCTTCCGCGTCGCCGAACAGGCGCGCCTTCGCGGCCATCATCCAGTGCTCCGCCGTCGCGTACTCGACACCGTCGACGGTGAACGCCGCCGGCCACCACTGGCTGAGGCACCCCGCGCCGACGCCGCCATCCTTCTGCGGCCTGTGCCCCCAGAAGAGCAGGTACTTCACGCGCGCACCCGAGGACACCAGCGTTTCCAACTCATTGCGGGACACAGGCATCCCGTCCGCGTCGACGGGCCGCAGGCCGTGCGTCCCACCAGTGGTTTCCATACGGGTGAGTCTGGCAGCGGGGTCTGACAACGCCCATCCGGTTTCCTCGTCATGAATACGACCGACCGACAGATTCCGTTGGGCGACCAAAGAGATTCAACGGATTCCCTTGTTAGGCGGAAGTCGCTCTGTCAGGATCGTCAGTCGTATCGAACTGGAGTCACGTTTCCGAGACCCATGTGAGCCCTGTCCCCTGGTGCGCCGGGGCGACGTGGCCGGTCACCGAGCACGGTCGGACGTGGCACGCCCGGGGGTCCGCATCGCGTGGCCCCGCCCGCTCTCCGGAAGGGGCACCACGATGCACGAGCGCGATCCGGACCGCCGATTCCCCATCACGCGCGCGCCCGCGCCCGTGTCCTCCGGCGGGCGGGCGTCCCTCACACGTCGCTCGCTGCTGCGCGCGGGCACGAGTGGGGTGTTCGCCGCCGGCGGGGCGGGGCTGCTGGCCGCCTGCGGCATTCCGCCCGCGGGAAGAACCGGCGACGCCCCCGCGGACGACCACTCGAAGAGGGAGAAACGGCTCACCTTCTCCAACTGGACCGAGTACATGGATGTCGACAAGAGCGAGCGCCACCACCCCACTCTTGACGACTTCACCCGCCGTACAGGTATCGCCGTCAAGTACACCGAGGACATCAACGACAACGTCGAGTTCTTCGGCAAGATCAAGCCTCAACTGGCCGCCGGGCAGGACACGGGGCGCGACCTCATCTGCGTCACCGACTGGCTCGCTGCCCGACTGATCCGCTTCGGCTGGGTAGAGAAGCTCGACCCGTCGCATCTGCCGCACGCTTACGCGAACCTGTCGCAGCAGTTCCGCAGCCCCGACTGGGACCCCGGGCGCGCCTACTCGTACCCGTGGACCGGCATCCCGGCCGTGATCGCGTTCAACCGCAAGGCCCTCGACGGCCAGGAGGTCCACTCCCTCTCCGACCTCCTCGACGACCCCCGCCTCAAGGGCCGCGTCGGACTGCTGTCCGAGATGCGCGACACCGTGGGGCTCACGCTCCTCGACATGGGCAAGGACCCGGCGCACGTCACCACGGCGGACTACGACGCCGCCCTGGCCCGCCTCCGCAAGGCGATGGACCGCGGCCAGATACGCCGCTTCACCGGCAACGACTACACCGCCGACCTCACCAGCGGCGACCTCGCGGCGTGCCTCGCGTGGGCGGGCGACATCGTCCAGCTCCAGGCCGACAGCGACGACATCGGCTTCGTCGTCCCCGACAGCGGCTACATGCTCTCGTCCGACAACCTCCTCGTCCCCGCGCACGCGCGCCACAAGGCCAACGCGGAACGCCTCATCGACTACTACTTCGAGCCGCCCGTCGCCGCCCGCCTCGCGGCATACATCAACTACGTGTGCCCCGTCGACGGCGTCCGCCCGGAACTCGCGAAGATCGACAAGAACGCCGCCGACACCCCCCTGATCATCCCCGACAAGCGCATGGCGGCGACGTCGCACACCTTCCGCTCGCTCACCTCGAAGGAGGAGACGGCCTACGAGGCGAAGTTCGCCGCTCTCACAGGCTCCTGACGGCTCCGTGACCGCAGCGTCCCGGGGCGACGTCGGCGGCCACGTAGCGGTGCCCCGTGCGGCCACGTCGCGCGCTACGTGCCCCCGCTCCGTGCCGCTACGTATCCCGACGGCGCCGCGCCATGTAGCCCCTGCCACCGCTCGCGCAGTTGCGCCCATCCCTCAACCCCTCAGCCTCGACAGACCACGGGAACGCCCATGACGACCCCACACGGCGGCGACGTCCGCCTCGCCGGGCTCAGCAAGACCTATGGCTCCTTCACCGCGGTGCACCCGCTCGACCTGGCCGTGCCGCGAGGCTCCTTCTTCGCCCTGCTCGGCGCCTCCGGCTGCGGCAAGACCACGACGCTGCGGATGATCGCCGGTCTTGAAGAGCCCAGCAGCGGCTCCGTCCTCCTCGGCGACCGGGACGTGACGGCGCTGCCCGCGTACAAGCGACCGGTCAACACGGTCTTCCAGTCGTACGCGCTCTTCCCCCACCTCGACGTCTTCGAGAACGTCGCTTTCGGCCTGCGGCGACGGGGCATACGCGCGGTACGCAAACAGGTGGCGGACATGCTCGACCTCGTGCAGCTCGGCGACCGGGCGCACCGCAAACCGCACCAGCTCTCCGGCGGGCAGCAGCAGCGCGTCGCACTCGCGCGTGCCCTCATCAACCGGCCCGAGGTCCTGCTCCTCGACGAGCCGCTCGGCGCTCTCGACCTGAAACTGCGGCGCCAGATGCAACGGGAACTCAAACGCATCCAGACCGACGTCGGCATCACCTTCATCCATGTGACCCACGACCAGGAGGAGGCCATGACGATGGCCGACACCGTCGCGGTCATGCACGCGGGGCGCGTCGAGCAGCAGGGCGCGCCCGCCGGCCTGTACGAGAACCCCCGTACGGCCTACGTCGCGGGCTTCCTCGGCACTTCCAACCTCATCGAGGCGACGGTCGGCGGCAGGAGCGGCGACGGCATCGTCGTGACGGCGGGCGGCCACCGGCTGCTGCTCCCCGCCGTACGGTGTGCCGCAGACGCCCCGCCCGGGGGCACCGTCCTCGCGGGCGTCCGCCCCGAGAAGATCTCCCTCACCCACGCCGACGACGCCGTGCAGGTCCCCGAAGAGCGCAACCGGATCACCGGCGTCATCGCCGACACCGGATTCATCGGCGTCTCCACCCAGTACGCCGTGGACAGCCCCGGCTGCGGCGCCCTGGAGGTCTACGTACAGAACCTCGACCGGGACACCCGCCTCGTACCGGGCGCCGACGTGGTCCTGCACTGGGACCCGCAGCACACCTTCGGCCTCGACGCCGCCCCCGGGCACGGAGCGGAACGCAGCGACGTCGCGCTGGACGACGTCGCGGCGGAGCGCTCCGCCGCCGGACGTGCGGCCGCCGGGAAGTCCGCGACATGACAGAGGCCGCCACGCAGCCCACGCGCGCGGGAAGCCGACCCCCGCAGACGGCACGTCGCGCACGCGCGCGTGCACGCCTCGTCCCGTACTGGCTGCTGCTGCCAGGCATGCTCTGGCTAATCGTCTTCTTCGCCCTGCCGATGGTCTACCAGGCGTCCACCTCGGTCCAGACCGGCTCACTCGAGGACGGCTTCAAGGTCACGTGGCACGTGGCGGCGTACTGGGACGCGCTGTCGGCCTACTGGCCGCAGTTCCTGCGCTCGGTGCTCTACGCCGCCGCGGCGACGGCGCTGTGCCTGCTGTTCGGCTACCCGCTCGCCTACGTCATCGCCTTCCGCGCGGGCCGCTGGCGGCATATCGCGCTCGTGCTGGTCATCGCGCCGTTCTTCACGAGCTTCCTGATCCGCACGCTCGCGTGGAAGACCATCCTGGCCGACGGCGGCCCCGTCGTCGGAGCGCTGGGCTCCCTGCACGTCCTGGACGTGTCGGGCTGGCTCGGCCTGACCGAAGGCCACCGCGTACTGGCGACCCCGCTCGCCGTGGTCTGCGGGCTCACCTACAACTTCCTGCCCTTCATGATCCTCCCGCTCTACGCCACGCTGGAACGCGTCGACGTACGGCTTCACGAGGCGGCCCGGGACCTCTACGCGGCACCTTTCACGGTATTCCGCCGGGTGACCTTTCCCCTGTCGCTGCCGGGCGTCGTCTCGGGAACCCTGCTCACTTTCATTCCGGCGAGCGGGGACTACGTGAACGCCGATCTGCTCGGCTCCACCGACACCCGGATGATCGGCAACGTGATCCAGGCCCAGTTCCTGCGCACACTCGACTATCCGACCGCGGCCGCCCTCTCTTTCCTCCTGATGGCCGCGATCCTCATCGTCGTCACCCTCTACATCCGCAAGGCGGGAACGGAGGAAATCGTCTGATGCGGGCGCTCTCCGCGACAAGAACATCGCTGCGGTGGCTGCGCCGACGACTCGTCGTCGTGGCCGGACTGCTCACGCTCGCCTATCTGCTCCTGCCGAACGTGGTGGTGACGGTCTTCTCCTTCAACCATCCCGAAGGCCGCTTCAACTACGCCTGGCGCGAGTTCTCCACCGAAGCCTGGACCGACCCCTGCGGAGTCGCCGGCCTGTGCGGCTCGCTGACCCTCAGCCTCCAGCTCGCCGGCTGGGCGACACTGGGGGCGACCGTGCTCGGCACCATGATCGCTTTCGCGCTGTCCCGCTACAGGTTCCGCGGCCGCACCGCGGTCAATTCGCTGATCTTCCTTCCGATGGCAATGCCGGAAGTGGTGATGGCCGCGTCCCTGCTCACCCTGTTCCTCAACATGGGTGCGCAACTCGGATTCTGGACGCTCCTCATAGCCCACGTCATGTTCTGCCTGAGCTTTGTCGTCACGGCCGTCAAGGCCCGGGTGATGTCCATGGACCCGAATCTCGAACAGGCGGCCCGCGATCTCTACGCGAGTCCCGTCCAGACATTCCTCCGCGTCACGCTGCCGATTGCGGCACCGGGTATCGCGGCGGGTGCCCTGCTCGCCTTCGCGCTGTCCTTCGACGATTTCATCATCACCAATTTCAACGCGGGCTCCACCGTGACTTTTCCCATGTACGTCTGGGGCTCCGCCCAGCGTGGTACGCCCGTTCAGGTCAATGTCATCGGCACCGTGCTGTTCATTGTCGCCGTGGCGGCCGTTCTCCTCGGCATGCTCGTCGGAAGACGCCGCGGGCGGAGCGCCCGAGAAATCCGCACCTGACCGGCCCCGTAACCGATCTGCCGGGAGCTGACACCATGGCAGCCGACACCGAGACCCGCTGGACCGCCGCGCTGGCCGAGGCCCGGCCCGTCCCCTTCTGGCTCGATGACCCGCACAAGCCCGCTGCGCGGCTCGCGCTGACCCGCCGTGAGGAATGCGACCTCCTGGTCGTCGGAGGCGGCTACAGCGGCCTGTGGACGGCTCTGCTCGCCAAGGAGCGTGACCCCGGCCGCGACGTCGTGCTCGTCGAGGCCAAGGAGACCGGCTGGGCCGCCTCCGGCCGCAACGGCGGCTTCTGCGCCGCTACCCTCACCCACGGCATCGACAACGGGCTCAGCCGGTGGCCGGGCGAAGTCGCCACGCTGGAACGGCTCGGCGCCCGCAACCTCGACGCCATCGAGAGCACCGTCGCCCGCTACGGCATCGACTGCGACTTCGAACGCACCGGAGAGATCGACGTCGCCACGGAGCCCTACCAGGTCGCGGAACAGCGCCGTGGCCACGCCGAGTTGCGACGCCGCGGCCTCGGCACCGGCCTCGAACTCCTGGACGCGGAGCAGGTACGCCGCGAGGTCGACTCGCCCACCTTCCTCGGCGGCGTGTGGGACCGCGACGGGGTCGCCATGCTGCATCCCGCACGACTCGCCTGGGGCCTCAGACGCGCGTGTATCGCGCGCGGTGTACGCCTCTACGAGCACACCCCCGTGCTCCGCCTCACCCGCCGCGGCGCGGGACTCGACGCGCCCACCCCTTACGGCGCCGTCCGCGCCCGCCAGGCGGCCCTCGGCACCAACGCCTTCCCCTCGCTGCTGCGCCGGGTCCGCCCGTACACGGTGCCCGTGTACGACTACGCGCTGATGACGGAGCCCCTGGACGCGGCCCGACGCGCCGCCATCGGCTGGGAGAGGCGCCAGGGGCTCTCGGACACCGCCAACCGGTTCCACTACTTCAGACTCACCTCCGACGACCGCATCCTGTGGGGCGGCTACGACGCCGTCTATCCCTACGGCGGCCACATCCGCGCCGAGTACGAGAACAGGCCCGCCACGTACGCGAGGCTCGCCCAGCACTTTTTCCGCTGCTTCCCCTCACTCGAAGGGGTGCGTTTCAGCCATGCATGGGGCGGCGCCATCGACACCTGCTCCCGCTTCTCGCCCTTCTTCGGTACGGCGCATGGCGGCCGCGTCGCCTACGCGGCCGGGTACACGGGGTTGGGCGTCGGCGCCACGCGGTTCGGCGCCGAGGTGATGCTCGACTTCCTCGCCGGGGAGCGCACGGAGCGCACCGTCCTGACCATGGTGCGCAGCAAGCCGCTGCCCTTCCCGCCGGAGCCGTTCGCCTGGGCCGGCATCGCGCTCACCAAGTGGTCCCTGGCACGCGCCGACAGCCATCAGGGACGGCGCAACCTGTGGCTGCGCACCATGGACCGCCTGGGCCTCGGCTTCGACAGCTGACCACGACCCGCGCGCCGCGACGTCGCGGCTCCCGGCGACATCGGCGGTGCGTTGTGACCGACGTCACGTCCCTGCCCCGTCGCGACCCGCGTAACGCCGCCCGTACTCCCCGCTCTCCCGGTGGGGCGCCGCACCGGCGCCTGCCGTGACAACCCGGGGAGGGAGCCCGCGTGACATGTCCTGGGCGGAGGGCCGCAGTGGACTGGCTGGTGTCCGTGGCGCCCGATCCGGCGGCGTGCCGCCGACGATGGGCGCACAACCCGCGCGCGGTCGTCCCGCTGCCGGCGGGGCGCCGCTGGGACGTGCTGATCACGCCCGACGTCCTCGGCCGCGCCGCCCTCGACGTGCTGGTGCGCCTCGTCGGCAGGCCGGGACCCGTGCTGGACGGCCTGGGCGGCGCACGCATCGGCTTCTTCGTGCCCGCAGGCGCGGCGGCCCACTGGGTCGGCACCGGCCTCTCCACGGCGGGGCCCGGCGCCTGGATCGGGGCCCCGCATCCGAGGCGGGTGGCCGAGGGCGGCGTGCGGTGGCTGGTCCCGCCCGACGGCACCGGCACCCTCACGGACGCCGCCCTGCTGGAGCTCGTTCTGCACGAGGCGGTGGCGCAGCGGCGGGATGAGGGCGACCGCTGAACGGCGCGACGTGTGCCGCCTGACGGTGCGACGCGCGCCGCGTATCCGGGCGCCGACTTGTGAGCGGCACCTTGACAACCCGATTGGTCTGGACCAAATTGGGCGCACTTCACCCGCACCCACCGCTCCGTCTCGTACCGAGCCCCCCACCGGAGGTTGCCGTGGACGCCAACAGATCCGCCTCGTCGCCCATACGCGCGCGCAGTACCGCTCTCCTCGCCGCGGCGTTGCTCGCGCTGCCCGTCCTCGGGCTCGCCGCTCCGTCCGGGGCCCACGCCGCGGTCCGCGACGCCCCCGCACGCTCCGCGGCACGTGCCGACGCGGCGCTTCCGCAACATGCCCTCGTGGGCTATCTGCACGCGAGCTTCGCCAACGGTTCCGGATACACGCGCATGGCCGATGTCCCCGACAGTTGGGACGTCATCGACCTGGCGTTCGGCGAGCCCACCTCGCCCACCTCCGGGGACATCCGCTTCGACCGCTGCCCCCAGAGCGAGTGCCCCACCGTGGAGAGCGACGCCGAGTTCAAGGACGCCATCAAGGCCAAGCAGGCGGCCGGCAAGAAGGTCCTGATCTCCATCGGCGGTGAGAACGGCCAGGTGCAACTGACCACCGCCGCCGCCCGCGACGCCTTCGTGTCCTCGGTCTCGGCGATCATCGACGAGTACGGCCTCGACGGCCTTGACATCGACTTCGAGGGACACTCGCTGTCCCTGGACACGGACGACACCGACTTCAAGAACCCGACGACACCGGTGGTCGTCAACCTGATCTCGGCTCTGAAGACCCTCAAGGATCGCTACGGCGATGGCTTCACCCTCACCATGGCCCCGGAGACGTTCTTCGTCCAACTCGGCTACCAGTACTACGGCGCGGGCCCCTTCGGCGGCCAGGACCCCCGGGCCGGCGCCTACCTCCCCGTCATCTACGCGCTGCGCGACGACCTGACGCTGCTTCACGTGCAGGACTACAACTCGGGGCCGATCATGGGCCTCGACGACCAGTACCACACCATGGGCAGCGCCGACTTCCACATCGCGATGACCGACATGCTCCTCACCGGCTTCCCCGTCGCGGGCGACGCGGACAACAAGTTCCCCGCGCTCCGCCCCGACCAGGTCGCCATCGGCATGCCCGCCTCGCAGACCGCGGGAAACGGCTACGTACCCCCCGCGGACGTGACGACCACGCTCGACTGCCTCACGGCGAACACCGGCTGCGGCTCCTACACGCCCCACGGCTCCTGGCCCGACCTCCGGGGCCTGATGGCCTGGTCCGTCAACTGGGACCTCTACAGCGGCGGAGAGTTCGCCAAGACCTTCGACGGCTACTTCGGCTGACGGCTCCGTACGCCCCCTCCCTGCACCCGAAGCCCTTGAGGCGTCGGTGTGCGGGGAGGGGTCGTTCAGGCCCTCCTGCGGCCGTACAGCGCCGTCACGGCGGCCACCGGCCACAGGAGCAGGGCGGTCAGGCACCAACTGCCCAGCACATCCAGGGGCCAGTGGTAGCCGCGCCGCACCAGACAGAGCCCGATGACGACGTTCAGCGCCACCGCGCCCGTCGCCACAGCAAGGCGCGCGAACGCGCGCGCGAGTCGCGGCAGGATGAGCACGGCCGCGGCACCGTAGGCGACGCCCGCCGTCGCGGCGTGGCCCGACGGGAAGTAGCCGACCCCGTCCATGCCGGGCGGCCCCGCGCGCCCGACGGCGGACTTCAGCGGTACGACTACGGCGGGCACCGCGGCCATCGCCAACGCCGCGGCGAGCGGCGCCGCCCACCCTCTGCGCGAGCCGCGACCCCACCACGCGGCGCACATGAGGATGGCCACGAGCAGCGGCACCGCGACGACGGCGTTGCCCAGGTCCGCGAAGAACCCCGCGACATCGCGCGGCAGCGGCGCCGAGCTGCCCCGTACGGCGCCGCCCAGCCGTTCGTCGGCGCTCCGTACGGCGCCGCCCGCGACGACCTGCCAGACGGCCAGAGAGAAGAGCGCGGCGGCCACAGCGCACAGAAGCGCCCACCGCCGGGTCGGAGAAGAGGCCGGCCGCCCCGGAACCGGGGGGATGGTTCCGGGGCGGCCGAGATGACCGGTGGACCGCTCGCCCCGGGGGGTTTGGGGCGGGCGGCCGTCCGATCGGTGAGGAGTTCCGGAACGCGGGGCTCCGGGTGTGTGCGCGAGAACGGAACCGGAACGGAGCTGGGGAGGCTTCGAACTGGCTTCGTCCGCAGTATCCCGCGGACGGGGTGTCTCGCTCATCTGTGAAAAACCTAGGGCAGGGGAGGCGGGCTACAACAGTCCGAACGGTATGTCGTCATTGGCCTCCCACACCTTCTTCACACGCTCTGCCTGTCGTCCCAGGCCACAGCCCCTGTCACCCACGTCACAGACTGACCGGGGGCCGTTCGGGGAAGCGCGCCGCCCGTGCTCCGGGCGGCGCCGCGCCCCGGCCTCTCAGGCGCTCGCGAAGGCTTCCTCGATGATGTCCAGGCCCTCGCTCAGCAGGTCCTCGCCGATCACCAGGGGCGGCAGGAAACGGAGCACGTTGCCGTACGTGCCGGTCGTCAAAACGACGAGACCGGCCGCGTGGCACGCCTTCGCCACCGCCGCGGTCCGCTCCGGGGCCGGCTCCTTGGTCTCACGGTCCTTCACCAGTTCGAGGGCCATCATGGCGCCGCGGCCCCGTACGTCGCCGATGAGGTCGAACTTCTCCGCCATCGCGGTGAGTCGGCCGTGCATGATCTCCCCGATCCTGCGCGCCTTCGCGGGCAGGTCGAGTTCCTTCATGGTCTCGATGGCGCCGAGCGCGCCCGCGCACGCCACCGGGTTGCCGCCGTAGGTACCGCCGAGACCACCCGCGTGGGCGGCGTCCATCATCTCCGCCCGGCCGGTGACGGCGGCCAGAGGCAGACCGCCCGCGATGCCCTTGGCGGTGGTGATCAGGTCCGGCACGACGCCCTCGTCCTCACACGCGAACCACTGCCCCGTACGGCAGAAGCCGGACTGGATCTCGTCGGCGACGAACACGATGCCGTGCTGCGTGGCGAACTCCCGCAACGCAGGCAGGAACCCCTTGCCGGGCTCGATGAAGCCGCCCTCGCCCAACAGCGGCTCGATGACGATGGCCGCGACGTTCTCGGGGCCGACCTGCTTCGTGATCTCGTCGATGGCCTGCGCCGCCGCCTCGGGGCCGCAGTTCTCGGGGCCGGTCGGCCACCGGTACGGGTACGCGACGGGCACCCGGTAGACCTCGGGCGCGAACGGACCGAAACCGTTCTTGTACGGCATGTTCTTCGAAGTCAACGCCATCGTCAGATTGGTACGCCCGTGGTAGCCGTGGTCAAACACGACGACCGCCTGCCGCTTTGTGTACACGCGTGCGATCTTGACGGCGTTCTCCACGGCCTCGGCGCCGGAGTTGAACAGCGCGGACTTCTTCGCGTGGTCGCCCGGCGTCAGCTCCGCCAGGTGCTCCGCGACGGCCACGTAGCCCTCGTACGGCGTCACCATGAAGCAGGTGTGGGTGAAGTCCGCGAGCTGGGCCGACGCACGCCTCACGACGGCCTCCGCGGACGCCCCGACCGTGGTGACGGCGATACCGGAGCCGAAGTCGATCAACCGGTTGCCGTCGACGTCCTCCAGAATGCCGCCGCCCGCCCGCGCGGCGAACACCGGCATCGTGGAGGCCACGCCCGCCGCCACGGCGGCGTTGCGTCGGGCCTGTAGCTCCTGCGACTTCGGACCGGGGATCGCGGTGACGAGGCGGCGCTCCTGCGGAAGTGCGGTCATGAGGCGCTCCTGGTGGGGGTGGTGCGGATGTGTGGTCTTCTGCGGCGACGGTGCGCGACACGGTGCTGCCGCACGCGCTGCTTCGCACTGTTCCGGTTGTTCGGCTGCCGACGGCGTCTTTCGCGGCGATTGCGGCGCTATCAGACCCTCTCGGCCGCTTTTTCTCCGCCGTCTTCCGCAGGCTAGGGGCTTCGGCAGGGTGGAGGCATGCTCCACGGGGGAGTTCTTCTGGTGAGGGGTTGTCCGCCGTGGACACATGCGATGTGGCGGCGACGCACCGTATGTCGCGATACACCGCGCCGACGGTGCGCCGGTGGCGCATTAGCGCGGGCGCGGGCGCGTAGCCGGTGAACGGGCCCCGGACTGGCACTAGATTGATCCGCGAACCAGCGGCAGGTCAGGGGGCAAGGGGAGATGAACACCGAGGGCACACAGGACCCGCGTGGCGCGGGCGCCCGTCCGGCTCCAGCGAAACCCGCCGTTCCGCCCCAGCCCGTGACGCAGCCGGGCGCCGTCGCGCACCCCGGCGGCGTGCCCGGAGCACCCACCGCGCCGCCGCTGCCCAACGGCAACGCGTTCCTCGCCTGGCTCAGGCAACCGCGCCCCGAGGCACCGCCCGGCATCTGGCGCCTGGGGCACCGTCCCCGGCCCGCACAGCAGCCGGAGACCATCCCCGCGCGCCAACTCCTTGGCGGCGCGCTCATCGCCTTCCTGGTGGGCTGGCTCGTCTGGTCCCTGCTCTGGAACGGTTACCTGGGCGGCTGGTGGCTTGTCCCGCTCTACGCGATGATCCCGGACTCCTGGGCCGAGCCCCACTCCTTCGGGTCGGTGGTCGTGGTCTATGCGTACTACGTCGTGGTGGCCGTCGCGATCATGATCGGAGTCGGCAGACTCGGCCGCTGGGGCGAGGTGTGGCGCCGCTACGGCCTGCCCGCATGGCGCCGCGCCGTCCCCGCCGCGCCGCCCCCCGTTCCCCCGCAGCAGGACCCCGCGGAGTGGCCTCAGCTCCGCGCCGCCGGCGCCGGGGAGGCCGCGGAACGGCTCGCGGCGGACGCGCGCGCGGGCCTCATGCGCGACGTCGACCACGCGCGACTCGCGCGCGCGTGGCAAGGAGTGCGGAACGGACGCAACACCCTGGCGGCGTTCGTCGCCGCGGTGCTCAAGGACGGGGCCGCCGCGTGCATCCACCCGTCCGGCGCGCGCGACCTGCCGGGACGCAGCGGACGCCACGACCTCGTCACCGCCCAGGTGCGCATCGGCGCCAGCGCCGAAGACGAACGCAACCCCTACGAGTACCGCGGCGCGGGCGTCGCGCTCGGACCCGACCTGCTCGGCACCTCCCTGCTTGCCGTGGGCCCGCCCGGCTCCGGCAAGACCGGCAGCGTGGTGTGGCCGCTCGCCGAATCCCTCTGCCTCCAGGCGCTCGCGGGACGCGCCGCCGTGGTCGTCGTCGGGGCCGCCGGAGCGGGACTCGGCCCGACGGAGGCGTACGACGTCGTCATCCGGATCGGCCGCCCCGAGTCCCGCTACGACCTCGACCTCTACGGCGGCGCCACCGACCCCGACGAAGCCGCCGCCGTCCTCGCCGAAGCCCTCGTCGGCGATCTGAGCGACCCGCACACGGGCAGCGACGGCCGACGCTCCACCACCGTCCTCGCACAGCTCCTCGGCCCCTTCCAGGCCGTCCACGGCCGCTTCCCGTCCGTATCCGAGCTGCGCGCCCTGCTCGACGGCTCGCCAGGCGCCCTCGGCACCCTGCGCAAGGCGCTGACCGACACCCGCCAGGACGCCATGCTGCGCGAACTCGACGCCAGGGAGCGCCAGCTCGCCCACCCCGGCGACGTCGCCGGCGCCCTCGCCGACCGCGTCGCGCTCCTGGACCGGCCCGCCTTCGCCGACTTCTTCGACACCTCGGGCAACGGGCGGCCCTTCTCCCTGCGCGCCCTCGACCACCCGGTACGCGTCCGCATCGACCTGCCGCAGCGCGGCCACGCCGACGCGTCGCGCATCCTCACGCGCCTCGTCCTGGCGCAGTTCATGGCCAACGTCGCCGTCCGCGAGGACCGCTCGCTCTTCGCCTGCCTGATCCTCGACGACGCCACGGGCGCCGTCACCCCGGAGGCCGTCCGCGGCATCCAGCGGCTGCGCTCCGCGAACGCCGGCGCGGTACTCACCCTGCGCACCCTCGACGACGCGCCACGTCCCCTGCGCGGCCCCCTGCTCGGCGCGATCGGCTGCCGCATGGCACTGTCCGGACTCACCCCGTGGGACGGCCAGGACTTCGCGGAGGTCTGGGGCAAGGAGTGGATCGAGGCGCGCGACATCACCGACCGGCAGATCATCGCCGAGACGCCCCTCGGCAAGACGGTGCACATGCTGCGGCGGATGATCACGGGACGCGCCCCCACCGCGCGCGCCGTCACCGTCCGCCAAGTGGAACGCGAGCGCTGGTCGGCCTCCGAACTGGCCCACTCCGTGCCACCCGGCCACGCGGTGCTCTCCCTCACCAGCATCCGCGGCGAACACGCACCGCCGCTCCTGGTCGACCTGCGCGGCTGAGCCCGGTATCTCCCCGCCGGAGCCACGGAGCCACGGAGCCACGGAGCCACGGAGCCACGGAGCCACGGAGCCACGGAGCCACGGAGCCACGGAGCCACGGAGCCACGGAGCCACGGAGCC
>NZ_JBITGT010000016.1:109666-181375 GCF_044457285.1 Streptomyces sp. NPDC050560
ACGGAGCGCTACGTCGCCGTGTGGCGGGGGAGTAGCGCCCGCGCGCGTGGAGCCGATCTGTTGCGACGTCGGTACGTCCTGCCGTGGTGAGGGTGACCGGCGAGTGACAGCGCCCGTCGGCGGCACGTAGCGCCCGCGCGCTCAGGGGGGCGCAAGGGCGCAGTGGTACGGCGTTCGCCGAGCCGGACGATTCCGTTTGTGCCCGATTGATGCTGTGCCCGTACCGTACAGTGAGGCAGAATCGATATTGACTGTTCATACGCGACGGCCAAGTGATCACGCGGCGCAAGATTCCGCAGGTCCGACGTGTCGTCCGCAGTACCGACCCGAGCCCACGACCCAGCCCCGTGGCCGTTGAGGCCGCCGGGACATCACGCCAGGCCCATGGCACGCATCCGTTGGACCGCCCCGCACGTCATCACTGACCGAAGGCCCAGGCCCCATGCCTCCCACCCTCGCCTCGCTCGTCCACCACTCCGCGCTCAGGCTGACGGTGCGCGCCGGTGAGGAGCACCTCGACCGGGCAGTGCGCTGGGCGCACGCGAGCGAACTCGCCGACCCGGTGCCCTACATGGAGGGCGGTGAACTTCTGTTGATCACCGCCCTCAAACTCGACGCCGAGAACCCCGAGGCGATGACCCGCTACGTGAAGCGCCTCGTGGGCGCCGGTGTCGTGGGTCTGGGGTTCGCCGTCGGGGTGCATTACAAAGAGGTGCCCAAGGCGCTGGTGGACGCCGCGACGACGGAGGGGCTCCCGCTCCTCGAAGTACCGCGGCGCACCCCGTTCCTCGCGATCAGCAAGGCCGTGTCGGCCGCCATCGCCGCCGAGCAGTACCGCGCCGTCACGGCGGGCTTCGCGGCGCAGCGTGAGCTGACGAAGCAGGCGCTGGGCGCCGGGCCCGAAGGGCTGCTCTCCGCGCTCGCCACCCAGGTCGACGGCTGGGCGGCGCTCTACGACGCGTCGGGCGCCGTCGTGGCCACCGCGCCGGAGTGGTCGACGCGCAGGGCCGGACGGCTCACCGAGGACGTCGAGCGGCTGCGCGAGCGCCCCGCCCCGGCCGCCGCCGTCGTCGCGGGCACGGAGGACCGCGTCGAACTGCACTCGCTCGGCACCGGGCGGCGCCCGCGCGCGGCGCTCGCCGTGGGCACCGCGGCCAACCTCGGCACGGCGCAGCGCTACGCCGTGCACGCCGCCATCTCGCTGCTCACGCTCACCATGGAACGCTCGCGCTCCCTGCACGCGGCGGAACTGCGCATCGGCGCCGCCGTGCTGCGCATGCTCCTCGCGAACGAACCGGACCACGCGCGTGCCGTCGCCGGCGACCTCTACGGCGGCCTGCTGGACGCCCCGTACCGGATGGTCATCGCCGAGGCGACGTCGGCCGCGTCCGCCTCGCGTGCGCTGGCGGACGTCCTGGCGCCGAGCCTCGGCAGGTCGGCGGTGGCCGGACCCGCGGGAGGCGGCACGGTGAACATCGACCCGCTGGAGGCGCTCGTCGACGTGGTCGAGTCGGCCGCCGCGCGGTCGGGCGAGGCGGTGCTCGCGGTGCCCGAGGGAGGCCGGCTCGTCCTGCTGGTCGGCGACGGGGGAGCCGCCGCCGACGCCTGCGCGGGTTACGCCGAAGCGCTGGAGATGGCCCGCGGCGTCGCGTCCGATCCGGCGAAGGCCGGCGACTTCGCCGTCGTCATGGGGTGCTCCGCCCCGGCGGGCCCCGTGGCCGCCACCACCGCGTACAAGCAGGCGCAGCAGGCGCTCTCCGTGGCACGGCGGCGTGGACGCGCGCTCGTGGAGCACGCGGAGGTCGCGGCCGGCTCCGTCCTGCCGCTGCTGGCCGACGACGCCGTACGGGCCTTCGCTGACGGACTGCTGCGCGCGCTGCGCGAGCACGACGCGACGGGGCGCGGCGACCTGGTGGCGTCGTTGCGCGCCTGGCTGTCCCGGCATGGCCAGTGGGACGCCGCTGCCGCCGATCTCGGGGTGCACCGGCACACGCTGCGTTACCGCATGCGCAGGGTCGAGGAGATCCTCGGACGCTCCCTCGACGACCCGGACGTTCGCATGGAGCTGTGGCTGGCGCTGAAGGCGACGTCGGGCACGGAGTAGGCACACGACGCGGACACCGCGCGGGAGGCCGCTCGCCGTACCCCTGGGGAAGAGCGCCGTTGCCAGCATGCCGCGGGGCAACGCTGCTCCGCCCGAGTGACGGCGGCCAATCTGTAGTAGCGGCCTGGCCGACTGCTACGTGGCGGACAAACGACCACCCCGCGCGTCGCCCCTACGGTGGGAGCCAAGAGACCCCATCGCGGAAGGGCCGGTCACCGAAATGACGTCCACCCACGCCTTCTGGCTCGCAGGCCGTCAGGCCACCGGCGAGCGCACCGTCGATGTCACGAGCCCCTGGGACGGGCGTGTGGTCGGGCGGATGGCCATCCCCACCGACGCCCAGGTCGAGGAGGCCGTGGCGGCCGCGTACGCGGTGCGCGACGAGTTCGCCCGCACCCCGGCCCATGTGCGCTCGACGGCGCTCGACCACGTCTCCCGGCGCATCGCGGAGCGCACCGAGGAGATCGCCGCGCTGATCTCGGCGGAGAACGGCAAGCCCATGAAGTGGGCCCGCGGCGAGGTCGGCCGCGCCATCTCGGTGTTCCGCTTCGCCGCGGACGAGGCGCGCCGCTTCAACGGCGGCGACGGGCAGCGCCTGGACACCGACCCCGGCGGCGCGGGGCGCCTCGCCTTCACCCGGCGCTTCCCCAAGGGCGTCGTCCTCGGGATCGCGCCGTTCAACTTCCCGCTGAACCTGTGTGCGCACAAGATCGCGCCGGCCATCGCCGCGGGCGCGCCCATCGTCCTCAAGCCCGCGCCCGCGACGCCCCTGTCGGCGATGCTGCTCGGGGAGTTGTTCTCCGAGACCGACCTGCCCGCGGGCGCCTGGTCCATCCTCCCGGTGGAGAACGACCGCATGCCCTCCCTCGTCCAGGACGAGCGCCTGCCGGTGATCTCCTTCACGGGCTCCGACAAGGTCGGCTTCGCCATCCTCGACTCCGTGCCGCGCAAGCACTGCACGCTCGAACTCGGCGGCAACGGCGCGGCCGTCGTCCTCGCCGACTACTCCTCCGACGCCGACCTCGACCACGCGGCGTCGCGGATCGCGGCGTTCTCCAACTACCAGGCCGGCCAGTCCTGCATCTCCGTGCAGCGGGTGATCGCCGACGCCTCCGTCTACGACCGGCTGGTGCCGCGCATCGTACGGGCCGTGGAGGCGCAGGTGACCGGGGACCCGGCCGACGACGCGACCGACGTGGGCCCGCTCGTCAGCGAGGACGCGGCGCAGCGCGTGGAATCCTGGGTCGACGAGGCGGCGGGCGCCGGTGCCACGGTGCTCACCGGCGGCAAGCGCGACGGTGCCGCGTACGCCCCCACGGTGCTCTCCGACGTCCCCGGCGGTGTCACGCTGGCCCACGAGGAGGTCTTCGGGCCCGTGGTCAGCGTCGCGCGCGCGGAGGGCGAGGAGGCGGCGTTCGCGGCCGTCAAC
Source organism: Streptomyces sp. NPDC050560 (assembly GCF_044457285.1). Classification (NCBI taxonomy): domain Bacteria; kingdom Bacillati; phylum Actinomycetota; class Actinomycetes; order Kitasatosporales; family Streptomycetaceae; genus Streptomyces; species Streptomyces sp. NPDC050560. Next base: position 113,200 of record NZ_JBITGT010000016.1, read on the forward strand.
GAATCCAAGTACGGCCTCCAGGCGGGCGTCTTCACCCATGACGTGCAGGCGGCGTTCCGGGCGCACCGCGCGCTGGAGGTCGGCGGCGTCGTGATCGGCGACGTGCCCTCGTACCGCGCGGACCAGATGCCCTACGGCGGCGTGAAGCGGTCCGGCGTCGGGCGGGAGGGCGTGCGCTTCGCCATGGCGGACTACACGTACGAGCGCGTCATGGTGCTCACTGGGCTCGACCTGTAGGCATACAACGCGCGCATTGCCCGCCGCGCCAGGTCCGCTCCGAACACTTCCTTCAGGGGGCGTACGAACTTTCATCGCGCGCCCCCTGAAAGTGTGTTGCGGGCATATGCGCGCGGGCCGTTCCCGGTCGCGGCAGGGACCCTCGCTTTCGGTGCGTCCGGCGCCATACGCGCGCGTTTTGTACGCGAACGGTGTGCGACGTAGCGGGAGGCGGCGCTTCCCCGGAGGACGGGACGCGGGGGAGCGCGGTGCTGCGCCGAACGGCCCCGGGCTGATAGCAATCGCGGCAAGCGGGTACATACGACCGAGTACAACCGGCCGGTAACCCGTCGACCGGAAGACTTCCCACAGCCCAGTCGCGGCGAGGTGACGCACTATGTCCGCACCCACGACCCCCACGCCCCGTCCCTCCGTCAGCGAACACGAGGCCCGCAAGGTCGCCGAGGAAGCCAGGGAGCAGGACTGGCACAAGCCGAGCTTCGCCAAGGAACTGTTCCTCGGGCGTTTCCGGCTCGATCTCATCCACCCGCACCCGCTCCCCGCGGACGACGACGTACGGCGCGGAGAGGCGTTCCTGGAGGCCCTGCGCGACTTCTGCGAGAACCAGGTGGACTCGGCGTTGATCGAGCGCGAGGCGCGCATCCCCGACGAGGTCATCAAGGGGCTCAAGGGCCTCGGCGCGCTCGGCATGAAGATCGACACCAAGTACGGCGGCCTTGGGCTCACACAGGTGTACTACAACAAGGCGCTGGCGCTTGCCGGTTCGGCGAGCCCCGCCATCGGCGCCCTGCTGTCGGCGCACCAGTCGATCGGCGTGCCGCAGCCGCTGAAGCTCTTCGGCTCGCAGGAGCAGAGGGACGCCTTCCTGCCGCGTTGCGCGCGTACCGACATCTCCGCCTTCCTGCTGACGGAGCCCGACGTCGGCTCCGACCCGGCCCGCCTCGCCACCACCGCCGAACCCGACGGCGACGACTACGTCCTCGACGGGGTGAAGCTCTGGACCACCAACGGCGTCGTCGCCGACCTCCTGGTGGTCATGGCGCGCGTGCCGGCCTCCGAGGGGCACAAGGGCGGCATCACCGCCTTCGTGGTCGAAGCTGGCAGCGAGGGCATCACCGTGGAGAACCGCAACGCCTTCATGGGGCTGCGCGGCATCGAAAACGGCGTCACGCGCTTCCACCGGGTCCGGGTGCCCGCCGCCAACCGCATCGGCCCCGAGGGCGCGGGTCTCAAGATCGCGCTGACCACCCTCAACACCGGACGCCTGTCCCTGCCCGCCATGTGCGCGGGCGCGGGCAAGTGGTGCCTGAAGATCGCCAGGGAGTGGTCGGCGGTCCGCGAGCAGTGGGGCAGGCCCCTGGCGCGGCACGAGGCCGTCGGCGCCAAGATCTCCTTCATCGCGGCCACCACCTTCGCGCTCGAGGCCGTACTCGACCTGTCGTCCCAGATGGCCGACGAGGACCGCAACGACATCCGCATCGAGGCCGCGCTCGCCAAGCTCTACGGCTCCGAGATGGCGTGGCTCATGGCCGACGAACTCGTCCAGATCCGCGGCGGCCGCGGCTTCGAGACCGCGGCGTCCCTCGCGGCCAGGGGCGAGCGCCCCGTCCCCGTCGAGCAGTTGCTCCGCGACCTCAGGATCAACCGCATCTTCGAGGGCTCCACCGAGATCATGCATCTGATGATCGCCCGCGAGGCGGTCGACGCCCACCTGTCGGTCGCGGGCGACCTCATCGATCCCGAGACGACGCTCGGCGACAAGGCACGCGCGGGCGCGCGCGCCGGTGGCTTCTACGCACGCTGGCTGCCGAAGCTCGTCGCAGGGCCCGGCCAACTCCCCGGCTCGTTCGCGGAGTTCCACCCCGCGGGCCACGCCGACCTCGCCGGGCACCTGCGCTACGTCGAGCGTGCCGCGCGCAAACTGGCCCGCTCGACCTTCTACGCCATGTCGCGCTGGCAGGGCCGCATGGAGACCAAGCAGGGCTTCCTCGGCCGCGTCGTGGACATCGGCGCCGAACTCTTCGCGATGAGCGCGTCCTGCGTCCGCGCGGAGATGCTGCGCACCACGGGCGAGCACGGGCGCGAGGCGTACCAGCTCGCCGACACGTTCTGCCGGCAGGCGCGTATTCGCGTCGACGAGTTGTTCTCCCGTCTGTGGACCAACACCGACGGCACGGACCGCCAGGTCGTGAAGAAGGTCATGGACGGGGCCTACACATGGCTGGAGGAAGGCATCGTCGACCCCAGCGGTGAGGGCCCCTGGATCGCCGACGCCGAACCCGGCCCCTCCCGGGCGGAGAACGTGCACCGTCCCATTCGCTGACCTGACCACCCGCGCGTATGGCCCGACCGCTCAGGACGTAGCGGGCGGGCCGCGCGACGTGGCGGCATCGGGGCGGACCGCACCGGGAACACGGAGCACGTCGCGTGACGGGGTGCACAACGGTGCGCGGAACGAGGCCGACGACGCCGCACCGTCCCACGCGCTCCTGCACCGTCGCCCGCCGCACCCCGCGCCGCCCCGTTCCGCCGCGTCCCGAGTCGCCCCCAGCCGCGCCGTACGGGGCCAGGAGGCCCGGTTCGCCCACTTCATGGCGGAAGTCCGGGGCGCCCTGTCAACGCGCACAGACGGAGCGGCAACAATGGGGGGATGACCGACAGGCCCTCACCGCTCGCAGACCCGCATATCGCCTTCGCCCCACACGGGGCGGCCGACGGCGCGCGGGACATCGTCATCCTCGGTTCGACAGGTTCGATCGGCACCCAGGCCATCGACCTGGTGCTGCGCAACCCGGACCGCTTCCGGGTCACCGGACTCTCCGCAGCGGGCGGGAAGGTGGGGCTGCTCGCCGAGCAGGCGCACCGGCTCCGGGCCGAGACGGTGGCGGTCGCCAGGCACGACGCGGTGGACGCGCTGCGCGAGGCGCTCCGCGCGCAGTACGGCCGGAACGACACCATCCCGGAGATCCTCGCGGGCCCCGAAGCCGCCACACAGCTCGCAGAGAGCCCCTGTCACACGGTCCTCAACGGCATCACAGGCTCCATCGGCCTCGCTCCGACCCTCGCGGCACTACGGGCCGGACGCAGCCTCGCGCTCGCCAACAAGGAATCGCTCATCGTCGGCGGCCCGCTGGTGAAGGCCCTGGCGAAGCCCGGCCAGATCATCCCGGTCGACTCCGAGCACGCGGCGCTGTTCCAGGCCCTCGCAAGCGGCACCAGGGCCGACGTACGCAAGCTGCTCGTCACGGCCTCAGGAGGGCCCTTCAGAGGCCGCAGCAAGGCCGATCTGGCCGACGTCACCCCCGAGGACGCGCTCGCCCACCCCACGTGGGCCATGGGACCGGTCATCACCGTCAACTCGGCCACCCTCGTCAACAAGGGCCTTGAGGTCATCGAGGCCCACCTGCTGTACGACATCCCGTTCGACCGCATCGAAGTGGTCGTGCACCCGCAGTCGTACGTGCACTCCATGGTGGAGTTCACCGACGGCTCCACCATGGCGCAGGCCACGCCGCCGGACATGCGGGGGCCGATCGCGATCGGACTCGGCTGGCCGGAGCGCGTGCCCGACGCGGCGCCCGCGTTCGACTGGACGAAGGCCCTGTCCTGGGAGTTCTTCCCGCTGGACGACGAGGCGTTCCCGGCGGTGGGACTCGCGCGGCACGTGGGGCAGCTCGCGGGAACCGCGCCCGCGGTGTTCAATGCCGCAAACGAGGAGTGCGTGGACGCGTTCCTGAACGGCGTCCTGCCGTTCAACGGCATCATGGAGACTGTCACCGAGGTCGTCGCGGAACACGGCACGCCTCGCGCGGGAACCTCACTGACCGTCGCGGACGTCCTCGAAGCGGAGACCTGGGCGCGCGCCCGGGCACGTGAACTGACGGCGAAGGCGACCGCGGAGGCCCGCGCATGACGGCACTGATGACCCTGCTCGGGATAGTCGTCTTCGTCCTCGGACTGCTGGTCTCCATCGCCTGGCACGAGCTGGGGCACCTGAGCACGGCCAAGATGTTCGGCATCAGGGTGCCGCAGTACATGGTCGGCTTCGGCAAGACCATCTGGTCCCGCAAGCGGGGCGACACCGAGTACGGCGTCAAACTGATCCCGCTCGGCGGCTACATCCGCATGATCGGCATGTTCCCGCCCGGCCCCGACGGCCGCATCGAGGCGCGCTCCACGTCGCCCTGGCGCGGCATGATCGAGGACGCGCGATCGGCCGCGTTCGAGGAGCTGGAGCCCGGCGACGAGACCCGCCTCTTCTACACGCGCAAGCCGTGGAAACGGGTCATCGTGATGTTCGCGGGCCCCTTCATGAACCTCATCCTCGCCGTCGCGGTCTTCTTCGGCGTCATGATGACGTTCGGCGTCCAGACCCAGACCACGTCGGTCGGCAAGGTCTCCGACTGCGTCATCCACCAGAGCGAGCAGCGCGACACCTGCCGCAAGGGCGACGCTCCCACCCCCGCCAAGGCGGCAGGACTCGAACCAGGCGACAAGATCGTCGCCATAGACGGCAAGCCGATGCGCAACTGGAACCAACTCCAGGACACCATCCGCGACACCATCGGCCCCGCCACCATCACCGTGGACCGCGACGGCGCCCAGAAGGACCTGCACGCGACGCTCATCAAGAACCAGGTCAACAAGACCGACAGCGACGGCGAGTACGTCGACGGCCAGTACGTCACCGCCGGCTTCCTCGGCTTCAACCCCGCCTACGGCATCGTGAGGCAGTCGTTCGGAGAGTCCTTCGACCGCATGGGCGACATGATCGAGTCGGGCTTCGAGTCCTTCGTCGACCTGCCGTCGAAGATCCCCGCACTGTGGGACTCCGCGTTCCACGACGCGCCGCGCCAGCCCGACTCGCCGATGGGCGTGGTCGGCGCCGCCCGCGTCGGGGGACAGGTGTTCAACCTCGACATTCCGCCCGAGAACCAGATCGCGATGATGCTGTTCCTGGTCGCGGGCTTCAACCTGTCGTTGTTCCTGTTCAACATGCTGCCGCTGCTGCCGCTCGACGGCGGCCATATCGCGGGCGCCCTCTGGGAGGCCGTCCGGCGGCATACCGCGCGCGTGTTCCGCCGCCCCGACCCGGGCCCGTTCGACGTCGCCAAGCTCATGCCGGTCGCGTATGTGGTCGCCGGGATCTTCATCTGCTTCACGATCCTTGTCCTGATCGCGGACGTCGTTAACCCCGTCAGAATCTCCTGACAACCGGCGATTCACCCAGGCCGGGCACCGTGGGGTGCCCGGCCGACTCCGATGGGGGCAATCGGGACCGGGTCGCGTCCGCCCGGCGGCCGGTGACGTAATCTCGAAACCCGAGCCCGCCGACGACGGGACACCGTCCAGATCTTGGGGATGCACAGCAGATGACTGCGATTTCTCTCGGTATGCCGACCGTACCGATCAAGCTCGCCGAGCGGCGCAGGAGCCGTCGGATCCAGGTGGGTTCTGTGGCGGTGGGTGGGGATGCGCCGGTGTCGGTGCAGTCGATGACGACGACGCGGACGTCGGATGTGGGTGCGACGTTGCAGCAGATCGCGGAGTTGACGGCGGCGGGGTGCCAGATCGTGCGGGTGGCGTGTCCGACGCAGGATGATGCGGACGCGTTGCCGGTGATTGCGCGGAAGTCGCAGATTCCGGTGATTGCGGATATTCATTTCCAGCCGAAGTATGTGTTTGCGGCGATTGATGCGGGTTGTGCGGCGGTGCGGGTGAATCCGGGGAATATCAAGCAGTTTGACGACAAGGTGCGTGAGATTGCGGGGGCGGCGGCGGGGGCGGGGACGCCGATTCGTATCGGGGTGAACGCGGGGTCGTTGGACAGGCGGTTGTTGGAGAAGTATGGGCGGGCGACGCCTGAGGCGTTGGTGGAGTCGGCGTTGTGGGAGGCGTCGTTGTTCGAGGAGCATGGTTTCCGGGATATCAAGATCTCGGTGAAGCACAATGATCCTGTGGTGATGGTGAATGCGTATCGGCAGTTGGCGCGGGCGTGTGATTATCCGTTGCATCTGGGGGTGACGGAGGCGGGTCCTGCGTTTCAGGGGACGGTGAAGTCGGCGGTGGCGTTTGGTGCGTTGTTGTCGGAGGGGATCGGGGACACGATTCGGGTGTCGTTGTCGGCTCCTCCGGTGGAGGAGGTGAAGGTGGGGGCGCAGATTCTGGAGTCGTTGGGGTTGCGGCAGCGGGGTCTGGAGATTGTGTCGTGTCCTTCGTGTGGGCGGGCGCAGGTGGATGTGTACCGGTTGGCGGATGAGGTGACGGCGGGTCTTGAGGGGATGGAGGTTCCGTTGCGGGTTGCGGTGATGGGGTGTGTGGTGAATGGTCCGGGGGAGGCGCGGGAGGCTGATCTGGGGGTGGCGTCGGGTAATGGGAAGGGGCAGATTTTTGTGAAGGGTGAGGTGGTGCGGACGGTGCCGGAGTCGAAGATCGTGGAGACGTTGATCGACGAGGCGATGAAGATCGCGGAGCAGATGGAGAAGGACGGCGTCGCCTCCGGCGAACCTGAGGTCTCCGTCAGCTGAGTTTGTGGCTTCAGGGCGAATCGCCCCTCATCGGTTGTGTCGACCGGTGAGGGGCATTGCTGTTTCGTGGGTGGCATTTCTTCGACATGCTTATTCTCGTATGAATTCGTCCTCGATTTTTGGAGCGTGGTGGCGTGCTCGCCGCGTTGGCGTGGGGCGCGAGCCGTGCGTGGGTGGTCGAGTGCCGGGCGCCGTTCTACGTCGCGCACGTCGCCGTGCCGCGTCGCGCTATATCGCGTGATGGCGACGTAGCGGGCGTCGGACCGCGCCGACGTCGCGCGTGGCGGGCGCACCGTGGCGGTGACGTAGCGCCCCGGGACGTCGCTACGTGTGTGCTCGGCTCCGCTCCGTCGTGAGCGCTCCGCCCGCACCGTTCCGCCCCCTGAACCGGGCGGCGTACTGAAGAATCGACAGGTACAGTGCGGAGACCAGCAGACCGTATGGTGAGGGCTCGCCCAACGTGTTGACTCAGACGACCACCAGGGTCCTCGAACCGAGCGACCTCTCCGCCGCTCTCGCGGTACTCGACCGTGAGCCCGTGGCCAATGCCTTTGTGGCGTCCCGTGTCCAGGTCGCGGGGCTGGACCCCTGGCGGCTCGGCGGGGAGATGTGGGGCTGGTACGCGGACGGAGTCCTGCAGTCGCTGTGCTACGCGGGCGCCAACCTCGTACCGATCTGCGCCTCACCGGAGGCCGTACGCGCCTTCGCGGACCGGGCCAGGAGGGCGGGACGGCGCTGTTCCTCCATTGTCGGCCCCGCGGAGTCCACAGCACGCCTCTGGCGGCTCCTGGAGCCCACCTGGGGCCCCGCGAGGGAGGTCCGCGCGCGCCAGCCCCTCATGGTCACCGACCGGCTTCCCGGCGACGTCGCCCCCGACCCGTACGTGCGCCGTATCCGCAGGGACGAGATCGAGGCGATCATGCCGGCCTGCGTGGCGATGTTCACCGAGGAGGTCGGCGTCTCGCCCCTCGCGGGCGACGGCGGGCTGCTCTACCAGGCACGCGTCGCCGAGCTTGTCTCGGCGGGCCGCTCCTTCGCCCGCCTCGACCAGAACGGCAACGTCGTCTTCAAGGCCGAGGTCGGCGCCGCCACCGACCGCGCCTGCCAGATCCAGGGCGTCTGGGTCGCCCCCGAGTACCGCGGCCAAGGCCTCGCCGCACCCGGAATGGCCGCCGTCCTGCGCTACATCTTCGCGGACATAGCCCCCGTCGCCAGCCTCTACGTGAACGACTTCAACACCCCCGCCAGGGCCGCCTACCGCCGCGTCGGGTTCCAGGAACACGGCGCGTTCATGAGCGTCCTCTTCTGACACTCCCCGCCGCGGGCCCGCGCCCGTATAAAGCGCGTTCCGTCTTCTACGGCTCCGGTTTCCAGGACGCTTCGGACCATTCGAACCAATAGCCGAAGATCCCTCGGGCCCGCCCACCACGGAGGGGTAGTCTCGCCGACATGCTGCGCATCCCCGGCCGCTCGGCCCACGCGCCCGACGACAACGTGCTGATCGGCCCCCTCGACCTGGCCGCACGCGTGGACGACGCGCTGGCCGTACAGGCCCTCGCCTTCGGCCTCACCGACGACGAGATCAGCGTGCGCAGGCAGATCGTGTTGCGCCATATCACCTACCCGGGCGCCCGCGCCCTGGGCGCCACCCGCGACGACGGCCGACTCGTCGGCTTCGTCTACGGCATGCCGAACAGCCGCGCCCACTGGTGGTCCACCGTCGTCGAGCCCTACCTGTACACGCGCGGGCAGAGCGGCTGGCTGGACGACTCGTTCGTCATCACCGAACTGCACGTCCTGCCGCGCTACCAGAACCGCGGCGTCGGCCGCGCCCTGATCACCACGATCACCGACAGCGCCGAAGAGCCCCGCTCGATCCTCTCGGCCATCGACATCGAGAGCCCAGCCCGCGGCCTTTACCGCTCCCTCGGCTACCAGGACCTCGCGCTACAGGTGCAGTTTCCGAGCGCCCCGCGCGCCTATGCCGTCATGGGCGCACCGTTGCCCCTGCGCCGTCCCTGAGGCCCCTTATCGATTTCCGCGCGTGTGCTCAGCCGGGCTAATCTCCTGCCACACCCGATCCCCGCAGGAGTTCACCATGGCCCACGTCCAGCGCATGTCCCGTCTGATGGCCAAGACGCTGCGCGACGACCCGGCGGACGCCGAGACGGTGAACCACAAGCTGCTGGTCCGCGCGGGCTACGTACGGCGCAACGCCGCCGGGCTCTGGAGCTGGCTCCCCCTCGGCAAGAAGGTCTTCGACAACGTCTCGCGCATCGTCCGCGAGGAGATGGACGCCATCGGCGCCCAGGAGGTCCTGCTGCCCGCCCTGCTGCCCAGGGAGCCCTACGAGACCTCGGGGCGCTGGGACGAGTACGGGGACCTGCTGTTCCGGGTGAAGGACCGCAAGGGCGGCGACTACCTCCTCGGACCCACGCACGAGGAGATCTTCACCCAGGTCGTCAAGGACCAGTGCACGTCGTACAAGGACCTGCCGGTCATCCTCTACCAGATCCAGACCAAGTACCGGGACGAGGCGCGCCCCCGGGCCGGAGTGCTGCGCGGGCGCGAGTTCCAGATGAAGGACTCGTACTCGTTCGACACCACGGACGAGGGCCTCGCCGCCTCCTACGCGCTGCACCGCGAGGCGTACCAGAAGATCTTCCGGCGGCTCGGCCTCGACTACCGCATCGTGTCCGCCGTCTCCGGCGCCATGGGCGGCTCCGCGTCCGAGGAGTTCCTCGCCCCCGCCGCCGCCGGTGAGGACACCTTCGTGCACTGCTCCGCGTGCGACTACGCCGCGAACACCGAGGCCGTCACCTTCACCGCGCCCCCCGCCGCCGACGCGGCGGCCCACGGGCCCGTGGAGGAGCTGGACACCCCCGACACGCCGACCATCGAGTCCCTCGCCGGCCATCTCGGCGTGCCCGCGTCCGCGACCCTCAAGAACCTCCTGGTGAAGGTCGACGGGGAGATCACCGCCGTCGGAGTCCCCGGCGACCGCGAGGTCGACCTCGGCAAGCTCGGGGAGCACCTGGCGCCCGCCGTCGTCGAACTCGTCACCGCCGAGGACTTCGAGGACCGCCCCGACCTGGTACGCGGCTACGTGGGCCCCCAGGGCCTCGAGAAGGTGCGCTACCTCGCCGACCCGCGCGTCGCCCCCGGCACGTCCTGGATCACGGGCGCCAACAAGCGCGACAAGCACGCGCGCAACGTCGTCTGCGGCCGCGACTTCGACGTCGACCAGTACCTCGACGTCGTGGTTGTCGAAACGGGCGACCCCTGCCCCCGCTGCGGCGCCGGGCTCCGCCTCGACCGCGCCATCGAGATCGGCCACATCTTCCAGCTCGGCCGCAAGTACGCGGACGCCTTCCAACTCGACGTCCTCGACCAGAACGGCAAGCCCGCGCGGGTCACCATGGGCTCGTACGGCATCGGCATCTCGCGCGCGGTGGCCTCTCTCGCCGAGCAGACGGCGGACGAGCAGGGCCTGTGCTGGCCGCGCGAGGTCGCCCCCGCCGACGTGCACGTCGTGGCCGCAGGCAAGGCGCTCCAGACGGAGCTGGCGCTCGACGTCGCGGAGCAACTGGGCGAGGCCGGAGTCAGGGTGCTCGTCGACGACCGCGCCGGGGTCTCCCCGGGGGTCAAGTTCACCGACGCGGAACTCATCGGCGTCCCCACGATCCTGATCGTCGGCCGCCGCGCGGGCGACGGCGTCGTCGAACTCAAGGACCGGCGGACCGGGGAGCGCGAGGAACTGCCGGTGGCGGACGCCATCGCGAGGGTCACGGGCTGAGCCACCGACCGAACTCTGCACCGTCGTCTGGCGTTCGTTGCCTGCCGCTACGTGTCGGCGGGCACGCGCGCCCGCGTGCGCGCGCCCGCGTGCGCGTGCCCGCGGTCGGGGGGTGTGGACGGAGCCGGAACGGTGCGGAGTGGCTGGGCGGGGCTACGTAGTGCCCTGGCTACGTCGCCCGACGCTACGTGCTGCGTGGCGCCCGCTACGCGGCACGTAGCGTCGACGGAGCGGGTTTCAGAGGCCACACGTCGCGTGAGAGCGTGCCGGACGGCACGGTGCCACGTCGCGGAGCTGCGCCGCCGTTGCCGGGCGCCACGCAGCCGAGCAGGGCATGGCCCGTCACAGCCACGCCGCGTACTCCAGGAGCAGTTCGCCGTCCTGGCTGCGGCCCGTGCGCAGGGCGCGCAGCGCGGACTCGACGGCGCGGAACAGCGTCCAGCCCCGTACGCGCTCCGCGTCCAGTTCCAGGGACTCGGCGAGGCGTCGCACCCGGCGGCGTGCCACCGAGGCGCCCGAGGGCGAGGCGATCAGGTCCTCGGCGCGGTCACGGACCAGGCGCGCCAGGTCGAAGGCGCACTCGCCGACGACGGGGTCGGGCCCCACGGCGAGCCATGGCACGCGGTCGGCGGCCAGGACCTTGCTCTGCCGGAACGTTCCGTGCAGCAGCCGCTGCGCGGGCGACGTCGCCGTGAGCCACGCGTGGGCCTCCAGCGCGGCGTCGGCCAGGGCATCGGCGCCCGGTACGTCGCGCACGCCGTCCACCGCCAGCGCGGCCCGCATCGCCGCGGCCTGGCGCTCCGTCCGCTCCGTCACCGTCTCGAACACGCTGTGCGCCGGCGGGGCGACCCAGAGCCGCCTTACCGTTTCTGCGGCCTCCAGCACGGAGCGGCTCTCGGGCAGCGAACGCAGCGACACGTCGGGACGTAGCCGCTCCAGCAGCATCGCGCCGTCGCCCGCCACGTCGCCGCCGTCCGCGGAGTCCAGCAGCCGTACGGCGCCCACGCCTGCCCAGTGCGCGAGTGCCGCGCGCTCGTCTCCGGGACGGGCGGCGTCGGGCGCCAGCTTCAGCACCGCGGGGGAGCCGTCGGCGCCGCGCACCAGGGCGACCACGCTGCTGCGTCCGCCGGGAGCGTGCACGCGCTCGACGGCGACGTTCCGACGGTCGGCGGCCTCCGGGAGCAGCGTGGGCAGGGCGGCCAGCCAGGCGGCGCCGTCGCCATGCTCCTGGGCACCCGCATCGGCGGGAGACGTCGCCCCCGGCAAGCCTTCGCCCCCGGTCCACCGAGCCTCGTCCAGCGCCCGGGCCAGGCGCGGCGGCGGTTCGAAAGCCATGCGTTGCGGTTCCCTTCCGTGAGTGCCCACCACTACAGCACCGAGCCGACGCCCGTCTGACAGCGGTCTCGGCCTTCCGCGCGTCGCCGACCGTGTCACCGCACCGCGGCACCTTCCCTGCGGCGCGGGCGACGCCCCCTAGCGGCTACGTGCTCCGCGACGCCGCTACGTGCCACGAAGCGACCCACGTAGTGGCACTGCCTCCCCACATCGCGCTACGTCGCCCGCGGCCCGCACCGTCCCCGCTACGTCCCTCGCACCCGCTATATCGCGACATACTCACGCCGCACGGAGCGGCAGGCGGCTCCGTCCTGCCGCCGCCCAGCGCCGCCCGCCCTACCGTCGCTACGCCCCCGCAGCCCCGTCCCGCTACGTCCCCGGCTGTGCCGCCGTCGCGCCGCCCGCCACGTCGTCACCCGAGCGTTCCGCGAGCCCCGGGAAGGCTACGCCCGAGCCGCGCCAACGCGCCGCGCGCACCGCCGCCTCCCGCAGTGCGTCGGCGGCCGAGCGGCGGCGTTCCCCGGTGGCCGCCCGCACGAGGTCGGAGTACGCGCCCGCGACGCCGTCCTCAAGTTCGGCGGCGAGCCGGGCCGCAGAAGCGGCGTCGGTCACCTTGAACGGCAGCGCGTAGCCCGCGGCGGCCGCGCGCGGCACGGCGCCCAGGTCCCGCGCCGTCCTCGCCAGCGCGTCGCGGCGCGACCGGTGCGCGTCGTAGCCCGCCTGCGCCGCGTCGCGCCGTGCGTCGCCCGCCTTGGCGCCGACCACCCCGTAGCCGTAGACGGCGGCGTGCTCGGCGGCCAGGGCGGCCTGCACCGCGCGCACCACCTCGCCCTCGCCGTCCTCTCTGTCCTTCCCGCCCTTGTCGTCGTCCGTCACGCGCCGTCCTCCGTCAGCAGATACACGTGGGCCGCTCCGGCCGCGCTGACCGAGGCGAGCAGCCGGGCCAGTTCACCGGACACCTTGAGAAGCTGCGTCGCCCGACGGTCCGCGAGGGAGCGCTCCGCGTCGGCGAGCATGGTGCGCGCGCCCTTCTCGTCGTCCGGTACGTGCACGGCGGCGCCCGTCGACGGGGCGCCGTGTGGCGTCGACGTCGCGGCGCGGGGGGAGCCGGAAGGAGAGCGCCCAGGCGCTCCGAAGGCGCGCGTGTGCCGCACCGTCGCCGCGCGCAGCGGCGCGAGCCGGTCCGCCAGGGCGGGGTGCGCGGTGACCACCGCGTCGTACCGGGCCGTCATGTCCGCACTGTCGTGAGCGGCACGGGCGCGTGCCCGGCTGTCCGCGGGGGACGTCGCGGACCGCCCGGAAGGGCTGTCGTCCTGGGTGCAGCCGGTCAGCAGCGCGGCGCCGGTGCCCCCGGCGCCGAGGAGGAGTGTTCTTCTGCCGGGCCCGGACGGGGCTCGCGACGACGGGGACAGGGCCACAGGACGTCCTTGAGGGGATGCTTGCGCGACGACGGGCTGGAAGACGACCGAAGACGGGGGAACGGACCGGACCGGATGAGACGGGGCGGATGGGATAGGAGGGAGAAAGAGAACGGAACGACGGACGCTTCGTTCGGACACAAAAGCATTGCGGACCGCCAATGACCGGTAATGATCGACATTGACCCCGAAGGAAATGCCGACGAGTTGCGATCGAAAGTGGCGGGGAGAACGGACAGAAACGGAAGCCTTGATCACCGTACCTGTGAACTCTCCGTCACCGTCGCGGCCCCACGCCCCCGCGGACGCGAATACGCGCGTGTCGGCGACACGCGCGTACGGCGATCGGCGTGGACGGCGCCGCCGACCTGGGGCCTCCGCGCACCAGTGCGTGGACCGCAACACCCCCGGGGACCGGATAGGCTTTGAGCCGACCTGATACACGACCTTCTACAACAGCACACGCGGCCGAGGAGTCACCCGGATGAGCACCACCCAGAGCGAGAGGCTGCGAGCACTGCTGGAGCCAGTCGTGGGCTCCAGGGACCTTGACCTCGAAGAGATCACCGTGACCCCGGCCGGCAGGCGCCGTGTACTGCGTGTCGTCGTGGACTCGGACGAAGGCGTGCAGCTCGACACCTGCGCCGAGCTGAGCAGGGAGATCTCCGACAGCCTCGACGAGGCGGACGCCATGGGCGACGGCGAGTACGTGCTGGAGGTGACGTCGCCGGGCGCCGACCGGCCGCTCACCGAGCACCGCCACTACCGGCGCGCACGAGGGCGGCTGGTGAAGTTCAGACTCACCGCAGACGCCGCCGCGCGTGAGGGCGCTGCCGAACTCACCGCGCGGATCACCGCCGTGGACGGCGACGGGCTCGACCTTGAGGTGCCCGGCGTCAAGGGCCGCAAGCCCACCGGCCGCAGGCTGGAGTTCGCGGACATCGACAAGGCCAGGGTCGAGATCGAGTTCAACCGCAAGGACACCGGTACCGCGCCTCCGGCGAAGGCTGCCGAGAACGCAGAGGAGGCGTAGCCGTGGATATCGACATGAGTGCTCTGAGGGGCTTGGTCCGGGAGAAGGAGATCTCCTTCGACCTGCTGGTCGAGGCCATCGAGTCGGCCCTCCTCATCGCCTACCACCGCACGGAGGGCAGCCGCCGCCACGCGCGCGTGGAGCTGAGCCGCGACAGCGGTCACGTGACGGTCTGGGCGAAGGAGGACCCGGACGACCTGGAGGAGGGCCAGGAGGCCCGGGAGTTCGACGACACGCCGTCCGGTTTCGGCCGTATCGCCGCGACGACCGCGAAGCAGGTCATCCTCCAGCGCCTGCGGGACGCCGAGGACGACGCGACGCTCGGCGAGTACGCCGGACGCGAGGGCGACATCGTCACCGGCGTCGTCCAGCAGGGCCGCGACCCCAAGAACGTCCTCGTCGACATCGGCCGCCTTGAGGCCATCCTGCCCGTCCAGGAGCAGGTGCCGGGTGAGACGTATCCGCACGGTATGCGGCTGCGTTCGTACGTCGTACGGGTCGCCAAGGGCGTCAGGGGGCCCTCCGTGACCCTCTCGCGCACCCACCCCAATCTGGTGAAGAAGCTCTTCTCCCTCGAAGTGCCGGAGATCGCGGACGGCTCCGTGGAGATCGCCGCCATCGCGCGCGAAGCGGGCCACCGGACCAAGATCGCCGTGCGCTCCGTGCGGTCAGGGCTCAACGCCAAGGGCGCCTGCATCGGCCCCATGGGCGGCCGGGTGCGCAACGTGATGGGCGAGCTGAACGGCGAGAAGATCGACATCGTCGACTGGTCCGAGGACCCCGCCGAGATGGTCGCCAACGCCCTCTCGCCCGCGCGGGTCGCCAAGGTCGAGATCGTCGACCTCGCGGCCCGCTCCGCGCGCGTGACGGTCCCCGACTACCAGTTGTCGTTGGCGATCGGCAAAGAAGGGCAGAACGCCCGCCTCGCCGCCCGTCTGACCGGCTGGCGCATCGACATCCGCCCCGACACGGAGCAGCCGCCAGAACCGGCCTGACCTGCGCCCGCCACGCACGTACACGGACCGCCCGGAGCCACGGGCGCGTCACGGTCGAGATCAGCACGACAGCCGTTCGATTTCTGCCCCGGAGGGGTGAGGTCGGTACGGGGAGGTAGACTTGAACATGTCTGGCCGGACGCGAGCCCGCGCATGCCCAGAACGAACCTGTGTGGGATGCCGGAAGCGGGCGGCCAAGAGCGATCTGTTGCGGATCGTGATGGAAGGGGATGCGTGCGTCCCCGATCATCGCGGTACGCTGCCCGGCCGGGGTGCGTATGTACACCCGGTTCTGGTCTGTCTCGACCTGGCGGTGCGCCGTCGGGCCTTCGCTCGGGCCTTTCGTGTCCGGTCGCAGCCCGGCACCGAGGCGCTGCGACAGGCTGTCGAGGACAGGTCCCAGCAGGCAACACCGTAAGACGCGCCGTGCGGAACCCCGCGCGGCGTAGGTACCTCGCGAGTCGGAAGTAGGTCGAGATTGCGATGAGCACTCGATGAGTACGCGATGAGTACGCCCATGAAGTAGCGACGGTCCGGCGTAACCCGGACCTAAAAGGAGCGAAGTGGCTAAGGTCCGGGTATACGAACTCGCCAAGGAGTTCGGTGTAGAGAGCAAGGTCGTCATGGCCAAGCTCCAGGAACTCGGTGAATTCGTCCGTTCGGCGTCTTCGACGATCGAGGCGCCCGTAGTACGCAAACTGACCGATGCGTTCCAGCAGGGCAACGGCAACGGCGGCAGGCCCGCGCGTCCGTCCGCGCCCAAGAAGGCGGCCCCGCGTCCCGCCGCGCCCACGCCCGGCCCCGCGGCAGGCACCGGGCGTCCGTCGTCCGCCCCCAAGCCGGCCCCGCGCCCCGCGGCAGGCACCGGCGGGGACAGGTCCGCGCCCGCCCCGGGCCCGCGGCCCACGCCGGGCCCGCGCCCGGCGGCACCCAAGCCCGCGCCCGCGGCGCCCGCGGCTCCGGAGTTCACCGCTCCGCCGTCCGCGCCCACCGCGCCGAAGCCCGGCGCGCGCCCCGGAGCCCCGAAGCCCGGCGCTCGTCCGGGCCCCGGCGGCCAGGGCGGCGGTCAGGGCGGCGGTCAGAGTCAGGGCCGTGGCGACCGGCAGGGCCCCCGTCCCGGCGCCGCGCCGCGTCCGGGCGGTCAGGGCGCGCGTCCCGGCGGCCGTCCCGCGGGTCCGCGGCCCGGCAACAACCCGTTCACGTCCGGCGGCTCCACCGGCATGGCGCGTCCGCAGGCGCCCCGTCCCGGCGGCGCCCCGCGTCCCGGCGGCCCCGGTGCCCCCGGCGGGCCCCGCCCGCAGGGCTCGGGGCAGGGCGGACCCAGGCCCCAGGGCGGCCCCGGCGGCCCCAGGCCCACACCGGGCGGCATGCCACGCCCGCAGCCCCCGCGCGCCGGCGGCGGCCCCGGCGGCAACCGCCCCAACCCCGGCATGATGCCGCAGCGCCCCGCGGCGGGCCCCCGACCCGGAGGCGGCGGCCCCGGCGGCCGAGGCCCCGGAGGCGGCGGTCGTCCGGGCGGCGGCGGCCGTCCCGGCGGCGGTGGCGGCGGTTTCGCCGGCCGCGGCGGTGGCGGCGGGCGTCCCGGTGGCGGCGGCTTCGCGGGCCGTCCCGGCGGCGGTGGCGGCTTCGGCGGCGGCGGTGGCCGTCCCGGCTTCGGCGGCCGTCCAGGCGGCCCCGGAGGCCGCGGCGGCACACAGGGCGCCTTCGGGCGTCCCGGCGGCCCCGCACGGCGCGGCCGCAAGTCGAAGCGGCAGAGGCGCCAGGAGTACGAGGCCATGCAGGCCCCGTCGGTCGGCGGCGTGATGCTGCCGCGCGGCGGCGGCGAGACCATCAGGCTGTCCCGCGGTGCCTCGCTCACCGACTTCGCCGAGAAGATCAACGCCAACCCGGCGTCCCTCGTCGCGGTCATGATGAACCTCGGCGAAATGGTCACCGCGACCCAGTCGGTGTCCGACGAGACCCTGCACCTCCTCGCCGACGAGATGAACTACACCGTTCAGATCGTCAGCCCCGAGGAGGAGGACCGCGAGCTTCTGGAGTCCTTCGACCTGGAGTTCGGCGAGGACGAGGGCGGCGAGGAGAACCTCGTCGCGCGCCCGCCGGTGGTCACCGTCATGGGTCACGTCGACCACGGCAAGACCCGCCTCCTCGACGCCATCCGCAAGACCAACGTCATCGCGGGCGAGGCCGGCGGCATCACCCAGCACATCGGCGCGTACCAGGTCACCACCGAGGTCAACAACAACGAGCGGAAGATCACCTTCATCGACACCCCGGGCCACGAGGCGTTCACCGCCATGCGTGCCCGCGGTGCCAAGTCGACCGACATCGCGATCCTCGTGGTGGCGGCCAACGACGGTGTGATGCCGCAGACGATCGAGGCCCTGAACCACGCCAAGGCGGCCGACGTGCCGATCGTGGTCGCGGTCAACAAGATCGACGTCGAGGGCGCGGACCCGACCAAGGTCCGCGGCCAGTTGACCGAGTACGGCCTGGTGGCGGAGGAGTACGGCGGCGACACCATGTTCGTCGACATCTCCGCCAAGCAGGGGCTGAACATCGACAGCCTCCTTGAGGCCGTCATCCTGACCGCGGACGCCGCGCTCGACCTGCGCGCCAACCCCGAGCAGGACGCCCAGGGCATCGCGATCGAGGCCCACCTGGACAAGGGCCGCGGCGCCACCGCGACTGTCCTCGTCCAGCGCGGCACCCTGAAGGTCGGCGAGACCATGGTCGTCGGCGACGCCTACGGGCGCGTGCGCGCCATGCTCGACGACCTCGGCAACACCGTCGACGAGGCGGGCCCGTCCACGCCGGTCCAGGTCCTCGGCCTGACCAACGTGCCGGGCGCAGGCGACAACTTCATCGTCGTCGACGAGGACCGTACGGCCCGTCAGATCGCCGAGAAGCGTGCCGCGCGTGAGCGCAACGCCGCGTTTGCCAAGCGCACCCGCAGGGTCTCCCTCGAGGACCTGGACAAGGTGCTCAAGGCGGGCGAGGTCCAGCAGCTCAACCTCATCATCAAGGGCGACGCGTCCGGCTCGGTCGAGGCCCTGGAGTCCTCGCTGCTCCAGCTCGACGTCGGCGAGGAGGTCGACATCCGGGTGCTGCACCGCGGCGTCGGTGCGGTCACCGAGTCGGACATCGACCTCGCCATGGGCTCCGACGCCATCGTCATCGGCTTCAACGTGCGCGCCGCCGGGCGCGCCACGCAGATGGCCGAGCGCGAGGGTGTCGACGTCCGGTACTACTCGGTCATCTACCAGGCGATCGAGGAGATCGAGGCGGCCCTCAAGGGCATGCTCAAGCCCGAGTACGAAGAGGTCGAGCTGGGCACGGCGGAGATCCGCGAGATCTTCCGCTCGTCCAAGCTGGGCAACATCGCCGGTGTGCTCATCCGCTCCGGCGAGGTCAAGCGGAACACCAAGGCGCGGCTGCTGCGCGACGGCAAGGTCATCGCGGAGAACCTCAACATCGACGGCCTGCGCCGCTTCAAGGACGACGTCACCGAGATCAGGGAAGGCTTCGAGGGCGGTATCAACCTCGGGAACTTCAACGACATCAAGGTCGACGACGTCATCGCCACCTACGAGATGCGCGAGAAGCCGCGCGTGTAGGCAACGAGGCACCGGCCCCGCCGTCCAGGCGGCGGGGCCAGGCTCTCCGGGGCCGGTCGGCGGGGTAAAACCCGTCGATCGGCCCCGGATGCCGCGTGTACGGTTCTGCTGTTCCCGCCGACTGCCGCGCGGGACCGTCTACCCCGTACCGGCGGGACATCCGGATCTTCATGTATGTGGGGACTCTGTCCTTCGATCTGCTCCTCGGCGACATACGGTCGCTCAAGGAGAAGCGCTCCGTCGTCCGCCCGATCGTCGCCGAACTCCAGCGCAAGTACGCCGTGAGTGCGGCGGAGGTCGAGCACATGGACCTGCACCGCAGAGCCGGCATCGGGCTCGCCCTGGTCTCCGCGGACGCCGGGCACGTCACCGACGTGCTCGACCGCTGCGAACGGCTCGTCGCGGGCCGTCCGGAAGTGGAACTCCTCTCGGTCAGGCGCCGCTTCCACGGCGAGGACGACTGAGCGGGGGAACGCGGTCGGCCGTCGGCATGAAGCGCGCGTGAAGGCGCGCCGGGCCACCGTGTCACAACGGCGGGAGCCGTCGCAGGACCGACCAGGGGGCGGCGGAACCGGCCGGGAAAAGTTCGGATCGGTACGAAACCGATCGCCGGGCGACCGGTCCGGCAAGCATGAGCACGTAAGAAACAAGAGGGAGACGGACCAGTGGCCGACAACGCGCGGGCGAAGAGGCTGGCGGACCTCATCCGGGAGGTGGTGGCCCAGAAGCTCCAGCGGGGGATCAAGGACCCGCGTCTCGGCTCGCATGTGACCATCACGGACACCCGGGTCACGGGGGACCTCAGGGAGGCGACCGTCTTCTACACCGTGTACGGCGACGACGAGGAGCGTGCGGCCGCCGCGGCGGGCCTGGAGAGCGCCAAGGGCGTGCTCCGCTCCGAGGTGGGCCGCGCCGCGGGCGTGAAGTTCACCCCCACCCTGGCCTTCGTCGCCGACGCCCTCCCGGACACCGCGCGCACCATCGAGGACCTTCTCGACAAGGCGCGCGCGTCCGACGCCAAGGTGCGTGAGGCGTCCGCGGGCGCCAGCTACGCCGGGGAGTCCGACCCGTACCGCAAGCCGGACGAGTCCGAGGAGCCCGACGGCTCCGGCGAGGCCGACAGCACCGGCGGCACCGGCAACAAGGACGGCGACGCCGCCGAATGACAGGCAAGAACACGCCCGACGGACTTGTCGTCGTCGACAAGCCGTCGGGCTTCACCTCACACGACGTCGTCGCCAAGATGCGCGGCATCGCGGGCACCCGCCGCGTCGGGCACGCGGGCACGCTGGACCCGATGGCGACCGGTGTGCTCGTCCTGGGCGTGCAGAAGGCCACCAAGCTCCTCGGCCACCTCGCCCTCACCGAGAAGGAGTACGTCGGCACGGTGCGGCTCGGCCAGAACACCGTCACCGACGACGCCGAAGGCGACATCACCACCACCGCCGACGCCTCCGACATCACCCGGGAGGCCGTGGACGCCGCCATCGAGCCCCTCACCGGCGACATCATGCAGGTCCCCTCCAAGGTCAGCGCCATCAAGATCAAGGGGGTGCGGTCGTACAAGCGCGCCCGCGACGGCGAGGACTTCGAGATCGCCGCCAGGCCCGTGACGGTGTCGTCCTTCACGGTCCACGACGCGCACCACGACACCGCCGCGGACGGCACCGGGGTCCTCGACCTCGTCGTGTCCGTCGTCTGCTCGTCCGGCACCTACATCAGGGCGCTGGCGCGCGACCTGGGCGCCGCTCTCGGCGTCGGGGGGCACCTCACCGGGCTGCGGCGCACGCGTGTCGGCCCCTACAAGCTGGAGAGCGCCCGCACCCTCGACCAGCTCCAGCAGGAGCTGACGGTGCTGCCCGCGGGCGAGGCCGCCGCGGCGGCGTTCCCCCGCTGGGACATCGACGCCGGGCGCGCGTCCCGCATCCTGAACGGCGTGCGCCTCGACATGCCCGACGAGTACGCGGCGGCGGGACCCGTCGCCGTCTTCGGCCCCGGCGGGCGCTTCCTGGTCCTCGCCGAGGAGCAGCGCGGCAAGGCCAAGAGCCTCGCCGTCTTCGACACGCCCTGATGGTGCGGGAGCCACCGGCGGCCGAACGGCCTTGAAAGCGCCTCAGGGCCCCCTGGGGCGGCCGTGGCTCCCGTTTCGCCCCCTGGAGTCCGGAGGGGCTCCGTGCGCCGTCTGGGGCCCTCTGGGCTGCCATGGACGGCGGGGGCGGCAGGGGCGGTGGGCCCGGCCCAGGGGTTTCCGTGCGGTGGCCGCGTCGTCCGAAGGCGGTCGGACGCCGCCTCTTGGCGCTTCGTCCGCGCGACGTCGCCGCTGCGTACGGCGCCGTGGGGAGCGCCCCAGGGACGTCGCCGGTGCGACGTGTCACACCGAGACGCCGATGCGGGCGGGGAGGGCCCGGCATGGCACTCTTAGACCTGCGGAATCGGCGAATGTGATTGCCAATGGCACAGATTCGGCTATAGACGGCACCATCAACAGCAGGGTTCGACAAGGAGCGGTCACAGTGCAGCGCTGGCGTGGCTTGGAGGACATCCCCGAGGACTGGGGGCGCAGCGTCGTCACCATCGGCTCCTACGACGGAGTCCACCGCGGCCACCAGTTGATCATCGGCCGCACCGTGCAGCGCGCCAGGGAACTGGGCGTCCCCGCCGTTGTCGTCACCTTCGACCCCCACCCCAGCGAGGTGGTGCGCCCCGGCAGCCATCCGCCGCTGCTCGCCCCGCACCACAGGCGTGCGGAACTGATGGCCGGGCTCGGCGTGGACGAACTGCTCATCCTCCCGTTCACCACCGAGTTCTCCCGGCTGTCGCCCGCCGACTTCGTGGTCAAGGTGCTCGTCGACAAGCTGCACGCCAAGACCGTCGTCGAAGGCCCCAACTTCCGCTTCGGGCACCGCGCCGCGGGCAATGTCGCACTACTCACCGAACTCGGCGGCACCTACGACTACGACGTCGAGGTCGTCGACCTCTTCGTGCAGGGCGAGGCGGGCGGTGGCCAGCCGTTCTCCTCCACGCTGACCCGCCGCCTCATCACCGAGGGCGACGTCGAGGGCGCCGCCGAGATCCTGGGCCGACCGCACCGGGTCGAGGGCGTCGTGGTCCGCGGTGCGCAACGCGGCAGGGAACTGGGCTTCCCGACCGCCAACGTGGAGACCCTGCCGCACAGCGCCGTCCCCGCCGACGGCGTGTACGCCGGGTGGCTCCACACCGGGGGCGAGGCCATGCCCGCCGCCATCTCGGTCGGCACCAACCCCCAGTTCGGCGGCACCGAGCGCACCGTCGAGGCGTACGCCATCGACCGCGTCGGACTCGACCTGTACGGCCTCCACGTCGCCGTCGACTTCCTCTCCTTCGTCCGCGGCCAGGCCGCGTTCGACTCCGTCGACACCCTCCTGGAGGCCATGGCGGACGACGTCAAGCGTGCCAGGGACCTCGTGTCGGCCTACGAGTCCCAGCACTCGGGGAGCTGAACGGGCCGCCCGCGTCGGTAGCGGCGGGCAGTGGTCGACGGGGCGATACGTCGCGGGGGACGGAGCGCCGTGGCGCGCCTTGGGCGCGTGCGCGCGGAGGGCATGGAGAACGGCGGTGCGCACGACACGATGCGCCTCGGGCGCGTGCGCGCGCGTGGCGCCGCTCAAGCGCTACGTGGCCGCTACGTCCCCGGCCACGTAGCGGCCCGCCCCGTGCCCGTCGGCCGCCGCGGCGCACCGTACGGAGCGCATCCCCTGCCCGGCGCCCCGTCGCGGGACCGACGGAGCCGCGACGGGCGTCGTCACGCGCCCCGCAGGGTCTTCGTACGCGCGTGTGTCTGCTGCTGTGCCCAGTGGCAGGCGACCTGGGCGGTGCCGCCGCCGTCCAGGACCGGCAGGTCCTCCGTGCGGCAGGCGTCGGCGACACCGGCGCGCTCCGCCTCGCCGCCCGCCAGGATGTGGCAGCGGGCGTGGAAGCGGCAGCCGCCGGGGATGCGCGACGGGTCCGGCGGCTCGCCGGTGAGGACCACCTCGGGGCCCTCGGCCTCCGGGAGCACCGAGAGCAGCGCCTGTGTGTACGGGTGCTGCGGCGCCGTCAGCACACGCTCGACGGTGCCCGTCTCGACGATCCTGCCGAGGTACATGACGGCGACACGGTCAGCGATGTTCCAGGCGAGCCCCAGATCATGGGTCACCACCAGCGCGGCGAGGCCGAGTTCGTCCCGCAGCCGGAGCAGCAGGGCCAGGATCTCGCCGCGCACGGAGGCGTCGAGGGACGCGACGGGCTCGTCCGCGACGATCAACTCGGGTTCGAGCACCAGCGCGCCGGCGATCACCACACGCTGCCGCTGGCCGCCCGACAGCTCGTGCGGGTAGCGCAGGAAGAACCGCTCCGGAGGCCGCAGTCCTGCGCGCGCGAGCGCCCGCGCGACGGCGGCCTGCTCGTCGCCCCCGTAGCGGTGGATGCGCAGCCCCTCCGCCACCGCGTCGTACACCGTGTGGCGCGGGTTGAGCGAGCCGCTGGGGTCCTGGAGGACGAGCTGCACCCGCTTGCGGTACGCCTTGAGCGCGCGTGACGCGTAGTCGAGCGGCTGCCCGCCGAAGGTGACGCGGCCCGATGTCGGGGGCACGAGGCCGAGCAGGGAGCGGGCGAGCGTCGTCTTGCCGCAGCCCGACTCGCCCACGAGGGCCACGATCTCGCCCTGCCTGATGTCCAGGTCCACCCCGTCCACGGCACGCGCCGGATCGGCGCCGCGCCGCCCCGGGAAGGTGATGTGCAGCGCGTCGGCGCTCAGCAGCGGTGCCGCGACCGCGTTCCCCGCGCCGCCGCGCGCCGCTACGTCCCCCTCCTCGGCCGCTACGTCTCCCGCGGCGTCCGTCTCCGCTACGTCCCCGCCGTCGCCTCCCACGGAGCCCGCCTGCCCCGCCGCTGGAGCCTCTTCCGCGGCCTGGGCGGGCGCGGGCACGCCCGGAGCGCCCTCCGCGGCGTCCGGGGCGTCTGTGGCGCCCTGCGGCGGCGGGGGAGTGCCCTGCCCGCTCCGCGCCCCGTCGGCGGCGTCAGGGGCGGCCGAGGACGGCTCGGGCGGCGTGGCACCGTCCGGCTCCGCCGCCGCGGCGTCGTCGGAGCCCCGTCGCGCCGTCCCGTCGCGCTGCGACGTCGCGGCGTCCGCCTCCGGTGTCGCGGCGGCGCCGTCCCGCGACGTCGCGGCGGCCTCCCGCGGCGACGTCTCCGGGCGGTCGGGTGATTCGGATGTGCTCATGTCGCGCTGCTCCTCGATTCCTCCGCGTCGCCCGGCTCCGGCGTGTCCGACGCCGCCCCGTCCGCCGTATCGCGCGCGTGCGCGTCCACGTGGACGCACGCCGCGGAGCGCTCGGGTCCCGCGTCGCGCAGGAACTGGTCCTCGACGGCGCAGACGTCCATCGCGACCGGGCAGCGCGGGTGGAAGGTGCAGCCGGCCGGCAGCGCCGACGGGTCAGGAGGGTCGCCGGGCAGCCCCTGCGGCGCGAACCGCGACGAGGCGTCGCCGATGCGGGGGAACGCCGTCGACAGCGCCCGGCCGTACGGGTGGCGCGCGTCGTCGTACACCTGCCGGGCCGGGCCCTCCTCGACGACGCGGCCCGCGTACATCACCGCGAGCCGGTCGCACGTGTCGGCCAGCACCGCCAGGTCGTGACTGATCATGATCAGGCCGATGTTCTTCTCGCTCACGAGCTGTTCGATCAGGCGCAGGATCTGGGCCTGGATCATCACGTCGAGGGCGGTGGTGGGTTCGTCGGCGATGATCAGCCGGGGGTCGCAGGCGAGCGACATCGCGATCATGACGCGCTGGCGCTGGCCGCCCGACAGCTCGTGCGGATAGGCGTTCGCGCGCGCCGCGGGGAGCCCCACGTCCTCCAGCAGTTTCGCGACCCGCTTCCTGGCCCCCGCGGGGGTCGCGGTCTTGTGCAGGAGCATCGGTTCCGCGATCTGGTCGCCGATGCGGTGGACGGCGTTCAGGGAGTGCATCGCGCCCTGGAAGACGATCGACGCGCCCACCCAGCGCACCGCGCGCACCCGGCCCCACTTCATGGCCAGGACGTCGTCGCCTTCCAGCATGATGCGGCCGGTCGTCGTGCTGCCGGAGGGCAGCAGCCGCAGCATCGCCAGGGCGAGCGTCGACTTGCCGCACCCCGACTCGCCCGCGATGCCCAGCTTCTGTCCCGCGGCCACGGTGAGGTCGACGCCGCGTACCGCCGCCACGCCGCCCGGGTACGTCACCGTCAGGTCGCGGACGTCGAGCAGCGGATGGGAGGTGGCGGCCTCCGGCCGCGCCGGAGTGGTCTGTGCGGTGCTCATCGGCCGGCCCTCAGCTTCGGGTTGAGTACGGACTCGATGGCGCGCCCGCACAGGGTGAACGCGAGCGCCACCACCGCGATGGCGATACCCGGCGGCACGAGGTACCACCAGTGGCCCGAGCTGACGGCGCCCGCCTCGCGCGCGTCCTGGAGCAGGCCGCCCCAGGAGGTGTTCGTCGGGTCGCCGAGGCCGAGGAAGGCCAGCGTCGCCTCGGTCAGGATGGCGTTCGAGATGCCGAGGGTGGTCTGGGCGAGGACCAGAGGCATCACATTGGGCAGGACATGACGCCCCATGATGTGCCAGTGCCCGCCTCCGAGCGCTTTGGCCCGTTCGATGTACGAGCGTGACTCGACGGCGAGTGTTTGTGCCCGGACGAGGCGTGCCGTGGTGGGCCATGTGGTCACGGCGATCGCGATCACGATGGTCGCGAGCGACCGTGACATCACGGTGGCGAGGGCGATCGCGAGGACCAGCGTCGGCATGACCAGGAACCAGTCGGTGACCCGCATGATCACCGTGGAGTACAGGCCGCGGAAGTGGCCGGCCGTGATGCCGACGAGGGCGCCGATGGCGACCGAGAGGACGGCCGCGAGCAGCCCCACCAGAAGGGAGATCCGCGACCCCCACAGCACCAGACCGAACAGGTTCCGTCCGAACTGGTCGGTTCCGAAAAGGAAGTCGCCGCTGGGCCCTTCCAGGGGCTTGCCCGGGGCGTCGGTCACGTCCTGCACGTCGGAGCCCACGGTGAGCGGCGCCGTCAGCGCCACCACCGCGAAGACCACCAGCAGGATCAGCCCGGCGAGCCCCGAGCGGTTCGCCCGGTACTGCACCCAGAAGCGGAGCAGGGAGCCCCTTCTGCGCTGCCAGGCGAGCGCCCTGGGGCCGGCCGGCGCGGGGGAGGGCGGGGGTGTGGCGGCCGGGCCGCCTGCGCCGGTCGCGTCGCTCGTTTCTGTCGTCATCGGCCCACCCGGGGATCGAGCAGTGGATAGATCAGATCGGCCAGGGTGTTCATCACGATCACGGCGGACGCGAACACAAAGAACAGCGCCTGGACGAGGGGCAGGTCGGGCACGCTGAGCCCCTGGTAGAACAGGCTGCCGAGGCCCGGCCAGGAGAACACCGTCTCCACCAGGATGGTGCCCGCGACGACCCGTCCCAGGTTGACGAACATCAGGGTCACGGTGGGCAGCATGGCGTTCGGCACCGCGTGCCTGCGGCGTACCAGGTCGTTGCTGAGGCCCTTGGCCCGTGCCGTCGTCAGATAGTCGCTGCCCATCTCGTCGAGCAGGGCGGAGCGGGTGACCAGCAGGGTCTCGCCGTACTGCACGGCGACCAGGGTGATCACGGGCAGCACCATGTGGTGAAGCACGTCGATCACGTGGCCGAAGCCCTGGGAGTCCCCCGACTCCATCCCCCCGGTGGGGAACAGACCCGGAATCGGCCCCATCCCCACCGACAGGATGATGATCAGCATCAGACCGAGCCAGAACGAAGGCACCGAGAAAAGGACCAGCGCGAGTCCGGTGTTGAACCGGTCGGTGAGACTTCCGTTCCGCCAGGCCGACCGCGTGCCGAGCACGAGGCCCAGCAGCGAGTAGAGGACGAAGGCGGCCCCCGTGAGCAGCACCGTGTTCGGCAGGGCCTCCCGGATCTTGTCCATCACGGGGCCGTTGAACTGGTACGACGTTCCGAAGTCGCCGGTGAGCGCCTTGCCGCAGTACTGGGTGAACTGCTCCCACAGCGGCAGGTCGAGGCCGAACTCCTTGCGGTACGCGGCGAGCTGCTCGGCCGAGACCTGACGGCCACCGGTCAGGTACTTAACCGGATCGCCCGGAATCAGGCGGAAGAGAAAGAAACTGGTGACGAGGACGGCGAACAGCGAAACAATCGCGCCGCCCAGCTTGCCCGCCACATAGCGCAGATACGCGGCGGTGGTACGCGAACGGGGGCCGCGGACCGACGGCCCGGCCGGAGCCGGACCGTCGGCGGGGACGCCGTCCGCGAGCGCCGTGGTGCTGTCAGCTGCCATACGGAGTTCTCCCGGGGGCCGCCGGGGCGGCCCCGCTCGTGACCGTGCGCCGCGCCAGGTGCGCGCCGCGCACGACGATCCCTGCGGTCGTGCCGCTCACGTTACGCACGTCATTCCCGTTCTTCCGCGGTCGACCTGCGGCGCATCACGACGAACACTCCGATGCCCACGACCACGACGACGGCGACCACGATGCCGACGATGACCCCGGTCGAACTCGATCCGCCGGAGGAGCCGTCGGAGTCCGCGGGGACCGCCGACCACCAGCTCCAGTAGCCGTCCTGACCGAAGATGTTCCCGGCCTTGGCGGGCATGGTCTCGATCGACTTGATCTGATCGGTGCGGTACGCCTCGACCGCGTTCGGATAGGCCATCACGCTCATGTAGTCGGAGTCGTACAGCCACGACTCCATCTGCTTGACGATCGTGGCGCGCTTGGCCGGGTCGTACTCGGCGAGCTGCTTGGCGTACAGGCTGTCGTACTGCTTGTCGCAGATGAAGTTGTCGGTGGCCCCGGTGTCCTTCGGCGTCTGCGGCAGCGCGCCGCAGGTGTGGATGGACAGGACGTAGTCGGGGTCGGGGTTGACGGACCAGCCGTCGAACGCGAGGTCGTACTTTCCGGCCAGCCAGGGGTCGGTCACGTTGTCGAGGCAGTCGACGGTGAGCCCGATGCCGAGCTTGCCGTACCACTCCTTCATGTACTTGCCGACCGCCTTGTCCTCGGGGTCGGTGGCGTGGCACAGGATGCGGTAGTTCAGTGGCTTGCCGTCCTTGCCGACTCGCTTGCCGTCGCCGTTCTTCTTGTAGCCGGCCTCGTCGAGGAGCTGTGCGGCCTTCTGCGGGTCGTACGTCTGCTCCTGGTCGCCCGACGGCTTCCAGTAGTACGTGGAGAAGCGCGGCGGTATGTAGCCCTCGCCGTTGACCGCGTGACCTTGGAAGACTTTGTCGACGATCGTCTTGCGGTCGGTCGCGAGGAAGAGCGCCTGCCGCACCCGCTTGTCGCGCAGCGACGGGTCGCCGTCGCCGAACTTGGTGCCGTCCTTCGCCTGCGCGCCCGGGTTGGTGGCGAGGGCGTAGAAGCGGCGGCCGGGGGCGTCGTTGACCTTGATGTCCGACGTGCTCTTCAGTGCCGCTGCCTGGGCCGGTGTCAGGTCCTGGACGAAGGAGACCTCACCCTTCTGGAGGGCGGCCACCGCGGCGTCGTTGTCCTTGTAGTACCGGAAGACCAGCTCGTCGAACTTGGGGGCGCCGCGCCAGAAGTGCTTGTTCGGCACCAGCTTCACATAGCTGTCCGGCTTGTAGTCCGTGAGGATGAACGGGCCGTTGCCGACGATCGGGAACTTCTTGTCGTTGTTGAACTTCGAGAAATCGCCGACCTTGTCCCACACGTGCTTCGGCACGATCGGCACGTCGAGCGCCGCCATCGTCGCCTGCGGCTTCTTCAGCTCGACGACGAGCTTGGTCGGGCTGGGCGCGGTGACCTTCTTGAAGTTGCTGACGAAGCCGCCGTTCGCGGTGGCGGCGGCCTGGTCGGTCATCATCTTGTTGAACGTCCACGCGGCGTCCTCGGCGGTGGCCTGTTGCCCGTCCGACCACTTGGAGTTCTTGCGGATCGTGTACGTCCAGGTCAGCTTGTCCGCGGACGGCTTCCAACTGGTGGCGAGACCCGGTATCGCGTGGTTGTCCTTCGGGTCGTAGTTCGTCAGGTACTCGTACATCAGCCGGTGGATGCTGGTGGAGACCAGACGGACGGCCAGGAACGGGCTCAGCGAGTCGACGCTCTGGGCGACCGCGACCGTCAGTACCTTCTTGCCGCTGTCCGCGGCCGCGGCGTGCTGGGGCGCGGGGTTCATCGGCGTGGCCAGCCCCGCGGTCAGGGTGAACGCCGCGGCCCCCGCCGCGAGCAGCAGCCGGAACCGGCCGCCGGATATTCGCCGCGCCAGGCGCCCGAGGACGCCGGGCCGCACGGGACCGTACTGATCTGGGGCGTGCTGATCTTGTCTGTCCATGGGTCGGTGACCTCGCGTCGTCGCTCGCACAGCCGGCTCGTCGATCATGCGCCGCCGACTGGGTTGATGTGTGTGTCTATCAGCGCTGGTCTGCGCACGTCAACGGCCGGTGAACCCCACGTGGCCTGCGGAAATAACGAGTTGACCGGTATTTGACGCCCATTGGTCGAGACCGGTGAAACCCGGCAGGCCACGGGGTGGCGCCGGGGAGTGCGGCAGGTGGGACGGGTCCGGTCAAGAAGTGGACACGGCGTCACCCGACAGGGCGTCCCGGGGCGGCATCCGGGCCTGTCGGGACACGGCGCGGAGCGGCCCCGGGAGGGGCGGCTCAGGGGGTACGGGGCGCGGCAGGGGTGCTCCGGGCGAAGCGGGAGTCTGCCGTACGGCGCGGCGCCGCGCCATGTCGGGACGTCGCGGCGGCGGCGCCGATCGAGCACTACGCGCGCGCGTGGTGCTCGATGTGCACGGGACGTAGCGCCGTATGACGCGTGTGGCGCCCCGTGCTGCGCTACGTCCCGCGCCGTTCGGCCGTATACGCGCGCGATGGCGGACGGCAGCGCGCCGCGGCGTCGGCTCCTCCCGGACGCCCGCGCCGCGGCGGCTCCGTACCGCTACTGCTGCTGAGGCGGGTACTGCTGCTGTTCCTCGCCCTGGGCGGGCGGCTGCGACTGGGCCTGCTGCCCGTACGGGCCCGGCGCGCCCTGCTGCGGCGGCGGGCCCTGGAGGCCGCCGGGCGGCACGGGTCGGCCCGGAGCCTGGGGGCCGGGCCCCTGCTGGGGCGGCTGGCCGCCCGGCGGCAGCGCTCCGGCCGGGAACCCCGGCTGCGCCTGCTGCTGGCCGGGGAAGGGCTGCCCCTGCCCCTGTCCTGGCGGCTGCGCGGCGCCCTGCTGCCAGCCCTGCGGGGGCCCCGCGGGCGGCTGGGCCGCCCCTTGCTGCGGATAGCCGCCCGGCATGGGCTGCCCGGGCGCGGGTTGCTGCCCCGGCATCTGCTGGTACGGCTGCGCGGGGTACTGCTGCTGCCCCGGCATCGGGGGCGCGATCTGCGGCGGTGGGTTGCCGTCCGCCGTCCACAGCCCGTGCGACTGCTGGTGGCGCGCGAAGTCCTCCGCGACCAGGGCCGACAGGTTGAAGTACGCCTCACGCACCTTGGGCCGCATCATGTCCAGGTCGACCTCGGCGCCCGCCGCGAGGTGCTCGTCGAACGGGACGACGACGACGCCGCGGCAGCGCGTCCTGAAGTGCCCGACGATGTCGTCCACCTTGATCATCTTTCCGGTCTCGCGGACCCCGGAGATGACCGTGAGGGAGCGCGCCACCAGGTCCGCGTAGCCGTGCGCGGAGAGCCAGTCCAGCGTCGTGGAGGCGCTGCTCGCACCGTCCACCGACGGCGTCGAGATGATGATCAACTGGTCGGCGAGGTCGAGGACGCCGCGCATCGCGCTGTACAGCAGGCCGGTGCCCGAGTCCGTGAGGATGACCGGGTACTGCTGGCCGAGCACCTCTATCGCCCGCCGGTAGTCCTCGTCGTTGAACGTCGTCGACACCGCGGGGTCCACGTCGTTCGCGATGATCTCAAGACCGGACGGCGCCTGCGACGTGAACCGCCTGATGTCCATATAGGAGTTCAGGTACGGGATCGCCTGCACCAGGTCGCGGATCGTGGCACCGGTCTCTCGGCGCACCCGGCGGCCGAGGGTCCCGGCGTCGGGGTTCGCGTCGATGGCGAGGATCTTGTCCTGGCGCTCGATGGCGAGCGTGGAGCCGAGCGCCGTGGTCGTCGTCGTCTTGCCGACGCCGCCCTTGAGGCTGATCACCGCGATGCGGTAGCAGGACAGCACCGGGGTCCTGATCAGCTCCAGCTTGCGCAGCCGCTCGGCCTCCTCCTTCTTGCCGCCGAGCTTGAAGCGGCCGCCGGGCCCCGGCCGTCCGCTGCGGGTCTTCTGCCGCTTGTTGTTCAGCAGCCGGTCGGAGGACAGCTCGACCGCGGCGGTGTAACCGAGGGGGGCGTGCGGGTTGGTGGGCTCGCGCTGGTCGTGCTGGACGGCCTGGGGGTAAGTGGCACCCGTGCGTGGATCGACGCCGGGCTGCGCCGCGCCCTGCGGCGGCTGCTGCGGATACCTGCCGCCCGGCGGCACCTGGCCCTGGCCCGGCTGCGGCGGCACGGCCCCGTGCGGCGGCGTCCCGTACGGCGGCATGCCCTGGCCCTGCGGTGGCACCGGCACCTGCCCGCCCTGCCCCTGCTGGGGCGGCTGCGGGGGGCCCTGCTGCTGCGCGGGCACCGGCAGGTTCTGCTGCTGCCCCTGGGCGGCGGGCGGCGCCCCCCACGGGCCCTGCCTGCCCGGCTGCGCCGGCTGCCCGGGGCCGCCGGGCGCCGCGCCGGGGAAGCCGTAGCCGCCCTGCTGCGGCTGGGGGGCCTGCGGAGCCTGCGGGGCGGCCTGCGGCGGCTGCCCCTGCGGGAAGCCGTAACCGCCCTGCCTGGGGTCGACCGGCGCGCCGGGCGCGCCCTGGTACGGCGCGGGAGCGCCGGGGGGCAGCGGCTGGCCCTGCTGGGGCGCGGGCTGGGGCGCCCCGGGGAAGCCGTAGCCGCCCTGGGGAGGCTGCGGGGGAGCGGCGGGGGCCCCGGCGCCGTACTGCTGCGCGGCGGGCGCCTGCGGGGCCGCGGGGGCGCCCGGCCAGGCCGGGGCTCCGGGCTGCGGCTGCTGCGCCGCCTGCGGTTGCGCGGCGTCGGACCCTGCCGGGGGCGCGCCCGGCACGCCGCCCCTGGGCGGCCACTCCGCCGCGGGGGCCGGTGCCGCGGGCTGGAAGTCCGGTGGCAGCGGCGGCAGTCCGCCGCTCTCGGGCGCCGTGGGCTGCCACGGAGCGGGCTGCGCCTCCGAAGCCGCCGGGGCGTCGTCCGCGGCGCCGTCGTCTGCGCCCTGCGGCGCGGCGTCGTCCGACGCGTCGTCACCGGAGTCCGCCGCCGCGGGCGCCCCGTCGGGCTCCGCGGCGTCCCCGGCGGCGTCCGGGGGCTCCGTCGCCGCCGCACCGTCCTGGTCGCCGTCCGCTCCGTCCGGCGCTCCGTCATCCGCCTGCGCACCGGCGGCACCCGGGTCCGTACCGGCGACGTCGCCGCCGAACGACGGCGTGCCGCTCCCGGCCCCCCAGGTGTCGGCGCCGCCCCTGGGGTCCGCGGCGTGCTCCTCGGCCTCGTCATCGCGCGCACCGTCCGCGGCGTCCACGTCGCCCGCCGCCGCACCGTCGTCGCCCTCGGGCCCGCCGACGTCGCCGAGGTCGCGGCGCAGGCGCGCGGAGGAGATGCGCATCGTCGTGCCGCTCTCCACGTCGCCGTCGGCGTCCTGGTCGTCGTCGACGCCGCCGGGCGTGGCGGCGTCGTCCGTCATCGGGGCGCCGTAGGGGGCGTCGGCCGGGGCCGGGGCGCCCTGGGCGCCGCCCTCCGTGCCGGAGTCGCCCTGGTCCGTGGCGGAGCCCGCCGGGTCGTACGCGGGGGGCGCGGAGGGCGGCACGGGCGGGTACGACGGTGCGGGGGCCGCGCCGTTCTGCGGTGCGCCGCCGTACGGGGCCGGTGGCGGGGGCATGCCGTAGTCGCCGGTGCCGCCCGCGCCGTACCCGGTGCCGGGGGCCGCGGGCTCGGAAGCGCCGCCCGGCTGCGCCGTACCGCCGCCGGGCGCGGCGTCGTAGCCGGGCACCGCGCCGTTGGTGCCCCACGGGGACGCGAACCCGCCGTCACGCGGCGGCTGCGGCGGCTCGACCGGGGCGGCCGTGGTCGGCGGCGGCGCCGGGGCCGGAGAGGCCGCGGCGGGGTACGACTGCTGCGCGGAGCCGGACGAGTTCTGCGTGTACCAGGCGGGCGGGGCGTAGTCGATGGTGAACTCGCCCGTCGCCTCGACGGCGGACTCGGCGTCGGACTGGTCGTCGTCGGCTGTCCCCCAGCCCCCGCGCATCCCGTCCCGATCGCTGTTCACGGTTCCTCCTGTGTGGTCGTACACTCTCGTGCCCCGCCCGGGCGACCGCTCTTGCCGACCGTAGCTCTTCAGCGAAGCTGTCAGAAGTTGTCGGAAATCGCCAGAGAATGTCCCGTGTTGCCGGGACCCTCCGATGCTCCCCCGGAGACGCCGAGGGACCGCTCGCGGGCTCTCGTGCACCCCGGACCCAGCCTAATCACCACAAGCACGCCGCGGGCAGGCCCGCCGGGAGAGGGGAATGCGACACCGGACACCCCAACAAGCCACCGGGCGCCCCCAGAACGCGCGTGACGCGCCCAACTCCCCGCGCGAAACCCGTACAAACGGGCCGGAGCGGGAGGAAAAATCGCCGTCAGTCCATCCGCCGCGGCATACCCAACAATCCGGTCTCGGCGTCGGTGGCCTGGGTCATCACGTACTGCCTGTCGCGGGCGGCACACCAAAGAGTGACGCCGTCGGCGAGGCTCGGCAGCGACTCCACGTCGCCCGCGGGAAGCCCCAGAACCCTGCCCAGTTGACCGGCCTCGTCAGGGGAGACCCGCTGCACCCCCACCAGCCGCGCCTGCCGGATGAGACGGGGCGCCACCGGGCTCAGATACGGCAGCAGCGTCAGCACGGACTGCCAGGGCCCCGCCACCACGCGCCCGCGCGGCGGACGCATGCCGCAGTCCCGCACCACCAGCACGGGGCTGCCCGCGGAAGCGCCCAACGGCGGCACCCGGCCCACGTCATGGAGCGTGATGCACTGCTGCGCGCCCCCCGCCGCGTGCGCCAGCGCCGTCCACTCGCCGGCCCGGCCCGTCTCGACCGCCACGCGCGCGCCGGTCGCCGCCGCCCGCAGCGCCACCACCTGCGCCGTCCACAGGCCGCCGATCAGCACCACGTTGTACGGCGTCGGGCGGTGCAGGCCCAGCACGGCGGGGCGGGACTGCGCGTCCACGCCGATCACCACGCCGTCGTCGCCCACGGGCAGCGCCAGCGCGTCCAACTGGTCGCCCGACACGATGTGCTGGCCGCCGCGCGGGCCGATCATCCCGAACCCGGCCCGCGGGCGCTCCCCGGCCCCGTGAGCGGGCTCCACGGCCCCGCCAGGGCCCGGCGGCGCCGGAAACCCCATGGGGCCGCCCTGGACGGGCCCCCGGCCGTTCGCGGGCGTCGTCATGGCCATCAGCGTGTCCCTCCCAGCGGCATCGTCGCCAGCACACCGGGCAACTGCTCCCGGTCGAGGCGTACGAGCCCGGTCCTCGTGTGCCGCGCGGCCTGCTGCACCGCGCGCCGCGCCGCGACCAACTCCGTGTCGCCGCGCCCCGTCACGCGCACATACCCGCGCACCGTCACCTGCTCCTGCTGGTCCCCCCGGCCGAGCACCAGGCTGAACGTCGTCGCCAGCGCGGGCACCGCCGTGATGAGCGCCACCAACTGCGGGAGCGAGGCGCCGGGGCCGCCGAGCTGCGGCCAGCGGCGGACCCAGTACGTCGTGTGCCTGCGGTTGTCGCAGCGCCACGTGCGGCTGGACTCCTCGGTGCGTCGCTGCGGCGCGTCCGCGCGGCCCGCCTGCGCCGTCACCATCGGATTGGCGCACGCGGACGTCGCCACCGCCGCCGTCAGCTCCTCCTCGGTGAGCAGCGTCGCGCGAAAGCCCGCGCCCGTGAGCTGGCTCGACAACTGGTCGGCCGCCCGCACCAGGCACTTCTGGGCGCCCAGCAGCCCGCCGCCGCGCGCGGCCACCGCCTCCGGGCACAGCTCGGGGTCCAGCTTCAGCGCGATCCACGTGATGCGCACCGACGGCGCACCCGTCTGCGCCTGCAAGGGCGCGTAGTTGCTCACCGCCACCGAGTCCTGCGGCAGGTGCAGCGCGGGCGCGGGCTGGGTGTGCAGCACGACCTGCGCCGACTCAAGGCGGATGCCGTCCACGTCCAGCGCGTCGCGCACCAGGCCGAGCGGCAGGGGGCGCCGGTCGCGCTCCACGCGCAGCGCCGTCGCATCCGACTCGAGCTGGAGCACCGCGGTCAGGAACGTCCCGTCGCCGACGAGGCCGACGGGGCGCCGGTCCCGCCCCCCGTACTCGTACGTCCGCAGCGCCGGATCGCACTCCACGGCGGGGGCGAGGCCCGGCTCCGTGCCGGGCGGCAGGACCAGGTTCCTCGCGCGCCTGTTGCGCGCGCGCAGCGCACGCGCCGTCGCGATCCACTCCGGCATCGACCTGCCGCGGCGGCGCACCACCGCCAGCACCACCAGCACGGCCGCCACGACCCCCGCGGGCACCATCAGCAGCGCGTCCGCGACCCACGCCGCGAGCATCAGCGCCACGGCGGCCTCGATCAGCACGAGCTGTTGCAGGCGGTACGAGACGAACTGCCCCGAGCGGCTCGTCGGGCGCAGCGTCACCGCCCCCTGGCCGCCCGGGGACGCGGGCGGTGCCTGCGGCGCGGAACCCTGGCCGCCTCCCTGCCGGGAGCGGGATTGGGACCGCGTCCGTGCCCGTGTTGCGGAAGCCACTGCGCCAAACCCCCGTAAATTCCCCGATAACAGCCCGTGCGCCCCGGCGAGCCGGGCCCGGGCCGGACATGGCACCCTACCCGCCTCGCACGAGCGATCGCTCAGCAGGCATAGTAGGTGCCCGGTCCGACAGCGGAGGGCGGGAACGGCGCCCGTCCGGCGCCGCACGGGGAGTCACGGGGAGCGGCCAAGACTGATGGCATCACGACGCGACGAACTCAACGCGTACACCTTCGCGAAACGCCGCATGCTGGCCGCGTTTTTGCGGCCCTCGCCGACGGGCAGCGAGGAGGACGCGCCGCGTCCGCTGCGCGCCGTCGTGCCCGGCGTGATCATCGCGGTGATCGTCATGGCGGCGTTCGGCGCATGGGGCATGTTCAGTCCGACGGCGCCCAAGGGCTGGGACACGCCGTACGAGAAGGTCATCATCGCCAGCGACTCCACGACGCGCTACGTCGTGATGAAGACGGACGGCAAGGTGCAACTGCACCCCGTCCTCAACATGGCCTCCGCCAAGCTCCTGTTGGACGCCGACAAGGGCGAGGTCATCAAGGTCGACGAGTCCGTCCTCGACAGCGGCAAGATCCCCCACGGGGTCACCGTCGGCATCCCCTACGCGCCCGACCGGCTGCCCTCGGGCGGCGAGGCGGGCGCCACCAAGCGCTGGGCGGTGTGCGAACGGCCGGGAGAGGGCGGGCAGTCGATACAGAAGGCCGCGTTCGTCTTCGCCGATCGCGACATGAAGCGCACCGAGGGCGCGGGACGGCTCACCGGCGGTGAACTGCTCTACATCATGGCGCCTGACAAGCAGCGCTACCTTGTGGACGCGCGCGGTACGGCCTACCCCGTCGGCTCCGACGAACTCCTGCTGCGCACCCTCGTCGGCTCCGACCGCGAGCCCGAGCGGGTCTCCCAGGAGTGGATGAACACCGTCCACAAGGGCGACGAGGTGACGTTCCCGAAGGTCGAAGGCGACATCGGCGCCGGCGCCGGCATCTCGGGCAGCCTGCCCGAGCAGGCCAACAAGGTCGGCATGGTGCTCCAGGCCCCCAACGGCACCGGCACCCAGAACTATCTCGTCCTGCCGGGCCGCGTCGCCCCCGTCTCCGACTTCACCGCCCGGCTGCTGCTGAACAGCCGCGACCTCGTCAGCCTCGGCCAGACAGGCAAGGCGCTCCCGGTGAACGCCGCGTCGTTCACCCCCGACACCAAGGGCTTCTACGCCGACCGCAGTTGGCCGCAGGAGGAGCCCGACCCGGTCAACTCGGCCTCCAGCGCCGGCGGCGCGCGCAACACCGTCTGCAACGTCCTGCGCTTCGTCGACGCCAAGAAGGGCACCCAGACGCTGAGCACGTGGGCGGGCACCGCCTTCCCCGCGACGCTGCCCACCGGATCGAGCAGCGCCTATGTCACGCCCGGTTCCGGCCAGCTCTTCCGCCAGTTCCAGGGCACCGAGACCGACGTCGGCGGCGTCTTCCTCGTCACCGACACCGGGCTGCGGTACGCGATGCAGTCGAACAGCGACAGCGACAGCGAGGACAGCGGCATCGGCACGAGCGAGAAGCAGCGCAAGGACCAGCAGGAGGAGGCCGCCCAGGCGCAGACCAGGCTCGGCTACAAGGACGTCACTCCGGCGCCGATCCCCGTCGCCTGGTCCGAGTTCCTGCCGACGGGGCCCCGTCTGTCGACGGCGGCGGCGCGGCAGCCGCAGGGGTCGTGACGCCGGTGCGCACCACACCCTCGCGCGTCACGCGGCCGGGCGAACGCACGCGCGCGCGTAACGGCGCGCGCTGCGCCGCCCTCGCCGCCGCCTTCGGGCTCCTCGCGGCGGGCGGCGTCACGGGCCTCACGGCGGCGCCCGCCGCCGCGGACGACGGCCAGTGCACCTTCCCCGCCAAGAAGTACCCGGGCAAGCCCTGGTCGCTCCAGCGGGTCATGCTCGACGAGCTGTGGGCGCAGTCCCGGGGCAAGGGGGTGAAGGTCGCCGTCATCGACACCGGTGTCGACACCAAGAACCCTCAGCTCGCGAAGGCCGTCGACACCAAGGACGGCAAGAACTTCCTGAAGAAGGGCCTCAAGGACGACCAGGGCTACCCCCTGGAACGCGGCAAGGAGAACGGCACCACCGACACCGTCGGCCACGGCACCCGGGTCGCCGGCATCATCGCCGCGCGCCCCGTGAAGGGCACCGGGTTCGTGGGGCTCGCGCCTGACGCCACCGTCATCCCGCTCAAGCAGAACGACGCCGAGGGCCACGGGACGTCGGACAGCCTCGCCACCGCCATCGACTGGGCCGTGTCGCACGGCGCCGACGTCATCAACATCTCCCAGGACACCTCGAAGGCCATCGCGCCCGGCGGCCCCCTGGAAAGCTCCGTCGAGGCCGCGCTCGCCAAGAACATCGTCGTCGTCGCCTCGGCCGGAAACGAGGGCCTCGGCGGCAAGAACGGTGAGACCTACCCCGCCTCGTACCCGGGCGTCCTCGCGGTGGCGGCCTCCGACCGCAACAACGAGCGCGCGTCGTTCTCCCAGGCCGGCACCTTCGTCGGCGTCGCCGCACCGGGCGTCGACATGGTCTCCACGGTGCCCGGCGGCGGGCACTGCTCCGACCAGGGAACCAGCTTCTCCGCGCCGTACGTCGCCGGAGTCGCCGCCCTCGTCAAGGCCAAGCACAAGGACTGGACCGCGAAGGAGGTCGTGGCCCAGATCGAACAGACCGCGGAGCGCTCCGTGTCGGGACACGACCGCCTCGTCGGCTGGGGCGTCGTCGACCCGGTACGCGCCCTCACGGAGGACGACCACCCGGTGGAGAAGCCGGCGGCCAACCGCGTGCCCCGCGCCGAGGCGCCCACCCCGGCCACACTCCACATGGGCGAGACCGCGCAGCAGCGCACGGCCAGGATCGCCACATACGTCACCGTCGGCGCCGCCGTCGCCGTCGCCGTGCTGGCGGGCGCCGCGGTGACGATACGGGACGCACGCAGGCGACGCGGGGCCTGACCGGGCGGCGCCCCCGAAGCAAGAACCGGCACACGGGGCCTTCGACGTGCCGCCTGAGCGGCCGGGTAAAACGGTCGAATTCCAGCCACACAAGGCTGTTGGGCGGTACCGAGCTGTGACTCGCCTGGTGCAAAGTTCGGTTGGACCGGCCGATCACAAAGACTAAAGTGGGAGGGCTTCCGCTCGAAGCGCCGTGGACGTACGGCGGCGGGCGGCGGGGATGTCACGGGGACGAACGGGGAGGACCAGTGACCGCGGAAGGAATGCGGCGTGGTCTGGAGGCATTGAAGACCTTTCAGACCAAGGTGAACGGCGTGCTGAGCACGTTCGAGGAGTCACCGGGAAGCGCCTCCAAGGTGGGCCATCACACGATCCCGCGGTCCGCGTTCAGCGGAGCGGGCGCGTTTCCCGAGGCCGAGGGCCTGTACACGCAGTACCACCGCGTGCACGAGCGGCTGACCTCGCTGTCCAAGATGCTCGCCGACCAGATCGAGGCCATGTCGATCGCCACACGCGGCGCGGACATCGGCTACGACAACCTGGACGACGACGAGCGTCGGCGTTTCCATGAGATCCAGACCCGGATCAACCGGGAGCACGACAAGTCCCTGCGTGAGAAGCCGGGGCAGAAGCACTCCGACGACAGCAAGTCCGACTCCGGGTGGTACAAGTGAGCGGCGGCGAAGACGGTCTCCCGAAAGGGATGAAGAAGCAGGACCAGCAGCGGGTCAACGGCCAGGTCACCCAGAACAACTTCGACTACGTGGTCCAGGAGGTCGGCCTCGCGCCCCTCCTACGGCTCTTCGGGAACGGCGGGCCGCTCCTGCCCGGCCACTCGAACTTCGAGGGCCACGAGCTCAACGACATGCTCGACCTGGTCGAGCACGCCAATCCGGAACACCTCGAAAGTGCGGGGAAAACGCTCTTCGACGCCCGGGACGCCATCAAGAAGGCGGCCAGTGAGCTGAATACCCACATCACGCAGGTCGACTGGGAGGGCGAGGGCGCCAAAGCCTTCCACACCTGGGGCGGCAACCTGGTGTCGAAGTCGGACCAACTGGCCACGTTCGCCGAGACCGCGGGGACGCAGATCACGTCCGCGGGTTCCGGCCTGGCGTCCGTGCGCGGCTCCATGCCGCCGCGCGACACACGCCTGAACCGCAAGAAGGTCAAGGACATCCCGCTGCCCGAACAGGTCGAGGGAAACTCGGAGTACGACGCCGCGGTCAAGGTGGAGGAACACCGCCAGGAAGCCATCAACCAGATGAACCGGCTGGCGTCCTTCTACAAGGTCTCGGAGTCGAATATGGCGGCTCAGGAGCCGCCTATGTTTGATGCTATGCCGGATATGGGGGTGCCGAAGCCGACCCACAGCTACGACGACGGCGGCGGCGGCGGACGGAACAACGGATCTTCCAGCGGGCGGAACACGCCGGTGGTGACGAAGTTCAGCTCCAACGATGAGGGGTCTTTCGACGCAACGAGTAAGACTTCTCGGGCGACGTCCCACGGGGTCGTGGTCGACCCTTCGGCGCATTCGGTAAACACGGAAATCGACAGCGTGGACGCCCCGCCCGTTCCTACCCAGACGCAGGCGATCGGCCCCCACCACACCCCTGCCGGCAATCCGCCGCCTGTCTCCACGCCTCCGCCGCCCCCCGTCGGGCCGCCCGTCTCCACCACGGGGCGGCGCTTCTCGACGGGCCCCGAGGGGCGTACGCCCACCAATACGGGCCGTACGCTCCCTCCGAGGCGTGTCTCGAACACCGGTGAGTCGGAGAACGTGGGCCGACAGACGTCGCAGGCCCGGCAGATGGGCCGCGCCATCAACTCGATGGGCCGCATGGGGCAGAACCCGAGCCGGGACCAGACGTCCC
The DNA here is from genome assembly GCF_044457285.1 of Streptomyces sp. NPDC050560. NCBI lineage: Bacteria > Bacillati > Actinomycetota > Actinomycetes > Kitasatosporales > Streptomycetaceae > Streptomyces > Streptomyces sp. NPDC050560. The sequence goes on from NZ_JBITGT010000016.1 coordinate 153,849, forward strand.
AGGCCCGCCAGATGGGCCGTGCGATCAATTCGATGGGGCGCGTGGCGCAGAACAACTCCAAGAACGTCTCCAATCCCGGGCGCGGTTCGTCCACCACCGGGCGCCCCGTGTCGGGTGGGAAGCCCCGTCAGACGAACACTTCGAACCAGTCGCGTACGAGCGCCACGGGTGCCCCCAAGAGGACGAACCCGCCCGGGCGCCCCGGGGGAGTGGTCGGAGGCAAGCCCAACACGCCCACGCACGGCACGCCCGCGGCCAAGGTGCCCAAGGGAAAGGTCGTCGGCGCGGACAACGAGGCCGTCAACCGCGCCTCGCGTCCCGGGTCGACGAGCAACCGCGGCGTCATCGGAGCGCAGCGGCCGGCTGGCGAGAACCGTCGGCAGATGCCGCCTCGCCCGGACGGCAGCTCCGAGGGCGTGACGGGTTCGCCGAAGGGCCGGCTTCCCGGCTCCAGGGGCGGAGCGCGTGGTGGCTTCACACCGGGTGGTTCGGGACTCGTAAGGGACTCATGGCTTGAAGTGAGCTACGAGGAGGGGTACGAGGACCATCATCAGCAGGAGTTCCAAGGCGACACCACGCCCGACTCGGACACGGGAGACGTCGAACAGCGGCGGCCCGAGCAGCGGCGAGACGTACCCCCACCAACCGACTGACCACGGGCTAGGACACTGCTGAGCATGAAGCCAGGATTCACACGGCGCGCGCACTCGACGCGTTCTCGGTCTCGAACGTACCTGTTCGCAAGGCGTGCCGCGTCCCTCGGTGCTGCCATGGGTATCTGCGCCGCAGCGGCACTTGGGCAGTCACAGGGGGCGGCTGCGTTCGACGTCCAGGCCGAGGAATGGCATCTGACCGCCATGCACGCGGACGAACTCTGGAAAGTGAGTACCGGAGAGGGGGTCAAGGTCGCTGTCATCGACACGGGCGTGAACGACAAGACCCCCGCCCTCAAGGGACAGGTACTCACCGACAACGTGCCTGCCGAGTCCAGCCGCAACGGGACTGACGACTTCAAGGGCCACGGGACCACGATGGCCGAACTCATCGCAGGTACCGGGGCTGGCGGTGGGATCAAAGGGCTCGCTCCCGGGTCCAAGATCATCCCCTTCCGTATGGATGATTCCAAGGCCGGGAAGAAGGGCCTTACGTCGGCAGATGCCATCAGGGCTGCGGCAGACTCCGACGCGCGAATCATCAACATGTCTTTTGGCGCGGACTACTACGGACAAGATGAGCGCGAGGCCGTGGCCTACGCCGAGAAGAAGGGGAAACTCCTGTTTGCCTCCGCCGGCAACGACGGGGAGGACCATGACAACTTCTTCCACTATCCAGCCGCGTACCCAGGCGTAGTCGGCGTCGCCGCAGCCGACAAGAGCGGAAAGGTGGGCAAGTTCTCCCAGTCCGGCGACTTCGTCTCCCTCGCCTCACCCGGCCTGAACGAGCCCATCTGGTGCGACACCAGCTTCAAGAGCTACTGCCCCAGCCAGGGCACCAGCCAGGCTTCCGCCATCGCATCCGCCGCAGCCGCCCTCATCTGGTCGATCCACCCCAAGTGGACCGCCAACCAGGTCCTCAACGTCATGCTCGACACCGCAGGCCGCGACTGGCCCAAGGACGAGCCCAGTAAGTACCTCGGCTACGGCCTGGTCCGTCCCGCGCCCAATCTGCTGGACGGCAAGGGGGACCCCGGCCCCGCCGACATCAACCCCCTGACGGGGCGCAAGACGACCGGCTCCACCCCCGACAAGTCGGGAACCTCCGAATCCCCCGCGGCGTCCCAAGCTCCGAAGGGCGGCAAGGGGCCGGGCTCCGTGGGCGACGGCCAGTCGGCGGGGGAGGACTCCGCCGCCTCCGAAAGCGACAGCTCCGGCAGCGGCCGGACCTGGCTCATCGTCGGCATCGTCGCCGCGGTGGTCGTGATCGGCGGTGGCGCCTTCGCCTTCGCCAGGCGCGGGCGTGCGAACTGAACCGAGCACACGGGTCCGGCACTTCCGTCGCGCCGCGACGGTGAGGCAGGGTTTCCCACAAGTTCATACGGCAGCACAGACAACGACCGTTCCAGAAGGGATGCCCAGTCATGGCACAACAGGGCCAGAAGATCTCGGACAGCGCTCTTGCCAAGCTTGAGCAGCAGATCGCCGACAAGTTCGACTCGATCAAGGGCCAGGTCCACACCCTCCAGGGCACTATCGACAGCCTTGAGGGCCACTGGCGCGGTATCGGCGCCGGTGCCTTCGACTCGAAGCAGTCGGAGATCAACACCAGCCTGGTCCGGATGGGCAACATCCTGGCCAAGTTCGTCGACGCGATGAACACCACCCGGAAGCTGAAGAACGACAACGAAGACGAGATCCGTGCGTCCGTCCAGGCGATCGACGTCCACGACGGCGCTCCGTCGTCGGCGCTGAGCAGCTACTGACCACACGCCGACCGGACATCCGCTTCGGCACGCATTCACCAGAAGGACGGGGCACACCATGGGGAAGAACAACGGCGACGAACTCGTCGTCAAGTACGGGCCGCTGGACGCCACGGCGACCGACCTGGCCAACCAGGCCAAGAAGCTCGAAGGCGACCTCGAAGCGCTCAAGCAGATGGTCGCCAGCGTCGCCGACATGTGGGAGGGCGAGGCCCACGAGACGTACAAGACGCAGATGCACCTGTGGGACAAGGAAGCACGGGACATCCACCAGGCCCTCGTCTCCATCGCCCACGTCGTCGGCCGCGCGGGCGGCGACTACCGCGGCGGCGACATGAAGGCCGCCAGCTACTACCTGTAGCACTCCGCGGCCCCACGGGGGCCGTATGCGACGACGGGGTGGGCACGCACGGGAGGTGCCCACCCCGCGTGCGTTCCAGGACGCGAGTACCGCCCGGCCGCCCGCGGCGCCTCGGACCCACCCGCGCGTATCCCCGATGGAGCGTATAACGCGCGTTTCACGGCCCGCCGACGCCGCGGCACCCCCCGGGGCCGCTCAGGCCGTCACTCCGCCGCGCCTGCTCCCCGCGCGGCGTCCGCGCCGTCCCCCCGCGCCGTCGGCTTCAGATCGAACTCGCCGTCCCTGGCGCCGAGTACGAACGCGCGCCACTCGGCCTCGGTGTACCTGAGGACCGTGTCGTGGTCGAGCGACGAGCGCATCGCCACCGCGCCCTCCGGCAGATACGCGATCTCCACCCGCTCCTCGTCGGGCGAGGTGCCCGGCGCTCCGTGCCACTCGACGCCCGAGATGTCGAGCGCGTACAACTCGTCCTTCTCGCGCTCCTTGCGTTCCTTCTCGCGGTCGTTGTCCTGTGCCTCGGCCATCGTCGGGCGGTATCCCTTCAGCGCGTACGAACCTGCGGGCCGACCAGCCTACTTGGGCGCATCGCGGTTCGCGGCGGTGTCGCGAAGGCCCCGGAGCCGCCACGGCCCTGTCACACTCCAGTGACGGCACCGGCGTCGCCGAACAGGCGTCGGTATGGTCCCGCGTATGGCTTACGAACCCGCACACTCAGTGGTCCTGGCGGCGTACAAGCACAGTCACCACTACCACCACTCGACCGGTCACTCGGGCAGCGGCGGCACCGCCTCCTCCTGGGTGTGGATCGTCATCCTGGGCATCGTCGTGGTCGGGTTCTGCGTCTGGGGCTACGTCCACCAGCAGTCACGCGGCTGACACGTCGCGGCGGCGCGCCCTCAGAACACCGGCATCGCCCACACGGAGCCGCCGTTGAGGACGAAGACGCGGTTCCCCGCGGCGGCGAGGCGCCACGCCCCCGTACGGTCCTCGAAGAGCCGCCAGGCGCTGTCGCCCGTCCGCCGGTCGCAGACGGTGAGCCCGTGCGCGTCGCCGCCCTCCACGAGCCACATGGTGCCGCCCTGGAAGACGGGCCGCTGGGCGGGCGCGTCGTCCCCGTCGGGCTGGGCGTACCAGTCCTGGGAGTCGCCCTCGGAGCCGTCGTGCGCGGCCACCCGCAGCGGCTGGGGGCCCCTGGCGGCCAGGTCGGACGAGTTCATCGCGACGATCCAGTCGCCGTCGAGCACCGGATCGCCCCAGGGACCGCTGAAGTTGTGCCACTCGCGCTTGCCGTCCGCGGCCTGGTAGGCGGCCAGTTCGGAGCCTCCGAGGTACACGACGCCCCCGGCCAGCAGCGGCGTCGCGGCGCCGTTCGCGGGAGAGTAGCTCACGTTCCACGGCGAGCGTCCCGAGGCGGCGTCGAACGCGGACGCGGTGCCGTTGTCGCCGGACAGCACGAGCAGCCTGCCGTCCGCCGCGGCCCGCGCCGTCTTCCCCACGGGCGTGGGGGACTCCACGGACCACAGGGGCTTGCCGTCGGCGGCGTCCAAGGCGTGTATCCGGTCGCCCCCGGTGGCCAGGTACACGGCCTTCGCGTCGGCGGCCAGGAGGCGCGTCGCGGCGACGTCGCGGCGCCACACCTCGCGCGACGTGGACGCGTCGTGGCAGCGCACCGTCCCGGAGGGGCCCACGGCGGCGAAGCGCTTCGTGCCGACGGCGACGTAGCCCGACGCGGCGGCGACGTCGCCGAGTTGCCACTTGCGGGTGCCGTCGGCGATACGCAGCGCCGTCAGGCCGCCCGCGCGCGCGGACACGACCAGCACGTCGCGCAGCGGGAGCGGCGCGGGCGCGTCGTCCGCCGCGGCCTTCACGGGGCCCCACAGCGCCTTCGGCGGCGGATCGTCCTCGTAGTCCTCGGTGTCGGGCGCGGACACCCGCTTCGCCGCCGCCACGTCGCCCGCGGCAGGCAGCCTCGGTCCTGAGTCGCGGGTGAGCCACCAGGCGGCCGCGCCGCCGCCCGCGGCGAGCACCGTGCCGCCCGCCGCCAGCGCGGTGACCAGACGGCGCCGCGACACCGGCTTGCGGCCGGCGGCGATGACGACCGTGGTGGAGTACTCGCGCCGCCGGTCCTCGCTCTGCGCGATCGTGGAACCGATGTCGCCCGTCGCCCACAGGCGCTTCGTGCCGCGCGGCGGCGCGAACGCCGCGGCGATCTGCGCCGGTTCCGGGCGGTGCTCGGGCTGCTTCGCCAGGCACGGCAGCAGCAGCGGACGCAGCGCCTCGGGCACGGCGCCGAGGTCGGGCTCGCCGTGCACCACCTCGTACTGGACGGCGGCGACGTGCCCGCCGCGGAACACGGGCCGCCCGCCCGCGGCGTAGGCCACCGTCGCGCCGAGCGAGAAGACGTCGGCGGCGCGGGTGACGCGCAGCCCGAGCGCCTGCTCAGGGGCGCCGAACCCCGGCGTCGCCGGGGCCTGGCCCGTGGTGGTCAGCGTCAGCCCGTGCTCGGGGCGCGCGATGCCGAAGTCGATGATCCGCGGGCCCGCCGACGTGAGGATGACGTTCGCCGGTTTCAGGTCGCGGTGGATCAGCCCCGCGGCGTGGATGTCGGCAAGCGTCGTGGCGAGCGCCGCGGCCAGGGCACGCGTCATCGCCTCGTCCAGCGGCCCGTGCGCCGCCACCGCCTGCTCCAGCGTGGGGCCCGCCAGGAACTCCGTGGCGATCCACAGGCGCCCGCCCTCCGTCTGCGCGCCGTGCACGCGCGCCACGCCCTTGCTCGCCACGGTACGCGCGGTGTCGGCCTCGCGGATGAAACGGTCCACGAGGTGCCTGTCGTGGACCAGTTCGGGCAGCAGCACCTTCACGGCGGCCAACTGCCCGGCCTGGTCGTGCGCTACGTACACCTTGCCCATGCCGCCCTCGCCCAGCACCCCCATGAGCCGGTACGGGCCGAGGCGCAGCGGGTCGCCGAAGGCGAGCGGAATCATCAGGTCGGTCTCTTTCCGGGATCGGACGGCGGATACGGCGCGCGGGCGCGAACGGCGCGGCGGGAAGGGGAACGGCGGGGCGGGAATGGCGCGGGGCGGCACGTGTTCCGCGGCGTCCCACGCCGCGCACGCACCGGCCCGGGAGGTCCGCAAGGCGCTGTACGCCCCGCTGCGCCCCTTTCCCGCTACTCCAGGGGAAATGCCACGGCGGACGTCCTCCCCACCCCGTAGAGGCGCTTCGTGGCCCTGTCGAGCACCCATGACGTCGCGGCGGCCGGCAGCTCCCAGACCCGGCGGTGGCTGTCGCGGTCGATCGCGGCGAGTCCGGTGCGGGTGGCGACGTAGAGGTACGCGTCGCCCGCCATCGGGGCGACGTCGGGCAGGGGCGCCGCGTGGTCCTTCGGCCGCTCCCGCCACAGCGGCCGCCCCGTCGCGGCCTGCGCCGCCACCAGGGCGCCGCCGCCCGTGGCCTCGGTGGCGTACACGACGCCGCCGTCGAGGGCGGGCGCACCGTAGCCGCCCGACCCGCCCGGGTACGTCCAGCCCTGCCCCTGGTCCGTGAGCGGACGCGCGCGCAGGGAGGCGCCGCCGAAGTAGGCGTGCACGGTGTCCGCGGCGAGTGCGCTCGCGCCGTCGCGCAGTTCCGCCGCGGGGACGCGGGCGGACCAGTTCCTGCCGCCCGCGTCGGCGCCGTAGCAGGCCGTGTAGGGCCCGTCCGCGTTCTCGCCGCAGACCACGAGGGCGGTGTCGTTGACGGCGGCCGACAGGAAGGTCAGCCCGTCGGGCCCGCCCTTGCCCAGCGGCTCCTGCCAGACGGACTCCCCGGTGGTCAGGTCGAGGGCGTGCAGGGTCCACTCCGCGCCGTCGCCGCCGACCCCGTCGCCGTACGGGTCCTTCTTCGGCCTGGGCGTCGCGACGACGAAGGCGCGGCTGTCGGACACACACAGGAGCCGTTCGTTGCGGATGCCCCCGGCCCAGTCGTCCAGGGTGACCGCGGACGCGGAATTGAGCGCCCCGGTGCCCAGGTCGACGCTGGAGACGGTCATGCCGAACGGCCGCGAGTCCGGCGGAGCCAGCGCGTACAGGCGCCCGCCGCCGGCGGCGGCCCGCCAGGAGCCGACGAGCGCCGGGGACTGCCAGGCCGCCTCGCCGGTCGAGGCGTCGAGCGCGCGCACGGCGTCGCCCCCGTCGACGAGGAGGATGCCGCCGACGACCACGGGGGGACGCCGCCGACCGGCGCGCACCGCGTCGTAGGTGACGCGCCATACGGCGTCGGGTGCCTTGGGCCCGCCGGACGAGCCGCCCGCCCAGGCCCACGCACCGCCCCCGACGGCCGCGGCGGCGAGCACCGAGCCACCGCCGAGCGTCAGCAGCCTGCGCCGTGACATACGCGCGCGCGGTGCGGCCACCGCCGTCGTCGCGCCGCCGTCCGTGCCGTCCGCCGGAGGGGGCAGCCGGTACGGGGCCGCCCGCCAGACGTCGGTGGCGCGCCGTGCGATGTCGCCGAGCAGCGGCTCCGGCAGCAGATCGGCGAACGGCCCGTCCCCGGCGGCCAGCCACGCCGCGAGGCCGTGCGTGGTGGGACGCCGCGCCGGGTCCTTGTCGAAGCACGGTGCGAGCAGGGGCGCGAGGGCGGGAGGCAGCCCCGTCAGGTCGGGCTGCGAGTAACGCACGCGGTACAGCAGATCGGCGGCCTGGCCCGCGCCGAACGGGCCGTGCCCCGTGGCCGCGTACACCAGCACGCCCGCGAGCGCGAAGACGTCGCCCGCGGCGGTGTGCTCCTGCCCCATGGCCTGCTCGGGCGACATGAACGCGGGCGTTCCCGCGGCGGCGCCGGTCCTGGTGAGCCTGGCGTCGCCGATCGCGTGCGCGATACCGAAGTCGATCAGCCGGGGGCCGTCCGCCGTCACCATGATGTTGGACGGCTTCAGGTCCCGGTGCACCACGTCGGAGCTGTGCAGTTGCGCCAGGGCCGCGCACAGCGCGGCGCCGAGGCCGCGCACCGCCGCCTCGGGCAGCACGCCGTGCGCCGCCACCGCGTCGCCCAGCGGCGGCCCGAGCACGTACTCGGTGGCCAGCCAGGGCACCGGCGCCGCGGGGTCGGCGTCGAAAACGTGGGCGCCGTGGTGGCCGATGACGCGCGCGGCGTCCGTTTCAAGCCGGAAGCGGGTGCGCGCGGCGGCGTCGGCCGCGATACGCGCGTGCATCGTCTTGAGCGCGACGGTGCGGCCCGCGGCGGACCGCCCGAGGTACACGGTGCCCATGCCGCCGCCGCCGAGCCGCGCGATCAGGCGGTAGTCGGCCATCCGGTCGGGGTCGTCGTGGGTGAGCGGGAGCAGCATGGGGGAACGGTTCACTCTCCGGGCGCCGTGAGCGGGTGTGCGGGTGCCGCGGCGCCCGGTGTCGGCGCGGCGAGGACCGCAGCCGACTGCCGCGCGAGCGCGGCGACGGCCCGGCCGGGCAGCGGGAACGGCGCGGCGGCGTCCAGCGACGTGGCGTGGGGGTGGCTGCCCGACGTCGCGAGTGCCCGGGCGACGTGGTCCGCCGGTAGGCGCTGCGTGGGGTCCCGGGCGAGGCAGGGCGCGATGACGGCGCGCAGCGCCTCGGGGGGCCGTGCGCGGTGCTCCGCGGCCGTGTGCGGCTGCCCGGTGGCGGCGTACCAGAGCACGGCGCCGAGGGCGTAGACGTCGCCGAGCGGCCGGGGCCGCCCTCCGGCGGCCTGTTCGGGCGCCAGGCACTCAGCCGCCAGCCAGGGCGTGGTGTCGCGCCGTTCGCCGTCGGGCGCCGCGACGCGCGCCGCTCCGTAGCCGGCCATGCGGGCACCCTCGGCGCCGACGAGGACCGTGGCGGGGGAGAGCCCCGCGTGGGTCGCGCCTTGCGCGTGCGCCGCGGCCAGCGTCGCGGCGAGGGAGGCGCCGAGCGCGCGCACGGTGCGCTCGGGCAGCGGCCCGCCATGCGCGGCGAGGACGCCGGGCAGCGGCAGCACGGGCAGGTACGGCGTGGCGTACCAGCGCGGTACGGGGGCGCCGTCGATCTGTGTGACGGGCAGCAGGCCGCGTACCGCGAGCCGGTGCGCGACGGTGGCCTCGGCGCCCCAGCGGGCGGCGTCGGCGCCGTGGGGCGCCGTGAAGAGCAGCACCGTGTCGTCGCCGAGGTGCCCGCGGCCGATGAACGGGGAGGCGGCGGCGGGCTGTTCCGGCGCCGGATCCAGGGCGGCAAGGACGGTGTAGGGCCCGACCCGCGCGCCCGCCGCGGCGTACTCGGGCGACGTCACCACGCGGCGCCCCGCTTCGCCGCGACGTCGCGGTGCCCGGCAAAGCACGCGCGCGTGTCGCCCCGCCCCGACAGCCGCCCGGCAGGAGCGTTGGCGGCGTCGCGCCGTTTCATGAAGCCGGTGACGCCTTCCCCTTCGGCGTCCGCCCCGTCCCGGCGCCCGAGCGCCGACCGCCGCTCGGCGGCTTCGATCCTGAGCCGGGCCCAGTCGTGCCAAGCCATCGGTGCGTACCCTCCCCGTGTCGCCTCTCGCAGGCGGCGCCGGCCCGCACAGGACCCTGCCCCCAGGGGCCGCACGGTGCGGACCCGCCGGGCGGCACCCCTCGGGGCCCCTCGCGAGCTGGGCACTCCCCGTGAGTGCCGTGGACGATTCTTGCATCAACGTTCGAGCGCTGTGCGAGCACATAACGGGCCCAGGCCCGTGGCGTCGTGGGCCGCCGAATTCGTCCGCCAGGTGTCCTCCTGGCCGACGACCGCAGCGGGCGGGCGAGTTGCCACCCTGGCCATGGCCGACGTCGCCACGATGCGTCGCTCCGTGCCCCGACACCGCCCCGCCCGCCCGTCGCTTCTTCACGCGACGCGCACGCGATCCGTCCGTCGGCTCTACAGACCGGCACCAACACGCGTCCACGGGGCGGGCACCGAGCGTGACATCGGGCGAACGCGGTCCGTCGTCACGCGCGCGTGTACGGCTGTCGTCGCATACGGCGTCGGGCGCCCGGCCGCGCCGAGGCCGGCACACGCGCGTAAGGCCCGTACACCTCCCGCGCGTGTCCGCGACAGCACGGGTACGGCGGAGGGCGCCGCACCCGACGGTGCGACGCCCTCCGCAGACCCGATCCACGCCCCGGCGCTACTGCGCCCCGAGGTGGCCCGTCTGCACCAGCGGCCGGCCGCGGCGGCGGGAGACGAACGTCCCGCGTCCCGTCGGCATCGGGCGGGGCCGCACGCCGCCGAGGATGTCGCCCTCCGCCGGGTCGCCCGACAGCACCAGGCCCTGCGCGCCCAGCTCCATCATGCGCTGCACGAACGGCTCGTACAGGGACCGCCCGGCGCCCGCGGTGTTGCGCGCGAGGATGAACCGCACCCCCACGTCGCGCGCGAACGGCAGCATCTCGGTGAGCGTGCTCAGCGGGTTGCCGCTGGACGTGGACACCAGGTCGAAGTCGTCCACCACCACGTACACCGTCGGGCCGCGCCACCAACTGCGGTCCCTCAACTGCTGCGCCGTCACATCGGCGTTGGGCGTGCGGCGCGTCATCAGGTCGGCGAGCGCCGCGACGTGGTGCTCCATCGCGTTGGACATCGGCACGTACTCCGCCAGATGCGAGGCGGGGGTGACGTCCAGGAGCGCGCGCCGGTTGTCGATGACGAAGAACTTGCACACGTCGCCCGAGTAGCGCTCGCTGAGCTGTTTGATGAGCAGCCGCAGCAGGTTCGACTTGCCGGACTCGCTCTCGCCGTAGACCAGGAAGAACGGGTCCTGCTCGAAGTCGAGGAAGACCGGCTCCAGGTTGTTCTCGTCGAGCGCGAACGCGACGCCCAGCTCCGGGTGCTCGTAGCCCGCGGGAAGCCCGGACGCGGCGAACTCGCGCGGCAGCAGCCGCACTCCCGGCGCCCCCGGCGCCGTCCAGTGCCGCGACACTTCGGCCGCGAGCGACGACGTCGCCTCCGCGAGGTCCGTGTCGGACGTCAGCCCGTCGATGCGCGGCACCGCCGCCATGAAGTGCAGCTTCTGCGGCGACTGCCCGCGCCCCGGCACGCCCTGCGGCACGTTGGCCGCCACCTTGCGGTCGAACTCGGAGTCCATCGTGTCGCCGAGCCGCAGTTCGAGGCGGTTCATCAACAGGTCCTTGAGGTTCGAGCGCACCTCCATCGACCGCGACGCCGACAGCACCAGGTGGATGCCGTACCCGAGCCCGCGCGCGGCGATGTCCAGGACGACCTCCTCCAGCGCCTCGTAGTCGGAGCGGAAGTTGCCCCACCCGTCGATGATCAGGAACACGTCGCCGAACGGGTACTCCGCCACCGGCAGGTCGCCGCGCGCCCTGCGCGCGCGGTAGTCCGCGATCGAGCTGATGCCCGCGGAGCGGAAGAACTCCTCGCGGCGTGTCATCACCCCGTACACCTCGGCCACGGTGCGCCGCACCCGCTCCGGGTCCAGGCGCGAGGCGACGCCGCCGACGTGCGGCAGGTCCGCCACCGCGACCATGCCGCCACCGCCGAAGTCCAGCCCGTAGAGCTGCACTTCGTACGGCGTGTGCGTCAGCGCGAGCGACGCGATCAGCGTGCGCAGCAGCGTCGACTTGCCGGACTGCGGGCCGCCGATGAGCTGCATATGGCCCGCCGCGCCCGAGAAGTCGACCCACAGCGAGTCACGGCGCTGCTCGTACGGCTTGTCCACGAGGCCCACGGGGACCACCAGGCGCCCCGCGCCCTCGTACCCGGGCTGGGTGAGCCCGCGGCCCTGAACGGGCGCCAGACCGGGCAGCAGGGCGTCCAGCGGCGGCGGCGAGTCCAGCGGCGGCAGCCACACCTGGTGCGCCGCGGGACCCTGCGCCTCAAGACGCCGCACGATCACGTCGAGGACGGTGTCCGCCAGCGCGTCGTCCTCCGCCCGCGCCTCCGTGCCCTCGCCCTGGCGGGGCTGCGGCACGTAGCGCACCGGCACCGGCGCCGCGGTGAACAGCACCGGGCGCCTGTCCAGCGGCACGGGGCCGCTGCCGAGCGCCGACTGCTGCGCCCCCGACCGGTACACGCCCGACACGTAGGCCGCCTTGAACCGCACCATCTCGTCGGTGCCGAACTTCAGATAGCCGGAGCCCGGCACGTTCGGCAGGTGGTACGCGTCCGGCACGCCCAGCGCCGCGCGCGACTCCGCCGCGGAGAACGTCCGCAGACCCACGCGGTACGACAGATACGTCTCCAGACCGCGCAGCCTGCCCTCCTCAAGGCGCTGCGAGGCCAGCAGCAGATGGACGCCGAGGGACCGGCCGATGCGGCCGATCTGCACGAACATGTCGATGAAGTCGGGCTTCGCGGTCAGCAACTCGCTGAACTCGTCGATCACCAGCACCAGGGACGGGACCGGCTGGAGCGGGGCGCCCGCCGCGCGCGCCTTCTCGTAGTCGTGGATGTTGGCGTAGTTGCCGGCGTCGCGCAGCATCTCCTGGCGGCGGTTCAGCTCGCCGCGGATGGAGTCGCCCATGCGGTCGACCAGCGTCAGGTCGTCGGCGAGGTTGGTGATCACCGCCGCGACGTGCGGCATCTGCGCCATGCCGGCGAACGTCGCGCCGCCCTTGAAGTCGGCGAGGACGAAGTTCAGCGTCTCCGACGAGTGCGTCACCGCGAGGCCGAGCACCAGCGTGCGCAGCAACTCCGACTTGCCCGAGCCGGTGGCGCCGACACACAGCCCGTGCGGCCCCATGCCCTCCTGCGCGGCCTCCTTCAGGTCGAGCATCACCGGCGCGCCGTCCTCGCCGACGCCGATCGGCACCCGCAGCCGTTCCGCCAGCGCGCGCGGGCGCCAGGTGCGGTTGGTGTCCACGGACGCCGCGTCGCCGAGGCTCAGCAGGTCGGTGAACTCCAGGTTCGCCAGCAGCGGCTGGTCGTCCTCGCCGCCCTGCGCCACCGCCAGCGGCGCCAACTGCCGCGCCAGCGCCTCGGCCGCCTCGTGCGACAGCAGGTCGGGCGTGCCCTCGTAGATCATGCCGTCGCCGGACTCCAGGCGCAGCGAGCGCGGCTGCACGGCCACGGAGAGGCCCCCGCGGGCCCCCGCGACGTCCCCGGCCACCACCTCCACCACCGTGACGCCCTGGAGGCCCTCGGGCGTCGCCAGCGTCGACACCGGCGGCAGCGAGACGCCGTCCAGGATGACCACGACGTGCGGCTCGTCCGGCACGGGGGTGCCCGCCGGGTGGAAGCGCGGGCGGCCCGTCAGCCGCGTCGACAGCAGCTCCTCCAGCTCCATGGGGTCGCCGGTGACCAGGCGCCGGGTGCCCGCGCCGTCGAGGTCGCCCGCCGCCTGGCTGTGCGGCAGCCACTTGACCCACTCCCAGTGCCCCGCCGTGTCCCGCCCCGCGGCGACCGCGATCACCAGGTCCTCGGGGGAGTGCAGCGACGCCAGCGAACCCGCAAGAGCGCGCGCCGTGGCGCGGGCACAGTCCGGGTCGCCGCTGATCGTCATGTGGTAGAAGGCGCGCAACGACACCGCCATCGGCAGGTCGTCCAGCGTGGAGTGCAGCGCCACGAAGCGCTGCATCGCGTTCGCCGCCAGCGGCTCCATCTGGTCCACCGGCGTGTTCGGCGGCGGCACGAGCGGCGCGGCCAGCGTCTGCGGCCCCAGGCCGATGCGCACCTGCGCGAAGTCCTCGTCGCCGGGGCGCCGTTCCCACACCCTGCTGCCCTCGGCGACCAGCGCCCACAACTGCTCGGGCGACGGGTGCAGGTAGTACTGCGCGTCGCGCTGCGCGCGCGCCGTCGCGCGGACCGCCTCGCGCGTCTGCGACAGATGCCGCAGATAGTCGCGGCGCATGTCGGCCATCTGCCCCTGCGTGCCGCGCCGGTAGCGCACCAGCATCGAGATCGACATGGCCACCGTCGAGGCCACCATCACCATGCCCATGACCTTCATGAAGGGCTGCGAGTTGGGCATGAAGAAGAACACGACCGAGCCGCCCATGCCGAGCATCGGCAGGAGCTGCATCAGCGCGCCCTCCGACTGCCCGCGCGGCAGTTCGGGCGGCGGCTGGACCTCGATCTCCTCGGTGGGCACCTCGGACGGCAGAACGCGCGGCGGGCGTTTGACGATGACCTGGCTCACTGCTCACCCATTCCGTGGCCGTCTCTCGGACTCCGCGGCGCCCCCCGTTCCGACCGGGCACCGATCGCCGTGTGATCCTACTGACGTATGAAGCGGGCGGCGCCAGGTAGGGTGTTGCCCACACGTACGCGCAGCCGCGAAGGCGCCGCCCGGACAACCGCCGCGACGTCGCGCGCGCCGCACTCGCGCACCACGCACCGAAGGACCCCACCGGCCACCGAGCCGTCCGTCGGCGCCGCCCCGGCGGCAGCCCCCACGGGCGAGCGCGCGGGGCCGAGGAGCCCCCGAGGGGTGGCCGCCCGGGAGCGGGGACGCGGCGGCGCACGGTCCCGGCCCGTCGCACGGGCCACGACGTGATCCATGGATGGGGGAGAAGCAGGTGAGCATGGTGTCCTCGACGTCGGGTGCCGCACCGGCAGGACCGGCAGCCCACGCGCAGGCGGGCGCGAGGACGGGGGTCGGCTTCTGCCGCGTCACCATCGTCGCGCCCGACAGCCGGGTCGACGTCGCCCTCCCCGACGACATGCCGCTCGCCGACCTCTACCCGGAGCTGCTGCGGCTGTCCGCGCAGAGCCCGGCGGAGAGCGCCCCCGTCGGCTACCACCTGGTGCGCCGCGACGGCACCGTCCTCGACAGCGCGCGCTCCTTCGCCGCCCAGGGCATCCTCGACGGCGAACTCCTCAGCCTGCGGCCCTTCGCCGAGTCGCTGCCGCCCGCCGTGTACGACGACGTGTCCGACGCGGTGGCGTCCGCCGTCTCCCGCGACCGCACCCTGTGGAACGAGCGCCTCACGCGCGCCGCGGGCCTCGTCGGCGGCGCCGTGCTGCCCGCGCTGCTCGCCTTCGTCCTGTGGGCGTCCCAGCCGACCCACGACATGCACGGGCTGCCCGGCATCCTCGCCACCGTCGTCGGCCTCCTCCTCGTCGTCCTCGCGGCCGTACGCGCGCGCATCTACGACGACAGGCCCTCCGCCATCGCGCTCGGCCTCGGCGCCTTCCCCAACGTCGCCGCGGCCGGCTCCGGGCTGCTGCCGCTCGACCACGGCGAGGGCGTGGGACGCCTCCAGTTCCTCCTCGCCGCCGCCGCGGTGCTGATCGCCGCCGTGGTCCTCACGGTCACCTCGCCGAGCGGCGACGGCCCCTTCGTGGCGTTCGCGTTCGCCTCCGCGGTCGGACTCGTCACGGTCTTCGTGGCCAGCCTCACCGACATGCGGCCCGTCGAGACGGCGGCCCTGTGCGCGCCCATCGCCGTCGGCGCCCTGGCGTTCCTGCCCGGCCTCTCCATGCGCTTCGCCCGGCTGCCCATCGGCTTCGAACCCCCGCACGCCACCCCGGCGGCCGGCGGCCGCGGCAACGAGCCCGACCCCCAGCAGCCCGTCGACGCGGAGCGCATCGCCGCCCAGGTGCGCCGCGGCCACGAACTGCTCGTCGGCCTCGTCGGCGGCTGCGCGCTGGTCTCCGTCGGCGCCGCCGCCGTCCTCGGCTTCTCCGACAGCGTCTGGGGCCAGCTCCTCGCCTTCACCACCGGCGTCGCCATGCTGATGCGCGCCCGCCTCTTCCGCTACACGGCGCAGGTCTCCGCAGCCCTCACCGCGGGCCTCGGCGCCCTCGTGCTGCTCGGCCTCGGCCTCTGCCTGCGGCCCCCCAGGTCCCTGCTGCGGCAGGCCCTTGAGGGCGACACCGGGCCGCTGGACATCCGCACCCTGTGGCTTGCGGCCGTGATCGGGGTCGCGGCCGCGGTCACCGTCGGCATCGGCCTCATCGTCCCCCGCAAGGGCGTCACCCCCTTCTGGGGCCGCTTCCTGGAGATCGCGGAGGGCTTCTTCCTGTTGAGCCTCGTGCCGCTGACCCTCGCCGTCTTCGACGTCTACGCGTCCGCGCGCGCGATGACGAGCTGACCCACCAAGCGGCCACCGCCCACCGCGGCCCATGGGACGCCGTGGGACGCCATGGGATGCGCCCCGCGCGCGTACGCGCCGGGACGTCCGCCCGTACGCTCCCCGACGGCCCCGCCGCCGCCCCGGCGGGAGGGCAGGCAAACGGCTGGTAACCTGTCCTGCGGCCGTATGTGTACGCGCCACCGGCTCAGGTGTCCCCCGGGACACCGCGGGCACCGGGGGCAGCGCAGGACACGGCCCGTCGCCTCCCGAGTCGAGGAAGCTCCCCTGAGACAAAGACCAGGGGCACTCGGTGGCCTCACGAAGACGCACAGAGGAGTACGCGTGTCACTCGACACCGCCACGAAGAAGCAGATCATGTCCGAGTTCGCCACCAAGGAAGGTGACACCGGCTCCCCCGAGGTCCAGGTCGCCCTGCTCTCGCGCCGGATCTCCGACCTGACCGAGCACCTCAAGACCCACAAGCACGACCACCACTCGCGCCGCGGTCTGCTCATCCTCGTCGGCCAGCGCCGCCGACTGCTCCAGTACCTGGCCAAGAAGGACATCCAGCGCTTCCGTACGCTGGTGGAGCGCCTCGGCATCCGCCGCGGCGCCGCGGGCGCCAGGTAGCACCCGGCCAAGGGGAGCGGTTCCCACCCGATGGGGGCCGCTCCCTTCGGCATAGGGCCCGGACACGCGCGTACGACCCGTACCCGCCCGGGCGGGCGGCCACCGCCGCCGACCCGACGACACGGGCGCACCCGCCCCGCGGCCCGGCACCACACCTGCCGTACCCGCACTGCGTGCGGAGTGTCACCGCCGCTTTGTAGTCTGGTCGCACAACGCCATAGCAGAGACCCACGTACGAGGAGGAGCGCACCCTCGCCGCCGCCGGTCCTCGGTAGTGGCCTCCGGGCAGCGCCCGGGAGCTTCGATCGAAGACCGGCAAGCACCCAAGGCGCGCTTCTCCGCCCCGTCCCCCCGCCACACGGGCCGGAGGACGAAAGACGACATGTAACGGAGAAACCGCTGGTGGAGAACGAAACCCACTACGCAGAGGCCGTCATCGACAATGGCGCCTTCGGCACCCGCACCATCCGCTTCGAGACCGGCCGCCTCGCCAAGCAGGCCGCCGGCAGCGCCGTCGCCTACCTCGACGACGACACCATGGTCCTCTCGGCGACCACCGCGTCGAAGAACCCCAAGGACCAGCTCGACTTCTTCCCCCTGACGGTCGACGTCGAAGAGCGCATGTACGCCGCGGGCAAGATCCCCGGCTCGTTCTTCCGCCGCGAGGGCCGGCCCTCCGAGGACGCGATCCTTACCTGCCGCCTCATCGACCGCCCGCTGCGCCCCTCCTTCAAGAAGGGCCTGCGCAACGAGATCCAGATCGTCGAGACGATCATGGCTCTCAACCCCGACCACCTGTACGACGTCGTGGCGATCAACGCCGCCTCCGCGTCCACCCAGCTCGCCGGGCTGCCCTTCTCCGGCCCCATCGGCGGCACGCGCGTCGCGCTCATCCGCAACCAGTGGGTGGCCTTCCCGACCCACACGGAGCTGGAGGACGCCGTCTTCGACATGGTCGTCGCCGGCCGCGTCCTCGACGACGGCGACGTCGCGATCATGATGGTGGAGGCCGAGGCCACCGAGAAGACCATCAAGCTCGTCCAGGGCGGCGCCGACGCCCCCACCGAGGAGGTCGTCGCGGCCGGACTCGAAGCCGCGAAGCCCTTCATCAAGGTCCTCTGCAAGGCGCAGGCCGACCTCGCCGCCAAGGCCGCCAAGGCCACCGGCGAGTTCCCCGTCTTCCTCGACCACCAGGACGACGTCCTGGAGGCCCTCACCGCCGCCGTCAGCGACGAACTGGCCCAGGCCCTGACCATCGCGGGCAAGCTGGAGCGCGAGGCCGAGCTGGACCGCGTCAAGTCGCTCGCCGCCGAGAAACTGCTCCCGCAGTTCGAGGGCCGCGAGAAGGAGATCTCCGGCGCCTACCGCGCGCTCACCAAGAAGCTGGTGCGCGAGCGCGTCATCAAGGACAAGAAGCGCATCGACGGCCGCGGCGTCACCGACATCCGCACCTTGGCCGCCGAGGTCGAGGCCATCCCGCGCGTGCACGGCTCCGCCCTGTTCGAGCGCGGCGAGACCCAGATCCTCGGCGTCACCACGCTGAACATGCTCCGCATGGAGCAGCAGTTGGACACCCTCTCGCCGGTGACCCGCAAGCGCTACATGCACAACTACAACTTCCCGCCGTACTCCACAGGCGAGACCGGCCGCGTCGGCTCCCCCAAGCGCCGCGAGATCGGCCACGGCGCGCTCGCCGAGCGCGCGCTCGTGCCGGTGCTGCCGACCCGCGAGGAGTTCCCGTACGCGATCCGCCAGGTGTCCGAGGCCCTCGGCTCCAACGGCTCGACCTCGATGGGCTCCGTCTGCGCCTCCACGATGTCGCTGCTGAACGCGGGCGTCCCGCTGAAGGCGCCTGTCGCGGGCATCGCCATGGGCCTGATCTCCCAGGAGATCGAGGGCGAGACGCACTACGTCACCCTCACCGACATCCTCGGTGCCGAGGACGCGTACGGCGACATGGACTTCAAGGTCGCCGGCACCAAGGAGTTCGTCACCGCCCTCCAGCTTGACACCAAGCTCGACGGCATCCCGGCCTCCGTGCTCGCCGCCGCCCTCAAGCAGGCGCGTGACGCGCGCCTGCACATCCTCGACGTGATGATGGAAGCCATCGACACGCCGGACGAGATGTCCCCCAACGCCCCCCGGATCATCACCGTCAAGATCCCGGTGGACAAGATCGGCGAGGTCATCGGCCCCAAGGGCAAGATGATCAACCAGATCCAGGAGGACACCGGCGCCGACATCACCATCGAGGACGACGGCACGATCTACATCGGCGCCGCCGACGGCCCCTCCGCGGAGGCCGCACGCGCCACCATCAACGGCATCGCCAACCCGACGATGCCCGAGGTCGGCGAGCGCTACCTGGGCACGGTCGTGAAGACCACCACCTTCGGCGCCTTCGTCTCCCTGCTGCCCGGCAAGGACGGACTGCTGCACATCTCGCAGATCCGCAAGCTCGCCGGCGGCAAGCGCGTGGAGAACGTCGACGACGTCCTCGGAGTCGGCCAGAAGGTCCAGGTCGAGATCGCCGAGATCGACTCGCGCGGAAAGCTCTCCCTCATCCCCGTCATCGAGGGCGAGGAGGAGCAGGACGACGAGCAGAAGGCAGCCGACGCCGCTTCCGGGAGCACCGCCAAGTGACATCCCGCGGTTCCAGGACGACGGCCCGCACCTCCTCAGGGGTGCGGGCCGTCGCCCATACCCAAACGCTGCTCTCCGGCGACGACGGCTTCGGCACCGTGCGCCGTACGACGCTGCCCGGCGGGCTGCGTGTGGTCACGGAGACGCTGCCCAACGTCCGCTCAGCCACCTTCGGCATCTGGGCGCACGTCGGCTCCCGCGACGAGACCCCGGCCCTCGGCGGCGCCACGCACTACCTGGAGCACCTGCTCTTCAAGGGCACCCGCACCCGCTCCGCCCTCGACATCTCCGCGGCGATCGACGCCGTCGGCGGCGAGATGAACGCGTTCACCGCCAAGGAGTACACGTGCTACTACGCGCGCGTGCTCGACACCGACCTGCCGCTCGCCGTCGACGTCGTCTGCGACATGCTGACGGGCTCCCTCATCAGGGGGGAGGACGTCGACGCCGAGCGCGGCGTCATCCTCGAAGAGATCGCCATGACCGACGACGACCCGGGCGACTGCGTGCACGACCTCTTCGCGCACACCATGCTCGGCGACAGCCCCCTGGGGCGCCCCGTCCTCGGCACCGTCGACACGGTCAACGCCCTCACCGCCGACCGCATCCGCCGCTTCTACAAGCGGCACTACGACCCCACCCACCTCGTCGTCGCCGCCGCGGGCAACCTCGACCACCAGGACGTCGTACGGCGCGTGCACGCCGCCTTCGAGCAGGCCGGCGCCCTCACCCGCACCGACGCCGAACCGGCCGGGCCCCGCACGGGCCGCAGGGGCCTGCGCGCGGCGGGCCGGGTCGAACTGCTCGGCCGCAAGACGGAGCAGGCCCACATCGTCCTCGGCGTGCCGGGGCTCGCCCGCACCGACGAGCGCCGCTGGGCCCTCGGGGTGCTCAACGCGGCCCTCGGCGGGGGCATGTCGTCGCGGCTGTTCCAGGAGGTCCGCGAGAAGCGCGGGCTCGCCTACAGCGTGTACTCGTACACCTCGGGCTTCGCCGACTGCGGCCTCTTCGGCGTCTACGCGGGCTGCCGCCCGAGCCAGGTCCACGACGTCCTGAAGATCTGCCGCGACGAACTCGACCAGGTCGCCGAGCACGGCCTGCCCGACGCCGAGATCGCCCGCGCCGTCGGCCAGCTCGCCGGCTCCACCGTCCTCGGCCTTGAGGACACCGGGGCGCTGATGAACCGCATCGGCAAGAGCGAGCTGTGCTGGGGCGAGCAGATGTCGGTCGACGAGATGCTGCGCCGGATATCGGCGGTGACCCCGGACGACGTCCGTGAGGTCGCGCGCGACATCCTGGGCAAGCGGCCCTCCCTGTCGGTCATCGGCCCCCTCAAGGACAAGCACGCCGCGCGGCTGGCCGAGGCCGTCGCCTGACGCCTCCGGGGCGCCACGGGACACCACACGACGTCGGGCCACGGTGCCCGGAGCGAGAGGGAACGAAGAAGCATGAGCAAGCTGCGTGTGGCGGTCCTCGGCGCGCGGGGGCGCCTCGGCTCGGAAGCGGCCCGCGCCGTCGAGGCCGCCGACGACATGGACCTCGTCGCCGCCCTCGGCCGCGGCGACCGCCTGGAGACGCTGACGGAGTCCGGCGCGCAGGTCGTGGTCGAGCTGACCACCCCCGCGTCCGTGATGGGCAACCTCGACTTCTGCGTGCGCAACGGCATCCACGCGGTGGTCGGCACCACCGGCTGGACCGACGAACGCGTCGCCGAACTCGCCGGCTGGCTCGACGGGGCACCGGGCACCGGGGTGCTCGTCGCCCCGAACTTCTCCCTGGGCGCCGTCCTCACGATGCGCTTCGCGCAGGTCGCCGCGCCGTACTTCGAGTCCACGGAGATCATCGAGCTGCACCACCCGAAGAAGGCCGACGCGCCCAGCGGCACCGCCACCCGTACCGCCCAGCTCGCCGCCGCCGCCCGCGAGGCCGCGGGCAGCCCCCCGCAGCCCGACGCGACCGCCTCCGCCCTCGACGGCGCCCGCGGCGCCCGCGTCGACGGCATCCCGGTCCACTCGGTGCGGCTGCGCGGCCTCCTCGCGCACCAGGAGGTCCTTCTCGGCGGCGAGGGCGAGACCCTCACCATCCGGCACGACTCCCTGCACCACAGCAGCTTCATGCCGGGCATCCTGCTCGGCGTGCGCCGCGTCGGCTCGGCTCCCGGCCTCACCTTCGGCCTTGAGCACTTCCTCGACCTCGACGGCTGACGCGGGCCCCGCGATGCGCGCGAAGGTCTCCTACACGCTCACCGCCGCCGCCCTGGCCGCGTACCTCGTCCTCGCGGGCGGCCGCGGCGTCCTGCTGCTGCGGCACGGTACGCCGCTGACGGTGGCGCTCGGCTGCGCCGTGCTGGTGCTGCCGCTGATCGGCGTCTGGTTCCTCTGGCAGAACACCCGCTTCGCCCTGCGCGCGGGCCGGCTGGCCGCGGAACTCGCCGCCGAGGGCGGGCTGCCCCCCGACGACCTGCCCCGCACCCCCGCGGGCCGGGTCGCGCGCGACGCCGCCGACGCGGCGTTCCTGCGGCGGCGCGCGGAGGCGGAGGCGGCACCGGGCGACTGGCGCTGCTGGTTCCGCCTCGCCGTCGCCTACCGCGACGCCCGCGACACCCCACGCGCGCGTCAGGCCATACAGCACGCGATCGCGCTTCACGCGCGCGTCACGGCCGACAAGGCGCGACGTACCCCCGCCTCTTCCTGAACCCGGCCCGCACGAGGCCGGGCGGCAGGGCCCCTCGGGCTTCAGGGCGTGCGCCGGTACTCCTCGGCCCACGCCTCCACGGCGTCGGCGGCCCGGTCGAACGACTCCGACCTGGCGAGGAAGTCGGCGTCGTGCGTGGTCATCAGCGGCGCCTGGGGCACCGGCGCGCCGCCCCCGGCTCGCGTCGACAGCAGCAGCGCCTGGCCCTGCACCGTGCGCGGCAGCCCCAGCCAGCGCACCGGCTGCTGCGCCGTGCGCACGGCGGCGACCTCGGCCCAGGGCGACGTACGGGTGACGAGGAAGCGCACCCGGCGCAGCCCCTGGGCGCTGACCCAGGTGCCCATCCGCAGCAGCCGCAGCGCGCTCGCGATGACGACGACGCCCAAGAGGGCGCAGACCGCGGCGGCCGTGGGGCCACCGGAGAACGCGATGATCACCATGGCCACCAGGACGTACGAGGCGAGCAGCAGCAGGAGCGCGGCGACGCCGACCCGCCAGGGCCCCGGCCGGTACGGACGGCGCCAGCGGTCGCGGTCCTCGTGCGGCAGAGCGACATCGCTCGCGGGGTCGTCGAAGGCGCGGTCTGCCGTCAGAAAGGACAGGGGCACGGCTGATCCTCACTCATCCGGAACGCGGGGTGTGCCCGGTGAGGCTATCCAGCCGTGCGGGGGCCCACCACCCTCGGGGGGCCGTACGTGGAGCCGCCCGGGGGCAGGAATCCGCCCTGGTGGGGAGGAAGCGGTCAGCGCCCGCCGTTCGCCTCCGAGTGCTGGGGGTGCGCAGGCGGATGGTCGGTGGAGAGCGCCGGGAGCCCGAGCAGGACGGAGCCCACGAGCCCCGCGACGAGCGTGGCGCCGACCAGGAGCTGCCCGGCGAGCTGCCCGCCGCTGGCACGCCTGCGCGGCGGGGGCGTCACATTGCTGCGGAACTCTTCGGCCTCGGCGATGAAGGAGAACGGGATGGACTCTCGCCGACGGAACATGGCGCTGCTTCTCTCGGGGGGTCGGGACGCCGCAGGGGTCGAAAGGAACGTGGTCACCCATACAGACGCTCGAATGCCCCGAAAGGTGCCCCGTTCCCCCGGTGTGACAGAAGTCGTGACCAAATCGTGCGGTCCACGCCGGAAGCCCGAAACGACGCACACGCACGTGTACGGCACGACGGCCCTACGCGCGTAAGCGCGAGGCCCTACGCGTGCGCGCCAGCCCTGCTCGCGCGCCCGCAGCACGCGTGCGCGGCGTGTACGCAGACGACGCGGCCGCGGCGCCGAAGGGGCACCGCGGCCGTCGCGAGGGGGCCCGCCGGGAGCGGAGGGGCGGGGAGGCGGGGCGCCTCAGACCTTGCGCCATCCCGGCACCCACGAGCCGTCCTCGACCGTGTAGTCGCCGAAGAGCGCCGGGGCCTCCTTGGCCATCAGCTCACCGACCTTGCCGAAGATCAGCCGGATCTCCTCCTCGGCGCCGGGGGCCGTCCTGTTCTCGATGACGTGCCGCAGGGTGCGCACGTTGGCCGTCCACACCAGGCCCGTGCCGAGACCCTCGGGCGCGAAGCGGCGCATGAAGGACGTCTTGGCCTTCTTCTCCGCGAACTTCGTGCCTTCCTCGTCGAGCCCGAAGTGGTCGGCCATCCAGCCCTGGAACTCCTCCATGCGCTCCAACAGCTCCGTCGCGCGCGACATCAGCTCGGCGTCCTTCTGCGCCCACTCGGGGAACCAGAACGGCAGGTCGTCGAGGCGCACGAAGCGCAGGGACTCCTGGGAGACGGCGACCCCCGCCCGGTGCCGCACCAGCTCGTGGGTGGCGACGCGGCTCACGTTATGGAGGACGAAGTTGAAGGTGACGTGTTCGAGCACCGAGCCGTGCAGGCTCGACAGGATGTTCCTGAGGTACTTCTCCTGGTCGTTGCGGATGCGGGTCACGTTGGGATTGAGCCCCGGCTCCCATGAGCGGTAGCAGATGCGGCCCGCGAATTCGGCCAGGTTCTGCGCGTCGTCCAGCTCTCCGCGGTCGACGCGCTCCAGCCAGCTCTCCCCTCCGACATCGGAGAGATAGGCGGCGATCTCGTCGTAGTCGAGGTCGGGACGGCCGATGAGGTGGACCTGCGGTTCGACCGCGTGCAATGTGATCACTCCAGTTCAGCCGGGATTCGCCGCCCGATTCTTCCATGCCGGGTGCCCCGCGCCGTCCGCGCGGGGAGGGCGCCCCGAGCCGTGCCGCGCGCCCGTCGGTGCCGCGCCGCGCCCGGGGGACGTACGGGACGTAAGCGACGTACCGGAGCGCGTTCTGGCTGGCTGGAACGGTTCTGCGGGCGCCCGGTTCAGCCGGGTGAAGTGTCCGTATTGCGGCATTTCCCGATATTCATCTAGCCTGATCGAACGGGTCCGGCACTGCTTGAACCCCCGAGCAGGCAGTGCCGGGCTCCACCCTTTGTCACATCGCGCCGTGTGCCCCGAAGGACCACCGCGCGCTGAGCAGCGAGTAGCGTATTACCCATGGCTCCGACCTCCACTCCGCAGACCCCCTTCGGGCGGGTTCTCACCGCCATGGTCACGCCCTTCACGGCGGACGGCGCGCTCGATCTCGACGGCGCCCAGCGGCTCGCCACCCAACTGGTGGACGCGGGCAACGACGGCCTGATCCTCAACGGCACCACCGGTGAGTCGCCGACCACCAGCAATGCGGAGAAATCGGATCTCGTACGGGCCGTGACCGAGGCCGTGGGCGAGCGCGCCCACGTGGTCGCCGGCGTCGGCACCAACGACACCCGGCACAGCATCGAGCTGGCCCGGGAGGCGGAGCGCGCCGGCGCGCACGGCCTGCTGACCGTCACGCCGTACTACAACAAGCCCCCACAAGAGGGGCTCTACCGTCACTTCTCGGCCATCGCCGACTCCACCGAACTACCGGTGATGTTGTACGACATCCCCGGCCGCAGTGGCGTCCCGATCAACACCGAGACCATCGTCAGGCTGGCCGAGCACCCCAGGATCGTCGCCAACAAGGACGCCAAGGGCGACCTCGGCCGCGCCGGGTGGGCCATCGCGCGCAGCGGCCTCGCCTGGTACTCGGGCGACGACATGCTGAACCTGCCGCTGCTGTCCATCGGCGCCGTCGGCTTCGTCTCCGTGGTCGGCCACGTGGTGACCCCCGAGCTGCGGGCGATGCTGGAGGCGTTCACGACGGGCGACGTCCAGAAGGCAACCGAGATCCACCAGCAGCTCCTGCCCGTGTTCACCGGCATGTTCCGCACCCAGGGCGTCATCACCACCAAGGCCGTCCTCGCCCTCAGGGGGCAGCCGGGCGGCCCGCTGCGGCTCCCCCTCGTCGAACTGTCGCCCGAGGAGACGGCCCAGTTGAAGCTCGATCTGGCCGCGGGTGGGGTAGAGCTGTAATCAGACTTCACAACTGAATATGCCGTACGTTGCCGCAATACACGACATTCCGCGACGGTCGCGATGCCGTATCGGCGGCGCATCACCGCAGGGCATGCGCCCTGCATCCGACAACTGCTCATGCACGAACGTCATGCGCGCCACGTGCCCCCGGTACGTGGCGCGCATGGTGAGGAGAGTCTTTTGAGTCATCCGCATCCAGAACTCGGCCCCCCGCCCAAGCTCCCCTCCGGAGGGCTGCGGGTCACCCCGCTCGGCGGTCTCGGCGAGATCGGCCGGAACATGACCGTCTTCGAGTTCGACGGCCGTCTGCTGATCGTCGACTGCGGAGTGCTTTTCCCCGAGGAGGAGCAGCCCGGAATCGATCTGATCCTCCCGGACTTCTCGTCCGTCAGGGACCGCCTCGACGACATCGTCGGCATCGTCCTCACGCACGGCCACGAGGACCACATCGGCGGGGTTCCGTTCCTGCTCCGGGAGAAGCCCGACATCCCCCTCGTGGGCTCCAAGCTGACCCTCGCCCTGATCGAGGCGAAGCTCCAGGAGCACCGCATCCGCCCGTACACCCTTGAGGTGGCGGAGGGCGACAGGGAGCGCATCGGGCCCTTCGACTGCGAGTTCGTCGCGGTCAACCACTCCATCCCCGACGCCCTCGCGGTCGCCGTGCGCACCCCGGCCGGCCTGGTCGTGCACACCGGCGACTTCAAGATGGACCAGCTCCCGCTGGACCACAGGCTGACGGACCTGCACGCCTTCGCGCGGCTCAGCGAGGAGGGCATCGACCTCCTGCTGGCCGACTCGACCAACGCGGAGGTGCCCGGCTTCACCCCGCACGAGCGGGACATCTCCCAGGTGCTGCGCCAGGTCTTCGCGGGCGCCCGCAAGCGCATCATCGTGGCCAGTTTCGCCAGCCATGTGCACCGCATCCAGCAGATCCTGGACACCGCGCACGAGTACGGCCGCCGGGTCGCGTTCGTCGGCCGCTCCATGGTCCGCAACATGGGCATCGCCCGTGACCTCGGCTATCTGCGGGTGCCGCCGGGCCTCGTCGTCGACGTGAAGACCCTCGACGACCTCCCGGACAGCGAGATCGTCCTCGTCTGCACGGGCTCCCAGGGGGAGCCGATGGCGGCGCTGTCCCGGATGGCCAACCGGGACCACCAGATCCGCATCGTGCAGGGCGACACCGTGATCCTCGCGTCGTCCCTCATCCCGGGCAACGAGAACGCGGTCTACCGCGTCATCAACGGCCTCACCCGCTGGGGCGCGAACGTCGTCCACAAGGGCAACGCCAAGGTCCACGTCTCGGGCCACGCCTCGGCCGGCGAACTGCTGTACTTCTACAACATCTGCCGGCCGCGGAACCTGATGCCGGTCCACGGCGAATGGCGCCACCTACGGGCCAACGCGGAACTGGGCGCCCTCACCGGGGTGCCGCACGACCGGATCGTCATCGCGGAGGACGGCGTCGCCGTCGACCTCGTCGAGGGCAAGGCCCGCATCACGGGCAAGGTCCAGGCCGGTTACGTGTACGTCGACGGGCTGTCCGTCGGCGACGTCACGGAGACCTCGCTCAAGGACCGCCGCATCCTCGGCGACGAGGGCATCGTCTCCGTCTTCGTGGTGGTGGACGCCTCCACGGGGAAGATCACCGGGGGTCCGTACGTCCAGGCACGCGGGTCGGGGATCGACGACGCGGCCTTCGCCGACGTCATCCCCAAGATCCAGGAGACCCTGGAGCGTTCGGCCCAGGACGGCGTCGTGGAGCCGCACCAGCTCCAGCAGCTCGTGCGCAGGTCACTGGGCAAGTGGGTCTCGGACAACTACCGGCGTCGGCCCATGATCCTGCCCGTTGTGGTCGAGGTCTGACACACCCCCGGGCCCCGGCCCGAGGACGGCCGGGCCCTCGGGCCCGGCTTCAACTCCGAGCGGAGCGCTCCGATTTGCATCCGAGCGCTCCGCTCAAGTACGTTTACGGCTCCGCCCCCGGGGAAGCCGAACCGTCCAGCCAAGGCTGGCAGAGGCTTCCGGAAGGCGGAGGCCGCCCAACGGCCACCGGACAGGAATTCCACTCCGAACGGAACTGAAATTCCATCTGGTACGGTTGGGAACACCGAAAGGGAAAGCGCCCGGAGGAAAGCCTGCTGAGTGTGGGTGAGTACGAAGGAAGTGTCCGTTCCTTGAGAACTCAACAGTGTGCCAAAAGTCAACGCCAGATATGTTGATACCCCCGTCCTGCCACGTTGTGTGGTGGGGTGGTGGTTCCTTTGAAATACATACAGCGAGGACGCTGTGGACCGGGAGGGATTTTTCCTTCCTTCTGGTTCCGCTCTCGTGTGTGTGATCCGGGATATCCCGGGAGCATTCACGGAGAGTTTGATCCTGGCTCAGGACGAACGCTGGCGGCGTGCTTAACACATGCAAGTCGAAC
>NZ_JBITGT010000017.1:0-176540 GCF_044457285.1 Streptomyces sp. NPDC050560
GCTTCGAACTCCTCCAGCATGGGGTTCATGAGGGGGGAGTGGAAGGCGTGGGAGACCTTCAGGCGGGAGGTCTTGCCGCCCCTCTCCCTCACCGCGTCCGCCACCGCCTCCACGGAGGCTTCCGCCCCTGAGACGACCACGGAGCGGGGTCCGTTGACGGCGGCGATCGCCGCGTCGGTGACGCCGTCGAGGAGGGCGCGTACGTCGTCCTCTGTGGCCTGGAGGGCGATCATGGCGCCGCCGGAAGGCAGCGCCTGCATCAGGCGGCCTCGGGCGGCTACGAGGGCTGTGGCGTCGGCCAGTGAGAACACCCCGGCCACGCATGCGGCGGCGATCTCGCCGATCGAGTGCCCGGCGACGATGTCGGGCCGCAGGCCCCACGACTCCACGAGCCGGAACAGGGCGACCTCGACGGCGAACAAAGCGGGCTGCGCGTACTCGGTACGGTCGAGGAGGGCGGCCTCGTCCGAGTCCTCCGGCGCGAACATGATGTGCCGCAGGGGGTGTTCGAGCAGGGGGTCGAAGTGGGTGCACACTTCGTCCAGGGTGTCGGCGAAGACGGGGAAGGTGTCGGCGAGTTCGCGGCCCATGCCCACGCGCTGGGCGCCCTGTCCGGTGAAGAGGAACGCCAGCCGGCCGCCGGTGGCGGTGGCTTCGACCAGGCCCGTGGTGGTCTCGCCCGATGCGAGAGCCCGAAGCGCCGTAAGGGCTTCTTCGGGGCCGGTGCCGACGGCCACCGCGCGGCGGTCGAAGTGGGCTCGTGTTGTGGCCAGTGCCAAGGCGGTGTCCGCCGGGGCGGGGGCGTCCTCGCCCGTGAGCAGTTCCAGCACGCCCCGGGCCTGTGCCCGTAGCGCGGCGGGGCCGGTGGCGGACAGCGGGAGCAGCACCGGGCCCGAGGCGGTCTGATGGCCGGTGGGGGTGTCTCCCTCCGGCGCCTCGGGGGTCTTCGGCGCCTCGGGTGCCGTGGGGGTCTCCTCTGGGGCCTGTTCGAGGATGACGTGGGCGTTGGTGCCGCTGATGCCGAACGAGGAGACGCCCGCCCTGCGGGGCCGTCCGGTGGTCCAGGGCACCGCGTCGGTCAGCAGCTCCACCCGGCCCGCCGTCCAGTCCACATGGGGTGTGGGCTCGTCCACGTGCAGGGTCTTGGGCAGTACGCCGTGGCGCATGGCCATGACCATCTTGATGATCCCGGCGACACCGGCGGCGGCCTGGGTGTGGCCGAGGTTGGACTTGATGGAGCCGAGCCGGAGGGGCTGGTTGTCGGGGCGGTTCTGTCCGTAGGTGGCGAGGAGGGCCTGGGCCTCGATGGGGTCGCCGAGGGTGGTGCCGGTGCCGTGGGCTTCCACGGCGTCGATGTCGGCGGGGGTCAACTGGGCGCTGTCCAGGGCTTGTTTGATGACGCGCTGTTGGGAGGGGCCGTTGGGGGCGGTGAGGCCGTTGCTGGCGCCGTCCTGGTTGACGGCGGAGCCGCGTACCAGCGCGAGCACTTGGTGGCCGTTGCGGCGCGCGTCGGAGAGGCGTTCGACGACGAGGACGCCGACGCCCTCGGAGAGGCTGGTGCCGTTCGCGGCGCCCGCGAACGCCTTCGCCCTGCCGTCGGACGCCAGGTTGTGCGCCCTGCTGAAGTCGATGAACGTCTCGGGCGTGAACATCACCGACACACCGCCCGCGAGGGCGAGCGAGCACTCGCCCTTGCGCAGCGCCTGCACGGCCAGGTGCAGCGCCACGAGCGACGACGAGCACGCCGTGTCCACGCTCACCGCGGGGCCTTCGAGACCGAGGGTGTACGAGACGCGGCCCGAGGCCACGCTGCCGAGGCTGCCGTTGCCGAGGTAGGTGTCGACGCCCTCTGGCACCGGGGAGTTGCCGAGGCGTGAGGCGTAGTCGTGGTACATGATCCCGGTGAACACGCCGGTACGGCTGCCGCGCAGCGCGTGCGGGTCGAGCCCGGCGCGCTCCAGGGCCTCCCAGGACGCTTCGAGGAGCAGCCGCTGCTGGGGGTCGGTGGCCAGGGCCTCGCGCGGGGAGATGCCGAAGAACTCGGCGTCGAAGTCGGCCGCGTCGTACAGGAAGCCGCCCTCGGCCGTGTGGCTGGTGTGGGGGCGCATGCCGACGGGGTCGCAGATCTCCGCGAGGTCCCAGCCGCGGTCGTCGGGGAACGCCGAGATCCCGTCGCGGCCCTCGGCCAGCAGCTCCCACAGCTCCTCGGGGCTGGTGACACCGCCGGGGAAGCGGCAGCTCATGCCGACGATCGCCACCGGCTCGTCGGCGACCGCGCCCGCCGCAACCGCGGGGCCCGTGTCCTCCGGCTCCTGTGCGCCGCCGAGTTCGGTGCGCAGGAACTCCGCGAGGGCGACCGGTGTCGGGTGGTCGAAGACCAGGGTGACCGGCAGCCTGACGCCCGCGGCCGCGCCCAGCCTGTTGCGCAGCGCCACGGAGGCGAGCGAGTCGAAGCCGAGGTCCCTGAAGGCGCGGTCCGGGTCGACGGCGGCCGCGCCCTCGTGGCCGAGGATGGCCGCGACCTGGGTGCGTACCAGATCGAGCAGCAGTCGGCGGCGCTCCGGCACCGCCATCCGCGCCAGCCGGTGGGCCAGTGTGTCGCCGCCGCCCGCCGCGGCCGACGCCACCGCGCGCCGCGCCACCGGCCGTACCAGGGCGCCCAGCAGCGGCGGCGGGCCGCCCGGCCGGTTGCGCAGCGCCCCGAGGTCCAGCCTGACCGGCAGCAGCACCGGGGCGCTGCCGCGGACGGCGGTGTCGAAGAGGGCGGCGCCCTCCTCCGCGGAGAGGCCCACCACGCCCGACTGCGCCATCCTGCCGACGTCCGACGCCGAGAGGTGCGTCGTCATGGCGGACTGCTGCGCCCATAGTCCCCAGGCGAGGGAGTGGGCGGGGAGGTGGTGTTGGGTGCGGTGGTGGGCGAGGGCGTCGAGGAAGGCGTTGGCGGCGGCGTAGTTGGCTTGTCCTGCGGCGTCGAGGGTGGCGGCGGCGCTGGAGTAGAGGATGAAGTGGGTGAGGTTGAGGTGGGTGGTGGCGTGGTGGAGGTGCCAGGCTGCGTCGGCTTTGGGGGCGAGTGTGGTGTGGAGGTGGGTGGGGGTCTGGTTGGGGAGGGTGGCGTCGTTGAGGGTGCCTGCGGTGTGGATGATGCCTTTGAGGTGGGGGAGGTTGTGGATGAGGGTGGTGATGTGGTCGGGGTTGGTGAGGTCGCAGGTGTGGTGGGTGATGTGGGCGCCGAGGTGGGTGAGGTGTGTGGTGAGGGTTTTGGCGTTGGGTGCGTGTGGGCCTTGGCGGCTGGCGAGGGCGATGTGTCGTATGCCGTGGTGGGTGGTGAGGTGTTCGGCGGCGAGGGCGGCGAGTGCGCCGCTGCCTCCGGTGATGAGGAGGGTGTCCTCAGGACCCCACCCCTCGAAACCGGTGGTGTCGGAGGGTTCGGGTGCCGCGCGGACCAGCCGGGGCACATGGGCGGCGCCGCCGCGCAGGGCGAGTTCGGGCTCGCCGCCCGTCAGTGCCAGGGCGGCCAGGCGGTTCGCGGACTCCGGAGTGCCGTCGGTGTCGACCAGGACGAAGCAGTCGGGCGTCTCGGCCTGCGCCGCGCGCACCAGGCCCCACACCGACGCGCCGACCAGGTCGACGGGCAGCCCCTCGGGGCCCGTCGCGCCCCGGGTGACGACGGCGAGCCGTGACGACACCGGGCGCCCGTCGCCCGACAGCCACCCCTGTAGTGCCTCCAGCACGGTGGCGAGGGTGTCGCGCAGCAGCCCGGGCACCCGCGGCGCGTCCGCCACGTCGACACCGGGGACCGGCAGGACAAACAGTTCGGGCGCGGCGTCGGCGGCCACGGGAATGCCCGCGGGCAGCAGCGGCGCGACGGCCGCGGGGTCCTCCGGCTCCGTGCCCGGCAGCAGGGCCCAGGGGGTGTCGGCCGCCGTGGCGTCGTCCTGCCACGGCCGCCACTCCACCCGGAACAGCGCGTCACGGTGCGGCGCCCGGCTGCCCGACAGGCCGTCGAGCGCGACCGGGCGCAGCAGCAGCGCGTCGACGGACGCCACCGGGGCGCCCGCCGGGTCGGACAGGGTCAGGGACACCGCGTCGTCCCCCGCGGGTGCCACCCGCACCCGCAGCGCCGCCGCGCCCACCGCGCGCAAGCTCACCCCGCTCCAACTGAAGGGCAGCCTGATCCGCTCCGCCGTGCCCGCGGTGTCGAAGGGGCCGAGGCCCGCGGCGTGCAGGGCGGCGTCGAGGAGCGCGGGGTGCAGGCCGAATCTCGCGGCCTCGCCGCTCACCTCCTCCGGCAGGGCGACCTCGGCGAACACCTCGTCGCCGCGCCGCCAGGCCGCCGTCAGGCCCTGGAACACCGGCCCGTACCCGTAGCCCTCGTCGGCGAGGCGCCCGTACAGGTCCGTCACGTCGAGCGCGGTGGCACCCTCGGGCGGCCACGGTGCCGCGGTGTCGGCGGGCTCGGCACGTGGCGGCTCGGGGACGAGGAACCCGGTGGCGTGCCCCGTCCACGCGGTGTCCTCGTCGCCGTCGGCCGCCGCGCCGCCCGTCGGCCGGGCGTGGACCGCCACCGGGCGCCGCCCGCCGTCGTCGGGCACACCGACGAACACCTGGAGCTGGACGCCGCCCCTTTCGGGCAGCAACAGCGGTGCGGTCAAGGTGAGTTCGTCGATACGGCCGCAGCCGACCTGGTCGCCCGCGCGGATGGCGAGTTCGACCAGTGCCGTGCCAGGCAGCAGCACCGCGCCCCCCGCGGCGTGGTCGGCGAGCCAGGGATGGGTGTCGAGCCCGATACGGCCCGTCAGCACCGCGCCGTCGGCGTCGGCGAGGCCGACCACCGCGCCGAGCAGCGGGTGGTCGGCGCCGTCGAGGCCCGCCGACGCCACGTCGGAGCCGCCCGCGTCGGGGCGTGGCCAGTACGGGCGGCGCTGGAACGGGTAGGTCGGCAGCTCCACCCACGTCGGCGCGTGCGGCGCGAACACCGGCTCCCAGTCCACGGCCACCCCGCGCGCCCACGCCTCACCGAGCGCGAGGTGGAAGCGGTCCATGCCGCCGTGGTGTCTGCGCAGCGAGCCGACCGACGCGGCGGGCCGCCCGGCCGCGTCCCCGGTCTCCTGGATGCCCATCGCCAGCACCGGGTGCGGGCTGGCCTCGACGAACACCGTGTACCCCTCGGCGAGCAGCGCCCTCGTGGTCTCCTCGAAGCGCACCGTCCTGCGCAGGTTGCGGTACCAGTACGCGGCGTCGAGCCCGCTGGTGTCGATGACGGACGCGGTCACCGTCGAGTAGAACGGCACACGCGAGGCGCGCGGAGCGATGTCCGCGAGGACGTCGAGCAACTCGT
This sequence comes from Streptomyces sp. NPDC050560, assembly GCF_044457285.1. Taxonomy (NCBI): domain Bacteria; kingdom Bacillati; phylum Actinomycetota; class Actinomycetes; order Kitasatosporales; family Streptomycetaceae; genus Streptomyces; species Streptomyces sp. NPDC050560. The sequence goes on from NZ_JBITGT010000017.1 coordinate 5,339, forward strand.
CCTCGATCGCCTCCACATGGGCGCTGTGCGAGGCGTAGTCCACGGGAATGCGCCGCGCCCACACGCCGTCGGCCTGGAGTTCCGCGAGCAGTTCGTCGAGCGCGTCGGAGTCCCCGGAGACCGCCACCGAGCCCGAGCCGTTGACCGCAGCCACCGACAGCCGCCCGTTCCAGCGGCGCAGCCGCTCCTCGACCAGGCCGGCGGGCGAGGACACCGACATCATGCCGCCGGGGCCCGTCAGCCGCCCGGCGATGGCCCGGCTGCGCAGCGCCACCACCCGGGCGGCGTCCTCCAGGGAGAGGGCGCCCGCGACACACGCCGCGGCGATCTCGCCCTGGGAGTGGCCGACGACGGCCGCGGGCCGCACCCCGTGGGCGCGCCACAGCTCGGCGAGCGACACCATCACCGAGAACAGCACCGGCTGCACCACGTCGACACGGTCCAGGGCGGGCGCGTCCTCGTCGCCGCGCAGCACCGCGAGCAGGTCCCAGTCGGTGAACGCGCCGAGCGCCCGCGCGCACTCCTCGATGCGCCGCGCGAACACCGGTGCGGTGTCGAGGAGTTCAAGGGCCATCCCGGCCCACTGCGAGCCCTGCCCGGGAAAGACGAAGGCCACCTTGGCGCGGCCCGCGGCCGTGCCGGACGCCAGGTTGTCGGGGGTGTCACCGGCCGCGGCCGCCCGCAGCCCCGCGAGCAGTTCCTCCCGGCCGCCCGCGACCAGCACCGCCCGGTGCTCAAGCGCGGCGCGGGTGGTGGCAAGCGAGTGCCCGAGGTCGGCGAGGCGCAGCCCGAGGTCGGCCGCGACCCGCTCGGCGAGCCGCCCGGCCTGCGCGCGCAGCGCCGCCTCGCTCTTCGCCGTGATCAGGAATGGCAGCGCGGTGGCTGCGGTGCCGGGTCCGGCGGCAGGAGCCGCCCCGGCCGCCGGGGCCTGCTCGATGATGACGTGCGCGTTGGTGCCGCTGAGCCCGAAGGACGACACCGCGGCGCGGCGTGGCCGGTCGCGCTCCCACGGCACCGGCTCGGTGAGCAGCCGTACGGAGCCGTCCTCCCAGTCCACCTTCGCGGACGGGGTGTCCACGTGCAGGGTCCTCGGCAGCACCCCGTGCCGCAGCGCCATCACCGACTTGATCACCCCGGCGACCCCGGCGGCGGCCTGGGTGTGCCCGATGTTCGACTTGACGGAGCCGAGCCACAGCGGGTCGTCGGCGGGCCGGTCGCGGCCGTAGGTGGCGAGCAGCGCCTGCGCCTCGATGGGGTCGCCGAGCACGGTGCCCGTGCCGTGCGCCTCCACGACGTCGACGTCGCCGGTGGCGAGGCCCGCGTCGGCCAGCGCCTGCCGTATCACCCGCTGCTGCGAGGGCCCGTTGGGCGCGGTGAGGCCGTTGCTCGCGCCGTCCTGGTTCAGCGCGGAGCCCCGTACCACCGCGAGGATACGGCGCCCGCCCCGGCGGGCGTCGGACAGCCTCTCCAGGACCAGCATGCCGACGCCCTCGCCCCAGCCGGTGCCCGCGGCGCTGTCGGCGAACGAGCGGCAGCGGCCGTCGAGCGCGAGCCCGCGCTGCCGGCTGAACTCGATGAACGTACGCGCCGTGGACATCACGGTGACACCGCCCGCGAGCGCGAGCGAGCACTCGCCCTTGCGCAGCGCCTGCACCGCCAGGTGCAGCGCCACGAGCGACGACGAGCAGGCCGTGTCCACCGACAGGGAGGGCCCTTCGAGGCCCAGCGTGTAGGAGACACGGCCCGAGACGATGCTGCCGTCGGTGCCGGTGACCATGAACCCCTCGGCGCCCTCGGGTACCGTGCCCACCCGCACCGGGTAGTCCGTCGCCATCACCCCCGCGTACACACCGGTCCTGGTGCCCGCGAGGGCCTGCGGGTCGATCCCGGCCCGCTCGAACGCCTCCCAGGACACTTCGAGGAGCAGCCGCTGCTGGGGGTCGGTCGCGGTCGCCTCGTGCGGGCTCATCCCGAAGAACGCCGCGTCGAACTCCGGCGCCCGGTGCAGGAATCCGCCCTGCCCGGTGTAGCTGGTGTGCGGCCGGGTGCCGTCGGGGTCGACCACCCGGTCGAGGTCCCAGCCCCGGTTCGCGGGGAAGCCGGTGATGGCGTCGGTGCCCGAGTCGACGAGCGACCACAGGTCCTCGGGGGACTCCACGTCCCCGGGGAAGCGGCAGCTCATGCCCACGATCGCCACCGGCTCCGCGGCGGCGGCCGTGGCCTCGTCATAACGCCGCCGCAGCCGCTCGTTCTCCAGCAGCGAGGTGCGCAGCGCCTCGGCGATCTTCTGCACGGGTGTGTCCACGGTCGTCACTCGCATTCCTGCTCGCTCGTATGACTTGAGTCGCTTACGACGGGACGGGGCCCCGAACCGGGGCCCCGCCGCGGTCACTCGGGCTGTTCCGAGTCGCTGCGCTCGAATGCCTCGCGCACGAGATCGTCGATGTCCATCGCCAGGATGGCGCCGCTCTGGTCCTCCCCGCCGCCGGACCCGGCGGCCCCGTCCGCACCGTCCGCGCCATCGGCGGGGGCCAGCGCGAGCAGCGCTTCGAGCAGCCCCGCCTCCCTGACCCGGGCCAGCGGCACCGAGGCGATGATCCGCCGCAGCGCCTCCTCGTCCGCGTCCTGCTCCGCCGCCGGGTCCGCCGCCGTGTTCGCCGTCGTGGGCCCGGCGCTCGTCGCGATCTCCTCGACGGCCGGCAGCAACTCCTCAAGCAGGTACTTCGCCAGTGCCTCGGGCGTCGGATAGTCGAAGACCAGGGTGGCGGACAGCCGTTGCCCCGTCGTCTTCTTCAGCCTGTTGCGCAGTTCCACCGCGGTGAGCGAGTCGAACCCGGAGTCCTGGAACGCCCGCGCCGGGTCGAGCGTGGAGGCGTCGGCGTGCCCGAGCACCGCCGCCACCTCGACACAGATCATGTCTTCGAGCAGGTGCAGCCGCTCGTCCTCGGCCAGCGGCGCGAGCCGCTGTTCGAGCGTCGCGGGGTCCACGGGGGCGGCCTGCGCCGCCGGGTGCGCGGCGGGCCGGGCGGCGCCGTGGGCCGCCGCGAGGCCGAGGTTGTCGGTCAACGGCGGTGTGGGGCGCCGGGGGTTGATCCTGACGGGCAGCACCGCGGGCCGCCCGGCGCCCAGCGCGGTGTCGAGGAGGGCGAGGTTCTGGGCGGTGGTCAGCGGCAGCAGGGGGCCGTTGGCCAGGCGGTCCAGGTCGCTCCTCGTGAGGGTGGCCGCCATGCCCTGCCCGGTGTTCCAGAGTCCCCAGGCGAGGGAGTGGGCGGGGAGGTGGTGTTGGGTGCGGTGGTGGGCGAGGGCGTCGAGGAAGGCGTTGGCGGCGGCGTAGTTGGCTTGTCCTGCGGCGTCGAGGGTGGCGGCGGCGCTGGAGTAGAGGATGAAGTGGGTGAGGTTGAGGTGGGTGGTGGCGTGGTGGAGGTGCCAGGCTGCGTCGGCTTTGGGGGCGAGTGTGGTGTGGAGGTGGGTGGGGGTCTGGTTGGGGAGGGTGGCGTCGTTGAGGGTGCCTGCGGTGTGGATGATGCCTTTGAGGTGGGGGAGGTTGTGGATGAGGGTGGTGATGTGGTCGGGGTTGGTGAGGTCGCAGGTGTGGTGGGTGATGTGGGCGCCGAGGTTGGTGAGGTGTTCGGTGAGTTGGGTGGCGTTGGGTGCGTGTGGGCCTTGGCGGCTGGCGAGGGCGATGTGTCGTATGCCGTGGTGGGTGGTGAGGTGTTCGGCGGCGAGGGCGGCGAGTGCGCCGCTGCCTCCGGTGATGAGGAGGGTGTCCTCAGGACCCCACCCCTCGAAACCGCTCTGGGGCGCCTCGGGCCGCGCCACCTCCGCGAGCCGGGCCGCGTACACCCCGTCCGTCGTGACGGACACCCACGGCTCGCCGCTGGCGACGGCGGCCGGGAAGCGGCGCAGCGACGCCTCGGCGCCGTCCCAGCCCGCCAGTACGAAGCTGCCAGGGTTCTCCTGCTGGGCCGCGCGCACCAGGCCGCCGACCGCGGACTCCACGAGGCCCCCGGGGCCGTTCGCGCCTTGGGCCACCACGACCAGCCGGGACGACGCGAACCTGTCCCGCGCCAGCCACTGCTGGAGCGTGCCGAGCACACCGCCGAGCACCTCGCGCAGCCGTACCGGCAGGGTGGTCCTGGCCTCCGGGTCCGCGGGGTCGGGGTCGAACGCCGGGCACGGCAGCAGCACCACGGGCGGCACCGCGTCGCCGAGCGCGTCCAGGTCCCGGCACGCCGTCGTGCCCGTCCAGGACCACTTCTCCGCCTCGGGGCCGAGCACCACCCAGTTGTCCGGGGCCGCCTCGGGCCCGTCGGCCGCGACCGGCACCCACTCCACCTCGTACAGCGGCAGCGCACCGTCCCCGGCCGCCGCGATCTGCTCCGCGGACACCGGGCGCGCCGCCATCGAGCGCACCGTCGCCACCGGGGCGCCCGCCAGGTCGGCGAGGTCGAGCGACACCGTGTCCGCGTTCCCGCCGACCGCCGAGAGCCTGACCCGCAGCGCGGTCGCCCCCGAGGCGTGCAGCGACACATCGCTCCACGCGAACGGCAGGGTCGCACCGCGCCCCGGCTCCCTGTCCCCGCCGAGCAGTTCGCCCGCGTGCAGCGCGGCATCGAGGAGCGCCGGGTGGAGGCCGAAGGCGCCCGCGGTGCCGTGTGCCTCCTCCGGCAGGACCACCTCGGCGAACACCTCGCCGCCGCGGCGCCAGGCGGCGCGCAGGCCGCGGAACACCGGGCCGTACCGGAGGCCGTCGGCGGCCAGCGTCTCGTAGAGCCCGCCCACGTCCACGGGGGTGGCGCCGCGCGGCGGCCACACCCCGAGATCGGCCCCGCCGGGCGCCGCCCCGGCGCCGGAGGCGAGGAAGCCGCTCGCGTGCCTGGCCCAGGCGTCGGGCGCCGCGTCCGGCACCCGCGAGTACACGCCCACCGTGCGCCGCCCCGCGCCGTCGGGCTCGCCCACGGACACCCTCAGGTCGCGCGCCCCGGACTCCGCCAGCGCGAGCGGCGCTTCGAGCGTCAGCTCCTCAAGCAGCCCACAGCCCACCTGGTCGCCCGCCCGCAGGGCGAGTTCGACGAGCGCGGCCCCGGGCAGGAGGGCCGTGCCCATGACGACATGGTCGGCGAGCCAGGCGTGGGTACGCAGCCCGATCCGCCCCGTCAGCACCACACCGCTCGACTCCGGCAGGGTGACCGCGGCGCCCAGCAGCGGGTGCTCCGCCGCCGCGAGACCCGCGGAGGCCACGTCGGCCCGCCCCGCCACCGCGTCGATCCAGTAGTGCTGGTGCTGGAAGGGGTACGTGGGCAGGTCCACGGGCCCGGCCGGGCGACCGGCGTGCAGAGCGCTCCAGTCGACCGTGTGCCCGTGCGCCCAGAGCCGGGCGAGCGCGGTCAGCGCCTCGGGCCGCTCGGCCCTGCCGCGCCGCAGCAGCGGCACGAACCGGGCGCCGTTGTCGTCGGGCAGCGCGTCGGCGGCCATCGCGGTGAGGACCGCGTCGGGTCCGATCTCCAGGAAGGTGGTCACACCGTCGTCGGCCAGCGCCCGCACCCCGTCGGCGAAGCGGACGGCTTCGCGTACGTGCCTGACCCAGTACCCGGGTGAGGCCAGATCGCCAGGCGCCGCGGGGCCACCCGTGAGGTTGGAGACGACCGGCACCAGGGCGTCGTGGTAGGTGAGCGTGGAGGCGACCGCTTCGAACTCCTCCAGCATGGGGTTCATGAGGGGGGAGTGGAAGGCGTGGGAGACCTTCAGGCGGCTGGTCTTGCCGCCGTCGGCCTTCACCGCCTCCGCCACGGCGTTCACTGAGGCTTCCGCCCCTGAAACCACTACGGAGCGGGGCCCGTTGACGGCGGCGATCGTGGCGTCGGTGACGCCGTCGAGGAGGGCGCGTACGTCCTCTTCTGTGGCCTGGAGGGCGATCATGGCGCCGCCGGAGGGCAGCGCCTGCATCAGGCGACCGCGCGCGGCTACGAGGGCTGTGGCGTCGGCCAGCGAGAACACCCTGGCGACACACGCGGCGGCGATCTCGCCGATCGAGTGCCCGGCGACCACGTCGGGCCGCAGGCCCCACGACTCCACGAGCCGGAACAGGGCGACCTCGACGGCGAACAGGGCGGGCTGCGCGTACGCGGTCTGGTCGAGAAGGCCAGCCTCGTCCGAGCCCTCCGCCGCGAACATGACCTCCCGCAGCGGGCGTTCGAGCAGCGGGTCGAGGTGCGTGCACACCTCGTCCAGGGCGTCGGCGAACACCGGGAAGGTGTCGGCGAGTTCGCGCCCCATGCCGACGCGCTGGGCGCCCTGCCCCGTGAACAGGAACGCCAACCGGCCCTCGGTCACGGTGTCTTCGACCGCTGCCTCGCCGGACGCCACGGCCCGCAGGCCCGCCAGCGCCTCGGCACGGTCCGCGGCGACGACCGCCGCGCGGCGTTCGAGCTGGGCACGCCTTGTCGTGAGCGCCACCGCCACGTCCGCAGGGTCGGGGGCGCCGTCGCCGTCCAGGAGTTCCACCAGGTTCTGGGCCTGCGCCTTCAGCGCGGCGGTGCCGCGGGCGCTCAGCACCAGCGGCGGCAGGGGCGCGGTCGAAGGGCGCTTCTGCTCGGGCTCCGTCGCCTCCGGCAGGTCGGGGGCCTGTTCGAGGATGACGTGGGCGTTGGTGCCGCTGATGCCGAACGAGGACACCCCCGCCCTGCGCGGCCGCCCGCTCTCCCAGGCACGCGCCTCGGTCAGCAGCTCCACCCGCCCCGCCGACCAGTCCACCTTCCGCGACGGCTCGTCCACGTGGAGGGTCTTGGGCAGCACACCGTGGCGCATGGCCATGACCATCTTGATGATGCCCGCGACCCCGGCGGCGGCCTGGGTGTGGCCGAGGTTGGACTTGATGGAGCCGAGCCGGAGGGGCTGGTTGTCGGGGCGGTTCTGTCCGTAGGTGGCGATGAGGGCCTGGGCCTCGATGGGGTCGCCGAGGGTGGTGCCGGTGCCGTGGGCTTCCACGGCGTCGATGTCGGCGGGGGTCAACTGGGCGCTGTCCAGGGCTTGTTTGATGACGCGTTGCTGGGAGGGGCCGTTGGGGGCGGTGAGGCCGTTGCTGGCGCCGTCCTGGTTGACGGCGGAGCCGCGTACCAGCGCGAGCACTTGGTGACCGTTGCGGCGCGCGTCGGAGAGGCGTTCGACGACGAGGACGCCGACGCCCTCGCCCCAGCCGGTGCCGTCCGCGGCCTCGGCGAACGAGCGGATGCGCCCGTCGCTCGCCAGGCCGCGCTGCCTGCTGAAGTCGATGAAGGTGTCCGGCGTCGACATCACCGTCGCACCGCCCGCGAGGGCGAGCGAGCACTCCCCGGCGCGCAGCGCCTGGATCGCCCAGTGCAGCGCCACCAGTGACGACGAGCACGCCGTGTCCACCGTCACCGCGGGGCCTTCGAGACCGAGGGTGTACGAGACACGGCCCGAGGCCACGCTGCCGAGGCTGCCGTTGCCGAGGTAGGCGTCGACGCCCTCGGGGAGGGCCGAGTCGCCCAGGCGTGAGGCGTAGTCGTGGTACATGATCCCGGTGAACACGCCGGTACGGCTGCCGCGCAGCGCCTCGGGGTCGAGCCCGGCGCGCTCCAGGGCCTCCCAGGACGCTTCGAGGAGCAGCCGCTGCTGGGGGTCGGTGGCCAGGGCCTCGCGGGGGGAGATGCCGAAGAACTCGGCGTCGAAGTCGGCCGCGTCGTGCAGGAAGCCGCCCTCGATCGAGTACGTCTTCCCCGGCTTGCCGGGCTCGGGGTCGAAGATCTCCTCGACGTTCCAGCCGCGGTCGGCGGGGAACGTCGAGACCCCGTCGCGGCCCTCGGCCAGCAACTCCCAGAGTTCTTCCGGGGTGGTGACGCCGCCCGGGTAGCGGCAGCTCATGCCGACGATCGCCACGGGCTCCTCGGCGGCGGTGTCGGACGGCGCCGCGGGGGCCGCGGGTGCGGCGGGTGCGGTGGCGCCGAAGAGCTGTTCGCCGAGGTGGTCGGCGAGCGCCTGCGGCGTCGGATAGTCGAAGACGAGGGTCGCGGGCAGCCGCAGCTCCGTCGCCTTGTTCAGCCGGTTGCGCAGCTCCACCGCCGACAGCGAGTCGAAGCCGATCTCGGAGAACGCCCGCCTGGGGTCGACCGCCGCCGGGCTGTCGTGGTGCAGCACCCCGGCGACATGCGTACGGACCAGTTCGAGCATCGCGCGCTCGCGCTCGTCGGCGTCGAGACCGCCGAGCCGTCCTGCGATCTCGGGGCCCGTGGCCTCCTGCGCCGCGGTGTGCGCGGTGGGCCTGGCCCGGGTGGCGGGGCCGAGGTTCGCGGTGAGCGGCCGGGCGGGGTGCCCGGGGTTGATCCTGACGGGCAGGAGCGCCGGGTGCCGGGTGGTGAGGGCGGCGTCGAGCTGGGCCAGGTTCTGCGCGGTCGTCAGATGGAGCAGCGGCCCGCCGTCGAGACGGTCGAGGTCGCTCTTGGTGAGGTCGGCGGCCATGCCACGGCCGGTGTTCCACAGGCCCCAGGCGAGGGAGTGGGCGGGCAGGCCGCTCTCCGCGCGGTGCAGGGCGAGGGCGTCGAGGAAGGCGTTGGCGGCGGCGTAGTTGGCCTGTCCGGCGCCGTCGAGGGTGCCGGCGGCGCTGGAGCAGAGGACGAAGTGGGTCAGCCCCAGGTGTGCCGTGGCCCGGTGCAGATGCCAGGCGGCGTCCGCCTTGGGGGCGAGCACGGTGTCCAGGTGTGCCGGGGTCTGGTTGGTGAGGATGGCGTCCTCGACGGTGCCCGCGGTGTGGAGCACGCCCCTGAGGCGGGGGAGCGCCCCGACCAGCGCGCTCACCTGGTTCGGGTCGCCGACGTCGCAGGTGTGGAGGGTGACGCGGGCGCCGAGGTCGGTGAGGTGTGCGGTGAGTTCGGCGGCGTCGGGGGCCTCCGCGCCCCTGCGTCCGGCGAGGGCGAGGCTCCGTACGCCGTGGTGGGTGACGAGGTGTGCGGCGGCGAGGGTGGCGAGGCCGCCGGTGCCACCGGTGATCAGCAGGGTGTCTTCCGGGTCCCACGCCTCGAAACCGGTGACAGGGGAGGCGTCGGCCCCCGGGGTGACCCGGGCGAGCCGGGACACCCGGAACGCGCCCGCCCGCAGGACGAGTTCGGGCTCGCCGCCCGCGAGTGCCGCCGCGAGGGCGGCAGGCTCGGACTCTACGCCGTCCCAGTCCAGCAGCGTGAAGCGGTCGGGGTGCTCGGCCTGCGCGGAGCGTACGAGGCCCCACACCGCGGCGCCCGCCAGATCCACGGGCTCTTCGAGACCGTCCCTCGGACCGACCGCGCCCCTGGTCGCCACCACCAGCCTCGACGACGCGAACCGCTCGTCGGCCAGCCACGCCTGGAGCGCTTCCAGCACACCCCCGGTGGCCGTGCGCACCAGGCCCGGCACATCGTCGCCGTCCGCGCCCCGGGGGCAGGGCAGCACCACGACGTCCGGTACGGGGCCGGGCGCCCCGGCGAGCGCGGCGAGACCGGGGTGCGCGGTGGCGCCTGTCCACTCCCACCGGTCGGCCTCGGCGCCGAGCGCCGCCCAGGTACCGGCGGCGGGCGCGCCCCGGTCCCCGGCGGCGGGCAGCTCGTCCCAGGTCACCGCGTACAGATGGGTGTCGGCCCCGTCGCGGGCCGCCGCGATCTGCTCGGCCGACACCGGGCGCATCGCCAACTCGCCGACCTCGGCGACGGGTTGGCCCGCGGGGTCGCTGAGCAGCAGCCGCAGCCCCGCATGGGCGGTCCGGGTGACGCGCACCCGCAGCGCGGTCGCGCCGGTGGCGTGGAGGCGTACCCCGCCCCAGGAGAAGGGCAGCACGGTCGGCGCGTCGGGGTCGCTGTCCGCGCCGAGGTCGGTGGCGTGCAGCGCCGCGTCGAGGAGCGCCGGATGCAGCCCGAACAGGGCCGCGTCGTCATGCGCCCCCGCGGGCAGCGCCACCTCAGCGAACACCTCGCCGCCCTGCCGCCAGGCGGCCTTGAGGCCCTGGAACACGGGCCCGTAGTCGTAGCCCTCGGCGGCCAGCCGGCCGTACACGTCGTCGAGCGGCAGCGGCTCCGCGCCCGGCGGCGGCCAGGCCGACGGGGCGAAGTCGGCGCCGGAAGAGGGGGGTTGGTCCGTGAGGGTGCCGGTGGCGTGCAGGGTCCATGGGGTGTCGTCGGCGGCGCCGTGCGGCCGGGAGTGGACGGTGACCGAGCGGTCGGACGCGGAGGTCTGCACCCGCAGGTCGGTGAACGCGTCGGACCGCAGCGCCAGCGGCGCGTGCAGGGTCAGCTCCTCCAGGTGGGGCGCGCCGGTGTGGTGCCCCGCGTGCAGGGCCAGCTCCACGAACGCGGTGCCCGGCAGCAGCGGCGTCCCCATGATCGCGTGATCGCCGAGCCACGGGTGGCTCCGCGCGCCGACCCGGCCGGTGAGCACGGTGGTGTCGGTGCCGGGGGCGGTGACGAGCGCGCCCAGCAGCGGATGGTCCGCGGCCGCCTGCCCCAGGGCGGCGACGTCCCCGCCCTCGGGGACGCTCTCAAGCCAGAAGCGCTGTCGTTGGAAGGGGTAGGTGGGCAGGTCGACGTGCCGTGCGGGGCGGCCGGTGTGCAGTGCCGCCCACTCGACGTCACGGCCCTGCGTCCACAGTCGGGCGAGTGCGGTCAGTGCCTCGGTCCGTTCGGGCCTGCCGCGGCGTAGCAGGGCGAGGGTCCTGGTGGTGTCGTCGGGCAGGCTGTCTGCTGCCATGGCGGTGAGGACGGCGTCGGGGCCGATCTCCAGGAAGGTGGTGACACCGTCGTCGGCGAGGGTGCGTATCCCGTTGGCGAAGCGGACCGCCTCGCGGACATGGGTGACCCAGTACTCGGGCGAGGTGATCTCGCCGGGCGCCACGGCGCGCCCCGTCACATTCGAGACGACCGGGATCTGCGGCTCCGCGTAGTCCAGCACCTCGGCGATCTGCCGGAACTCGTCGAGCATCGGGTCCATGAGCGGGGAGTGGAAGGCGTGCGAGACCTTGAGACGGGAGGTCTTGCCGCCCTCGGCCTTCACCGCCTCCATCACGGCGGTCACGGAGGCTTCCGCTCCTGAAACGACCACGGAGCGTGGCCCGTTGACGGCGGCTATCGCGGCATCCGAGACACCGTCGAGAAGCGCGCGTACGTCCTCTTCTGTGGCCTGGAGGGCGATCATGGCGCCGCCGGAAGGCAGCGCCTGCATCAGACGGCCTCGGGCGGCTACGAGGGCCGCCGCGTCGGCCAGCGAGAACACCCCGGCCACACACGCGGCGGCGATCTCGCCGATCGAGTGCCCCGCCACCACGTCGGGCCGTACGCCCCACGACTCCACGAGCCGGAACAGGGCGAACTCGACGGCGAAAAGGGCCGGTTGTGCGTACTCGGTATGGTCCAGCAGGGCGGCCCCGTCCGAGCCCTCCGCCGCGAACAGTACGTCCATCAGGGGCAGTTCGAGCTGGATGTCGAGGTGTCCGCACGCCTCGTCGAGGGCGTCGGCGAACACCGGGAAGGCGGCGGCGAGTTCACGGCCCATGCCGATGCGTTGGGCGCCCTGCCCCGTGAACAGGAACGCGAGACGGCCCCCGGCCACCCGGTCCCGTACCGTCCCCGTGGCGTCTTCGCCGCCGTCGGCGAGGGCGCGCAGGCCCGCGAGCAGGTGTGCACGGTCCGCCGCGGGTACCACCGCGCGGTGGTCGAGTTCGGCCCTGCTGGTGGCGAGTGCCACCGCCACGTCCCCGGGGTCCGGGGCGCTGTCGGACTCCAGCAGCCCGAGCACGCCGCGCGCCTGCGCCGCAAGGGCCTCCCCGGTGCGGGCGCTGAGCACCAGCGGCAGCGCCGGGGCGTCGGCGCCGGGGCGCTCCCCGGCCTCCCCGATCTCTTCCGAGGTGGGCGGCTCCTCGATGATGACGTGCGCGTTGGTGCCGCTGATGCCGAACGCGGAGACACCGGCGCGCCGCGGCCTGCCGTCCGGGGTGTCCCAGGGCCTGGCCTCGGTCAGCAGCTCCACCCGGCCCGCCGACCAGTCGACATGCGGGGACGGCGCGTCCACATGCAGGGTCTTCGGCAGCACACCGTGCCGCATCGCGAGCACCATCTTGATCAGGCTGGCCGCGCCGCCCGCCGCCTGGGTGTGCCCCAGGTTGGACTTGGCGGAGCCGAGCCACAGCGGCCGGTCACCGGGGCGCTCCTGCCCGTAGGTGGCGAGGATGGCCTGCGCCTCGATCGGGTCGCCGAGCTTGGTGCCGGTGCCGTGCGCGTCGACGGCGTCGACGTCGGCGGGGCGGAGACCGGCGTTGGCGAGCGCCTGGAGGATCAGCCGCTGCTGGGAGGGCCCGTTGGGCGCGGTCAGGCCGTTGCTCGCGCCGTCCTGGTTGACGGCGGAGCCGCGTACCACCGCGAGCACCCGGCGCCCGGCGCGCCGCGCGTCGGAGAGCCGCTCCATGACGAAGACACCGGCGCCCTCCGCGAAGCCGGTGCCGTCCGCCGCCTCGGAGAACGCCTTGCAGCGGCCGTCGGGCGCAAGACCCCGCTGTCTGCTGAAGGCCGTGAACATGCCCGGGCTGCCCATCACCGCCACCCCGCCGACCAGGGCGAGCGTGCACTCCCCGGCGCGCAGCGCCTGCGCCGCCAGATGCAGCGACACGATGGAGCCCGAGCAGGCGGTGTCCACCGTCACGGCCGGGCCTTCGAGACCGAGCGTGTACGAGACCCGTCCCGACGCCACACTCGGAGCGTTGCCGGTCATCAGATAGCCGTCGAGGCCGACCGGCGCCTGGTGGACCCGGGTGCCGTACTCGTGCACCTCGGCGCCGAAGAACACCCCGGTGCGGCTGCCGCGCAGCGACGCCGGGTTGATGCCCGCGCGCTCAAGCGCCTCCCACGAGGTCTCCAGGACCAGCCGCTGCTGTGGGTCCATCGCCAGCGCCTCACGCGGGCTGATCTTGAAGAAGTCCGCGTCGAACTCGGTGGCGCCCGCGAGGAAACCGCCCTTGTCGACATACGACTTGCCCGGCCGGTCCGGGTCGGGGTCGAACATCCCGGGGACGTCCCAGCCGCGGTCGGTGGGGAAGTCGCCGAGGACTTCACGGCCCTCGGCCATCAACTCCCAGAAGTCCTCGGGGGAGTCGACACCGCCCGGGTAGTGGCAGCCGATGCCGACGATCGCGATCGGCTCGTCGTCCTCCGCGGCAGGCTCGGGCAGCGCCACCGCGACGGGCTCGGGCGCGATCCCCAGGGCCCTGCCGCGCACATAGCGGCTCAGCTCGACCGGGGTCGGGTGGTCGTACGCGACGGTGAGCGGCAGCCCGACACCGGTGGCCGCGACAAGACGGGCGTGCAGGTCCACCGACGACAGCGAGTCGAAGCCCAGTTCGAGGAAGGGGCGCGCGGTGTCCACCGTGTCCCCGGTGTCGGGGCGAGCCCGGCGCAGCGCGGCGACCGTCTGCTCGTGCACGATCTCCAGGACCACGCGCTCCTGCTCGGCCGGGGTCAGCCCGGTCAGCCGCTCGACCAGGGCGGACCGTGGCGTCTCGGGCTCGTTCCTCGGCTCGCCACCGGACTCGGAAAGAACGTTCTCGGACTCGGTCATTCGGTGCACTCCAAAAAGAATTCCGGGGCGAGGAACACGGCAGGAACGGTCGGACGGGACCGGGCGGACCCAGGGCGGGTCAGGGCGGCGGGCGCTCCCCGTGCAGGAACGGCCGGTCGTAGCTGCGCTGGACGTAGGAGAGGGCTTCGAGCAGGTCGGACGAGGTGACGGGGCGGGCGCCGCGGCCGTCCACCAGGCCCTTGATGGGCAGCGAGCCGGTGTCGGCCCAGCGCAGCCAGCCGTCGTCGTCGATGTAGCTGCGGCAGCGGCCCGCGTTGTCCGGGTGCAGGCAGTACGGGATGTCCAGATGGCCGCGCTTGAACGCGAGCAGCAGCGCCCGGCCCAGGTCGGGATGGCTGTCGAACACCGCGTCGACGAGCGCTCTGGCCTCCGCGTACGTCTGCGAGTCCCCGGCCGCCTCCCGCTCGGACGCGGCGGACGCGGCGGGCGCGGGGGCGTCCGCGGCGCGGGCCACCCGGCCGGCGTGTTCGAGCGCGGCGACGTTCTCCGCGATCGTGGGGATACGGCGGGACTCGGCGACCGTCTTCACGATCAGCCGCTCGCAGCCGGTGCCAACCGCAAGCTCGGCGGCCTGCCCGAGCAGCCGCAGACAGCCCTCGGGCGTGGTCGGGTAGACCCCCATGTAGGCGTAGACCACCACATGCCAGTCGGCGTCGGGCAGCAGCTCGGCGCAGAGCCTGCGCAGCGCGAACACCGCCTCGCGGTCCTGCGCGCCGCTGGTCTGCTGCGCGTAGCTGACGGACACGTCGTCGATGCCGAGGCGGTGGAAGAACAGCGCTTCGAGGACGCTGACCGCGACCAGCATGCTCGGCGGGCAGAGCTGGCCGAGCATGCAGCCGCCGAACGTCTCCAGATGCGGCCGCGCGCCCCACTCGCGCAGCCCGGCGAGCAGGGCGGTGCTCCGCTCCCAGTTGCGCAGGGACTCGTCGAGGGGCGTACGGCCGTACGGCAGGCAGTACGAGACCGGGCCGCCCTCGGTGGCGCTGAGCCCGGCACGCATCAGGGCGACGAAGATGTCGAACGGCGCCGCCGAGCCGTGCCGCACCTGGACGGGGAAGTCGTCCGCGAGGACACCGCGCAGCACCGAGCGGGTGGTGTCCGTGTCGTAGCTGACAATGGGGAAGCCGTTGATGCCGATACCGTCGCGCAGCGCGGTCTCCACCGCGGCCAGGTCCCCCACCCTGGTGAAGCTGTCCAGGGTCAGCGTGCCCACGGTGGTGGCGTCGGCGCCGCGGGTGGCGAGCAGCCCCTCGCGCATCGCGCCGACGTCGCCGAAGCCCATACGGGGCTGCACCACGAGCCGCCCCGCGCGGCGCGCCCGGCGCACAAACGCGCCGAAGTCGCCCACCCGGGGGTCGGCGGGGGGCGCGGGGCCGCCCTGCGGCACCGTGGCGAAACGGTCACTCACGACAGCTCTCTCCGGGGTATGCCGCCGATGAAACGCCGGAAGGCGGCGATCTCCCGCGCGCCGTCCTCGAAGACGCTGTCGAAGCCCGCGGCGACCAGCTCGGCCGCGTGCCCGCCGTCCTCGCCGCCCGTGATGCCGAGCTTCCCGCCGATCACCGCGGGCAGTGTCCGAAGGCCGCTCTCGCTGCGCAGCTTCCCGATGAGGCGCAGCCCGTCCTGGTGGCCGTGCCCGTTGACGCTGCTGAGCACCAGCATCGCGGGCGCCCGCTCCAGGCACTCCCGGATCAGCAGCTCGTCGGGCACGCACGGGCCGAGGTTGACCACGTCGTAGCCGTGCTCCTCGATCAGCAGTTGCAGGAACACCAGGTTCCAGGTGTGCGAGTCGGACGCCAGGCCGCTCACCAGGACCGTCTCCCGGCGGCGATGCCGCGGGGCGCCGTCCCCCGTGCCCACCGGGCTCGCGCCCCCGGCCTGCGCCGGCTCCGTCAGCCCCCGCGCGGGAAGGGTCATGCCGGCCCTCCACCGCGCGGCGCCCCGCCGTCGAGCGGGGCCACCTCGGACCTGCGGTGCTCGATCCGGGTCGCGGAGACCACCTCGCCGCCGCGCACCAGCACCTCGGCGGGCGCGGGGCGGCCAAGGAACATCAGCAGGCTCGCGGTGGGCCCGTACGCGCCCGCGTTGGGGATGGTGAGGACGTCGCCGACCCGCAGGTCCGGCAGGTCCACCTGCCGCCCGAGCACGTCACCCGGGGTGCACAGCGGCCCCACCAGGCTGGCACTGAGGCCGGTGCCGTCGGCGATCTGCGCGGCCTGCTCGGGGCCCTCCGGCCGCACCGCCACCGGCAGCAGCCTGCCGAGGCCCGACATGCCCCCGAAGGTGTTGATGCCCGCGTCCAGAATGACGAACGTACGGCCCCTGCTCTCCTTGATGTTGACGACCCGGGTCAGCAACACCCCGCTGTCGCCCACCAGATAGCGCCCCGACTCGCAGGCGAAGTGGACCTCGCCGAGCCGCCACCGCGGGAACGTCGCGTCGAGCGCGTCCTCAAGGCGCCCGCGCAGCTTCTCGTACACGGGTCGCTCGCCCGGCACGGCGTACGGCGCCGCGAACCCGCCGCCGATGTCGACGAACCGCAGCGGAAGCCCGTGCTCGCGCTCCAACTCGGCGGCCACGGCAAGGGTGTTGCGGAACTCCCCGACCAGGCTGTCCTCGTCCGAGGCGTTGCTCAGCGGGAAGAAGTGCGCCCCCGCGATGCTGGTGCCGGGGACCTCGCGCAGCCGCGGCAGCACCTCGCCCAGGGTCTCCGCGTCGATACCGAACTGCGAGGGCCTGCCGGTCATCCTGATACTGGTGGTGGCGCTCGCCGAGGCGCTGTTGATCCGCAGCAGGCACTGCGCCCGGGCGCCCTGCGCGACGGCGGCGGCGCCCACGTGCTCCAGGTCCGAGGCCGACTCCACGGAGAACGTCCGCACCCCTGCGGCGAGGGCGTCCCGCAGCTCCCCGCCGGTCTTGCCCGGGCCGGTGTACAGCATCCCGGCCGCGTCGAAACCGGCTTCGAGCGCCGCCGCCAGCTCCCCGAGCGAGCTGATCTCGGCGCGGCACACGCGCCCGTCGCCCCCGGCGAGCACCCGCAGCACCTCGGGGTGCGGATTGGCCTTGACGGCGCTGAAGAGGCTGAACGGCTCGGGCAGCGCCTCCAGCAGGTCCCGCCGCGCCGCCGCGACCCGGTCCAGGTCGTAGACGTACAGCGGGGTGCCGTACCGCTCGGCCAGTTCGGTGTACCGGGTCACTTCTCGCTCCCGTCGAGCAGCTCGGCGAGCTGCTTCTTCTCGCTCTTGCCGTGCAGGGTCAGGGGGAACTCGCCGAGCACCCGGCAGACCGCGGGGACCTTCTGCGGTTCGAGCCGCGCCGCCAGCTCCCGCAGGACCGCGGCGGGCGCCAGCTCCGACTCCACGAACAGCGCCAGGTCGTGCCGGTCCGTCGGCGGCAGCACCGCGGCCTGGCGCACCCCCGGGATGTCCATGGCCGCGGACTCGATCTCGATGGTGCTCATCCGGATGCCCTTGCGTTTGAACATGTCGTCGCGGCGGCCCTGGAAGTACAGGTAGCCGTCCTCGTCGAGGCGGCCGTAGTCGCCGGTGTGCAGCCGCAGTTCGCCGGTGGGCCCGTGGCGGCGGAAGTTGCGGGCGCTCACCTCGGGGTTGCGCCAGTAGCCCGGCATCACATGCGGTCCCACGGCGACGATCTCGCCCGGCTCCCCGGCGGGCACCTCACGCCCGTCCTCGCCGAGGATGAGCACCCGGGTGCCGGGCAGCGGCAGGCCCACCGAGTCGGGGCGCTCGCGGTCCTCGGCGGGCGGCATGATGGACACCCGCTTGCACTCGGTCTGCCCGAACTGCCGCACCACCCGCACCCCGGGGAACGCCTCCCGCAGCGTGTCGATGGTCGACTGGGGCAGTGCGGCACCGGTGTTGGTGAACATCCGCACCCGCGGCGCCGGTCCCTCGAAGCGCCGCGTCAGCGTCGCGATCATGGTGGCGAGGGACGGCACGATGGGCACCACCGTCGCCCCGCTGCCTCGGAGGGTGTCGAGCAGCCGCAGGTCCGACTCGCCGTCGGCGAGCCTGATCTCGCTGCGGCCGACCGCGCACATCAGCACCTTGTACAGGCCGTAGTCCCAGGACATCGGGAAGCGGCAGAACACCACGTCGTCGGGCCGGTAGCCGAGCACCTGGACCATGGCGCGGGTGGCGAACGTGATCTGCGCGTGCGGGCAGACGACCGCCTTCGGCGCGGCGGTGCTGCCCGAGGTGTACACGAGGACG
Source organism: Streptomyces sp. NPDC050560 (assembly GCF_044457285.1). Taxonomy (NCBI): domain Bacteria; kingdom Bacillati; phylum Actinomycetota; class Actinomycetes; order Kitasatosporales; family Streptomycetaceae; genus Streptomyces; species Streptomyces sp. NPDC050560. The sequence continues at coordinate 23,176 of NZ_JBITGT010000017.1, forward strand.
GCGGGCACATCGGCCGGGACGTCCACCGCGGCGCCCGGGCGCGCCCCCCTTGCCGCGGTCTTCTCCACCTCGCTCCACACCCCGCCGAACGGGTGCACGGGGGCGTCGGTGATCTCCGCGAAGACGTCCTGGCGGCCCTCGGCGCAGACGACGAGCGCCGGCTCCGCGTTCTCCAGCACCGAACGCAGGTGGAACGCCTTCATGTTGGGGTTGAGCGGCACGAAGACGACACCGCGCCTGGACGCACCGTAGAAGAGGGCGGTCAGCTCCCGGTTGGTGGGCAACTGCACGACCAGGCGGTCCCCTGGGCCGAGGCCCCGGTCCGCCAGCCAGTCGGCGAAGGCGCGGCTGTACTCGTCGAGGCGGGCGTAGCTCCACCGCCCGGCGGCGTCGCTGACCGCCGCCGCGGAGGGCGTGGTCGCCACGGCCTCGTCCAGCAGGTGGTGGACCAGGCTGCCTTGACTGTGGCCGGGCACGGGGTCCCCGTGCGCCGCGCCGGAGGTGCTGTCCAACGCTCGTCTCCTGTCAGATCGTCGGCGTGCTGTCGTTCGTCGGCGTGCCGGTGTCGCGTGCGGTGCTCTTCGTGCGGGCGGCGCCGAGACGTTCGGCGGCGCGCGCCCGCAGCGCGCCGCGGTCGGTCTTGCGGTTGGAGTTCAGCGGGAACTCCGCGAGGCGCCAGTAGTGCCGTGGCGTCATGCCCATCGGCAGCACCTCGCGCAGCAGCCGCGCGAAGGTGGCGGCGGGCACCTCGGAGCCCGTGTAGAACACGACGAGTTCGGTGCCCGCGGGCCCCGCCACGTCGACCGTGACGGCCTCGGTGACGCCCGCGCAGCCGCGCAGCGCGTGATCGATCTCGGGCAGCTCCACGCGCCAGCCCGCGATCTGCACCTGGGAGTCCAGCCGCCCCAGGTAGGCGAGTTCGCCGCCGTCGCCGATCCTGCGCACCCGGTCCCCGGTGCGGTACCAGGTGCGCTCGCCGTGCTCAAGGAAGCGGCCGCGGTCGTCCGCGGAATCCAGGTAGCCGCGCGTCATCTGCGGCCCCGTCACACACAGTTCGCCCTCGTCCGCGGCGGGCCCGCCGTCAGCGCCGAGCAGCAGGTGCTCATGGCCGTCGTTGACGCGGCCGATCGGCACCACACCGTTCACCGCGATCCCGGGGGAGTGCCCGGGACGCCAGCGGTGCGCGGCGACGGTGATCGTCAGCTCGGTGGGCCCGTACAGGTTCTCCAGTACGGAAGCGGGCGCCGCCGCCTGCCAGTCGGCGGCGTCCTTGCAGGTCAGCGCCTCACCGGCGAAGAAGCTCCAGCGCAGCCCCGGCAGCGCGCCGGGGGCGAGCCCGCCGAGGCGGCGCACCAGCGGGATCGCGCTCGGCGTGGAGAACCACACCGTCATCCGGTGCTCCGCCGCGAACGCGGGCAGCTCCCGGTACGCGCCGGGCGGCGCCCACAGCGCGGTGGCCCCGGCGCCCCAGGCGCAGAACAGGTCGAACATCGCGCAGTCGAAGTTGAGGTCGAACGTCTGCGAGAAGACGTCGTCCGGGGTGAAGCCGTAGCGCTCGTCCTGGAGCGCGAAGTAGTGCGCCGCGCTGCCGTGGCTGATCGGCACCCCCTTGGGCCGCCCCGTGGAGCCCGAGGTGAACAGCACATAGGCGGTGTCCGCCGCCCGCACCGGGCGCGGCGCGACGAGCGCGCCCGCCGTCGCGGGCACGATCCGCTCGACGCCCGGATGGGTGCCGTGCGGGCAGCCGGGCGCGAGGACGGGCAGCGGCGCGTCCGGGTCGCCGAGGTCGAGCGGCAGCTCGCCGTCGGGTCCTGGCGCCATCAGCTCGGGCAGCCGCGTCCAGCCCGCGGTGTCCGCGATCACCGCGGACACCTGCGCGGAGCGCATCATGCGCCGGGTGCGCGCCGGGGGGAAGCCCGGTTGCAGCGGCACCACCGTGGCGCCCGCGTACAGCCCGGCGAGGATGCCGACATACGCGTCGATGCCCTTCGCGGCCAGCACCGCGACCGTGCCGGGCGGCTTGCGCACCGCCCGCAGCAGCGCCCCCGCCCAGACCAGCGCCCGTTCGTGCGCCTGCTCATAGGTGATCGACTCGGCTGCGACCCGCACCGCATCGCCCCGTGGTGCGAGGTCGACTCCGCGCAGAAAACGCTCGTGCAGCGCCAGTCCCACGGCTGTGTCCACCGCTCCTCCTTCGATGCTCACTGCTTGTCGCTGACGGCCCCGGCGGGGCGCCTGCTCAGGCGGCCCGCTCCGCGACGAGCGAGGACAGCACCTTCCACAGCACGGCGGGGGTCTGGAACGTCTCCTGACCGAGCGCGTCGTCCTGGAAGCGGACGTCGTACTCGTGCTCAAGGGCCGCGAGCAGCTCGACTGTCCCGAGCGAGTCCAGGCCCAGGTCGCGCAGCGTGGCGTCCTCGGCGAGCGGTTCCTCGGCGCCGAGGAACGGCAGGAAACCGCGGAGCAGGTCCTCGAACTTCTTGTCCCACATGGTGAGTTGCCTTTCGGAGAGAGGGGTGTGCGCGGAGGGGTGCACGGGCGGCGGGCGCTGGGAGCCGGCGTGCGTGGTGCAGGGGCGGTGGTGTCCGGGTGCGGGCGAGGGCGGTGTCCTGGCGGCGGGTGGCGGTCGCGCCGCCGCCCGCCCGGCGGCGGGGTCAGGCGCGGGCGGGCCGCGGCCTCGGCTGGAGCGCGAAGCGCGGGGTGACCGGCACGACCTCGAAGTTCGCCGTCGTACGCCGCACCCGTCCGAACAGGCTGTCCTGGCCCGCCACGCACACGGTGCCCACCCCGGCGCCGCGCAGCGTGTCGACGACCGCGGGCCACCGCATCGGGCGCACACAACTGTCGAGCAGCATCGCGCGCACCCCCTCGCCCGTGGTGATCAGCGAGCCGTCCTGGTCCGCGACCACGGGCACCCGCGGCGCCGCGTAGGAGAGCGGCCCGAAGACCTCTTCCTCGGCGCGCTCGCGCAGCCCCCCGAACAGCGAGCAGTGCATCGGGGGCCGCATCGAGTACAGCGACATGCCGCCGAGCGAACGCAGCCTGGGCGCAAGCCAGTCGAGGTTGTGCTCACGCAGCGTCAGCATGTAGAAGTCGTCGTCGACATAGCAGGAGATCTCGTACGTCTCCTCGCGCTCGTCGAGTTCCGCGAGCAGCACCCGCAGCCGCTCCTGCGGCACCCGGACGAAGGAGTGGGTGACCAGGTCCTTGAACTCGGTGCTGAAGTAGTCGTCGAGCAGCCGGGCGAAGCGCGCGGTCGCCAGGATCGCGTCGGGCAGGTCGAGCGCGCCGCAGTAGGCCGCCGCGGGCTTCTCGCCGAAGCTCGGCCCGGCGCACAGCGCGGCCTCCACGCCCAGGGTGTGCTCCGCCCAGCGGGCCAGCGCGAGCGAGTTGAGCATGAACGCCACCTGGGCGTACTCGCTGTAGTCGCCCTCGGTGCGCCGGTAGCGGTCGACGAGCGAGTACCCGAGCACCTTGTCGGCCTCGGCGACCAGCCTGCGGGCGAAGGGGTTGACGACCATGAACTTGCCCACGTCGGAGAACGGGGTCGGCCCCATGCCGGGGAAGATCATCGCGGTGCCGGTCCGGGGTTCGGTGGTCATGGCACGGTCCCTTCGAGACACGGGGGCGTACGGGTGGTGGTGGCACGGTCGGCGGGAACGGCGCAGGGGGCCGGGGCTCCGGTCCGCCGGGGTGGGTGCCGGCCGGTGACCGCGAGCCCCGCGGCGACCGGCCGGCACGTCCTACTCCTCGGGGGCGAGCAGCGCGCCGGTGCCGCTGTCGTGCACCGTGATCGCGGACACCGGGCAGGTCTCCGCGGCGTCGAGCACCGCCTTGTCGGCCTCGGTCGCCGACACCCGGGGCGTCGACTTGCCCGCCTTCAACTCGAAGAGGTTCGGGGCGTAGTTGGCGCACACCGAGGCGCCGATGCAGACCGTCCTGTCGACGGCGACGGTCCAGTCGCTCACCACACCACCTTGAGGCTCTTCGGACCGCGCACCAGCATGCCCTGCTTCCACACCACACCGTCGGCGCCGTCGGCGAAGTCCAGCGTCGGGAAGCGCTCGATGAGGACACTCAGCACGCTCTGCAACTCCATCCGGGCGAGCTGCGCGCCCAGGCAGTGGTGCGGGCCGTGGCCGAAGCCGATGTGCGGGTTGTGCTCCCTGGTCAGGTCCAGCCTGTCCGGGTTCTCGAAGATGTCGGGGTCGCGGTTGGCCGACGCCACGGAGCCGAGCACCGGCTCCCCGGCCCGCACCGTGACGTCGCCGAACTGGATGTCCTCCAGCGCGTACCGGGCGAACATCGCCGAGTAGTTCAGCGGAATCCAGCGCACCAGCTCCTCGACCGCCTGCGGCACCAACTGCGGGTTCTCACAGAGCAGTTCCCACTGGTCGCGGTGGGTCAGCAGGGCGTAGAGGAAGTTGGGTATCTGGGAGGCGGTGGTCTCGGTGCCGGTGATCAGCAGCCCACCGGTCACGTTCATGACCAGCTCCTGCTCGCTCAGCCGGTCGCCGTCCTCGTCACGGGTCTTGACCAGCGCGCCGAGCAGGTCGTCCGTGGGGTTGCGCCGGCGCTCCGCGATCAGCCCCCCGATGTACCCGAACAGCTCCTTCGCGCTGCGCTCGATCTCCGCGTACGGCAGCGCGGTGGTGGACACCATCGCCTCCGACCAGCCGCGCAGCTTCGCCCGGTCGGCCGCGGGCACGCCCAGCATCTCCGAGATCACGGTCACCGGCACCGTGATGGCGAAGTTGTCCACCATCTCGAACGGGCCGCCCTGCTCGACCATGGTGTCGGCCAGGCCCTCGACGATCCGCCGGGTGTCGGAGCGCATCAGCTCCACCCGGCGCGCCGTGAACGCCTTGGCGACCAGCTTGCGCAGCCGCGCGTGGTCCGGCGCGTCCATGCCGACCAGGCCGTCGTCCAGGTTCTCGGTGGAGTGCGTACGCGGCTGGTCCCTGGTGCGTGCCATGGCACGGCTGAACCGGGGGTCGGCGAGGACCGTGCGCACGTCGTGGTAGCGCGTGGCCAGCCAGGCCGGTTCACCGATCGGGAACTGCACACGGCTCAGTGGTTCTTCCGCACGCAACCTGGCGTACATCGGGTCGAGTTCAAGCCGGTCCGGTTCGCTGAACGGATATGCGCGAACCTCCTGAGCAGCGGTCACCCGTGCGCCCCTTCCTTGAGGTATTCGAGATCTCTAGTTGCCCATGGTCCGCACGGGCCCTATTTCACGGAGGAATTCGGTCAGCACCTCGGTGAACCGCTCGGGCTCCTCCAGGTGTGGCATATGACTGGACTCCTCGAAGATTTCCCAGCGGACCGTCGCGATGCCGTCGAAGTACGGCCGCACGGTGGCCGGAGTCGCCTCGTCGTGGCGCCCGCTCAGCAAAAGCGTCGGAACGTCGATGCGCGGCAGTACGTCCTCGACCGACCAGTCCTTCAGACTGCCGATGACATGGAATTCATTGGGCCCGTTCATGGCGTGGTACACGGTCGGGTCGTCATTGATCTCCATGAACGTGGCCAGATAGTCGCGCGGCCACGGCAGGACACGGCACACATGGCGGTCGTAGAAGACCCGCATGGCCGAGAAGTACTCCTGGGTGTCCGTGGTGCCCGCGGCCTCGTGGCGCAGCAGTGTCTCCTGCACCCCGGGCGGCAGCCGTTCCCTGAGCACCTTCATCTCCTGGAGCCACAGCGGCATCGACGCCGGGGAGTTGGCGATCACCAGGCCCCGCAGCCCGGCAGGGCGGTCCCCCGCGTGTGACGCGGCGAGCATCCCGCCCCAGGACTGCCCGAAGAGGAGGTAGTCGCCGGTGATCCCCAGGTGGCGCAGCAGGTTGTCGAGTTCGTCCCGGAAGAGCCCGACGGTCCAGAAGTCGGCCCCCTTGTCGGGGAGTCGGGTCGAGCCGCCGTTGCCCACCTGGTCGTAGTGGACGACCGGCCAGCCGGCGTCCGCGAGTGTTGCCATGCTCAGCAGGTAGTCGTGGGTGCTGCCGGGGCCGCCGTGCAGGACGACGACGGGCGGCAGCCCGCAGCCCAGATCGCCGGTGACGCGGTACCAGGTGCGGTAATCGCCGAAAGGGGCGGTCCCCTTGACAGACGGTGCCGACGGCATGTTCCCCCACCCCAGGTCAATGTTTTGCAGCCTCAACGCAGGGAACGCTATAGCAGCGCCTGCGGCCAGGAAGACCCCTAGCAGCCCCTACGAGCCCTTAGCCCGTGGAGTTCCGGACCATCCCCGGAATGCGCCCCCCGCGAACGGCGATCATGTCGGCCCCGCCCCCTTGCTAATCGCGTAGGGGCCCCCGCGTCTTTGCGTAGGGGCTCCTGACCTGCGCTCCCGGTAGGGGTGGCTAGGGGGGCCTATGGGTGGTCGACGGCTCAGATGCGCCCGTAGCGTTCGTGTGGACATTCCGAACGGGTTCAGGGGGTTCCTGGGTGGAAAGCGAGAAGAAGCTTCTCGACTACCTCAAGCGAGCGACGGCTGACCTTCGGGAAGCGCGTCGCCAGTTGCGCGAAGTCGAGCGCAGGGACCACGAACCCGTCGCGATCGTCGGCATGAGCTGCCGCTATCCCGGCGCGATCACGTCCCCCGAGGGGCTGTGGCGCATGCTGGCGGCGGAGGCGGACGGTATCCGCGAATTCCCCGCGGAACGCGGCTGGGACATCGCGCGGCTGTACGACCCCGATCCCGACCGGCCGGGAAAGACCTATGCCCGCGAGGGCGGTTTCCTCGACGACGCCACCGCGTTCGACGCCGACTTCTTCGGGATCGGTCCCCGCGAGGCGCTGGCGATGGACCCGCAGCAGCGGCTGCTGCTCGAAGCGTCCTGGGAGGCGCTGGAGCGCGCCGGGCTCGACCCGCACACCCTGCGCGGCAGCCGCACCGGCGTCTTCGCCGGGGTCATGTACCACGACTACGCCTCCCGGCTGCACACCGTCCCCGACGAGGTGGACGGCTACGTCGGCAACGGCAACTCGGGCAGCGTCGTCTCGGGCCGTGTCTCGTACACCCTCGGTCTCGAAGGCCCCGCGGTGACGGTGGACACGGCGTGCTCGTCGTCGCTTGTGGCGCTGCACTGGGCGATCCAGGCGCTGCGCGCCGGGGAGTGCTCGCTCGCGCTCGCGGGCGGTGTCACCGTCATGTCGACGCCGGACACCTTCACCGAGTTCAGCAGGCAGCGCGGCCTCGCCGCCGACGGCCGCTGCAAGGCGTTCGCGGAGGCCGCGGACGGCACCGGCTGGGGCGAGGGCGTCGGCGTCCTCGTGGTGGAGCGGCTGTCCGACGCACAGCGCAACGGCCACCGGGTGCTCGCGGTGGTACGCGGCTCCGCCGTCAACCAGGACGGCGCAAGCAGCAGCCTCACCGCCCCCAACGGCCCCTCCCAGCAGCGCGTCATCCGCGCCGCGCTCGCGGACGCCGGGCTGCGCCCGGGCGACGTGGACGCGGTGGAGGCGCACGGCACCGGCACCACCCTCGGCGACCCCATCGAGGCCCAGGCCCTGCTGGGCACCTACGGCCGCGACCGCACCGACCAGGACCCCCTGTGGCTGGGCTCCGTCAAGTCGAACCTGGGGCATACCCAGGCCGCCGCGGGGGTCGCGGGGATCATCAAGATGGTGATGGCGATGCGCCACGGTGTGCTGCCGAAGACGCTGCATGTGGACGAGCCGTCGCGGAAGGTGGACTGGTCGGCGGGGCGGGTGGAGCTGCTGACCGAGGCGCGTGCCTGGGAGAGCGGGCGGCCGCGCAGGGCGGGGGTGTCCTCGTTCGGCATCAGCGGCACCAACGCCCACGTCATCGTCGAAGAGGCCCCGAGGACCGAGGAGCCCCCGGTACGCCCCGAGTCTGCCCCGAGGCCGCGGGCCCTGGCGCTCAGCGCCCGTACCGCCGACGCGCTGAAGGCACAGGCCCGTGGCCTTGCCGAGCTGCTTGAGGGCGACGGCGCCCCCGACCCGGCCGACGTGGCCGTGGCGCTCGCCGCCACCCGGGCGCACTTCGAGCGCCGCGCGGTGGCCCTCGGCACCGGCCGCGGCACGCTCCTCGCGGGGCTGCGCGCCCTCGCCGCGGGGGAGAACACCGCGGACGTGGTCCAGGGCACCGCCGCCGAGGGCCGGCTGGCGTTCCTGTTCACCGGGCAGGGCGCCCAGCGCGTCGGCATGGGCCGCGAACTCGCCGACACTTTCCCGGTGTTCGCCGATGCCCTCGACGAGGCGTGCACCCACCTCGACTTCCTCCTCGAACGCCCGCTGCGGGAGGTCATGTTCGCGGCGGAGGGCTCGGACGAGGCTGGCCTGCTGGACCGCACCGAGTACGCACAACCGGCCCTGTTCGCTGTCGAGTTCGCGTTGTTCCGGCTCGTGGAGTCGTGGGGCGTGCGGCCTGATGTGGTGGCGGGGCACTCGATCGGTGAGATCGCGGCGGTGTGTGTGGCGGGGGTGTTCTCGCTGGCCGACGCGGCAGCCCTCGTAGCGGCCCGTGGCCGTCTGATGCAGGCGCTGCCTTCCGGCGGCGCCATGATCGCCCTCCAGGCCACAGAGGAGGACGTACGCGCCCTCCTCGACGGTGTCTCCGACGCGGCGATCGCCGCTGTCAACGGACCCCGCTCCGTGGTCGTTTCGGGGGCTGCCGGCCCCGTGGAGGCGGTGGCGGAGGCGGTGAAGGAGAGGGGCGGCAGGACCTCGCGGCTGAAGGTCTCGCACGCCTTCCACTCCCCGCTCATGGACCCCATGCTCGACGAGTTCGAGCGGGTGGTGACCGGTCTTGAGTTCCATGAGCCCGCGCTCCCGGTCGTCTCCACCGTCACCGGCGCCCCCGCGGCCCCCGCCGACCTCGCCACCCCGCACTACTGGGTCGGGCACGTCAGGGAGGCGGTGCGCTTCGCCGACGCGGTGCGGGCGCTGGCCGACGACGGTGTGACCAGGTTCCTGGAGATCGGGCCCGACGCGGTCCTCACCGCGATGGCCGCCGAGGCGCTGCCCGAGGGCACCACCGCCCACACCGTGCCGCTGCTGCGGCGCGGCAGGCCGGAGGTGCCGGAGGCGGTGGCCGCGCCCGCCCGGCTGTGGGCGCTGGGACAGCCGGTGGACTGGGCCGCGTTCGACGGCGGCGGCCCCGCCAGGCCCGTGGACCTGCCCACGTACCCCTTCCAGCACCGGCACTACTGGCTGGAGGACGCGCACCGCGGCCCCGCCGACGTCACCGCGCTCGGCCAGGGCGACACGAGCCACCCGCTCCTGGGTGCGGTGCTCCAGCGTGCCGGGGCCGACGAGACCATTCTCACCGGGTCACTGAGTACGGGCGCGCACCCCTGGACCGCCGACCACCGCATCATGAACACCACCCTGCTCCCCGGCACCGCACTCGTCGAACTCGCCCTCCACGCCGGAGACCACACCCACACCCCCCACCTCGAAGAACTCACCCTCCAAACACCCCTCACACTCCCCGACGACCACACCCTCGACCTCCAGGTCACCGTCGGCACCCCCGACACCGAACAACGCCGCACCCTCACCATCCACTCCCGCCCCCACACCCCCCACGCCCCCTGGACCCAGCACGCCGAAGGCACCCTCACCCCCCACCCCCCACGCACCGACCACACCACCGACCACACCACCGACCTCAGCACCTGGCCACCACCCGGCGCCCAGCCCATCCCACTGCGCGACACCTACGCGACACTGGCCGACCAGGGCTACCACTACGGCCCCGCCTTCCAGGGCCTCACCGCCGCCTGGAGCGAGGGCAACCACATCTACGCCGAGGTCGCCCTGCCCCCCGAGGCGCACCGCGACGCCGCCGCGTTCGGCGTCCACCCCGCGCTCCTCGACGCGGCGCTCCACGCCAACCTCTTCGACGAGGGCGACAGCCAGGAGGACGCCGCGGGACCGCGGCTGCCGTTCGCGTGGAGCGGGGTGACCGTGCACGCGTCGGGTGCCACCGCGCTGCGGGTGCGGGTGACCTCCCGCGGTGTCGACGAGGCGAGCGTGCTCGCCACGGACACCACGGGCGCCCCGGTGCTCTCGATACGCTCGCTTGCCGCGCGGGCCGTCAGCGCCGAGCAGTTGGCGGCGGCGGGCGGCGCCGGGGACGGCGCCGCCGCGCTGCTGCGGCCCACCTGGAGCGAGCGGGCCGGCTGGCGCGCGGCCGAGGAGACGACGGGCGGCCTGGCGGTCCTCGGCACCCGGGCCGACGAGGAGATCGCGGCGGCCTTCGGCGACGACGTCCCCGTCCTCGCCGACTTCGCGGCGCTGCGGGCGACCGAGGGGCCCGCGCCCGAGCGCGTCGTCCTCGTCTGCTCCGCGGGGACCGCGGGCGACGGCGGCGACGGGCTGCTCGACCGGATGCGCGCCGCGACCGCGCGCGTACTGGAGACCGTGCGGGGCTGGCTGGCGGACGAACGGTTCGCCGACTCCCGTCTCGTGGTCCTCACGAGCGGTGTCACGGGACCCGAGCCCGCGCGCGGCGCCGTCGTCGACCTGGTGAACGCGCCCCTCGCGGGCCTGGTGCGCTCGGCGCAGGCCGAGCGGCCCGACGCCCGGATACTGCTCCTCGACTGGGACGGCAGCACCTCGTCCCAGGAGCGGCTGCCCGCCGCTGCCGCCGCCGAGGGCACCGAACTCGCCCTGCGCGACGGGGCGTTGTGGGAGCCCCGGCTGGTCAGGGAGCAGCAGGCCCCCGCCGGGTCGCTGCACGCGGCGCGGCTCGACCCGCGGGGCACCGTGCTGGTCACCGGCGGCACCGGCGGCCTCGGCGCCGCGGTCGCCCGGCACCTGGCCGACCGCCACGGGGCGCGTCGGCTGCTGCTGGTGAGCCGACGCGGCGAGCAGGCGCCGGGCGCGGACGAACTCCGCGCGGAGCTGGCCGAGTCGGGTGCGGAGGCCAGGATCGCGGCGTGCGACGTGGCGGACCGCGCCGCGCTGGAGAAGCTGCTCGGCGAGATCCCGGCCGCGCACCCGCTGACCGCGGTGTTCCACACCGCGGGCGTCGCCGACAACGGCCTGATCGAGACGCAGACCGCGCGCAGCCTCGAAGCCGTCATGCGGCCCAAGGCCGACGCCGCCTGGCACCTCCACGAGCTGACCCGTCATCAGGATCTGGCGGCCTTCGTGCTGTTCTCCTCGACGGCCGGTCTCTTCGTCGGCGCGGGCCAGGCCAACTACGCCGCGTCCAACGTCTTCCTCGACGCGCTCGCCCGCCACCGCGCCGCCGAGGGGCTGCCAGGTCTCTCGCTCGCCTGGGGCCTGTGGTCGCAGACCTCCGGCATGGCGGGGGAGTTGGGCGAGGCCGACCTGGAGCGGATGCGGCGTATGGGCCTGCGGCCGCTCGCCACCGGGGCCGCGCTCGACCTGCTGGACGCGTCGCTCGCGGTGGACGCCCCCGTACTGGTGCCGGTCGGCGTGGAGACCACGGTGATCGGCTCCCCGGGCGGCCCGGTGCCCGCACTGCTGCGGACCCTGGTGCGCACCCCCGCCCGGCGGGCCGCCTCGTCCGCCGGGGCGGCGCCCGCGGCCGCCGCCGGGGCACTGTCCGACCGGCTGGCCGCGCTCGAAGCCGCCGACCGCAATCTGCACCTGCTCGACCTGGTACGGGAGAACGCGGCGGCTGTGCTCGGCCACTACAGCGGCGAACTCCTCGACCCGGAGCGGCCGTTCAAGGACATCGGGTTCGACTCGCTGGCCGCCGTCGACCTGCGCAACCTGCTGAACGCGGCCACCGGCCTCAGGCTCCCCGCGACCCTGGTCTTCGACTTCCCCACCCCGGCCGTGCTCGCCTCGCACCTGGCGGCCGAACTGGTGCCCGCGCTCTCCTCGGGGCAGCCGCTGTTCGCGGAGATCGAACGCCTGGAGACGGCGCTGCTCGCCTCCCCGGCCGGCGACAGCGGCCAGCAGGGGGAGTACGAGGAGGTCGCCGCCCGGCTGGAGACCCTGCTGCGCAAGTGGCGTGACCGGCACGCCTCCGCCCTCGGCGGCGGGGTGCGCCCTGACTTCGAGTCGGCCACCGACGACGAGCTGTTCGCCGCGCTGGACGGTGAGGTCGGACTGCCGTAGCGGGGGAGCGGGCCGCTGCGGCCGGGCGGGGGAGCGGCCACGCCCCACGGCCCCGTACCGGCCCACGACACCACACCAGGCCACACCACACCACGCACACGGCACCCCGCACCTCTCCCCGGCTCCGACTGACCCCAGATTGGTTCAGACACCGATGGCGAACGACCAGAAACTGCGTGAGTACCTGCGGCGCGCGACGGCGGACCTGCACGAGACCCGCCGTCGACTGCGCGAGGTGGAGGACGGCAGGCACGAGCCGATCGCCATCGTCGCGATGGGCTGCCGCTACCCGGGCGGTGTGACCTCCCCCGAGGACCTGTGGCGCGTCGTCGACGAGGGTGTCGACGTGGTCGGGCAGTTCCCCACCGACCGCGGCTGGGACATGGACACCCTCTACGACCCGGTGCCGGGACGCCCGGGCCGCAGCTATGTGCGCGAGGGCGGATTCCTCCACGACGCGGCCGACTTCGACCCGGTGTTCTTCGGGCTCAGCCCCAGGGAGGCCCCGGAGACCGACCCCCAGCAGCGCCTCCTCCTCGAAACCGCCTGGGAGACCTTCGAGCGCGCCGGGATCGACCCCGCCACCCTCAAGGGCAGCAGGACCGGTGTGTTCGCCGGGCTGATGTACCACGACTACGCGGGCGGCAGCGCCGCGGGCAGCCTGGTCTCCGGGCGCGTCGCCTACACCTTCGGCTTCGAGGGCCCCGCGGTGACCGTGGACACCGCCTGCTCCTCGTCGCTCGTGGCGCTGCACCTCGCCGCCCGGGCGCTGCGCGACGGCGAGTGCACGCTCGCGCTCGCGGGCGGGGTGACCGTGATGGCGAGCCCCGGCATGTTCGTCGAGTTCAGCAAGCAGCGGGGCCTCGCCCCCGACGGCCGCTGCAAGTCCTTCGCCGGTGCCGCCGACGGCGCGGGCTGGTCGGAGGGCGTCGGCGTCCTGCTGGTCGAGCGTCTTTCGGACGCCCGCCGCAACGGGCACCAGGTGCTCGCTGTGGTACGCGGCTCCGCCGTCAACCAGGACGGCGCGAGCAACGGCCTCACCGCGCCCAACGGCCCCTCCCAGCAGCGTGTGATCCGCCAGGCGCTGCACAACGCGCAGCTCACCACCAAGGACGTCGACACCGTCGAGGCACACGGCACGGGCACCGTGCTCGGCGACCCCATCGAGGCCCAGGCCGTCCTCGCCACCTACGGCCAGGACAGGCCCGCCGACAGACCCCTGTGGCTGGGGTCGGTCAAGTCGAACATGGGGCACGCCCAGGCCGCCGCGGGAGTGGGCGGCATCATCAAGATGGTCGAGGCCATCAGGCACCGCACCCTCCCGCGCACCCTGCACGTCGACGAGCCGAGCCCCCAGGTCGACTGGAGCGCGGGCAACGTACGGCTGCTGACCGAACCGGTCACCTGGGAGAGCGACACACCCCGCAGGGCGGGGGTCTCCTCCTTCGGACTCAGCGGCACCAACGCGCACCTCATCATCGAGGAGGCGCCCGCGGACCCGGCGCCCGAGCCCGCCGACACCCCCGGCCCGCGCACCCTGCCCTATCTGCTGTCGGCACGCGACGAGCGCGCGCTGCGCGCCGCCGCGGGCCGGCTGCGCGCCCGGCTCACCGCGCCGGAGCCGGGGAGCGACGCGGACATCGCGTTCTCCCTCGCCACCACCCGCGCCGTCTTCGACCGGCGCGCCGTCGTCGTCGCGGACGACCGCGAGAGCCTGCTGCGCCGCCTCGACGCGCTGGTGGCGGGCGAGGAGGGCGCCGGGACCGTGCGCGGCACACCCCATGGACCCGGCGCCCGCACCGCGTTCATGTTCCCCGGGCAGGGCGCCCAACGCCTCGGCATGGGAGGCGAGTTGTACGAGACCCAGCCCGCGTTCGCGGCGGCGCTCGACGCCGTCACCGCCGAACTCGACCCGAGGCTCGGCACACCCGTGCGCGACGTGATGTGGGCGGCCGAGTCGCACGACAACGCGGAGGAGCTGAACCGCACAGGACACACCCAGGCGGCGCTGTTCGCCGTCGAGGTCGCGCTGTTCAGGCTGCTGGAGAGCTGGGGGGTGCGCCCCGACCTGCTCGTCGGCCACTCCATCGGGGAGATCGCCGCGGCCCACGCCGCCGGGGTGTTCACCCTCCCCGACGCCTGCGCCCTGGTCGCGGCGCGCGGGCGGCTCATGCAGGCGCTGCCGTGCGGCGGCGCCATGGTCGCCCTTCAGGCCAACGAGGACGAGGTGCTGCCGTTCCTCTCCGACACCGTCGGCGTGGCCGCCGTCAACGGCCCCTCGTCCGTGGTGCTCTCCGGTGACGAGGACGACGTGCTCGCCGCCGCCGAGCGGCTGCGCGAGCAGGGCCGCAAGGCCACCCGGCTCAAGGTCTCCCACGCCTTCCACTCGCCCCGCATGGAGCCCATGCTCGGCGACTTCCGCAAGGTCGTCGAGGCCATCCCGATGAGCCCGCCGCGGCTCCCCGTCGTCTCCAACCTCACCGGAAAGCCCGCCGCGGACGACGAGTTGACCACCGCCGACTACTGGGTACGGCATGTGCGCGAGACGGTCCGCTTCGGCGACGGCGTCGCCACCCTCCTCGACCACGGCGTCACCACCTTCGTCGAACTGGGCCCGGGCGCCACCCTCACCGCCCTCGCCCGCGACTGCGTCACCCCCGGGGCCGACCAGCAGGACGCCGCCTTCGCCACCCTGCTGCGCGCCGACCGCCCCGAGCCCCAGGCCCTGTTCACCGCCCTCGCGCAGCTCCACGTACACGGGGCGCCCATCGACTGGCCCGCCGTCGCCGCGCACTGGGGCGGACGCCAAGTGCCCCTGCCCACCTACCCCTTCCAGCGGCAGCGCTACTGGTGGGAGGAGGAGACCGGTGCCACCGCCGCCACCGGCGCGCAGCACGGCGGCGCGGGCGACACCGCCTTCTGGGGCGCCGTGGAGCGCACCGACACCGGCGCACTCGCCACGGCACTCGGCGCGGACGCCGCCGAACGCGACTGCCTGGACGCGGTGTTGCCGCTGCTCGCGTCCTGGCGCTCGCGCCGCGTGCGGGAGGCCACCGCCGACGCCTGGAGCTACCGCGTCGAGTGGCAGCCCCTCGCGGAACCCGCAGCCGACACCGCGGCCACCGCCGGGACCTGGCTCGTCGTCACCCCCGACGAGCCCGCAGCGCGGCACTGGAGCGCCGCCCTCGGCGAGGCGCTGGCCGCCCGCGGCGCCACCGCGCACCCGGTCACCGTCCACGCCGCGGAACTTGCCCGCCTCGGCGGCACCACACAGAGCGCGGCCGACACAGGCACCGACACCGAGGCCGCCCGGCGCGCGCTCGGCGACCGGCTGCGTACCGCCCACGACGGTGCCGCCCCGGTACACGCCGTGGTCTCCCTGCTCGCCCTCACCACCGGGGACCACGGCCTGGGCGCCACCGTCTCCCTCGCCCAGGCACTCGGCGACGCCGCCGTCGACGCCCCGCTGTGGTGCCTGACAAGCGGCGCCGTCGCGGTCGGCGACACCGAGGAGCTGCCGCACCCGGAGCAGGCGCAGGTGTGGGGCCTCGGCCGGGTCGTCGCGCTTGAGCACCCGCGGCGCTGGGGCGGCCTCGTCGACCTGCCGGCCGCCGCGGACGGGCGCACGGCGGCCCGCCTCGTCGCCACCCTCGCCGCGCCGGGTACCGGTGAGGACCCCGAGGACCAGGTCGCGATACGCCCCTCTGGCACCTTCGGCCGCCGCCTCGCCCACGTCCCCGCCGACACCACCCTCGCGGGCACCGGCATGGCCGAGCCTGTACCCGACACCGCCGAGGCCACCGACACCGACGGCACCACCGAGCCCGCCGACACGCCCCGCCCCGCCCGCTGGGCGCCGCACGGCACCGTCCTCGTCACCGGAGGCACCGGCGCTCTCGGCGCCCACGTCGCCCGTTGGCTGGCCCGCCGCGGTGCCGACCACCTCGTCCTCACCAGCCGCCGCGGCCCCGACGCGCCCGGCGCCACCGAACTGTCCGCGGAACTCACCGCGCTCGGCACCCGCGTCACCGTCGCCGCCTGCGACGCCGCCGACCGCTCCCAACTCGCCGCGCTGCTCGACGGGATGCCCGCGCAGCAGCCGCTCACCGCGGTCGTCCACACCGCGGGCGTCCTGGACGACGGCGTGCTGGAGTCCCTCACCCCCGACCGCCTCGACGGCGTACGCCGCCCGAAGGCGCTCGCCGCACACCACCTCCACGAACTCACCCGCGACCTCGACCTCACCGCGTTCGTCACCTTCTCCTCCATCGCGGGCCTGCTCGGCAGCGCGGGCCAGGGCAGCTACGCCGCCGCCAACGCCTACCTCGACGCCCTCGCCCAGCACCGCAGGGCGCTCGGCCTCGCCGCCACCTCGGTGGCCTGGGGCCCCTGGGACGGCGGCGGCATGGCGGGAGAGGAGGCGTCCCAGGACCGCTCCTGGTGGCGCGGCCTCGCCCCGATGGCCGCCGACCTGTGCCTCACCGCGCTCCAGCGGGCCCTGGACGGCCCCACGGCCTGCGTCGGTGTCCTCGACGCCGACTGGCCGCAGTTCGCGGCCGGTTTCACCGCGACCCGCCCAAGCGCCCTCATCGGGAGCCTGCCCGAGGTGCGCGCCGCCTCGGCCACCGCGGGCGACGCCGCCGCCACCGGCACCGCGGAGGCCGCGTCCGACCTGGTGGCCAGGCTCGGCGCGCTGCCCGAGGGCGAGCAGCGCCGCGAGATCCTCGACCTGGTGCGCGAGCAGGTCGCGCTCGTCCTCGCCTACGACAGCCCGGGCGCGGTGCAGTCGAGCCGCGCCTTCAGCGAACTCGGCTTCGACTCGCTCACCGCGGTCGAGTTCCGCAACCGGCTCGGCACCGTCACGGGCCTGGGGCTCCCCGCCACCCTGCTCTTCGACTACGCCAACCCGGAGGCGCTCGCCGCCCATCTGCACGGCGAGCTGTGCCCGGGCGGCGCGGCGCCCGCCGTACCGGTGCTCGCGGAGCTTGAGCGCATCGAGTCGGTGGCCGCGGCCCTCTCCGCCGAGGAGATCGCCCGCAGCCGCATCAGCCACCGGCTCCAGGAGCTGGTGGCCGGCCTCAACGCGCGTACCGGCGAGGGCGCAGAGCCGGCCGCGGCCGGCGCGGCGGAGGGCGCCACCGTCGCCGACCGCCTCGACGGCGCCTCGGCCGAGGACGTCTTCGACTTCCTCGACAAGGAACTCGGGCTCTCCTGACCCGCTGCCAGGACCCCAGGACCCACCACTCCCTTCCCGAACCTCCCGCGCACGCTGTTTCCGGGAGATGACACACGGCGAGGCCCCGATGGCGAACGTGAACGAAGCGAAGCTCCTCGACTACCTCAAGCGGACGACCGCGGACCTGCATGCCACCAGGCAGCAACTGCGCGACATCGAGAAGGCCGGACAGGAGCCCGTCGCCATCGTCGCGATGAGCTGCCGTCTTCCCGGTGGCGTACGGACGCCCGAGGAGCTGTGGCGGCTGCTCGCCGAGGGCGGCGACGCCATCGGGGACTTCCCCGAGGACCGCGGCTGGGAGACCGGGGCCGCCGCCGACGACGGTGACGACTACGCACGCAAGGGCGGGTTCCTCTACGACGCCGGGCAGTTCGACCCCGCCTTCTTCGGCATCTCGCCCCGCGAGGCACTGGCCATGGACCCTCAGCAGCGCCTGCTGCTGGAGACCGCCTGGGAGGCGTTCGAGCGCGGCGGCGTCGCCCCCGACTCGCTGCGCGGCGGCCGCGTCGGCGTCTTCACCGGCACCAACGGCCAGACCTATTTCGAGCTGAAGCTGCCCGAGGAGGCCGAGGCGTACCTGTCCACGGGCAGCAACGCCGCCGTGCTCTCAGGACGCATCTCCTACGTGCTCGGCCTCGAAGGCCCCGCGGTCACCGTCGACACCGCCTGCTCCTCGTCACTGGTGGCGCTGCACCTCGCCATCCAGGCGCTGCGCAAGGGCGAGTGCACCCTCGCCCTCGCCGGGGGCGCCACCGTGATGGCCACCCCGGACCCGTACGTCGCCTTCAGCAAGCAGCGCGGCCTCGCCGCCGACGGCCGCTGCAAGGCGTTCTCCGAGGACGCCGACGGCACCGGCTGGTCGGAGGGCGTCGGCATGCTGCTGGTCGAGCGGCTGTCTGACGCCCGCCGCAACGGGCACCCGGTGCTCGCGGTGGTACGCGGCTCCGCAGTCAACCAGGACGGCGCCAGCAACGGCCTCACGGCACCCAACGGCCCCTCCCAGCAGCGCGTCATCTGGGACGCGCTGGCCGCCGCGCAGCTCTCCGCCGACCAGGTCGACGCGGTCGAGGCGCACGGCACAGGCACCGTCCTCGGCGACCCCATCGAGGCGCAGGCGCTGCTCGCCACCTACGGCCGCGACCGCGCCGCCGACAGGCCCCTGTGGCTCGGCTCCATCAAGTCCAACATGGGCCACACCCAGGCCGCCGCGGGCGTCGCGGGCATCATCAAGATGGTCATGGCGATGCGCCACGGCATCCTGCCGAGAACTCTCCATGCCGACCGGCCCTCCACCAAGGTCGACTGGACCGCGGGCCATGTACGCCTGCTGACCGAGCCGGTGGAGTGGGACGCCACCACCCCGCGCCGCGCGGGCGTCTCCTCGTTCGGCATCAGCGGCACCAACGCCCACGTCATCCTCGAACAGGCCCCGGACGACACCCTTACGGACCCCGAGGGGGCGGGGACGCCCGCCGAGGACACCGCCGCCGGGCAGCACAGGCCCGCGGGCCCCGGTCTCCACCCGCTGTCCGCCGCGAGCCCCGCGGCGCTGCGCGCCCAGGCCGCGAACCTGCTGGAGCTGCTGACCGCCGAGGACGCCCCCCGGCCAGGCGATGTCGCCGCGGCGCTGGCGACCACCCGCGCCCAGCTCGAACGCCGCGCCGTCGTCGTGGCCACCGGCAGCGACGACCTCCTCGCGGGCCTGCGCGCACTCGCCGCGGGCGAGCAGGCCGCGGGCGTCGTCGAAGGCGCCGTGGCGGACGGCAGGCTGGCCTTCCTGTTCACCGGCCAGGGCGCCCAGCGCGTCGGCATGGGCCGCGAACTCGCCGCCGCCTTCCCGGTGTTCGCCGACGCCCTGGACGAGGTGTGCACGCACCTCGATCCCCTGCTCGAACACCCTTTGCGGGACGTCATGTTCGCGCCGGAGGGCTCGGACGAGGCCGCCCTCCTCGACCGGACCGCGTACGCACAGCCCGCGTTGTTCGCCGTCGAGATCGCCCTGTTCCGGCTCGTGGAGTCGTGGGGCGTACACCCTGACGTCCTCGCCGGGCACTCGATCGGGGAGATCGCCGCCGCGTGTGTGGCCGGGGTGTTCTCGCTGGCCGACGCCGCAGCCCTCGTAGCCGCCCGAGGCCGTCTGATGCAGGCGCTGCCTTCCGGCGGCGCCATGATCGCCCTCCAGGCCACAGAAGAGGACGTACGCGCCCTCCTCGACGGTGTCTCCGACGCGGCGATAGCCGCCGTCAACGGACCGCGCTCCGTGGTGATTTCGGGCGCGGAAGCCTCCGTGACCGCCGTGATGGAGGCGGTGAAGGCTGACGGCGGCAAGACCTCCCGTCTCAAGGTCTCGCACGCCTTCCACTCCCCGCTCATGGACCCGATGCTCGACGAGTTCCGGGAGGTCGCCGGGGGACTTGAGTACGCCGAGCCGCGCATCCCCCTCGTGTCCCACGTGACCGGACGCACCGTCACCAAGGGCGACGTCACCTCGCCCGAGTACTGGGTCGCCCATGTCCGCGAGGCGGTCCGCTTCGCCGACGGGATACGCACCCTCGCCGACGACGGTGTGACCACCTTCCTGGAGATCGGCCCCGACGCCGTCCTCACCGCCATGGCAGCAGACAGCCTGCCCGACGACACCACAAAGACCCTCGCCCTGCTACGCCGCGGCAGGCCCGAACGGACCGAAGCACTGACCGCACTCGCCCGACTGTGGACACGGGGCCGTGACGTCGAGTGGGCGGCACTGCACACCGGCGGCCCGACAAGGCACGTCGACCTGCCCACCTACCCCTTCCAACGACAGCACTACTGGGTCAGGGACGTCGCCGCCGTCGGCAACGTCGCCTCTGCCGGGCTCGACGCCGCCGATCACCCCCTGCTGGGCGCCGCCACGATGCTGGCGGACTCGGACGGCGCGCTGTTCACGGGGCGGCTCTCCGCGGCAGGCCACGCCTGGCTCGCCGACCGCGCCGTGGCCGGCTCCGCCGTCTTCCCCGAGACCGGCTTCGTCGAACTGGCGATCCGCGCGGGCGACCAGGTCGGCTGCGGCGTCCTCGAAGAGCTGACCGTAGAGGCGCCGTTGGTGCTGCCCGAGCGTGGCGGCGTCCAGGTGCAGGTCGCGGTGGGCGCACCCGAGGGCCCGTCCGGGACGCGCAGGGTGCGGGTGTTCTCGCGCGCCGGTGACACCGCGGGCGACGCCGCCTGGCGGCGGCACGCCACCGGCCTCCTCGGCGGCGCCGTGCGCCCCGCGGCGCAGGACACCGGCCTCGACGTGTGGCCCCCTGCCGGTGCGGCCCCCGTACCGGTCGAGGACGTGTACGAGCGGTACGCGGCGGCCGGTCTCGCCCACGGCCCCGTCTTCCGGGGGCTCACGGCCGCCTGGCGGCGGGGCGGCGAGCTGTTCGCCGAGGTCGCGCTGCCCGAGCCTGCCGCGAAGGACGCCGGGCGCTTCGGGCTGCACCCCGCGGCACTCGACGCCGCGCTCCAGAGCGTCACCGCCCTCAACTCCGCCGAAGGCGAAGGCGAAGGTGCCGGGCGGCCCCCGGCCCTCCCGCTGCACGCGCAGTGGCGCGGTGTGACCCTGCACGCGGGCGGCGCGTCCGCGCTCAGAGTGCGGCTCTGCCCGCTCGGCGGCGACGGCTACACGGTCGGCATCGCCGACGCCGTGGGCGACGCCGTCGCCACCGTCGAGGCGCTGACCGTACGGACCGTCACCGCGGCCGAGTTGGCGGGCGACGGCGGTATGGGCTACCCGGAGTCCCTGTACCGCGTGGACTGGGTGCCGGTCGGGCCGGGCCTCGCGCACCTCGGGTCCCCCGCGGTGGCGGACTTCGACGACGTGGTCTCGGGCGCGGTCGCTGGTGTGCCCGACGTGGTGGTGCTGCGGGCGTTCCGCGACGGGGCGCACGCGGTCCCGGAGGCGGTGTCCGCGCTGCTCGAACGGGTGCTCGCGGGGGTCAAACGGTGGCTTGACGAGGAGCGTTTCGCCGCCTCCCGGCTCCTGGTGCTGACCCGCGGCGGCGTGCCGGCCGACGGATCGGGTGTGACCGACCTGGCGGGCGCGTCCGTCACCGGCCTGGTGCGCTCGGCCCAGGCGGAGAACCCGGACCGCTTCCTGCTGGTGGACGTGGCCGACGCGGGGGACGTGGGAGAGACGGCGGGCGCGGCCGGGGCGGCGGGGGCCGTGGGGCTGTCGCCCGACACCGTCGCGCGTGTGCTCGGCGCCGGGGAGCCGCAGGTGGCCCTGCGCGCGGGCACCGTCCTGGTGCCGCGCCTGGTGCGCGCCGGTGTGCCCACCGCACGGCGCGCCCTCGGGGACCCCGAGGCCCCCGAGGGCACGGACCTGGGCGCGGGCACCGTCCTGGTGACCGGCGGCACCGGCGGCCTCGGCGTGCTGCTGGTACGGCACCTGGTGACGGCGTACGGGGCGCGGCGGTTGGTGCTGCTGAGCCGCGGCGGTGGCGGTGCCCGCGCCGCGGGGCTGGTGGAGTCGCTGCTCGCGGCGGGTGCGGAGGCGGTCGACGTGGTGGCCTGCGACGTGGCCGACCGGGAGGCGCTTGCCGGGGTGCTTGCGGCGGTCCCGCAGGAGCATCCGTTGGTGGGTGTGGTGCATGCGGCGGGTGTGCTCGATGACGGTCTGGTGGCGGCGTTGTCGCCGGAGCGTCTTGAGGCCGTGTTGCGGCCGAAGGTGCTGGGCGGCTGGAATCTCCACGAGCTGACCCGGGGCTCGGAGTTGGGGCTCTTCGCGGTGTTCTCGTCTGCTGCGGGTGTGCTGGGTGCGCCGGGGCAGGGGAACTATGCGGCGGGCAATGCGTTCCTCGACGGTTTGGTGGAGTCGCGGGTGGCGGCGGGTCTGCCTGCCGTGTCGCTGGCGTGGGGTGTGTGGCACGACGAGGGTCTTGGCGGTATGGGCGGCGGCCTCTCGGAGGGCGACAGGTCGCGGATGGCGCGCGGCGGTGTGCTGCCGCTGTCGGCGGCGGACGGGCTCGGGCTGTTCGACGCCGGGGTGCGCGCGGGCTCCGCCGTCGTACCCGTCCGCCTCGACGTCGAGGCGTTGCGCGCCCTGGGCGGCGAACTCCCCCCGCTCTTCCACCATCTCACCGGCCGCCCGGCCCGCCGCCAGGCCGCCTCCCGCGGTACCGGCGCCGTCACCGGCTCGCTCGGCGAGCGGCTCGCCGCCCTCGCCGCAGCCGAGCGCCACGAGGCCGTACTCGACCTGGTAAGGGGGCAGGTGGCCGCCGTCCTCGGCCATGCCACCCCCGAGGCCATCGAGCCCGACCGCGCCTTCAGCGACCTCGGCTTCGACTCCCTCACCGCGGTCGAACTGCGCAACGGCCTCGGCGGCGCCACCGGTCTCGCCCTCCCGGCCACCCTCGTCTTCGACTACCCCACCGCGGGCGACCTCGCGGGCTTCCTGCTGGCCGAGGTCTCGGGCGACATGGCCGCCGCGGCCACCCTCCCGGCCACGGGACACGTCGCCGACGACCCCGTCGTCATCGTCGGCATGTCCTGCCGCTTCCCCGGCGGCGTCGAGTCCCCGGAAGACCTCTGGCGGCTCGTCGCCGATGGCGACGACGCCATCACCGGCTTCCCCGGCAACCGCGGCTGGAACCTCGACCGGCTCTACGACCCCACCGGCGCCCGCCCCGACACCACCTACGTCAACCAGGGCGGCTTCCTCCACGACGCCCCCGACTTCGACGCCGACTTCTTCGGCATCAGCCCCAACGAGGCCCTGATCACCGACCCCCAGCAGCGGCTGCTCCTCGAAGCGTCCTGGGAGGCGTTCGAGCGCGCCGGGATCGACCCGGCCACCCTCAAGGGCAGCGCCACCGGTGTCTTCGCCGGGGTCGTCTACCACGACTACTCGGGCAGCAGCAGCTCCGGCAGCATCGTCTCGGGGCGCATCGCCTACACCTACGGCCTCGAAGGCCCCGCGGTCACCGTGGACACCGCCTGCTCCTCGTCGCTCGTCGCCCTGCACCTCGCGGCCCAGGCGCTGCGCGGCGGCGAGTGCGACCTCGCGCTCGCGGGCGGTGTGACCGTCATGGCCTCGCCCGCCGCCTTCGTGGAGTTCAGCCGCCAGCGCGGGCTGTCGCACGACGGCCGCTGCAAGGCGTTCGCCGCCGGGGCCGACGGCACCGGCTGGGGCGAGGGCATCGGTGTGCTCGTGGTGGAGCGCCTTTCCGACGCGCGCCGCAACGGGCACCAGGTCGTCGCGGTGGTACGCGGCTCCGCCGTCAACCAGGACGGTGCCAGCAACGGCCTCACCGCGCCCAACGGGCCCGCCCAGCAGCGCGTCATCCGCCAGGCGCTCGCCAACTCCCGGCTCGACCCCGCCGACGTCGACGCGGTCGAGGCGCACGGCACCGGCACCGTGCTCGGCGACCCCATCGAGGCGCAGGCACTGCTCGCCACCTACGGCCGCGACCGCCCCGCGGACAGCCCGCTGTGGCTCGGCTCGGTCAAGTCCAACATCGGCCACACCCAGGGCGCCGCGGGCGTCGCCGGGATCATCAAGATGGTCATGGCGATGCGCCACGGCGTGCTCCCCAGGACCCTCCACGTCGACGCGCCGTCCACCCATGTCGACTGGACCTCCGGCGCCATGCGGCTGCTGACAGAGGAGGTCCCCTGGGACACCGCACGGCCCCGGCGCGCCGGGATCTCCTCGTTCGGCATCAGCGGCACCAACGCGCACGTGATCATCGAGCAGGCGGCCCCCGAGGAGACCACGGAGCACACCGCGGCCGCCGAGGCCCCCGCGGCAGGCGCACCCGTGCCGTGGGTCATCTCCGGCCGCGGCGAGGAAGGGCTGCGCGCCCAGGCCGGGCGCCTCGCCGCGCATGTCACCGAGCACGCCGGGCTCAGCCCCGTGGACATCGGCTGGTCCCTGGCGGCCAGGCGCGGCGCCCTGGAGCGGCGCGCCACCGTGCTCGGCGCCGACACCGCGGAACTCCTCGCGGGGCTGCGGGCGCTCGCCGACGGCACGGCCCCCGCGGACACCGCCCGCACCAGCGGCAAGACCGCGTTCCTCTTCACGGGGCAGGGCGCCCAGCGGCCCGGCATGGGCCGCGAGCTGTACGCGACATACCCCGCCTACCGGCGGGCCTGGGACGAGATCGCAGGACACCTCGACCCGCTCCTCGAACACCCCCTGGACGAGGCGCTGTCCGCCGCCGACGGCACCGGGCGGGCCGCGCTG
The DNA here is from genome assembly GCF_044457285.1 of Streptomyces sp. NPDC050560. Taxonomy (NCBI): domain Bacteria; kingdom Bacillati; phylum Actinomycetota; class Actinomycetes; order Kitasatosporales; family Streptomycetaceae; genus Streptomyces; species Streptomyces sp. NPDC050560. The sequence continues at coordinate 47,685 of NZ_JBITGT010000017.1, forward strand.
CTCGACCGCACCGAGTACGCGCAGCCGGGACTCTTCGCCGTCGAGGTCAGCCTGTACCGGCTGCTGGAGTCCTGGGGGGTGCGGCCCGACGTCGTCATGGGCCACTCCATCGGCGAGATCGCCGCCGCGCACATCGCCGGGGTGCTCTCGCCGGCCGACGCCTGCACCCTGGTGGCGGCGCGCGGGCGGCTCATGCAGGCACTGCCTCTCGGCGGCGCCATGGCCGCCCTTCAGGTCACAGAGGACCATGTACTGCCGTTGCTCGCGGAGGCGCCCGGCGTCGACATCGCCGCCGTCAACGGCCCCAGGGCCGTGGTCGTTTCGGGCCCCGAGGCCGCCGTGGACCGGGTCGTCGAGCGGCTGCGGGCCGGGGGGCACAAGACATCGCGGCTGAACGTCTCGCACGCCTTCCACTCCGGCCTGATGGCACCCATGCTCGACGAGTTCCGCACGGTGCTCGAAGGGCTCTCGTTCGCCGAGCCGAGGCTCACCGTGGTCTCGAACGTGACCGGCGAGGCGGCGACCGGCGACGACCTGCGCACCGCCGAGTACTGGCTGCGGCACGTGAGCGGCGCCGTGCGCTTCGGCGACGGGGTGCGCACCGCCGTGGACCGCGGGGTGACCCGGTTCGTGGAGGTCGGCCCCGACGGTGTGCTCACCGGCCTCGCCCAGACCTGCCTGGAGGAGACCGAGGGCGCGGAACGCCCCGAGCGCATGGCGCGGTTCGTGTGCGTGCCGCTGCTGCGCAGGGACCGTCCCGAGGCGCGGAGCCTGCTCACGGGACTCGGGCGGCTGTACGCGTCAGGTGGCGAGGTCGGCTGGCCCGCCGTCTTCGACGACACCGGCGCGCGCCCCGTCGACCTGCCCACATACGCCTTCCAGCGGCGCGCCTTCTGGGAGCAGACGCCGGGCGACCAGGGCGACCCGCGCTCCATCGGCCTCGGCGCCACCGGCCACCCGCTGCTCGGCGCGGCCGTCGCGCTCGCCGACTCGCAGGGCCACCTCTTCACCGGCAGGCTCTCCGCACAGAACCACGCCTGGCTCGCCGACCACGTCGTCGGCGGCGCCATCTTCTTCCCCGGCACCGGCTTCGTCGACCTCGTCATCCGCGCGGGCGACCAGGTCGGCTGCGGCGTCCTCGAAGAGCTGACCCTTGAGGCGCCGTTGGTGCTGCCCGAGCGCGGCGGCGTCCAGGTGCAGGTCGTCGTCGGCGCCCCCGAGGGCGGCTCGCGGCGCCGCCAGGTGCGGGTGTACTCCCGCGACGACACCGCGGGCGACACCTGGGTCAGGCACGCCGCCGGCACCCTGGTCCCCGCCGCACCCGCGGGCCCCGCCCCCTTCGACCTGGCCGCCTGGCCCCCGCCGGGCGCCGAACCCCTCACCGTCGACGGCGTCTACGAGCGGTACGCGGAGGGCGGCCTGTCGTACGGGCCCGTGTTCCGCGGCCTGCGCGGCGCCTGGCGGCTCGGCGACGAGGTGTGCGCCGAGGTGGCGCTGCCCGACGGTGTCTCCGTCGACGGCTTCGGCGTGCACCCCGCGGTACTTGACGCGGCCCTGCACGCCGTGGGGCTGACGGGCGCGGGGGAGCGGGCCGCGCTGCCGTTCTCCTGGTCCGACGTGGAGCTGTTCGCCACCGGGGCCACCGCGCTGCGGGTGCGGGTGCGCCCGCTCGGCGCCGGGGGAGCGGTGTCGCTCGACGTCGCGGACACCGCGGGCCGTCCCGTCGCCTCGGTCGGCAGGCTCGACGTACGCCCCGTCTCCGAGGAACAGCTCTCCCGGGCACGTACCGAGTACCCGGAGTCCCTGTACCGGGTGGACTGGGTCCCGGTCGCGGCGCCCGCAGGGGGGCTCTCGGCGGCGGGCTTCGACGAGGTCGTGCCGGACGCCGCGGCGGCCGTCCCCGACGTGGTGGTGCTGCGCGCCTTCCGCGAAGCCACGGGCGCGGTGCCCGAGGACGTGCGGGAACTGCTCGTCAGGACCCTGCTCGCCGTCCAGCGGTGGCTGGGCGACGAGCGCTTCGCGGGCGCCAGGCTCGCCGTGGTGACACGCGGCGCCGTCTGCGTCGGCGGCGAGGACGTACCCGACCTCGGCGGCGCGGCCGTCACGGGCCTGGTGCGGTCGGCGCAGGCGGAGAACCCCGGGCGGCTCGTACTCGTGGACCTCCAGACGGACCCGAACAGTACGGACCCGAACGCCACGGGCCCGGACGGCACGGACCCGAACGCCACGGGCCCGGACGGCACGGCCCCCGACGATGTGGACACCGCCGTCGCGGCCGCGGTCGGCACGGGCGAGCCGCAGGTGGCGCTGCGGGACGGCGCGCTACTCGCGCCCCGGCTGGCGCGCGCGGGCGTGCCCGCGCCGGGCACCGGCCCCGGCGGGCCCGACCTGACCGGCGGCACCGTCCTAATCACCGGCGGCGCGGGCGGCCTCGGCGCGGTACTGGCCGGGCACCTGGTGTCCCAGTGGGGAGTACGGCGGTTGGTGCTGCTGAGCCGCGGCGGTGGCGGTGCCCGCGCCGCGGAGTTGGTGGAGTCGCTGCTCGCGGCGGGTGCGGAGGCGGTCGACGTGGTGGCCTGTGACGTGGCCGACCGGGAGGCGCTTGCCGGGGTGCTTGGGGCGGTCCCGCAGGAGCATCCGTTGGTGGGTGTGGTGCATGCGGCGGGTGTGCTCGATGACGGTCTGGTGGCGGCGTTGTCGCCGGAGCGTCTTGAGGCCGTGTTGCGGCCGAAGGTGTTGGGCGGCTGGAATCTCCACGAGCTGACCCGGGGCTCGGAGTTGGGGCTGTTCGCGGTGTTCTCGTCCGCTGCCGGTGTGCTGGGTGCGCCGGGGCAGGGGAACTATGCGGCGGGCAACGCCTTTCTTGATGGTTTGGTGGAGTCGCGGGTGGCGGCGGGTCTGCCTGCCGTGTCGCTGGCGTGGGGTGTGTGGCACGACGAGGGTCTTGGCGGTATGGGCGGCGGCCTCTCGGAGGGCGACAGGTCGCGGATGGCGCGCGGCGGTGTCCTGCCGCTGACAACGGCCGACGGGCTTGGGCTCTTCGACGCCGGGGTGCGCGCGGGCTCCGCCGTCGTACCCGTCCGCCTCGACCCCGAGGCCCTGCGCGCCCAGGGCCCAGAACTGCCCCCGCTCTACCACCACCTCGTCCCCACCGTGCGCCGCAGCGCCGCCGTCGGCGACACCACCACCGCCGACACCCTGCACCGGCAGCTCGCCGCCCGCACCCCCGCCGAGCGCGAGCGCACCCTGCTCGGCGTGGTGCGTGGCCAGATCGCCGACGTGCTCGGCCACGCCGACCCCGCGTCCATCGCGCCCGACCGCGCCTTCAACGACCTGGGCTTCGACTCCCTCACCGCGGTCGAACTGCGCAACGGGCTGAACGCGGCGACCGGTCTGCGACTGCCCGCCACGCTCGTCTTCGACTACCCGACCGCGGGCGACCTCGTCGACTTCCTCCACGACGAACTCCTCGGCACCCTCGACACCCCCGCCGACACGGCCGTACGGCACCAGGGCCCCGCGAGCGACGACCCCATCGTCATCGTCGGCATGTCCTGCCGCTACCCGGGCGGCATCGAGTCCCCCGAGGACCTGTGGGACCTCGTCCTCGACGGCAGGGACGCCGTCTCCGAGTTCCCCGAGGACCGCGGCTGGGACACCCACGCCATCTTCGACCCGACCGGCGAGCGCCCCGACACCACCTACGTCAACAAGGGCGGCTTCCTCCACGACGCCGCCGACTTCGACGCCGCGTTCTTCCGCATCAGCCCCAACGAGGCGCTGAGCACCGACCCCCAGCAGCGGCTGCTCCTCGAAGCGTCCTGGGAGGCGTTCGAGCGCGCCGGGATCGACCCGGCCACCCTGAAGGGCAGCGCCACCGGCGTCTTCGCCGGCCTGATGTACCACGACTACCCGACCAGCCACAGCGCGGGCAGCATCGTCTCGGGGCGCATCGCCTACACCTACGGCCTCGAAGGCCCCGCCGTCACGGTGGACACCGCCTGCTCGTCGTCGCTCGTGGCGCTGCACCTGGCGTCCCAGGCGCTACGGGGCGGCGAGTGCTCGCTCGCGCTCGTCGGCGGTGTGACGGTGATGTCGACCCCCGCCACCTTCCTGGAGTTCAGCAGGCAGCGCGGCCTCGCCGGGGACGGCAGGTGCAAGTCCTTCGCCGAGGCCGCGGACGGCACCGGCTGGTCGGAGGGCGTCGGTGTGCTGGTCGTCGAACGCCTCTCCGACGCGCGCCGCAACGGCCACCAGGTCATGGCGGTGGTACGCGGCTCCGCCGTCAACCAGGACGGTGCGAGCAACGGCCTCACCGCCCCCAACGGCCCCTCCCAGCAGCGCGTCATCCGCGCCGCGCTCGCGGACGCCAGGCTCTCGACGGACGACATCGACACCGTGGAGGCGCACGGCACCGGCACCGTGCTCGGCGACCCCATCGAGGCACAGGCCGTCCTCGCCACCTACGGCCGCGACCGCGGCGCGGAGCAGCCGCTGTGGCTCGGCTCCGTCAAGTCCAACCTCGGCCACACCCAGGCCGCCGCCGGTGTCGCGGGCATCATCAAGATGGTCATGGCGATGCGGCGCGGCGTGCTGCCGAGGACCCTGCACGTGGACGAGCCCTCGTCGAAGGTCGACTGGACGGCGGGCCGGGTGGAGCTGCTGACCGAGTCGAGGCCCTGGGAGGTCACGAGGCCGCGGCGCGCCGCGATCTCCTCGTTCGGCATCAGCGGCACCAACGCCCACGTCATCCTCGAACAGGCCCCCGCGCCCGCCGAGCCCGCACCGGCCGCGGCGCCGCAGGACGGCACCCCCGCCACCCTGCTGCTCCCGCTCTCCGCCGCCGAACCGGCCGCACTCCGGGCCCGTGCCAGGGACCTCGCCGCACTCCTCGACACCGCCGAGGCCCCCCACCCGGTGGATGTGGCGACGTCCCTGGCGACGAAGCGCGCCCACCTCGCCCACCGTGCCGTCATCCTCGGCACGGACCGCGAAGAAGCCCTTACGGCGCTTCGGGCTCTCGCGTCGGGCGAGACCACCACGGGCCTGGTCGAAGCCACCGCCACCGGCGGCCGGCTGGCGTTCCTCTTCACCGGACAGGGCGCCCAGCGCACCGGCATGGGCCGTGAACTCGCCGACACCTTCCCCGTGTTCGCCGACGCCCTGGACGAAGTGTGCACCCACCTCGACCCCCTGCTCGAACACCCCCTGCGGCACATCATGTTCGCGCAGGAAGGCTCGGACGAGGCCGCCCTCCTCGACCGTACCGAGTACGCGCAGCCCGCGTTGTTCGCCGTCGAGGTCGCCCTGTTCCGGCTCGTGGAGTCGTGGGGCGTGCGGCCCGACATCGTCGCCGGGCACTCGATCGGGGAGATCGCCGCCGCGTGCGTGGCCGGGGTGTTCTCACTGGCCGACGCCGCAGCCCTCGTAGCCGCCCGAGGCCGCCTGATGCAGGCGCTGCCTTCCGGCGGCGCCATGATCGCCCTCCAGGCCACGGAGGAGGACGTACGCGCCCTCCTCGACGGGGTCACCGACGCGGCGATCGCCGCCGTCAACGGACCCCGCTCCATAGTCGTTTCAGGGGCGGAAGCCTCCGTGAACGTGGTGGCCAAGGCGGTGAGGGAGAGGGGCGGCAAGACCTCCCGCCTGAAGGTCTCCCACGCCTTCCACTCCCCCCTCATGAACCCCATGCTGGAGGAGTTCGAAGCGGCCGTCTCCACGCTCACCTACCACGACGCCCTGATACCGGTCGTCTCCACCGTCACCGGCACCCACACCGCCCCCGCCGAACTCGCCACCCCCCACTACTGGCTCACCCACGTACGCGAAGCCGTCCGCTTCACCGACGCCGTGCACACCCTGCACACGGACGGTGTGACCACCTTCCTGGAGATCGGGCCCGACGCCGTCCTCACCGCGATGACCACCGAGGCCCTGCCCGACACCACCACCGCCCAGCCCGTCCCCCTGCTGCGCCGCGGCCGACCCGAACAGACCGAAACCCTCACCGCCCTGGCCCGCCTGTGGACCCGAGGACACACACTCGACTGGAACACCCTCCACCCCGCAGGCCACCCCCACCACATCGACCTGCCCACCTACCCCTTCCAACGCCACCGCTACTGGATCGACGGCTACTCCCCGTTCGGGGCGGCGTCGGGCGCCGGTGACCACCCCCTGCTCGGGGCGGCCGTGGCGCTCGCGGAGGCCGACAGCCTGCTCTTCAGCGGGCGGCTGTCGACCAGGACCCACCCCTGGCTGGCCGACCACGCGCTCGGCGACACCGTGCTGTTCCCCGGCACCGGGCTCGTCGAGATGGCCCTCGCCGCGGGGGACAGGGCGGGCTGCCAGGTCCTCGCCGAGATGACCCTGGAGACACCGCTGGTGCTCCCCGAACACGGCGCGGTCCACACCCAGTTGGTGGTGGGCGCCCCCGACGACGGCGGAAGCCGTGCCTTCAGCGTCCACTCGCGCGGCACGGGCGCCCCGGACGAGGCGCCGTGGGTGCGGCACGCCTCCGGTGTGCTGGCCGCCGCGGCGCACACCGGCGCGGACGGCACGGAGTTCGCCGTCTGGCCCCCGGCGGGAGCCATACCCGTACCGGTCGAGGGTGTTTACGAGCGGTTCGCGGAGGGCGGCCTGTCGTACGGGCCCGTGTTCCGCGGCCTGCGCGGCGCCTGGCGGCTCGGCGACGAGGTGTGCGCCGAGGTGGCGCTGCCCGAGGGGGTGTCCGTCGACGGCTTCGGTGTGCACCCCGCGGTGCTCGACGCCGCGCTGCACGCCGTGGGGCTGACGGGCGCGGGGGAGCGGGCCGGGCTGCCGTTCTCCTGGTCGGGCGTGGAGCTGTTCGCCACCGGGGCCACCGCGCTGCGGGTGCGGGTGCGCCCGCTGGGACCCGGCGCCGACTCCGGAGCGGGGGCGGTGTCCATCGCCGTGGCGGACGCCGCGGGGCAGCCCGTGGCCGCGGTGGAGCGGCTGGACGTACGCCCCCTCACGGAAGAGCAACTGGCGCGGGCCCGCACCGAGTTCGTCGAGTCCCTGTACCGCGTGGAGTGGACGCCGCTGCCGCTTGCGCCCGCAGGCACCGACACCGGCAAGTGGGCGGTCGTCGGCACCGGCGCCACCGAGTGGTCGGAGACCCTGGCCACGGTCGTCGGAAGCACCACGGTGGTACCGGAACTCGGGGACGCCGCGGACGTGGGCACCGTCGTGCTGCCGGTCCTCGGCGCCCCCGGCGCCCCCGACACCCCGGCGGCCGTATGCGACCTGGCCCACCGCACCCTCGCCGACCTCCAGACATGGCTGGCGGACGACCGCTTCGCCGCCGCCACCCTGGCCGTCGTCACCCGGGGCGCGGTGCCGGGACCCGACGGCGCGGTCGCCGACCTCGCCGCCGCGACCGCCGCCGGGCTCGTACGGTCCGCGCAGACCGAGCACCCCGGCCGGATCGTGCTCGTCGACGTGGACGGCACCGACGCCTCGCTCACCGCCCTGCCCGCGGCGCTGCGCACCGACGAGCCGCAACTCGCCCTCCGCGGCGGCGCGGCGACGGCCCCCAGGCTGGCACGGGTGCCCGCCACCCCCGTCAACCCCGCCGCGCCCGGCAGGGCCCTCGACCCGGACGGCACCGTCCTGGTGACCGGCGCCACCGGCGCCCTCGGCGCCCTCGTGGCCCGCCACCTCGTCGCCGAACACGGCGTACGCCACCTGCTGTTGACCAGCAGGCGCGGCGAGGACGCGCCGGGCGCGGCCGAGCTGGTCGCCGAACTGGCGGGGCACGGCGCCGCCGTCACCCTCGCCGCCCGCGACGCCGCCGACCGCTCCCAACTGGCCGCACTGCTGGCGGCCGTACCGGCGCAGCACCCGCTCACCGCGGTCGTCCACGTGGCGGGCGCCCTCGACGACGGCGTCATCGGCTCGCTGACCCCCGGGCGGATGGACACCGTCCTGCGGCCCAAGGCCGACGCGGCATGGCACCTGCACGAACTGACCCGCGGCCTCGACCTGGCGGCGTTCGTGCTCTTCTCCTCCGTCGCCGGGCAACTCGGCGTCCCCGGCCAGGGCAACTACGCCGCCGCCAACTCCTTCCTCGACGCGCTCGCCCAGCACCGCGCCTCCGACGGCCTCCCCGCCACCTCGCTCGCCTGGGGCCTATGGGCGGACGACGGCGGCATGGCGGGCGCGCTGAGCGGCACCGACACCCACCGCATGACACGCTCGGGCGCGGGCGCCCTCACCGCACGGCAGGGCCTCGCCCTCCTCGACGCGGCCGTCCTCGGCACCGAGCACACCGGCGCCCCCGAGGAAGCGCTCCTGGTACCGGTCGCGCTCGACACACGCGCCATGGCGCGGGGCGCGGCCGAGCTGCCGCCGCTCTTCCGCGGCCTGGTACGGGCGCCTGGGCGCCGCACCTCCCAGGCCGCTGCCGCGGCCTCCGGCGACTCCCAGGGCCTGCGCGCCCGGCTCGCCGAGGTGCCTGAGGCGGAGCGCGGGGACCTGCTCACCGAGATGGTGCGCGGGCACGTCGTGGCGGTGCTCGGGCACGCCGACGCGGAGACCGTCGACCCCGACAGGTCCTTCAGCGACCTCGGCTTCGACTCGCTGACGGCCGTCGAGTTCCGCAACCGCCTCGGCGCGGCCACCGGACTGCGCCTGCCGGCCGCGCTCATCTTCGACCACCCGAGCACCAGGGCCGTGGCCGACCACCTCGGGCAGGAGCTGGCCCCCGAGCCCGACGCCGCCGCGGGCGACCCGGCCGAGGCCCGCGTCCGCACCGCACTCGCCACCATCCCGCTGTCCCGGCTGCGGGAGGCGGGCCTGATGGACAGCCTGCTCGAACTCGCGGGCGCCGACCCGGACATCGCCACGGACGTCGATGCCGGGGCCGCCGCCGACACCGCCGGGTCCATCGACGCCATGGACACCGACGCCCTGATCAGCATGGCCCTCGCCGACCCCGGCGCGGGCGGCACCGGGGACGGCGCCGACCCGGCCGGTGAACACGGCTACGACCAGGACGAGTTCGACGTCCACGACACGACGTGGGAGAAGTGACACCGCCATGACCGAGACCAGCCGTCAAGGCAGGGCCGGCACCGCCCCGGGGCCCGAGGGGTCCGGCGCGAAGCTCGTCGACGCGCTGCGGGCGTCCGTCAAGGAGACCGAGCGGCTGCGCGAGCAGAACCGCAGGCTCACCGCCGCCGCGCGCGAACCCCTCGCCGTCGTCGGGATGGCCTGCCGCTACCCCGGCGGCGTCCGCTCGCCCGAGGACCTGTGGCGGCTGGTCTCCGACGGCTGCGACGCCATCACCGAGTTCCCCGCCGACCGCGGCTGGGACCTCGACACCCTCTACGACCCCGACCCGGAGCACGACGGCACCTCGTACGCACGCCACGGCGGATTCCTGCACGACGCCGGGGACTTCGACCCCGCCTTCTTCGGCGTCGCACCCCGCGAGGCCCACGCCGTCGACCCCCAGCAGCGGCTGCTCCTCGAAGTCGCCTGGGAGGCGCTCGAACACGCCAGGCTCGTCCCGGCGGCGCTGCGCGGCAGCCGCACCGGAGTGTTCGCCGGGGTGATGTACCACGACTACCTCAACAGCTACGGCAGCGGCAGCGTCGTCCCCGGGCGGGTCTCCTACACCCTCGGCTTCGAGGGCCCCGCGGTCACCGTGGACACCGCCTGCTCCTCGTCGCTCGTCGCGCTGCACCTCGCGTCCCAGGCGCTGCGCGCGGGCGAGTGCTCGCTCGCGCTCGCCGCGGGTGTCACCGTGATGGCGACGCCCGGCACCTTCGTCGACTTCAGCAGGCAGCGCGGGCTCGCCGCCGACGGCCGCTGCAAGTCCTTCGCGGACGCCGCCGACGGCACCGGCTTCTCCGAGGGCGTCGGCGTACTGGCCCTGGAGCGGCTGTCCGACGCGCGCCGGGCCGGTCACCGGGTGCTCGCGGTGGTACGCGGCTCCGCCGTCAACCAGGACGGCGCGAGCAACGGCCTCACCGCCCCCAACGGGCCCGCCCAGCAGCGCGTCATCCGGGCCGCGCTGGCGAACGCCAGGCTCTCGGCCGACCAGGTCGACGCCGTGGAGGCACACGGCACCGGCACCACCCTCGGCGACCCCATCGAGGCCCAGGCCCTCCTCGCCACCTACGGACAGAACCGCCCCGAGGACCGGCCACTCTGGCTCGGCTCCATCAAGTCCAACCTCGGCCACACCCAGGCCGCCGCCGGGGTCGCGGGCATCATCAAGATGGTCATGGCCATGCGCCACGGCACCCTGCCCAAGACCCTGCACGTGGACGAGCCGTCGTCCAAGGTGGACTGGACGGCGGGCCGGGTCGCGCTGCTGGCCGAGGCCAGGCCCTGGGAGGCCGCCAGGCCGAGGCGCGCCGCCGTCTCCTCCTTCGGCATCAGCGGCACCAACGCCCACGTCATCCTCGAACAGGCCCCGACCGTACCGGCCGACCAGGACGAACGCCCGCCGCACGAGGGCCACCGCGCCCCGCTGCTCTGGCCGGTGTCGGGCGCCACCGCGCCCGCCCTGCGCGACCAGGCCGCGGCCCTGCTCCGGCTCCTCGAAGACCCGGCCGCGCCCTCCCCCGCCGACATCGGCTACTCCCTCGCCACCACCCGCGCCCACCTCGACCACCGCGCGACCGTCACCGCCGCCGACCCGGCGGAACTCACCGCCGCGCTCACCGCCCTCACCGCGGACACCCCCGCGCCCGGCCTCGGCCGCGCCACCGCCCACGCCGGGGGCAGGACCGCCTTCCTCTTCACCGGGCAGGGCGCCCAGCGTGTCGGCATGGGAGCCGAACTCGCCGAGACCTTCCCGGTGTTCGCGGAAGCCCTCGACGAGGTATGCGCCGCTCTCGACCCGCTGCTCGAACGCCCCCTGGGCGAAGTCCTCTTCGCGGCCCCCGGGTCCCCGGAGGCCGCCCTGCTCGACTGCACCGAGTACGCCCAACCCGCCCTCTTCGCCGTCGAGTTGGCGCTGTTCCGGCTCGTCGAGTCCTGGGGGGTGCGCCCCGACGTGGTCGCCGGGCACTCCATCGGCGAGATCAGCGCCACCTGCGCCGCAGGGGTACTCGGCGTCGCGGACGCGGCAGCGCTGGTCGTGGCGCGCGGGCGGCTCATGCAGGCGCTGCCTCGCGGCGGCGCCATGGTCGCCCTTCAGGTCACCGAGGAGGAGGTACGTGCCCTCCTCGACGGGGTCTCCGACGTGACGATCGCGGCGGTCAACGGGCCCCGCTCCGTGGTGGTTTCGGGGGCGGAAGCCTCCGCGAACGCGGTGGCGGAGGCGGTGCGGGCGAAGGGCGGCAAGACCAGCCGCCTCAAGGTCTCGCACGCCTTCCACTCGCCCCTCATGGACCCGATGCTGGCGGAGTTCGAGAAGGCGGCGTCCGGTCTCGCCCTGCACGAGCCCGCCCTCCCCGTCGTCTCCACCCTCACCGGCGCCACCGCCGCCCCCGCCGACCTCGCCTCGCCCCGCCACTGGGTCGGGCACGCGCGCGAAGCCGTCCGCTTCGGCGACGCGGTACGGGCCGCCGCCGCACGCGGCGCCACCCGCTTCGTCGAGATAGGACCCGACGCCGTGCTCTCCGGGCTCGTCCGGCAGAACCTCACGGACGAGGCCGCGGAACGGGCCACCGTCGTGCCCCTGATGCGGGAGAACCGCGCCGAGGCCCGCACCGCCCTCGCCGCGGTCGGCCTGCTGCACGCCGCCGGGGCCGCCGTGGACTGGCGGGCCCTCTACCAGGACACCGGCGCACGCGCCGTCGACCTGCCCACCTACGCCTTCCAGCACCGCCGCTACTGGACCGCCTCACCCGCACTCCCCGGCACCCACACACCGGACGCGCCCGACACCGCCGCCCCTGCCGAGCCCGCCGACGACCTCGCGGCGGCCGGGTTCCGCGCCCGGCTCGACGAACTCCCCGAGCCCGAAAGGGCGAAGCTGCTGACCGAGGTCGTCGTGGACCACGTGGCCGCCGTCCTCGGCCATGACTCCACCGCCGACCTCGACCCCGGGCGCGGCTTCCTCGAAGTCGGCGTCGACTCGCTGTCCGCCGCGGAACTGCGGACCACCCTCCAGCGCGCCACCGGCCTCGAAGTCCCCGCCGCCGCCGTCTTCGACTTCGGCACCCCGGCACGCCTCGCCGCCCACCTCGCCGCAGAGCCGCGCGACGCGCCCCCGGCAGCGGCCCCCGAGACCCGTACGCCCACCGCGCCCGCCGCGCCGACGGCGGCCGAGCGGATGCCGGACACCGTCGGTGCCTGGTTCAGGACCGCCGTGCGCGACGGCAAAATGGTCGAGGGCACCGCCCTCATGAACGCCGTCGCGGAACTGCGCCCCGCCTTCACCACCGCCCGCCAACTCGGCCCCGTCAGCCCCCCGGTGCGCCTCGCCAAGGGACCCGAGGGCCCGATGCTCATCTGCTTCCCCTCACCGATGGCGCTCGCCGGGGCCCAGCAGTACGCCAGGCTCGCCGCGGGCCTCCGCGACGTGCGCGACGTGCACGTCGTCACCCCGCCCGGCTTCGTCGAAGGCGAACCACTGCCCGTCTCCGTCGACGCCGCCGTCGACCACTTCGCCCACAGCGTCCGGGAGTTGGCGGGAGACGCCCCCTTCGCGCTCGTCGGCTACTCCTCGGGCGGCCAGTTCGCCCACGCCACCGCCACCCGCCTCGAACACGACGGCCTCGCACCCGCCGCCGTCGTCCTCCTCGACACCTACCTGCCGCTCGACGACGAACGGGCCACCGGCTCCGCCGACGCCGCCGACGGGCTCTGGGCCCGGATGCTCGACGGAATGATGGCGCGCGAGGACCACTTCGGGATGTTCTCCACCGCGAGACTGTCCGCGATGGGCCGCTACAGCGCCCTCATGCGGCAGTGCGCCCCCGAGGACGTCACCGCACCCGTGCTGTTCGTCCGCCCCACCCGGTCGTTCCTCACCGACACCGGCGCTGACGGCACCGAGGACGACGGGAGTTGGCGCTCCTCCTGGTCCGCACCGCACACCCTGCGCGAGATCGAGGGCGACCACTTCACCCTGCTGGAGAATTCCGCCCCCGAGACCGCGGCCGCCGTCGACACCTGGCTGCGCACCCTCCACCGCAACTCCGCCCACTAGACCCACTCCCGGCGAAATCCACCCCCTCCACGACGGGTGCGAAACACGTCAGGAAAAACGGGCCCCGGTACCGCACATGGCGCGCACCGGGGCCCTCGTATAGCCGAACCGCGCCGCCCGGCGCCCCGATTCGAGTGGCGGGAATTCGGCAATACGCACCCCTAAGGGGGCTTAGGGGCTTTGTCAGGCCGACGACGATCGTTTACAGTGAATGCAGCCGGTTGTGAGAGTGCCTGTCGTTTCGCGTCCCACTGCATTCTCTGCCCCGCGCAAACTCACATCGCCGGTCCCCCAGTTCTCCCGGAAGTACAGACTCGTACGGAACATTCGGCGGCTTCGGGCCGGCCGGGGCCCGGCGGAGTCGGCCGACCGTATTCGCACAGCGCCTTGTGCGTGGTACGCCCCGGCGCCCGACCACAGGATGCGATCTCATATTGCCTGAGCTGTTAACCCACAGGACCACCCGCGAAATCCCGCCCGCACCCGGCCACCGGCCCGCACCCGGCCACGGGCGGCACGGCGCGCCGCGGCGGCAGCGGGCAGCGGAGATCGTCTTCATGACCGAGGAAAGCCCCGCGCCCCACTACAGCATCGTCATCCTGAACGCCCCCGCGGAACCGCAGACCCGCTCCATGCTGCCCATCGCCCAGGAGCTGCAACGCCGCGGCCACCGCATCACCTACGTCACCACCAGGGACTTCGCCGGCCGGGCCGTCGCCACCGGCGTCGACGTCCTCGTCCACGAGTCCTGCCCCACCTACGGCCTCGACGTCGAGAGCTGGGAGTGCAGCGGCACCGCCGACCCCGGCTCCGTCGCCGACACCCTCGACTGCGCCGAGGAGATCCACGCCGAGTTCGTCGACGACATTCCCGACCTGGTGCTCTACGAGGCGTCGGCACGCGTCACCGCCCGCCTGCTGACCTGCCGCTGGAACCGGCCCGCCGTACAGATACTCCCGTCGTTCGCCCGCGGCGACCTGGTCGACGGCGACGAGCCGCCCCCACTCGTCCCCGACGCCGACAGCGACGCCTGCGTCAGGGAACTGCCCACCCACGTCAGGGAACGGCTATTCCGATTCCTCTCCCCGGCCGAAAAAGCCGGAATGTCGCCGAGTAACTTCTACACAAAACCCGAACCCCTGTCGATAGCGCTGCTGCCGCGCGAGTTCCAGGCCGATGGTGAACTCTTCGACGGCCATGTCGCCTTCGTCGGCCCCTGCATACCGGAACGCCGGATGGACGAACGCTGGCTGCCGCCTTCCACCGGACTCCCGGTCGTCTTCCTCTCCCTCGACCGCGCACTCCTCGACGGCGCCCCCGATTTCGTCCGCGACAGCGTCACCGCCCTCGCCGGGAAACCCCTCCATCTGGTGATCGCGGCGGACAGCGACACGGAAAGCCTCTTTCCGGCCGGTGGGCAACCGCCCAACGTCGAGATCCACGCACACGTGCCGCGCGCCGTCGTCCTGCGCTGCGCGGCGGCCCACGTCTGCCACTCGGACCTGGGCGGCGTCATGGAGTCGCTGTACTTCAACACCCCGCTCGCCGCCGTACCGACGTCACCACGGCAGCGCGCCGTCGCGGACCGCGTCGCGGAACTCGGCCTCGGCGTACGGATCGTGCCCGCGGACACCGAACCCGCCGCCCTCGCCGACACCGTCGCCGCCCTCGTCGACGACCCCGACATCAGCCGGTCCGTACGGGACTTCCAGCGGCAGGCGCGGCGCGCGGGAGGCGCCCGGCGCGCCGCCGACGAGATCGAGCGCTACCTGGAGTGGAGCTACGAACCCTAGAACAAGCCCCCCGGCGGCGCCGGTTCAGGCCGACTCGGCGTCGTCCGTCTGCACGATGCCAAGCCGCGCCGCCAGATCCCCCCTCCGGCTGACGTTCAACTTCCGGTAGACCCGCGTCAGATGCTGCTCCACGGTACTGGTCGTGATGTACAGCTTGCGGCCTATGGCCCGGTTCGTGGCGCCGAGCGCGGCCAGTTCCGCCACCCGCCGCTCCGCCTCCGTCAGCAGGTCCGCCCCGCCCGACGCCGCCTCCGGATGCCTCTCGGCGGCGTCGGGCAGCGGCGGGCGCCCAGGACCCGACATCGGCGAGGGGCGCTCCCACTCCGTGCCCACATGGCACGACCGCAGCATCTCCGCCGCCTTCTGCGCCATCGCACCGGCCTGCGCCGGATCGCCCAACTGCCGGTACGTATCGCTGAGATCGGACAGCGCCCTGGCCAACTCGAAGCGCCCCACGTCCGGATGGAGCAGCCGCACCGCCTGATGGAGCAGGGCGGGCCGGTCCTCCAGGTCCGAGGTCGCCGCCAGCACCCGCAGTGACGCGCCCCGGGTACGCGGCAGATGCGTCCCGGGACGGCTCAACTGCTCCTCCATGAGGAGCCGCGCTCTTCTGCGCTGCCCGAGCGCCAACGCCGCCTCCGCGGCACCGCTGCGCCACGAGATCAGCGACGGCAGGTCGAGCCCCCAGGCGTCCATCAGCCGCCCGCAGCTCTCGAAGTCGGCAAGCGCCGCGGCCGGGCGGTGCCGCGACAGATGGAACTGCCCGCGCGCGTTCAGGTAGTGCAGCCCGTAGCGGGCGTCGAAGAGTGTGTCGGGCACCGGCAGCCGCACGTACTTCACCGCCTGCTCGTGCCGGCCCATGAAGGTGTTCGCCAGGATCAGGTTGGCCAGCGGACCGCCGAGCGCGACACCCCAGCCGGTGGGGGAGAGCTGCGCGAGCGCCGCCTCCCCGTGCCGCACCGACGCCGCCATGTCGCCCTGCCGGAACGCGGCCTCCGCGCGGATCGCCGCGAACGCCGCCTGCCAGGTCGCCGAGCCGTGCTCCACCGCCACCTTCAGCAGCTCGTCCGACCACACCGCCGCCTTGTCGGGGCGGTCGGCGCACAGCAGCGCGAGCAGCGCCGCGTGCAGCGAGTCCAGGGTGTCGTCGCCCAGGCTGACGCTGTGCAGGACACCCTCGGCGGTCGTCACCGTGTCGTCGTCGGCACCCTGGTCCAGCAGCCTGGCCAGCTCGGCGAACGCCTCACGCCCGAGCGAGCGCACCGGCTCCACGGCCGCGCCCGGCTCGGCCACCGCCGACACCCAGCCCGGCTGCCGCGCGCCCGCGCCCCCCGCCGCGCCCTGCGCGCCCTCCGCCCCGGGGGAGCCCGGGGGAGCGGCGGTCAGCGAGGGATGGGTGTACGTCACCCAGCAGTTGAAGGCCGACAGCTCGTCGGAGGAGAAGCCGTGGCCCTCCGCCTCGTTCTCCTCCCACAGCGCGATGGACTCGCGGGCCTCGCCGTACCGCCCGTGCCACAGCAGATTGCGGATCAGCAGGCTGGAGTCCTGGCCCGTTAAATGCCCCCGGCGCAGCGCGTCCTTGAGCCAGGCGGTGTGCCGCATCGCGCGCAGCGGCGACTTCCGCCAGTCGATGCGCATCCGGTCCGCGATGAGGGCGCCGAGCTGGCGGCTGTTGGTGCCGTACGTCAGCGCGAGCTTCAGGTACTCGCCGGCCATCTCCGTGCGGCCCGCGTCCAGTTCGGCGTGGGCGGCGTCCCGCAGGACGTTGATCATCCAGCCCTCCGGCGCCTTGCTCGCCGCGATGAGCTGCTCGGCGACGGTCACCGGCGGTGTGCCCTCGTTCTGGAGCACGGTCGCCACCCGCAGGTGCAGTTCGTGCCGCCGGTCGGGGGGCACCTGCTCCAGGATGGCCGTGCGCGCGGCGGGGTGGCGGAACCTGCCCGAGGTCAGCAGCCCCGTGGCGGTGAGCGTGGCGATCGCGTGTTCGACGGTGGCGGTGTTCCTGCCGAGGATGTGGGCGATGGACGCCGACGGCATCACCTCGCCCACCGCGGCCACCGTGCGCGCGACTTCGAGCACCGCGGGGCCCGCGAGGAACAGGCAGCCCGTGAGCGCGTTGCGGAACGCCTCGTCGGGGATGGCCGGTTCCGTCCTGTGGCTGCCGGTGCTGGCCCCGTGGGCCGCCTCGTAGTCGTCGAGCAGCGCGGACAGGAAGAGCGGGCTGCCGCCGGACGCCTCGTAGTAGGAGTCCGTCAGCTCCATCGCCTTGGCGGGGCCGAGCCTGGCCCCGATCATGGTGTGGGTGCTCACCCGGGACAGCATCTCCAGGCGGATCTTGCGGCAGTTCGGCTGCCGGAACAGCTCCGCGTGGAACACCGGGTGCGGCGAGCGGATCGTCGACTCCTCGGCGAGCAGCAGCAGCGTCGGCGACGCCTTCGTCCTGCGCTGTAAAAAGAGCAGCATCTGCAGGGAGGGGCCGTCGGCGAACTGCAAGTCGTCGATGCTCATGACGACGGGCCCCCGGCGGCCCAGCTCCAGCAGGATCGACCGCAGCCCGTGCGCCACCGAGATGCTCGGCTGGCTCGCCAGGATGGGGTCGCGGCCCCGGCTGGCGGACAGCTCCTCGGTCAGCAGCTCGCTGACCCGGTCCCTGAACTCGAGCGGCAGCGCCTCGCTCCTGAAGAGCTGGTCCATCACACCGAGCGGAATTTCCCGTTCCGCCGGAGAGGCGGCCGCGGTCAGCACGGTGGCGTGAGAGGTCTCCGCCTGTTTGCAGAAAGTTTGTATCAATTGCGTTTTGCCGCTGCCGGTCGGCCCGCTGACGAGTGCGATACTGCTGCGTCCCCCCGCGGCGTCACTGAGCAGGGCAGTGAGTGTGGCCAGTTCACGCTCACGGTCGATGAGCTGAACCGTTGGCCGTGTTTGCATACCGCTCCCCGTGCACGTCCATATCCCCCCGGCCACCGTAAAGATAGCAAACGGATTCGAGTGCCCGGAGTTGCCCGGATCACATGGCAACGAAAAATCCACATTCGGCTGATAGTCGATACCCGCGCTGTTGGGCGTCGTTCATCTGCCGACGAGGGCAGGTGGGGTGCCGTGCGCATCACGCCGGAGGGTCGGGGGCGGGCATGTCGGTGGTGGATGAATTTTGGCCGTCTGCCAGGAATTGGCCGCATGGCAGGCGCACCGGCGCCCGAACGGGCAGACGGCCGGTATCCGGTCCCGGGAACGGGCGCGCCCGCCGTGGCACCGGGGCGGAATCAGGGAATCCGGAATGCGCCCCGTAGTCGCTCGGCGCCCGCCCCCGGCCCTGGAATACGGACGTCCGTCTGGGCACCCCGCGCGCCTCGGGCGCGCACCCGCCGCTGCCTCGCGGGGCACCGTCGGCGCTGCCCGCTCCTGCCCGCGAGCGCTGCCCGCACAGGCGGTCGTGCCGGGGTACGGGCCGATTGCGGAGCCTGGTCACGGGGGCGGCGCGCGGCACGGTGACGGACGGCGCCGGCGACGCTCCTCTGCGGCGGAAGGCACGCGGATGAGCATGGCCCGCGGCGGCGTTTATTCGCTTTACGGGATGTTTTTCAGCATTGGCACCAGTAATCGCCGGTATGGGGGAGGCTGGTTCTCGGACATTTTCGTTGCGAAATCTTTGCGTTCCCCCGGCGGTCGGGCGCACGGCCCCGGGAGCGGACCCCCTCCGCTGCCCGAAAGGGGAACTCTCCGCGACCGTACGGGCACCTGGTGTCGCGGCCCTCGGGAATCGCGACGGTGTTTCGCCAGGAGCGGAGACCCGTCACCCCTCCGGATTCGAGAGGGAGTCCGCGGCGCGGAATGCTGGATTCGAAACCCCATTTAGGAAAAGAGGTTTTGCTTGAACGTACAAGTATGCGCTTGCTTGTTTGCGGCTGGTAAAGGGAAGCCGCAGAAAGCCCAAAGCGCCCTTCCCCCGCTCTCGCCCCGCCCTTCCCCGGCCTGCCTGTGCCACTGTCCCTTGCCCGCCACTTCCCCGCCCCCTACGGCGTCCCGTTTGTCGCCCGGGGATGCGGGGAAGGGCACGCCGCCCGACGGAAATAACCATCCGGGCCGCCGGGAAATCCCGGGCCCTTCGGCGCGGGCCGCGGCCCGCCGCGGTCGACCCCGGCATCAGCCGATCGGTTGATGCCCGGCCGAGCGCGTTGGGCGATGTGGGCGGCGGCACCCCGGCGGGAGGGTCGTGGCATGGGAAACGCGCAGAGAACCCGGCCGGCCACGGGCCCCGTCATCGAGGTGCGGGACCTCCGCAAGGAGTACGGGGGCCGCGCCGTCGTCGACGGCGTCTCGTTCACCGTCGAGGAGGGCGAGATCTTCGGCGTCCTCGGGCCCAACGGAGCGGGCAAGACCACCACCGTGGAGTGCGTCGAGGGGCTGCGGACGCCCGACGGCGGCAGCGTGCGGGTCACCGGGCTCGACCCGGTGACCGACCACGAGGCCGTCACCCACGTGCTCGGCGTCCAGCTCCAGGAGAGCGAGGTGCAGGCCAAGCACACCGTACGCGAAGTGCTGGAACTCTATGCGGCGTTCTACCCGCGCCCGGCCGACTGGCGCCCCCTCGCCGAGCGCCTCGAACTCGGCGAGAAGCTCGGCACCCGCTTCGGCAAGCTCTCCGGCGGCCAGAAGCAGCGCCTGTTCATCGCGCTCGCCCTCATCGGACAGCCCCGCGTCGTCGTCCTCGACGAGCTGACCACCGGGCTCGACCCGCGCGCCCGCCGCAACACCTGGCAGCTCATCGAGGAGATCAGGAGCGCGGGCGTCACGGTGCTGCTCGTCACCCACTTCATGGAGGAGGCGCAGCGGCTCTGCGACCGGGTGGCCGTGATCGACGCGGGCCGGGTCGCCGCCCTCGACACCCCGGAGCGGCTGATCCGCCAGGCGTCGAGTTCCACCGTGATGTCCTTCAACCCGTCCGAGCCGATGGACACCGCGGAACTCGCCCGGCTGCCCTCCGTCGCCTCCGTCACCGAGCGGGAAGGACGCATCACCATCAACGGCACCGACGACACCGTCAACGCCGTCATGACACTGCTCGCGCGCCACCGCGTCACCGCCCACCAGCTCCGCGTCGTCGACGCCACCCTCGACGACGCCTTCCTCGACCTCACCGGAGCGTGACCATGAGCACCGCGACCACCACGCACGCCGCCGGGGCCGAGGCGCCCGCGAGGACCGACAGCCGCGTCCTGCGCGCCCTGCTGCGGTCGGAGACGATCCTCTTCCGCAGGGAGCCCGCGGCGATCTTCTGGATCATGTGCTTCCCCACCCTGCTGCTCGTGGTCCTCGGCAGCATCCCCTCGTCCCGCGACAGGAGCGGCGACCTCGCGGGCATCAGCCTCGTCGAGGCGTACGTGCCGGTCTCCGTGCTGCTGTCGCTGATCGTCGCGGGCATCCAGGGCCTGCCGGGCGGCGTCACCACCTACCGCGAACGCGGCATCCTGCGCCGCATCGGCACCACCCCGGTACGGCCGCGCACCGTGCTCGGCGTGCAGATGACGATCTTCGGCGCCGCCGCGCTGGTCTCCGTGGTGCTCTCGCTGCTGGTCGGCAGGCTCGCCTTCGGCGCGCCGCTGCCACGGCAGCCCGGCGGCTACGTACTCGCGCTGGTGCTCGCAGGGGCCGCGGCGCTCGCCCTCGGCGCCCTGGTCGCCGCCCTGTCGAGGACCGCCAGGGTCGCCCAGGCGATCGGCACCGCGGGCATGTTCCCGATGATGTTCTGCGCCGGGGTGTGGATTCCGGTGCAGGCCATGCCCGACACCCTCGCCGACGTCGTCGGGTACACGCCCTTCGGCGCCGCCGCCCGGGCGCTCGGGCAGGCCGCGGCGGGCGACTGGCCCTCCTGGACCCACCTCGGCGTGCTCCTGCTGTGGACCGCGGTGTTCGGCAGGGCGGCCGTACGCTGGTTCCGCTGGGAGTGAGCGGCCGTGACCGGGGCCGTACCCGCTCCCGCGCGAGGCGGCGCGGGACACGGCGGCGAGCGGCCCTGCGGCACGGCGGACGGAGGACGGGACGTGCGGCGCACAGCACGGCGGCGCGGCCGGGAGACCGCGGCCCCGACGCCGCCGCCCACCGTCCCCGCCCCTGCCGCGCCCGGGGACACCGCGCCGCCCGCGCCGAAGGACACCGCCCCCGCGGCGCCGGGGGACACCGCGTGGGAGCGCCACAGGGCCGCGAGCAGCGTCGAGTGGTCGCGCGACGTCGGCAGCGCCAGGGAGGCCGTGGAGGCCCGCTGGGAGCTGTTCCACGGCTGGCTGCCCAACCTGCTGCTCGCGGTCAGCGCCGTCGCCACGCTCGCCACCTCCCGCATGATGATGAGCGCCACGGAGCGCACGCTGAGCGTGCCGCTGTTCGCCGCCGCGGCGCTGCTCCAGACCTGGTGGACCGCCGTACGCGGGCGGCACCCCGAGCCCTCCCCGGCGGGCGCCTGCTACTACGCGCTGCGCTGGGCGCTCGCGTTCACCCTCACCTGGCTCAACCCCTTCGTCGCCTTCTACGCCATCACCGGCTACTTCGGCGTGAACAGGCTGCTCTCCGGCGGATGGCTGAAGCTCGGCGTGGTCGCCACCGCGCTCGTCATGGCCGGCTCCCAGGGCGGCGGGCTGCCCCCGCGGACGCCGCTCGACTGGGTGGTCGTCGGCATCGCGCTGCTGGTCAACCTGGCCATGCTGACCGCGTTCAGCGCCCTGGGCGCCAAGGAGGACGAGCACACCAGGGTGCAGGCCGACACCATCGAGCAGCTCGCGGTCGCCAACGCCCGCCTCCAGCAGGCCCTCGACGAGAACGCCGCGCTCCACGACCAACTCCTCGTCCAGGCACGGGAGGCCGGTGTGGCCGACGAGCGCCGCCGCCTCGCCGCCGAGATCCACGACACCCTCGCCCAGGGCCTCATCGGCATCATCGCCCAGCTCCAGGCCGCCCCCGGCGCCCCCGACCGGGCCACCGCAAGGGCCCACCTCGACCTCGCCGCCGACCTCGCACGGCACAGCCTCGGCGAGGCCCGCCGCTCGGTGCAGAACCTCGCCCCCGCCGCCCTCGCCGAGGACACCCTGCCGTGTGCGCTGAAGAAGACCGTGGCCGAGTGGGGCGAGCGGCACGGCGCCGACGCCCGGTTCACGGTCACCGGCACCGTCGTGCCGCTGCACGACGAGATCGAGGCCACCGTGCTGCGCATCGCGGGGGAGGCGCTGTCCAACGCCGCCCGGCACGCCGCCGCGCACCGCGTCGTCGTCACCCTCTCCTTCATGGACGGCGAACTCGCCCTCGACGTGCGCGACGACGGCCGCGGCTTCGCCCCGGCGACGCTGCCGTCCCGCTCCGGCAGCGGCGGCTTCGGCCTCGGCGGCATGCGGGCCCGCGCGGCACGCCTCGCCGGGACGCTGGACGTCGAGTCGGAGCCGGGAGGCGGCACGGCGGTGTCGGTTCGCGTACCGTTGCCCCCCGATGACCGGTGACAGTTCCCCCACGCCCGCCAGCACACTGACCCTGCTCATCGTGGACGACCACCCCGTGGTACGGAACGGCCTGCGCGGCATGTTCGAGGCCGAGGGCGGCTTCGCGGTGCTGGGCGAGGCCGCCTCGGGCGCCGAGGCGGTCGAGCTGACCGCGCGCCTCGACCCCGACGTGGTGCTGATGGACCTCAGGATGCCCGGCGGCAGCGGCGTCGAGGCCATCGCGGAACTCGTGCGCCGCGGCGCACGCGCCAAGGTCCTCGTGCTCACCACCTACGACACCGACTCCGACACGCTGCCCGCGATCGAGGCGGGCGCCACCGGCTACCTCCTCAAGGACGCGCCAGGACACGAGCTGTTCACCGCCGTGCGCGCGGCAGCCGAGGGCCGCACCGTGCTGTCGCCCGCCGTCGCCTCCCGCCTCGTCACCGCGGTCCGCGCGCCCGCGGCCGCGCCGGGCGGCGAGCCGCTGTCGGCGCGCGAGCGCGAGGTGCTCGCGCTGGTCGCCAAGGGCACCTCCAACCGGGAGATCGCCCGGGGCCTCTTCATCAGCGAGGCCACCGTCAAGACCCACCTCACCCACCTCTACGCCAAGCTCGGCGTCGGCGACAGGGCCGCCGCGGTCGCCGTCGCCTACGACCGCGGCATCCTCGGCGCCGGGCCGCCCCGCCCCGACGCCTGACCCGCCCCGCGCGGGCCGCCGTCACTCCCCGCGCGCGTCCAGCGCCCTCAGCACCAGCACCGTGCGCCCCGCCACCTGCACCGGCGCCCCGGCGGGCAGCGGCGGCCCCGACGGCGGGACGCCGTCCTCGTACCCGGTGTCGACCAGCGGCTCGTACCCGCCCGCCCACGGCGCGCCCGGCAGCAGGAAGGCGACAGGATCCGCGCCTGCATGCCACACCGCGAAGAGGCTGTCGTCCTCGATACGCCGCCCGCGCGCGTCCCGGCCCGTGATGCCGCGCCCCGACAGGTACGCGCCGACACAGTGCGCGGGCGCGTACCAGTCGTCCGGGGTCATCTCCGCGCCCGCCGCGGTGAACCACGCCAGGTCCCGCAGCCCGTCCGCGGTGCGCTCCCCGGTGAAGAACGCCCGGCGGCGCAGCACGGGGTGGCGGCGGCGCAGCGCGACGAGGCGTGCCGTGAACGTGTGCAGCGGGCGCCAGAGCGGGTCCGCGAGCAGGTCCCAGTCCACCCAGCCGACCTCGTTGTCCTGGCAGTAGGCGTTGTTGTTGCCGCCCTGGGTGCGGCCGAACTCGTCGCCCGCCACCAGCATCGGCACCCCGGTGGCGAGCAGCAGCGTCGCCAGCATGTTCCGCGACTGGCGGCGGCGCAGCGCGGTGACCTCCGGGTCGTCGCTGCCGCCCTCGGCGCCGCAGTTCCACGACCTGTTGTCGTCGCTGCCGTCCCGGTTGCCCTCGCCGTTGCCCTCGTTGTGCTTGCGCTCGTACGAGACCAGGTCGCGCAGCGTGAAGCCGTCGTGCGCGGTGACGAAGTTGACCGAGGCGTAGGGCCCGCGCCCGTTCGCCTCGAACAGGTCGCTCGACCCGGTCAGCCGGTAGCCGAGGTCGCGCATGTCCGGCAGCGCCCCGCGCCAGAAGTCCCGTACCGCGTCCCGGAACCGGTCGTTCCACTCCGCCCACAGCGGCGGGAAGGCCCCCGTCTGGTAGCCGCCCGCGCCCACGTCCCAGGGCTCCGCGATCAGCTTCACCCGGCGCAGCACCGGGTCCTGTGCGATCACCGCGAGGAACGGCGAGAGCATGTCCACGTCCGGGTGGGAGCGTGCCAGCGTGGCCGCCAGGTCGAAGCGGAAGCCGTCCACGCCCATCTCGGTCACCCAGTACCGCAGCGAGTCCGTGATCAGCCTGATCACCTGGGGCCTCGTCACGTCCAGGGTGTTGCCGCAGCCGGTGTAGTCGGTGTAGTGGCGGGCGTCGGGCGCCAGCCGGTAGTAGCCGGGGTTGTCGATGCCCTTCAGGCTCAGCGTGGGCCCGAGTTCGCCGCTCTCCGCGGTGTGGTTGTAGACCACGTCGAGGATGACCTCGATGCCCGCCGCGTGCAGCGCCCGCACCATCTCCTTGAACTCCCGCACCTCACGGCCCGCGCCGGGCGCGCGGGCGTAGCCGGGGTGCGGCGCGAAGTAGCCGATCGAGTTGTAGCCCCAGTAGTTGCGCAGGCCCCGGCGCAGCAGGTGGTCCTCGTGCGCGAACGCGTGCACCGGCAGCAGCTCCACCGCCGTCACCCCGAGCCCGCGCAGGTACTCCGTCGCCGCCGGGTGGCCGAGGCCCGCGTACGTGCCGCGAAGCCGGGGCGGGATGCCCGGGTGGCGCATGGTGAAGCCACGCACGTGCAGCTCGTAGATCACCGAGTCCCGCCAGGGCGTCTTCGGCCTGCGGTCGTCGAGCCAGACGTCGCCCGGCGCCTCGTCGTGCACCACCACGCCCTTGGGCACGTAAGGCGCCGAGTCACGCTCGTCGCGCACGGTGTCCGCCGCGCGCTGGTCGGGCCAGTCCCGCACATGCCCGTACAGCTCGGGGGCGAGCCCCGCGGCGGCCCAGTCGCCGTCGACCGCGCGCGCGTACGGGTCGAGCAGCAGCTTCGCCGGGTTCCAGCGGGCGCCGGTCCACGGGTCCCAGGGGCCGTGCACCCGGTAGCCGTAGCGCTGGCCGGGGCGCACCCCCGGCACGAAGCCGTGCCAGATGCCGTCCGTGCGGTCCGTCAGCGGCAGCCGCCGCTCGCGCCCGCCACCGGAGCCGCCCGGGACGGGCGAGCCGTCAGGAACGGACCCGTTGCTCCCGGGGCCCTCGGCGCCGTCTGCGCCGCCGGTGTGGTCGGCGTCGTCGGCGTCGTCGAAGAGGCACAGCTCCACCGCCTCCGCGCCCGCCGCCCACAGTGCGAAGTTGGTGCCCTGCTCGCCGCCGGGGCCGGTGCGGAATGCGGCGCCCAGCGGGCTCGGGGAGCCCGGCCAGACGGCCGCGGCACGCTCCGGCTCGCCCATCGCCAGGGGCACGGCACCGCCGCGCCCGGCGGTCTGCTGATCGGCTGCGCTCGACACCCTCGGCCCTCCGCGGCTCACTCCTGGACACTGTCGGCCGGCGGTTTCGGCATCCGGCCGCCCCGCCGTTCTACGTGTTCTGCCCAGCCTGGCCGCCCGGCACGTTTCCGCCGGGGGTGAAACGGCGGCACGGCGAAACTGGAGCCGCGCCGGTCCCGGCAGAGCCCGATCCGGCAGGGCATCACGTATGAATCACATATGAAGCAGAAAAACGGCACAAAACATCTCGCGCCGGTGTGCGCGGGGGCGGTTCTCGGGGCGCTCGCCCTGGCGCTCGCGCTGCCGGGCTGCTCCGCGGGCGGCCCCTTCGGGGGTCCCGCCGCCCCCGACGACGCCATCAGCATCTCCACCGTCGCCCGCCACGCGCGCGTACCCGCCGACGGGCGCCACGCGCGCGTGGCAGCCGATGACGGGCACGCGCGCGTGCCCGTCCGACGGCCCCTGCTGATCCGCGTCCCCGAGGGGCGGCTCACCTCGGTGCGCGTGGTCAAGGACCTCGACGGCCGCCGCTACCAGGTCCGCGGCCGGATCGCCGTCGACGGCCTGAGCTGGCGGCCCGCCGAGCCCCGCCTCGCCACCGACGCCCGCTACTCCGTGACCGCCACCGCGCTCGACGGGCACGGCCGCCGCATCACCCGCCGCGCCGGCTTCGCCACCGAGCGGCCCCCGCACCGCCTCACCGCCCGCACCACGCCCGCGGCCGGCGGCGCCACCGTCGGCACCGGCATGATCTTCTCGCTGGACTTCGACCGCCCCGTCGAGGACCGCGCCGCGGTGCGCCGCGCCGTCAGCGTCACCGCGGAGCCCGGCGTCCCCGTCGCCCCGCACTGGTTCGGCGACAGCCGCCTCGACTTCCGCCCCGAGCGCCCCTGGGAGCCCGGCACCCGGGTCACGCTGCGGCTGCGGCTGCGCGACGTCGAGGCCGCGCCCGGGGTGTACGGCACCCAGCACCGCACGCTGCGCTTCACCGTCGGCCGCGCCCAGCGCAGCGTCGTGGACGCCGCGGACCACACCCTGCGGGTGATCCGCCAGGGCCGCACCGCCACGACCCTGCCCGTCACCGCGGGCGCCGCGCGCACCAGCACGTACAACGGCAAGATGGTGATCAGCGAGAAGCTGCGCAGGACCCGGATGAACGGCCGCACCGTCGGCTTCGGCGGCGCCTACGACATCCCCGACGTCCCGCACGCCATGCGGCTGACCGCCTCCGGCACCTTCCTGCACGGCAACTACTGGGCCGACGACGTCTTCGGCAACACCAACATCAGCCACGGCTGCGTCGGCCTGCGCGACGTGCGCGGCGGCGGCGGTGACACCCCCGCCGGATGGTTCTACGACCACAGCCTCGTCGGCGACATCGTGGAGGTGGTCGGCTCCGACGACCGCGCCGTCGCCCCCGACAACGGCCTCGGCGGCTGGAACATGACGTGGCGCCAGTGGCGCGGCGACACCGTCTGAGCCCGCCACGCGCCCCGCGCCGCACCCCCGCGCCCCCGGGCCCGCGCAGGTCGGGCATGCCCGGGGGCGCGCCGGGCACCCTCAGTTGGAACGGAACGGTGACAACCCCGGGGGAGCTTTCCTGCTCTCCAGTGTGATTAATTGTGGCCATGTGCGCGTGAGCGCTTGAGTGCGGGCCTGACCGGGCCGTGCGAGGGGAGAGAACATCGTGGATGGGCGACCGATATCGGGGGCATCGGTTGGCGGGGGGAAGACGGCGCGGACGGCGCGCGGGCTGCTCGCGCTGCTGCTCGGGGTGCTCCTGCTGGCGACCGCGGCCTGTGGCGGTTCAGGCGGCGGCGGGAAGGACGACGGCAAGGACGGGGGCAAGGGCGGTTCGCACACGGCGGACACCGCGCCCTCCAAGGCCGAGGTGACGGTGTCCCCGAAGGACGGCGCCACCTCCGTCGACACCAGCGGCGCGCTCAAGGTGAGCGCCGCCGAGGGCAAGCTCACCGAGGTCACCGTCAAGGACGACAAGGGCGACGAGGTCCCCGGCAAGATCAGCGCCGACGGCACGGGCTGGCAGCCGGAGCGGCACCTCGCGGCGTCCACCCAGTACAAGGTGCACGCGCTCGCCAAGGACCCCGACGGGCGCCCGGCGGCCAAGGACACCAGCTTCACCACCCTCACGCCGAAGAACACCTTCGTCGGCATCTTCACCCCCGAGGACGGCAGCAAGGTCGGCGTGGGCATGCCGTTCTCGCTCCACTTCACCCGCGGCATCACCCACCCCGAGGACGTCGAGAAGGCCGTCCGCATCACCACCGAGCCCCAGGTCGACGTGCGCGGCCACTGGTTCGGCAACGACCGCCTCGACTTCCGCCCCGAGCACTACTGGAAGTCCGGCACCAAGGTCACCGTCGCCCTCGACCTCGACGGCGTCGAGGGGCGCGACGGCGTCTACGGCAAGCAGGACAAGAAGCTCACGTTCACCGTCGGCCGCTCCCAGGTGTCCACCGTCGACGCCAAGAAGCACAGCATGACCGTGGAGCGCGACGGCAAGGTCGTCAAGAAGGTCCCCATCACCGCGGGCGGCCCGGGACACACCACATACAACGGTCAGATGGTGATCAGCGAGAAGCTGCGGGTGACCCGGATGAATGGCGAGACGGTCGGATTCGGCGGCGAGTACGACATCCCGGACGTCCCGCACGCCATGCGCCTGTCCAACTCGGGCACCTTCATCCACGGCAACTACTGGTCGGGCGGCGCCTTCGGCAACTACAACGCCAGCCACGGCTGCGTCGGCCTCAGGGACGTGCGCGGCGGCTACGACAAGAAGGCCCCCGCCGCCTGGTTCTACGACAGCTCCCTCCTCGGTGACGTGGTGGTCGTCAAGAACTCCCCCGACAAGACCGTCCAGCCCGACAACGGCCTCAACGGCTGGAACATGTCCTGGTCCGACTGGACCAAGTGACCCCGTCCCCACCGGGCCCGGTGCGCGCACGCGAGTGTGACACAGCGCACCGGGCCCCCACGCGTTAACGGCCACTAACCTGCTGGCATGACTGTGCACTTCGAGGTATCCGAGGGCGTCGCCACCTTCCGGCTCGACCGGCCGCCCATGAACGCGATCGACATCGCCATGCAGGAGCGGCTCAGGGAGCTGGCGGGGGAGGCGGGGCGCCGCGACGACGTGCGCGCCGTGGTCGTGCGCGGCAGCGAGAAGGTCTTCGCCGCCGGGGCCGACATCAAGGAGATGCGGGACATGGACCACACGGCCATGGTCAAGCGCGCCCGCGAACTCCAGGACGCCTTCACCGCCGTCGCCCGCATCCCCAAGCCGGTCGTCGCCGCCGTCACCGGCTACGCCCTCGGCGGCGGCTGCGAACTCGCCCTCTGCGCCGACTTCAGGATCGCCGCGGAGGGCGCCAAGCTCGGCCAGCCCGAGATCCTGCTCGGCCTCATCCCCGGCGCGGGCGGCACCCAGCGCCTCACCCGCCTGGTCGGGCCGTCCCGCGCCAAGGACCTGATCTTCACCGGCCGCCAGGCCCACGCCGACGAGGCCCTCGCCCTCGGCCTCGTGGACCGCGTCGTGCCCGCCGACGAGGTCTTCGGGCAGGCGCACGCCTGGGCCGCCGCACTCGCCAAGGGCCCCGCGCTCGCGCTGCGCGCGGCCAAGGAGTCCGTCGACGCGGGCCTGGACGCGGGCATCGACACGGGGCTCGCGGTGGAGCGGAGCTGGTTCGCCGGCCTCTTCGCCACCGAGGACCGCGAACGCGGCATGCGCAGCTTCGTGGAACAGGGGCCGGGGAAGGCGGAGTTCCTCTAGTACCCTGCCGGCCCCCGGCACGCCCCGCGGACCGCTCCCGTGCCCCGCGACCGCCCCGCGTATCCGCGCCAACGCAGTCGGTTACCGCAGGTCACGGGGGTCCGCGGGGTCCGGGCGGCGTCCCGCGCCCCTTTCGCGCCCCCCGCGCCGCCACCGCTCGTACGAGGGGGTTTCCCGCGGAACCGGCCACAGAAGTCCCCCGGGGCCGCCATCATGGTGCGCATGGCGGAGCTTGAGGGTGCCGAGCGTCCACGAGGGCACTCGGGCACGGCGACTGCGCGCTGGTCGCCAGCGGTCGAGGACGAACAGGCACTCGGGGCGATCGAGGAGTACGGGAACCCGGCGGAGCGCGAGGTGCAACTGGTCTCCCGGCCGCAGTCCGCGGCCGTCGCCCGCCGTCTTGCCCAGATGGTGGTCTTACGGCAGTGGGGCCTCAGCCCCAAGACCACCGAGGAGGTCGTGCTGCTCGTCTCCGAACTCGTCGGCAACGCGGTACGGCACACCGGCGCCCGCGTCTTCGGGCTGCGGATGCTGCGGGGCCGCGCCAGAATCCGCGTCGAGGTCACCGACCCGTCAAGCTCGCTGCCCTGTCTCATGCCGGTGCGCGCGCACGACGTCTCGGGGCGCGGTCTCTTCCTCGTCGACCACTACGCGGACCGCTGGGGCGTGGACCTGCTGCCCCGCGGCAAGACCACCTGGTTCGAGATGCGCGTCACCGAACGCCCGGCGCCCTGACGCCTGCCGCGCCCCCGATGCCCGGGGGCGTGATCCGCGCCGCGGGCCCCACACCGTACGCTGACGTCGTCAGCACTCGTATCACGAAGGGGCGGGGACCTGTGGCGGACATCGAGGAGGCGCGCAGGGCCTTCCAGCGCTTCGACCTGGACGGCGACGGCTTCATCACTGCGGCCGAGTACAAGAGCGCCATGGCGCAGATGGGGGACTTCCACGTCACCGAGCCGGTCGCCGAGGCGGTCATAGCCCAGCAGGACAGCAACGAGGACAAGCTGCTGTCCTTCGAGGAGTTCTGGGCCAACCTGAACAAGTGACCCCCTGAGCCTGCTCCGGGCCCGGCGCGAGCACCGCGCCGGGCCCCTCGCGCGCCGGGGCCGCGGTCAGCCGCGCGACCTGCGCGCCCGCACGCTCCAGCGCCCGTCCCGCCGGTCGAGCAGCACCGGATGGTCGAAGCACTTGCTGACCTGGTCGCTCGTCAGCACCTCTGCCACACCGCCCAGGGCGAGCGTCCGGCCATCCCGCAGCAGCATCGCGTGCGTGGTGCCCGTGGGAAGCTCCTCCAGATGGTGCGTGACCAGCACCGACGCCAGCCCCGGATGTGCCGCGCGCAGGGTCTCCAGGCTGTCGATCAACTGCTCGCGGCCCGCCACGTCGAGCCCCGTCGCGGGCTCGTCGAGCAGCAGCAGCCGGGGGCGCGGCATCAGCGCCCGCGCGATCAGCGCACGCCCCCGCTCGCCCTGCGACAGCGTCGGCCACCGCGCCTCGGCCCGCGCCGCAAGACCCAGCGTCCCGATCAGCCGCTCGGCGTGCGCCACCTCCGCGTCGGACGGCGTCCACCGCGGCGGGCGCTCCACGCTGTTCGTGAGGCCCGTCAGCACCACGTCGCGCACCCGCAGCGGCGAGCGCAGCGGATGCCGCGGGTTCACATGGCCCACGTACGCGCGCAGCTCCCGCAGGTCCACCCGCCCGAGCCGCCGCCCCAGCACCTCCACGAGCCCCGACGTCGGATGCGTCAGCGCCCCCAGCATGCTCAGCAGCGTCGTCTTGCCCGCCCCGTTCGGACCCAGCAGCGCCCAGTGCTCGCCCGGCCGCACCGTCAGCGACACGTCGTCGAGGATGGGCCGCCCGTCGCGTACCAGGCACACCCCCTCGGCGCGCAGCAGGGCGGAGGCGGCGGCAGGCTCCGCCTCCGGGTCGAGGCCGGGCAGCAGTTCGTCGTTCACCCTCCGACCGTACGCCCCGCCCGGCGGGCGCCCGTCGGGGGGACGGGGCGGAATAGCTCCGCGGCGTGCGCGGTTGCCGGGTTCTGCCACGCGATCGCCAGCCTCGGAGGGCACCATGAAGATCGGAATCATCGGCGCAGGCAACATCGGCGGCAACCTCGCCCGCCGCTTCACCGCCCTGGGACACGACGTCCGTATCGCCAACTCCCGCGGCCCCGAGACCCTCGCGGCCCTCGCCGAGGAGACCGGCGCCACCGCCGTCACCGCGGCGCGGGCCGCGGACGGCGCCCAGGTCGTCGTGGTCACGGTCCCCACCGGCGCCGTGCCGAAGCTGCCGGCCACCGTCCTCGACGGCGCCGCGCCCGACGTCGCCGTCATCGACACCACCAACTACTACCCGCAGCGCGACGGCCGCATCGCCGCCGTCGAGGAGGGGGCCACCGAGAGCCGCTGGGTCGCCGACCAGCTCGGCCACACCGTCGTCAAGGTCTTCAACGGCACCTACGCCCAGGACATCCTGGACAGACCCCGCCCGAAGGGCGACCCCGAGCGCATCGCGCTGCCCGTCGCGGGCGACGACGCCGCGGCCAAGCGGCTCGTACGCGACCTGCTCGACGAGATCGGCTTCGACTCCGTCGACACCGGCACCCTCGACGAGTCCTGGCGCCAGCAGCCGGGCACCCCGGTGTACGGCCTGGCGGCGGGCGCCGAGGCCGTCACCGCGGCCCTCGCCGAGGCGTCCCCGGAGCGCGGCCCGCAGTGGCGGGCCTGAAGCGCCGCGGGACCCGGCCCCCGGCTGCACACCGCGGGGCCGGGTCCCCGGCCCGACCGCTCAGCCGCCCGTGGCCCACTTGTGCATGGCCTCCGTGGACGAGAAGTCGGCCACGTTCTTGTCCAGCGGGCTGCTCGTGTACTGGTGGATGCGCCACGTCGCCTGGATCTTCGGCTTGCCCATCGTGGTGTAGTCGGCGATCCACAGGCCGTCGCCCGCGTACGACGTGGTGTCCCTGTTGAGCCAGAAATCGCGGTTCGTGTACAGCAGCACCCTGTGCTGGGGGCGCAGCTTCTTCACCTCGCGGATGAAGGAGTCCTTCTCGCCGTTGGACGCCGCCGTGCCGTCCCCCGTCCACTCCCAGTCGACCGCGAGCAGGTCCTCCTCGACGGACGCGCACTTCTCCACGAAGTACTCCGCCTGGGCCTTGATGTTGCCCGGCCACAGGAAGTGGTAGAAGCCGACGACGCAGCCCGCGTCGCGCGCCTGCTTGGCCTGGGACGACTGTTTGGGATTGATGTACGAACGGCCCTCCGTGGCCTTCACGATGACGAACGAAAGACCGTCCGTGTTGAACGACGACTGATACGAACTGACGTCGATGCCCTGGAGCATCAGCATCGCCTCCTGAACCCGGGTCATGGAACCCCCGTGACGGAGCGTTCCCCCTCCGCGAGGTTTCGACCCTCATCCACCCCACGTTGCCTGAACGAGTGAGAGCAATACGGTTTATTTCGGTCCAGGGCGGTTTCGGCGGCCCCTTGTGCGTCACGCGCGGGTCAACGCAGCGTCACGGTCAGGGTGGCGCCGTAGGTCTGATGGGTCGTCGCCTCGACCCGCACGCCGCCCGCCGTCCCGCGCACCCGCACCCCGTCGTCCGCGGCGACCACGCGCCGCGCGCGTCCGCGCAACACGGCCGTGACGGTGGCCCGTTGGGTCGTCGGGTCGGACAGGGCGAGGGTGACGGTGCCGTCGCCCCCGGTGCGTACGAGGGCGGACGCGGGGCCCTCCAGGGCGAGTTCGCCCACCCGGTGGGTGCCGTGGGCGAAGGTGTTGACGGCGAGCAGCCCGAGCGTACGGTGCCGGATCGCCTGCATACGCGGGGAGTTGGCGAGCACCGCGAGCGGGCCGTGCGCGTACCGGCGCAGCCGCTTCTCGTCCGCGTGCGGCACGAGGGCGTGCGCGAGCGCGATATGGCGTGCGCCCGGGGCCTGTTCGTGGCCGACGGAGAACACCTGCTTGGTGACGGCGGTGTCGGGGTTGGCGGCGCGCACCGCGCGGCGGCTGCGGGTGACGGTGTCGAGGCGCACCGTGGGCCTGTGGGTGCCGTCGAGGAAGACGTAGCCGAGCGCGTGCGTGCCGTCGCCGTAGCGCAGCCAGGCGAGCGGCGCCGTACCGGTGCCGCTGAAGCGGCGGCCGTCGCGCAGCCGCCCGGTCAGCGACACGGCGGCATCGGGGGCGGCGATACGGGTGTCGACCGTGGTGGTGGTGCCGCGCCCGGCGCCGTCGCCCACCCCGGCGGCGAGCACCACGATCTCGTCGTCGAGCAGGAACCACGACTTGGTGGCGTCCGCGCCCCGGTAGGCGACGAAGTCGGCGGGCAGCTCCCCGGCCCGCGCGGCGGCGTACGCGGCGTCGTCGGACTGGACGAGGGCGGCGGTGGCGAAGCGCCCGAGGACGGCGCCGCCCGAGTGCGGGCGGGTGGCGCGCGGGAAGTAGACATAGGTGTTCTGGGACTCGGAGGACGAGGTGAAACCGGCGTCGGGGTTGTCGTACCACTGGGTGCCGTACAGCTCCGGGACGGTCCTGCGGGTCTCGACGGGGGCGGTGACGCCGCCGAGCCGGTAGGGGGAGACCGCGGTGTAGTGGTCGACGCCGTACGCGGTGGACTGGTCCTGGCCCGAGAGGTAGAGGTAGTGCGCGCCCTCGCCCTGGAACCACGGCATGAGGTTCTCGCCGCTCATGTACTCGTACTTGCTGACCCGGGTGGAGCTTCTGGCCAGCGCGAACGCGTATCCGGGGCGCCGGTGCACGGTGCGCTCCATGGCGTTCAGGGCGTGGGTGGAGCTGGTGGGGACCAGGTCGCGCGGGACGGTCGCGGGGTCCGCGGCGATGTCGGCGTAGCGGGCGACGGTGACGGGGGAGGCGAAGGCCGCCGGGTCCAGGGGCGCCTTGGCGGTGGCGGCGATGTGGGCGGCGTAGTTCCTGAGGGCGGCGGCGTCGTCGCCCTCCGCGTACGCGGAGAGGTCGACGACGGCCTCGACGACGGTGGCGGTGTCGGCGTAGCCGGTGCCGGTGCGCGAGACGCCGCGGCCCTTGACGATCTCCATCATCCAGCCCTCGTAGATGACGGGCGCGAAGGCGTCCGAGAGCCAGCCGCGCGCCACCCCGGCGATCTCGTCGGGGGTGGCGTAGTCGGTGCCGTCGAGGAGCTTCACGGTGCCGGTGACACGGCTCAGCAGCCCGGTGCCGTACGAGCCGGTGTAGGCGACGGAGGCGTGCTGGAGGAAGGAGCCGTCGGCGTAGAAGCCGTCGGTGACACCGTGGCTGAGGTGGTACGGGTCGATGCGCGCGAGGACGGTGAGCTGGTCGGCGACGGCCTTGGTGATACGGGCCGCGTCGCCGGTGACGGCGCCCTGGAGGATGCGGTTGGTGGTGATGTCGGCGAGGTTGGCGCCGGTGTGGAAGCGGGAGTCGAGGTCGACGTCGCCGTCCTTGCCGTTGCGCAGGTAGCCGTCCATGGAGGCGATGTAGGCGGCGGTCAGCTCGGGCTGCGCCGCGGCCAGTTGGGCGGCGAGCAGCAGCAGCGTCCTGCTGACGTGCTGCGAGATGCCGATCTCCCAGTTGAACCAGTTGCCGTAGTAGCCGGTGGACTGGTCGCCGTAGTACGCGGTGTGGAGGGTGGCGAGGGCGTCGACGACGCGGCGCTGGACGGCCGCGTTGTCGCGCAGGTCGGACGCCGCGGGGCCCGGGGTGCGGGTGGCGAGGGCGATCTCGTACAGGTACTGGCAGGTGGTGGTGAGCTTGGCGTCGTCGGAGCCGAGCGCGAGGCCGGAGAAGATCTCGCCGCTGCCCGCCGCGTCCATGGCGGCCAGCCTGGAGTACGCGGTGTCCTCGACGGCGGCGAGCTTGGCGGCGACCTCGGGACGGGCGTTGGACTCGTCGGTGCCGGTGAGGTCGGCGAGGGCGTTGGCGGCCACGCGCTCGGCGTCGGAGCCGGGGTCCGCGGCCGGGGCGCCGTCGGCGGCGCGTGCCC
Organism: Streptomyces sp. NPDC050560; assembly: GCF_044457285.1. NCBI lineage: Bacteria > Bacillati > Actinomycetota > Actinomycetes > Kitasatosporales > Streptomycetaceae > Streptomyces > Streptomyces sp. NPDC050560. Next base: position 82,898 of record NZ_JBITGT010000017.1, read on the forward strand.
GCAGCGGGGCGGCCGCGGCGAGGAGGGCGGCGGCGGGGACGGTCGACAGCAGGGCACGGCGCGACAACGGCACGGCTACGCTCCCAGGTTGGCGCGAAAACGTTGCCGCATCCAAGCAAGCGCTTTCCGGCGGTGTCAATGAAACGCGCGTGTTCCGGTGCCCGCAGGGGCGCCGGGGGCGGGTGTCGCGTCGACGCCGGTCCGGGGCTTAAGGTGGGCGGCGGTGTGCCGGGAAGTCTGGTCGGCGATGGAGAGACGTGATCCTTCGTACCGATCGGGGCCCCTGACGTGTCGCAGATGGACGGCTGGCAGAGCTGGGCGGCGGTGGCCGTCTTCGTGGGCGCCTACGCGCTCATCATCACGGAGCTTGTGCACCGGGTGGCGGCGGCGCTGGCCGGCGCGGGCCTCATGCTCGCGATCGGGGCGACGGACGACGGCTCCGCGTTCTTCTCCAGCGAGTCCGGCATCGACTGGAACGTCGTCTTCCTGCTGATGGGCATGATGATGATCGTCGGTGTGCTGAAGCGCACCGGCCTGTTTGAGTTCCTGGCGATCTGGGCGGTGAAACGGGCCGGGGCGAGACCGTTCCGGGTCATGGTGATGCTGATCGTGATCACCTCGGTGGCGTCCGCGCTGCTGGACAACGTCACCACCGTGCTGCTGATCGCCCCCGTCACCATCCTGGCGTGCGAGCGCCTCGCACTGCCGGTGACGCCCTACTTGATCGCCGAGGTGCTGGCGTCCAACATCGGCGGCACCGCGACCCTGGTCGGCGACCCGCCCAACATCATCATCGCGGCCCGGGCCGGTCTCAGCTTCAACGACTTCGTGCTCTCCCTGGCGCCGCTGGCCGTGCTGCTCGTCGTGGCGCTCGTCGTGGTCTGCCGCGTGGTGTTCCGCTCCGCCTTCCGCTACGACGAGGAGCGCGCCGCCGAGGTACTGGCGCTCGACCCGCGCGACGCCGTGCGCGAACCACGTCTGCTCGCGCAGGGGCTCGCCGTCCTCGCCCTGGTCGTCGCCGGGTTCGTGCTGCACCCGGTGCTGCACTACGAGCCCAGCGTGGTGGCGCTGCTCGGGGCGGGCGTGCTCGTGGCGGTCGCCCGCACGGTCGCGACGGGGGACGTGCTCGCCGAGGTCGAGTGGCCCACCCTCGCGTTCTTCGCGGGCCTGTTCGTGATGATCGGCGGGCTGATCGAGACCGGGGTGATCGCCGAGGTGTCGCGCGGGCTCGCCCATCTCGTCGGCGACGGCGAACTGGGCGGCTCCATGGTGCTGCTCGGCGGTTCCGCGGTGCTCTCGGGCGTCGTCGACAACATCCCCTATGTCGCCACCATGGCGCCCGTCACCAGCGACCTGGTGCACGGCATGGGGGGCGGGTCCGACCATCCGATGTGGTGGGCGCTCACCCTCGGCGCCGACCTCGGCGGCAACGCCACCGCCATCGGCGCCAGCGCCAACGTCGTCGTCCTCGGTATCGCGGAGCGCCATGGAACGCCGATCAGCTTCTGGCGGTTCACCCGGTACGGGCTGCTGGTGATGCCGCTCACGGTCGGCATCTCCGCGCTGTGGCTGTGGCTGCGCTACTTCGCCCTCGGCTGAGCGTCCCGCCGACGGTGGTCTCGCCTCCCCCGTCGGGGACTTGGGGCCCTGTGGGCCCGAACCGCCGCTTCCCGCGCCCGAGTCGGCCCGTTTCGCGGCGCCGCCTGCGGGACTGCTTCCGGCCGCTGACACGGCGCTGATGCCCGAGCGTGCCCGAGCCGCCCGCGGGCGCGTCGGCGCATGTCGCGGGCGTGGCGGGCCGGTTGCGGCCCCTCCGGAGCACGGGGGCGGACACCGGGTTCGCGGCCCGTGGCCCCGGGCGGCTGGCTATGGTGATGCGTATGGATGCCCGTCCCACCGACCCCGCAGAAGAGTGGCCGCTGCCGCCCGTCTGGATGTTCGACTGCCGCGTCTGTGTCGAGCTGTACAAGGACATGAAGCGCGCCCCCGAAGTCGTGGACGCGGCCTTCGCCGAGGGCGGACCAGGCGTCGACCACGACCCGATGGACGCCATCGTCAGCACCCAGATCCGGCTCTCGCAGCACATCGCCACCCGGCACACCGAGGAGGTCCCGGAGGCCGACAGCGGCTGCGAGCGCTGTGTCACCGACGTCACCGGCGGCCAGATGCCCCGGGCCCTCGTCCTCGAACACCGCGCCCGCCACCTCTTCGCGCCCCCGAGCATCGTGGGACTGATGTAGCCGCCCGGCGCCCGCGCCCCGTGTGGTGCCCGGCCGGTGCGGACCGCGGCACCCCCGGTGCGCGAAGGGCGTACGGGTGTGGGGCAAGGGCGGCGGTTGAACACCATGTCGTTTTCTCGCCAGCCACCGCCCCCACCGTGGGCGATGCTGGTGCCATGTCCACCGACCACGCAGGCCCCCGCGGGGGCCCGGGCGCCACCGCCGCCCCCCACACGCCCCGGGCCGCGGGGGAGGGGCTGGACAGCGAGCGGTGCCTGCGGGCCGTGCAGGCCAGGGACACTCGGTTCGACGGGGTGTTCTTCACCGCCGTCACCAGCACCCGTATCTACTGCCGCCCCGGCTGCCCCGTCGCACCGCCCAAGCCCGAGCACATGCGGTTCTACCGCAGCGCCGCCGCTTGCCAGCAGGCCGGATACCGCGCCTGCAAGCGGTGCAGTCCTGACAGCAGCCCGGGCTCCCCCGAGTGGAACATGCGCGCCGACCTGGTGGCCCGCGCCATGCGCCTGGTCGCCGACGGCGTCGTGGACCGCGAGGGCGTGCCGGGACTCGCGGCGCGCCTCGGCTACAGCACCCGGCAGATCGAGCGGCAACTGCGCGCGGAACTCGGTGCCGGGCCCCTTGCCCTGGCCCGCGCCCAGCGTGCCCAAACCGCGCGGCTGCTGATCGAGAGATCGGCGCTCCCCATGTCCGACATCGCCTTCGCCGCGGGCTTCTCCTCCATCCGCGCCTTCAACGACACCGTCCGCGAGGTGTTCGCGCTCACCCCGAGCGTGCTGCGCACCCGCGCGCCCCGCCATGGGACGGGCCCTGCGGCCCCCGGAGTGCTCGTGCTGCGGCTGCCGTACCGGCCGCCGCTCAACCCCCACAACCTCTTCGGGCACCTGGCCGCCACCGCCGTACCCGGGGTCGAGGAGTGGCGCGACGGCGCCTACCGGCGCACCCTGCGGCTGCCGTACGGCCACGGCACCGTCGCGCTCGCCCCGGCCGACGGGCACATCGCGTGCCGGCTCGCCCTCACCGACCAGCGCGACCTGACGGTGGCGATCAGCCGCTGCCGCAGGCTGCTCGACCTCGACGCCGACCCCGTCGCGGTCGACGCCGGGCTCGGCACCGACCCGCTGCTCGCGCCCCTGGTGCGCAAGGCGCCGGGGCGGCGGGTGCCGCGCACCGTCGACGAGGCCGAGTTCGCGGTACGGGCCGTCCTGGGGCAGCAGGTGTCCACCGCCGCCGCCCGCACCCACGCCGCCCGCCTGGTCGCCGCGCACGGCGAGCCCGTCACCGACCCCGAGGGCGGCCTCACCCACCTCTTCCCCACCCCCGAGGCGCTGGCCTCCCTCGACCCCGAAACCCTCGCGCTGCCCCGCAGCCGCCGCGCCACCCTCACCACCCTCGTCGGCCGGCTCGCCGACGGCAGCCTCGCCCTCGGCCCCGGCAGCGACTGGGAGGAGAGCAGGGCGCGGCTGTCCGCACTGCCCGGCTTCGGGCCCTGGACCGTCGAGGCGATCCTGATGCGCGCACTCGGCGACCCGGACGCCTTCCTCCCCACCGACCTCGGACTGCGCCGCGCCGCCGCGGCCCAGGGCCTGCCCGCCACCCCCGCCGCGCTCACCGCCCGCGCCGCCGACTGGCGCCCCTGGCGCGCCTACGCGGTCCAGTACCTCTGGGCCACCGACGACCACCCGATCAACCGCCTGCCCGACTGACCACGCCACCCACGGCGACAGAGGACCGCACCATGCCCGCCACCGAGCACACCCTCATCGACAGCCCGTACGGACCGCTGACCCTGGTCGCCACCGACGGCACCCTCAGCGCCCTCTACATGACCGACCACCGCCACCAGCCGCCGCCCGAGACCTTCGGCGAGCGCGTCGCCCCCGACGCCCCCGCCTTCGTGCCCGCGGTGCGCCAGCTCGACGGCTACTTCGCGGGCGAACTCAGGGAGTTCGACCTGCCGCTGCACATGGACGGCACCCCGTTCCAGCGGTCGGTGTGGGCGGGCCTCACCCGCATCCCGTACGGCGAGACACGCAGCTACGGGGAGCTGGCCGAGGAGCTGGGCCGCCCCACCGCGGTCCGCGCCGTCGGCCTCGCCAACGGCAGGAACCCGATCAGCATCATCGTCCCCTGCCACCGCGTCATCGGCGCCGACGGCAGCCTCACCGGCTACGGCGGCGGCATCGACCGCAAGCGGCGGCTGCTGGAGTTCGAGCGGGGCGAGGAAGCGGCCCTCTTCTAGGCCGACGCCCGGTCGCCCGTCGGCGGGGCGAGGTGGACGCGGGGCGGCGCGGTCGGCTACCGCTGGCTGTCATGACCGACACCATCGCCATCGGGCGGCCCGCCGACCTCGACGCCGCCGCCGTGCTCCGTATCGCCCGCGGCGCGGCCGTCCCCGTGCTCACCCGCGAGCTGACCGGACGCGTCGAGGCGCGCCGCGAGACCGTGCTCGGGGCCCTCGCCGCGCAGGGGCCCGTGTACGGCGTCAACACCGGGATGGGCGCGTTCAGCGAACGCCGCCTCGACGAGGCCGAGCAGTCCCGCCACCAGGAGTCCCTGATGCTCGCCAGGTCCGTCGGCGGGCCGCCGTGGCTCACCGCCGAGGAGACCAGGGCGGTGCTCGCGGTCCGGCTGCGCACCCTGCTCGCCCCCGAGAGCGGCGTCAGCGCCGTGCTCTGTGTGCGTCTTGCCGAGATGATCGCCCGCGGGGTGCTGCCCGCGCTGCCCCGCGACGGGCTCGGCTCGGCGGGCGAGATCATCCCGCTCGCCCACCTCGGCGCCGCCCTCGGCGGGCGCGGCGGCGTACTGCCCCCGCCGGGCGCCGCCACCGACCCGGTGCCCGCGGGCCCCGCGCTCGCCGCCGCAGGGCTCGCCCCGCTGCCGCTCGGGCCCAAGGAGGGGGTGGCGCTGATCGAGGGCGTCCCCGTCACCACCGCGCTCGCCGTCCTGTGCGCCGACGCCGCGCGCACCGCGCTGACCCAGGGACTGCACACCGTGGCGGGCGAGTTCGCCCTCACCGGCGCCTCCCGCGACGCGCTCCACCCCGCGCTCGGCCGCGCCGACCCCGTGCTCGCCGACGTCAACGGCCGCCTGCTGGCCCTCGTGGGCCCCCAGCACGGCGCCCGCGGCCTGCAACCCCCGGTCTCCTTCCGGGTGTCGGGCCAGGTACTCGCCCAACTGGCGCGCGCCACAGGACTGCTTGAGGACGCCGTGCGCCGCGCCCTCGACGGGGTGACCGACTCGCCCGCGTACGTCGACGAGGACGGGACGGGCCGCTTCCTCGGTACCCCCGGCTTCCACGGCTACGACCTGGCCTCCCAGGCGCATGTGCTGACGGTGGCGCTCGTCGGGGCGGCCGAGCTGGGGGCGACCAGGCTGCACCGGATGATGGACGCCCGGGTGAGCGGCCGCACCGCCCAGCTCTCCCCGCGGCCGGGACCGCACGCGGGCGTCTCGCCCGTCCACAAGCGCGCCGCGGGAGTGGTGCACGCGCTGCGCCGCCTCACGGCCCCCGCCACCGTCGGCACCGTGGAGGGCTCGGGCGGGCAGGAGGACACGCAGTCGTTCTCCGTGGAGGCCGCCGAGTGCTGCCGCCGCGCGGCCCTCGGCCTGGCGGACGTCACCGCCTGCGAACTGCTCGCCCTGCACCAGGCGCGCCGCCTCGGCGCCGTACCGCCGCCCGGGACGCAGGCCCTGGCGCGGGCCCTCGACCTGGCGGGCGAGCCGCTGCCCGACACCACGGAGGACCGCTTCTTCGGCGAGGACCTGACCCGGCTGCGCGCCCTGCTCGCGGCGGGCTGGCCCGGCCCCGGGGCGGCACGGGCGTGAGCAGGCGTACGGGACGGGGGTGAGCAGACGTACGGACGGGGGTGAGCGGGCCCGCGGCGCACCCGCCTCTCCCGGCTTGCCTTCGAGCGTGCTCGAAAACGTAGGCTCGGCCCCGTCAGCACCACGGGTCACATGGGGGAACGGCATGCGCTACCGCGCTCTGGGCGGCACCGGCATCGAGGTCAGCACCTACTGCCTCGGCACCATGATGTTCGGCTTCATCGGCAACTCCGACCACGACGACTGCGCCAGGATCGTGCACGCCGCGCTGGACGAGGGCGTCAACTTCGTCGACACCGCCGACATGTACTCCTCCGGCGAGTCCGAGACCATCGTCGGCAAGGCGCTCAAGGGGCGCCGCGACGACGTGGTGCTCGCCACCAAGGTGCACTTCCCGATGGGGGAGGGGCCGAACAGGGGCGGCAACTCGCGGCGGTGGATCGTGCGGGAGGTCGAGGACAGCCTGCGGCGGCTCGGCACGGACTGGATCGACCTCTACCAGGTGCACAGGCCCGACGCCACCACCGACGTCGAGGAGACCCTGTCGGCGCTGACCGACCTGGTGCGGCAGGGCAAGATCAGGGCCTTCGGCTGCTCCACCTTCCCCGCCGACGAGATCGTCGAGGCGTACCACGTCGCCGAGCGGCGCGGGCTCCACCGCTTCCGCACCGAGCAGCCCCCGTACAGCCTGCTGGCGCGCGGCATCGAGAACCGGCTGCTGCCGGTGGCCGGGCGCCTCGGCATGGGCGTGCTGACCTGGAGCCCGCTGGCCTCCGGGTTCCTGACCGGGCGCTACCGCAAGGGACAGCAGATGGATCTGTCCCACGGGCGCGCCGTGCTCAACCCGAACCGCTTCGACCCGGAGTCACCGCTGACCGCGGCCAAGCTCGACGCCGTCGAGCAACTGGTCGCGCTGGCCGAGGAGATGGGCTGCACGCTGCCGCAACTGGCCGTCGCCTTCCCGCTCGCGCACCCGGCAGTCACCTCGGTGATCATCGGCCCGCGCACCATGGAGCAGCTCCGGGACAGCCTCGCGGGCGCCGAGCTGGTGCTCGACGACTCCGCGCTCGACCGGATCGACGCGATCGTGCCGCCCGGCACCGACGTCTACCCGCCGGACGGCGCCTGGACCCCGCCCTCGCTGACCACCCCCGCCATGCGGCGGCGCGCCCCGGGGGACAGGGCCGCCGCCTGACGCGCCGGGTCAGCGCCGGGCGAACACCCCGATCCCGTTCGGCACCGGGCGCTCCGCGATGCCGCCCGGGTGGTTGCGGACCGTGACATGGCCGGCGCCGGGGGCGCGGGTGACCAGGGTGGTGGAGCCGCCGCCGTCCAGGTTGACCGCGTCGTCGGCGCCGAAGTCCCGCATCACCCGCGCCAGTTCCGCGACGGTCAGCCCCGCGCTGTCCTCCGCGGCGCCGTCGAGCGCGAACAGGTAGAGGCGCCGCCCGTGGTCGCCGAGGCCCGCGGCGGTGCGGGTGGCGGCGGTGGCGTCGTCGAGGCCGGGCAGCGGCGCGCCGCCGCGCAGCACGGGGAAGCCGCCCACCGCGAACCGCAGCGGCACGGGGTGGCGCGCCGCCAGCCGGTACGAGAGGTGCACCGGGGTGCCGGGGCGCAGTCGGCGCAGCGCGTCCGCGCCCCGCTCCCTGCCCACCAGCACCGTGGTGCCGCGCGCGATGGCGCCCGAGCCGAGCCGCGCGGAGCCGGACACCACCCGGCCGCCGCGCACCGCCACCTCGTACGCGTCGGGGGTGCAGGGGTCGGCGCGCACCGTGTCGCTGCCGCAGGCCGCGCGGGCCCGGGAGACGGTGCCCCAGTCGGAGGTGTAGGCGCCGACGCCGTTCTGCGGCACCGCGTACTGGTTGAGGCCGCCGAGCGGCAGCACCCCGCGCGTGGTCAGGGCGGCGCCCTTCAGGGTGAGGGTGTCGAGCCTCGCCCTGCGGTCCACCCCCACCCCGATGACGTCCCGGGTGCCGGTGCCGACGGGCAGCGCGGGCCCGAACCGCTGCCCGTCGGGCACGGCCGCCTTCAACTGGCGGCCCGCGGCGATCTCGGGCCCGTCGCTCGAACCGGTGGGCTCGATGCCGGGGTGGGTCTCGTCGATGTTGAAGAAGTCGCCGTTGACCCCGGCCACCGCGCCCTGCCCGTCCGCGAGCGCGGAGACCGGCTGCCTGTCGGTCACCGAGGTGCCGTGCAGCAGGTCGACCGACACCCGCGGGTTGCGCAGGTCCACCGTGACCAGATGCCCGTTGACCCGGCCCTGGGACGCGGTGAGGGAGACGTCGCGGTACCCGACGCCGGGCGCGAGCCCGCGCTGCCGCCCGACGGCCGACACCACGGAGGGCGCCGCGCTCGCGGGCGTCGCCGCGGCGAGCCCCGCGCCGAGCAGCGCCGCGCACGCGGTCAGCGCCACCGCGGCCGACCGTGGGGACGGGCGGCTGCGCGGCGCCCCCGCGCGCCCGGTGAATCCGGCATTTCTGACACCCGGTACCGAAACCACGACCACTCTCACCCCAGACGTCTCGTCACATCACGGCATGCACACGAGACTTCAGCACGGCACGCGGTCCTGGGGAAGAGGACGGGGCGGGTGTTGACCGGGAGTGCGGGAAACGTTCACGGGCGTGCACCGTGGCGCGCGGCGTGGCGCGGTGCCGCGCGGCGGCCGGGGCCGGGGGCGGCGGGGCGTGCGACCGTGCGGCGGTCGTCGGGCGGTGGGGTGTACGGGGCCGGTGGCCGGAGGCGTCGTACGGGGCCCGTGACCGGTGGCCCGGTCAGGCGCTGGCGCCGCCGTCCACCGGGAGCACCGCCCCGGTGACGAAGGAGGCACGGTCGCTCAGCAGCCACGCGGCCGCCTCGGCGATCTCCTCCGGGGTGGCCTGACGGCGCAGCGGGGTGCGGGAGACCAGCATGTCGGCGAAGCCCGGGGCGGCCACGTCCTCCCACGCCCGCATCATCGCGGTGCCTGTGTTGCCCGGCGCGATGGCGTTGATCCTGATGCCCTCGGGCCCGTATGTGAGGGCGGCGGACTCGGTGAGGCTGTTCACGGCCCGTTTCATCGCCCCGTACACGGGGAGTTGGGGGTTGCCGCGCAGGCTGCCGACGCTGGAGTTGTTGACGATGGCGCCGGTGCCCGCGGTGGCGCGGATCGCGGCGACCTCGGCGGCCATCGCGAGCCAGGGGCCCCGCAGGTTCACGGTGTAGAGCAGGTCGAACTCGGCGGTGGGCACCGCGTCGAGCGGCGTCGGCGGGGTGAACGCGGCGCCGTTGTTGAAGGCGGCGTCGAGCCGCCCGTACAGCTGCACGGCGCGGTCCACGGCCGCGCGCACACTCTCCTCGTCGGCCAGGTCGCACACCGCCAGGTCCGCGGTGCCCCCGGCGGCCCTGATCTCCTCGGTGACGTTCTTCAGCTCCTCCTCGGTACGTGCCGCGAGCAGCACCCGGGCGCCCTCCCGGGCGAAGAGCCGGGCCGCGGCGGCGCCGATGCCGCGCCCGGCGCCGGTGACAAGGACCGTCTTCCCGGCGAGCAGGCCCCCGGGGGCGGTGTCGTGGGCCGGTGCACTGGTGGTCGTCGCATGGGTCATGGCGGTGAGCCTGCTCCGCCCGCCCCGGCCCATCCAGGCACCGGCGGTACCTGGATGGGGACCGGCCGCGGACGCACACTGGACAGCGTGGACCGTATGGACAGAAGAGAGCTGGCCGCCTTCCTGCGCAGCAGGCGCGAGCGGATCGCGCCCGCCGACGTGGGCCTGCCCGCCGGGCCGAGGCGGCGCACGCCGGGGTTGCGCCGCGAGGAGGCCGCGCGTCTGGCGTTCATCTCCACCGAGTACTACACCCGGCTCGAACAGGGCCGCGCCCCGCGCCCCTCCCGTGAGGTGCTGGCGGGCCTCGGCAGGGCGCTGCGGCTCAGCGACGCCGAGTCCGCCCACCTCCACCACCTCGCGGGCGCCCCGCCAGGACCGCCGCCCGGGCCCTCGCGCGAGGTCGGGCAGAGCATCCTCGACCTGCTCGAACGGCTGCCGCAGGCCGCGGCGACGGTGATGTCCGCGACCCTTGAGGTGATCGCCTGGAACGATCTCGCGGCCGCCCTGATGGAGGACTTCTCCGCCGTCCCGCGCCGCGACCGCAACCTGATGCGCCGGGTCTTCCTCGGCACCGAAGGACAGGGGCCCTGGCTGTACGGGGTCTCCGACATGCGGTCGTTCGCCTGCCACGCGGCGCGGCGGCTCAGGGCCACCGCCGCACGCTACCCGGGCGACCCCGAGGTCACCGCGCTGGTGGCCGAACTGCTCGCCGGGAGCGAGGACTTCGCCGGGCTCTGGGCCTCGCACGACGTCGCGTCGCAGCCCGCGCTCCGCAAGACCTTCCGGCATCCGGTGGTCGGCCCCGTCACCCTCAACTGCGACGTCCTCGACATCAGCGACCGCGACCAGAGCCTGGTGATCTACACCGCCACCCCCGGCTCCTCCGACGAGGAGGCCCTGCGACTGCTCTCCGTCCTCGGCACCCAGCGCATGGACGTGCCCCGGTGAATTCCCTGGCGGTGACTGCCCGGTGGTGATTCCCGGGCAGTGGTTCCCTGGCGATGCTTTCCCAGTGGTGTTCTCCGGCGGTGGACTCCGTGACTGTGAACTCCTCGACGAGGGTGTCTGCCTGATGGGGCGTCAGCCAGTCTCGTGAGGGGCGCCGTGCCGCACGGATGTCGGGCGGGCGGTGCCGCTTCCCCGACGCCCGTCTGGTGACCGTCCCGCGCCTGTCGTGGGACGGTTCATGGCACGCGCCCCCACGGCGCGCCCCCCCCACGGAGGAGCGGGCATGACGTACCCCTTCGATCCCGAACTGGCAGCCGCGCTCTCCCTGATGGCCGAGGTCGACATCACCGACCTCACGGCCGCCAGGGCGGCGCAGGCCGCCGAGCTGAAGGCGGCGCTCGCGGAGGCCGACGAGCGCGGGACCGAGATCTCCCACACCCACGCCCCCGGCGGGAACGGCGGCCCCCCGGTGCCGCTGCGGATCTACCGGCCCGAGGGCGCCACGGGGCCGCTGCCCGCGCTGCTCAGCCTGCACGGCGGCGGCTTCGTCCTCGGCTCGCCCGACGCCGACCACGAGCTGAGCCTGCGGCTCTGCCGCGAACTGCCCGCCGTCGTCGTCGCCGTGGACTACCGGCTCGCCCCCGAACACCGCTTCCCCGCCGCCCTCGACGACTGCTACGCCGCCCTGTGCTGGCTCGCGGCACACGCCACGGGGCTCGGCGCCGACCCCGCCCGCATCGGGATATGGGGGGACAGCGCGGGCGGGGGACTCGCCGCGGGGGTGGCGCTGCTCGCCCGCGACAGGTCGGGCCCCGCGATCCGCCTCCAGCACCTGCACAGCCCCGCCCTCGACGACCGCCTCGCGACCTTGAGCGCCCGCCGCTTCACCGACACCCCGGTGTGGAACCGCCGCAACGCCTGGCTGAGCTGGCAGCGCTACCTCGGGCCCGGGGTGCCGGGCAGCTCGGGCGTCACCGGTTACGCGGCGCCCGCCCGCAGCGCGGACCTGGCCGGGCTGCCGCCCGCGTACATCGCCGTGATGGAGTTCGACCCGCTGCACGACGAGGGGGTGGACTTCGCCGGGGCGCTCGCCGCCGCCGGGGTCCGGGTCGACCTCAGGAGCTACCCGGGCACCTTCCACGGCTGCGCCGCCGTCGCACACTCCGCCGTGGCCCGCCGCATCACCGACGAGGCACTGGGCGCGCTCCGCGAGGGTCTCGGCCCGCTGCCCGAGGGATCACGCAGATGAGCGTCGCCCGCACGGATCACCCCGCACCGGCCCCCGTACCCCCGGCGCCACCGGCCCCCGTACCCACACCGCCCCCGTCACCCGCACCGTGCCCGGCGCCGCCCGCGCCCCCGCCGTCCCAGGCGCCGTCCGCCGCACCATCTCCCACACCGCCCCGCGTCCCGCTCGCCCCGCCGTCCCCCGCACCGTCCCCCGTCGCGTCGTCCGAACGGGAGAGCCGCCAGGCGTACAACGCGAGTTGGGCCCTCAGCAGCCCGCCCGGGTCGCCGAGCCGCCAGCCGAGTGCCGACTCCACCTGCGCCAGCCGCGCGGCCACCGAGCTGTGGTGCAGATGCAGCGCCGCCGCCGCCCTGCGCAGCGACCCGTGCCGGCAGAACGCCGCGAGGGCGGCCACGCTCAGCTCCGCACCGTCCCGCCCGGCCAGTTCCGCAAGCGCCCGCACCCCGGGCTCGGCGCGCAGCCGGGCGGCGGGCAGGTCGGCGAGCAGCGCGAGCGGTCCCAGCGCGTCGTGGTCGACCACCTCGTCCTCGGGGCCGCCGCCCGCCGCGAACCGCAGCGCCGTGCGCGCCTGCGCCCAGGAGAGCGGCGCCAGTTCCGCCGCCACGCTGCCGCCTATCCCGAAGCGCGTCCCCGCCACCCGCGCCCCGCCCCCGCGCAGCTCGCGGGAGCGCTCGACGACCGTGCGGCGCAGCGCCGCGGCGGGGGAGTCCGCGCCGTCCCGCGGCTGAACAAGCGTCGCGGTGAGCCGCCCCACCGCCGCGACCCGCACCACGGCGGGCAGCGCGCTGCGGGCCAGCAGCGCCACCGTCTCCACCCCCGGCTCCGCGCCGGGGCCCGCGTCGGCGGCCGCCACCCTCAGCGCCCTGGCCGGGTTCAGACCGAGCAGCCGAAGCGCCCGCACCCGGTCGGCCGCCGCCTCGCGGCCCGAGAGCGCCAGCTCCACCAGCGCGGGGTCGGCCGCCTGCGGCGCCCGGCCGCCGTGCCCCGCACCGCCCATCCGCGCCGCGAGCGCCAGCCATTCGAGTACCAGCGCGTCCAGCGGCCCCGGCGCGCCCGCACGCTCCAGCCACACCCGCCCGCCCCCGGGCAGCTCCACACTCCCCGAGACCCGCCCGGGCGCCCCGGGCAGCGTCGACCCGTCGGGCGCGCACCGCACCCGGTGTCCTTCGGCCGGCTCCATCCCCGCGGGACACCGCGCGAGACCGGCGGTCGACCGCACCAGTACCAGCGGTTCGACCGGGCCGCCGCCCAACAGCGCCTGGAAATGGGCGATCACCCGCACCGCGGCGGCGGCGTCCGCGTCCAGCGACGACAGGCGCAAAAGCAGACCCTTCACCTTCGCAGTCTAGAAAGGGCATGAGCATGACGACCAGAGCCGCACCGCCCCGGGCCGCCGCCCGCCGCCCCCGCACCCTCGCCGCCGTGCTGTTCGGCGCCGTACTGCCGCTGCTCGCCGCGCTGTTCCTCGGCGCGCCCCCGGCCTCCGCGGCCACCCTCACCGAGGTCACGGGCTTCGGCGACAACCCCAGCAACCTGCGGATGCACGTCTATGTGCCCGACGGCGCGGGCGCGGGCGCGCCCCTGCTGGTGGCCGTGCACTACTGCACGGGCTCGGGCCCCGCGTTCTACTCGGGCACCGAGTTCGCCGCGCTCGCCGACCGCTACGGCTTCCTCGTCGTCTACCCGTCGGCGACCCGCAGCGGCCAGTGCTTCGACGTCTCCACCTCCCAGGCGCTGCGCAGGGGCGGCGGCAGCGACCCGGTCGGCATCATGTCGATGGTCACCTACGCCGAGGACACCTACGGCGCCGACCCCGACCGCGTCTACGTCACCGGCGCCTCCTCGGGCGGCATGATGACCAACGTCCTCCTCGGCGACTACCCCGACGTGTTCCAGGCGGGGGCCGCGTTCATGGGCGTGCCGTTCGGCTGCTTCGCCACCGACGACGGCTCCGGCTGGAACAGCACCTGCTCGGGCGGGCAGCTCACCCACACCGCCGGGGAGTGGGGCGACCTCGTCCGCGCCGCCGACCCCGGGTACGGCGGGCCGAGGCCCCGTATGCAGCTCTGGCACGGCACCGCGGACACCACGCTGGACTACGCCAACTTCGGCGAGGAGATCAAGCAGTGGACCGACGTACTCGGCGTGGGCCAGATGCCGGTGTCCAGCGACGCCCCGCAGCAGGGCTGGACCCGTACCCGCTACGGCGACCCGGGTGACCGGGCGCCCGTCGAGGCGGTCAGCGTCCAGGGCGTCGGCCACTCGCTGCCGCAGCCGGGGATGGCGGCCCGCGCGATCACCTTCTTCGGCCTCGACCAGCCGTAGCCGACACCGCGCCGCACCGGTCCGCCCCCGCCGCACGCACCACCCGCACCACCCGCCACGTACACCGTGTGCCCCACGCACACCCCTGTGTCCACCCGGTGGCCGTCACACCACTGCACCCCAGGAGAGGCCGGAAGTGAAGAGAAGCACCGACAAGTCCCTGGCCCCCGCGCGCCAGCGCCTGGCCGGACCCCCCGAGGCCGCCGTGCCTCCGGCGCCCGCCGCCCGCCGCTTCCGGTCGGCGAAGGCCCTGGCCGCCGTGGTGCTCGCGCTGTGCCTCGGCGCGGCGGGAGCCGCGTTCGGCGCCGACGGCGCGGCGCACCGGGCGGCCGGGGCGCCCGGCACGGAACACCGCGCACAACCGGCCCCCGGCGACCACTGGGTGGACACCTGGACGGCGACGCCGCAGCTCACCGAGGACACCAACATGCCGCCCGCCCCCTTCACCGGCGACGGCGAGGTGCTGGTCGACAGCACCCTGCGCCAGACCGTCCACGTCTCCGTCGGCGGCGAACGGCTCAGGCTGCGCTTCTCCAACGCCTTCGGCGGCGCCCCGCTGCCCCTCACCGCGGCCTCCGTGGCGCTGCCCGCGGGCGGCGCGGCGGGGGCGAGCGCGACCGAGCCGGGCTCCGCCAGGCCGCTCACCTTCCGCGGCCGGGCCGGGACGACGGTGCAGCGCGGCGCCCAAGTGGTGTCCGACCCGCTCGACTTCACCGTCGGGCCCGGCGCCGACCTCACCGTCACCCTCTACCTCGCCCGGGGCCAGGCGTCCACCGACATCACCTCGCACCCCGGCTCGCGCACCGCCTCGTACCTGGTCCGCGGCGACCACCTCGACGACACCGGCCTGCCGGGCGCCGCGTCGGTGGAGCACTGGTACTTCCTCAGCGGCGCCGAGGTGTGGTCGCCGCGCGCCACCCGCGCCACCGCCGTGCTCGGCGACTCGCTCACCGACGGCCGCGGCTCCACCAGCAACCGCAACGACCGCTGGCCCGACCAGCTCCGCGCCCGGCTGCTGGCGGACCCGGGCACCGCGGGCAACGCGGTCGTCAACCAGGGCGCGGGCGGCAACCGCGTCCTCAACGACGGCCTCGGCCCCGCCGGGGTGGCACGGCTCGACCGCGACGTGCTCGCCCAGTCGGGGGTCACCTCGCTGATCGTCTTCGAGGGTGTCAACGACATCGGCACCGCGCCCGCCGACGAGGCGAGCCAGCAGCGCGTCGCCGACGACCTGATCTCCGCCTTCGACCAGATCGTCGTCCAGGCCCACGCCCAGGGCATCCGCGTCTACGGCGCCACCCTCACCCCCTTCGGCGGCTACGCCGACTACGACGACCCGGACGGCAACCGCGCCGCGGCCAGGCGCACCGTCAACGACTGGATACGCACCGGCGGCCGGTTCGACGCCGTCGTCGACCTGGACCGCGCCGTGCGGGACCCCGGCCTGCCCGGCCGGGTGAACCCCGCGTACGACGTCGGCGACCACCTGCACCTCAACCCCGAGGGCTACGGAGAACTCGCCGCGGCCTTCCCGCTCGACCTGTTCCACGACCGGCGGCTCCCGCCCGGCTCCGGCTTCGACTGAGCCCGCCGGGACCCGCACCGCCCCCGCCCCCCGACTCCCCACAGGAGAGCAGCATGTTCCGCCACGCACGCAAGCATCTGCGCACCGCCGCCGCCACGCTCACCGTGGCCGCCGCGGCCTTCGCCGCCACCCCCGCGCACGCCACCGCCCAGGGCCCCGCGGGCGCCGGCCTCTGGGCCGACTGCTCGGGCGGCTACGTCGGCCTCACCTACGACGACGGCCCGAACCCCTCGTCCACCACCGCGCTGCTGAACGCCCTGAACGCGGGCGGCGCCAAGGCCACCTTCTTCATCTGGGGCGAGCACGCCCAGCAGCACCTCGACCTGCTGCGCGCCGAGCAGTCCGCCGGGATGTGGATCGGCAACCACACCTGGAACCACCCGCACATGACCCAGATAGGGGAGCCGGCCGCGTACAACCAGATCGCCGACACCCAGAACATCATCCAGCAGACCATCGGCGTCAGGCCCACGCTCTTCCGCCCGCCCTACGGTGAGACCAACGCCCAGATCAGGAACGACGAGCTGCAACTCGGCCTCACCTCGGAGGTGCTGTGGAGCGTCGACTCCCAGGACTGGAACGGCGCGAGCACCCAGCAGATCGTGCAGGCCGCCGCCACCCTGCAACCTGGCGGCATCATCCTGATGCACGACGGCGGCTACCAGACCACCATCGCCGCCGTCCCGCAGATCCTGAGCAACCTCTCCTCCCGGCACCTGTGCCCCGGCCAGGTGAACACCGTGCGGGACGCCGCCACCGGGCAGTACCGGGTGACGGCCGTGGCCCCGTAAGAGAAGGGCCCCCGCGAGTCACGTCCTCGCGGGGGCCCTTCCTCTGTCCGTCCGCCGTGAAGGCTGAGAAGACGATCACGAGGCGGACGCCTGGGGGCCGGGCGGCGGCCCGGTCAGGGGGCGAGCAGCAGGGTGCCCGCGCGCTCCTTGGCCGCGGCGTGGCGCCTGGCCACGTCCTGCCAGTTGACGACGTTCCACATCGCCTCGATGAAGTCCACCTTCTGGTTCTTGTACTGGAGGTAGAAGGCGTGCTCCCAGGCGTCGAAGACCAGGATCGGCACCGAGCCCTGGCCCACGTTGCCCTGGTGGTCGTAGATCTGCTCGACGATGAGGCGCCCGCTCACCGGCTCGTACGCGAGCACGCCCCAGCCGGAGCCCTGGGTGGTGGCCGCTGCCTTGGTGAGCTGCGCCTTGAAGCCCGCGAAGGAGCCGAAGGACTCCGCGATCGCGTCGGCGAGGTCCCCCACCCCGTCCGCGGCCAGCGGCTCACCGCCGCCGTCGCCCGTCATGTTGTGCCAGTAGATCGAGTGCAGGATGTGCCCGGAGAGATGGAACGCGAGGTTCTTCTCCAGCCCGTTGACCGCCCCCCACGTCCCCTTGTCCCGCGCCTCCGCGAGCTGTTCGAGCGTGTCGTTGGCGCCCTTCACATAGGCGGCGTGGTGCTTGTCGTGGTGCAGCTCGACGATCTGCGGGTCGATGACCGGTTCGAGGGCCGAGTAGTCGTACGGCAGTTCCGGCAGCGTGTACGTGGCCACGTCTCATGCCTCCAGGTCCTTATTGCAATCTATATGCAACTGCACGCTAGCAGCATCTGCAACAGGAAAGCGCCAAGGGGCGCACCGCCGCGTCCGCCCCGGCGGCCCGCCGACCCCGCCCCGGTACCGCTGACGGGGCGTCGGCTACCCATTTGCCGGAGCGCTCTCTACGGTTGGCGGAGGGGCTGCGGCCGAGAGGGGGAGCGGTGGACGAGGAGCAGGGCGAGGGCGCGCGGCCCGTGGAGCCGGGCGGGGCGCGCAACGTCATCACCGGCGGCGACTTCGCGGGGCTCGTCCTCCAGGTCAGCGGCTCGGTCGGCCAGATCACCTACACCCCGCCCGCCACCGCGGGCCGTTCCCCCTTCGAGGTGCCCCCGCTCACCTTCCGCCCCGTCGACCAGCAGCAGTACCTGGACTTACTCGACCGCTTCGTGGGCGGCGCGGGGCGCGAGGACCGCGGTATCGGATACGGCGCCATCGACGGACTGCCGGGACTCGGCAAGACCACCCTCGCCCGGCGCTGGGCGGGGCGCAGCAACGGCCTCTTCCCCGACGGGCAACTCTTCGTGGACTACGGGGAGTTGCGCAGACGCGCCGCGGTCGGCGGTGACGTCGGTGCCGCCCTGTTCCACTGCCTTGTCACCCTCGGCTGCGACGCCACGGCCATCAAGCCCTCGGTCGAGGAGCGGCGGGAGCAGTACCGGTGCGCCACCCGCGGTCGGCGCATCCTCGTGCTGCTCGACGACGTCAGCCACCCCGGGCAGGTCAGCGCCCTGATCCCGGAGGGTTTCGGCAGCGCCGTGCTCGTCACCAGCACCCGCAGGTTCCCCGAGCTGTACCTCGACGGCGCTCGCCCGATCTCGGTGGCGCCGCTCGACCGGGCGAGTGCCCTCGAACTCCTCGCGGAGGTCGCGGGCGAGACACGTACCGCCGCAGAACCGGCCGCCGCCGAGCGGCTCGTGGAGCTGTGCGGACGGGTGCCGAAGGCGATCTGGCTGGTCGCGACCCGGCTGCTGGACGACGTCCTGACCATCGCCGAGCTTGTCGGGGAACTGGCCGACGAACGCCGCCGGCTCGCCGGCATCGGAATGGGGGAGGAGAACTCCATGTCCGCCGCGCTCGAAGTGGCCTACCGTGACCTCGGCGCCGACGCCGCCCGCATGTACCGGACGCTGGGGCTGCTGCCCTGCCGCACCTTCGACCTGGGCACGGCCGCGGCGGCGGCCGACGTCGACACCACGACCGCCAGGGCCCTGCTGCGGCAACTGCGCGCCACCAACTTCCTCGACCCCGCGGGCGACGGCCGCTACCGCCTCCACGACCTGGTCAGGCTGCACGCCCGCGAGCGCGCCGAGCGCGACCCCGGGACCGACGAGAAGGCGGTCGCGCTGCGCGTGGCCACCCGCTACCTGGCCCAGGTCGCCTGGGCCGACCGCGCCCTGCGGGCCGACCGGCTGCGCCTGGCACGCCTCGGCGACCTGCTCGACCGGGTGCCCGACCCCTTCGCGGGCGGCGGCCCGGCGCTCGACTGGCTCGAAGCCGAGCGCGCCAACATCATGGCGGTGCTGCGCGCGGCGCACCGCCACCACCTGGACGGTGTGGCGGCGCCGCTCGCCGAGGGCTTCGTCGCGCTGTTCCTGCACCACCGCCACCTCGACGACTGGCTGAACTCGCTCGACCTCGGCAGCCGCTGCGCCGCCCGGGCCGGCCTGACCGCCCTGGAGGCCAGGCTCCGCAGCCTGCGCTCGCGCCCGCTGCTGGACCTCGGCCGGTACGACGAGGCGTACGAGGAGCTGACCAGGGCCGCCGCACTCGCCGCCGGCTCGGGACACGCCGTACTCCAGGGCTCCGTGCAGGAGTTCCTCGGCCGCTACTGGGACAGGAGGGACCCACCCACCGCGGTCCTCGCCTACCGCGAGTCGCTGCGGTTCAACACCGAGGCGGGGGAGGAGCGCGGCGCCGCCATCGCCCGCCTCTTCCTCGGCCAGGCGCTCGCCGCCACCGCGAGGGACCTGGGCGACGAGTCCCTGGCGCGCGCCAGGCGCGCCGAGGCGCTGCTGACGCTGGAGAAGTCACACGCCGCGTTCCTCGCCCTGCCCGCGCCCGACGTACGGATGGCGGCCCGCGCCCAGGCCGCCGTCGGCGCCCTGCGCGGACGGCTCGGCGACACCGCCACGGCCGAGGACGAGCTGCGCGCGGCGATCGACACACTGCACCAGGTGGAGGGCCCGCACTACGAGGCCGGGGCCCGGGTCGCCCTCGCCGACGTCCTCCAGGCCGCGGGCGCCCCCCTCGACGCGGTACGGGAGCAACTGGCCGCGGCCCACACGATCTACGCCGACGGCGACAGCCCGGAAGCCGAGGGCGTCAGGCGGCGCCTGGAGACACTGGGACCCGCCGCCGACGAGGAGCAGGGCGACACCCCCGTATGACGGGCCGCCCGGCGCGTGCGGCTCAGCCCGCCGGGCGCGTGCCGTGTCTGAGCCGGATCGAGACGTCCTGCGCACGCCCCGCGTCGACCCGCAGCGCCACCAGGGCGCCGTCCGGCTCCACCTCCCCCTCGCACAGGCAGGCATAGACCGCCGCGGCGGGAACGCCCGCGTCGAGGGCGGGCCCCGTCGTGGCGACCTCGTACACCCGCCCGTCGCGCAGCCCCACCAAAAACTGCCGCGGCCCCAGCGGCACCGCCGCGACCCTGCTGCCGGGCACCGCGCGCAGGGTGTCCCCGATCCAGGCGAGCGCCTCGACCGCGGCCCGTACCGGCTCGCCGCGCACCAGGACCGCCGCGCTCTGGGTGAGCTGCGCGTCGGCCTCACGGTCGTCGCAGGCGAGATGGAGGAGCGCGTCCTGCGGCTCCGTCCACTCCTCGAAGACCGCCGCGGGACGACGGCGCACGGCCACGGTGCGCCGCCCGCCGTCCCTGGCGAGGTCGGTCGCCACCATCCAGGATGTGACCGGCCGCGCCGCCACCGCGGGCGGCGGCAGCCGCCGGGCCCGCGGCGCGGGCGACTCCGGCTCAGAGAGACCCACCAGCCGGTACAGCGCGTCCCGCAGCCGGTCGAGCGCGTGCCCCTCGTCCGCGAACGCGGCCGCCGCCACGGCCCGTGCCGCGCCCTGCCCGTCCCGTACCGCCGCCGCGATCTGCCGCCCGCGCTCACCCCTGCCGCCGAGCCGTGGCGCCGTCGCGCCCAGCGCCGTGATCGCCGTCCCCGGCACCGCGTCGTCCCCGAACGCGCCCAGCAGCACCGGCTTGCCCAGCGCCGCCCCGTACAGCGTCACACTGCCGTGGTCCCCCACCACGGCGTGCGCGGCGACCAGCGCCTGGCGCCACTCGTGCACGGGCGGCACCAGCAGGAGACCGGCGTCGAGGGCGTCGGCGAGCAGGGTCTCGATGTGCCAGGCACCGTGCGCCGACCACACGTTGGGGTGCAGCACCAGCGCCACCCGGTAGCGGTCGTACGGCAGCTCCGCGAGGAGCTGCGCGGGCAGGTCGGGCCGCCGCCCGATCAACGACGCGGGCCCCCAGGTCGAGCTGAGCACCACGAGCCGCCTGCCATCGCCCGCGCCGAGCGCCGCCCGGTAGGAGTCCGCCAGCGACAGGCTCGCCGAGAGCCCGTCGAGCACCGGGTCGCCCACCAGCAGCGTGCGGCCCGCGGCCTTCGGCTGCGCGGCGACCAACTGCCGCTCCTGGTCCGGGTGCGACACCGCGAGCCAGGCACGCCCCGACTCCAGCCACTCGTCGGGCACCATCCCCGACACCCGCGTCCCCGGGCCGCGCGCGTCGGGCACCAGCTTCTGGAACCCGACGCCGTGCGGCAGCACCAGCACCGGGCAGTCGCCCCGCGGCAGGTCGAGGTTCTCGCTCGCGGTGACGATGAGGTCGGGACTGACCGAGCCGAGCTGCGGCCACGGCAGCACCCGGCAGCCCGCGGCGCGCAGCGCCCCGAGGACGCCCTCGTTGAACGCGGAGGTCGGATCGAAGGCGTAGACGACGTCGAGACGCCGGTCCCCGCGCAGCAGCGCGGGCAGCGTCTCCAGCAGCCGCACGGTGGAGGTCAGCGTCCTGACGGCGGCGACGAGGACCCGCCGCCCCCCGAACGTCCGCCAGCGGGAGGCGCCGGGACCCACCAGGAGACCCGCGCCGCCCGGCGCGCCCGGCCCGCTCATCCCCCGCCCCCGCCCGCACGCGGCACGGTGCACCCGTGCCACCGCACGCGGGCCGCGGCCCCGGCGGGCGTCGGCTCCTGCCACCACGGTGAGATCTCGGGCACGCGCTCCACGGTACCGGCGCCCCTCACGCCCGCGGCCGGCCCCGGCAGCCCCGCCGCCCTCAGCACTCGATGATGTTCACGGCGAGCCCGCCGCGCGCCGTCTCCTTGTACTTGACGCTCATGTCGGCGCCCGTCTCGCGCATCGTCTTGATGACCTTGTCGAGGGAGACCAGGTGGTTGCCGTCGCCGCGCATCGACATGCGGGCCGCGGTGATGGCCTTCACCGCGGCCATGCCGTTCCGCTCGATACAGGGGATCTGCACCAGGCCGCCCACCGGGTCGCAGGTCAGGCCGAGATTGTGCTCCATGCCGATCTCGGCCGCGTTCTCCACCTGCTCGGGGGTGCCGCCCAGCACCTCGGCGAGCGCGCCCGCCGCCATCGAGCACGCCGAGCCCACCTCGCCCTGGCAGCCCACCTCGGCGCCCGAGATCGACGCGTTCTCCTTGAAGAGCATGCCGATCGCCCCCGCCGCCAGCAGGAAGCGCACCACGCCCTCCTCGTCGGCGCCCGGCACGAAGTCCAGGTAGTAGCGGAGCACCGCGGGGATGATGCCGGCCGCGCCGTTGGTCGGCGCGGTCACCACCCGGCCGCCCGCGGCGTTCTCCTCGTTCACCGCCATCGCGTACAGCGTCACCCACTCCATCGCGCGCGCCGCGGGGTCGCCCTCCGCGCGCAACTGCCGCGCCGAGGACGCCGCGCGCCTGCGCACCTTGAGGCCGCCGGGCAGCAGCCCCTCACGGGACATGCCGCGCGCCACGCAGTCCCGCATCACCCGCCAGATCTCCAGCAGTTCCGCGCGCACCTCGCCCTCGGTGCGCCACGCCCGCTCGTTCTCCAGCATCAGCGCCGACACCGAGAGACCGGTCTCCCTGGCCCGCGCCATCAGCTCGTCGCCGGTGCGGAACGGGTGCGTCAGCTCCGTGTCGTCGAGGGCGATACGGTCCGTGCCCACCGCGTCCTCGTCCACCACGAAGCCGCCGCCGACCGAGTAGTACGTCTTCTCCAGCAGCGCCCGCCCGGCCGCGTCCGCCGCGCGCAGCGTCATGCCGTTGGCGTGGTACGGCAGCGCCCGCCTGCGGTGCAGCACCAGGTCGCGGTCGGTGTCGAAGCCGATCTCGTGGGTGCCGAGCAGCGGCAGCCGCCCGGTGGCGCGCATACGGTCCGTGCGCTCCTGCGCCGTGTCGACGTCGACGGTGCGCGGGGACTCGCCCGCGAGGCCGAGCAGCACCGCGCGCGGGGTGCCGTGTCCGTGCCCCGTCGCGCCGAGCGAGCCGTACAGCTCCGCGTGGACGGTGTGCGTCCGCTCCAGCAGGCCCTCGCCCCGCAGCCGCCGCGCGAACATCCGGGCCGCCCGCATCGGGCCGACCGTGTGGGAGCTTGAGGGTCCGATGCCGACCGAGAACAGGTCGAAGACCGAGAGGGCCACGGATGACTCCTTGCTGGCGTGGCACGCCGTCGGCCGCGGGGTGCGCGGCCCGTGGGTGGCAGGGCGCGGGCACCGCGCCCCGGTCGGGGTGCGCGCTGCCACGGTCAAGCGTACGAAAGGCCCCGGGGCGGTGCCCCGGGGCCGCGGGCGCTACAGGTTCGGATACAGCGGGTGCTTCGCCACCAGCGCCGTCACCCGCCCGGCCAGCGCCTTCGTGCCGGACTCGTCGAGGTCCGGCTTCAGCGCCCCGGCGATGACGTCGGCGACCTCGCGGAAGTCCTCGGCGGCGAAGCCGCGGGTGGCGAGCGCGGGGGTGCCGATGCGCAGCCCCGAGGTGACCATCGGCGGACGCGGGTCGTTCGGCACGGCGTTGCGGTTGACGGTGATGCCGATCTCGTGGAGCCGGTCCTCGGCCTGCTGCCCGTCGAGCCGGCTGTCGCGCAGGTCGACGAGGACCAGGTGGACGTCGGTGCCGCCGGAGAGCACCGAGACGCCCGCCGCCGCGACGTCCTGCGCCACCAGGCGCTCGGCGAGGATCGCCGCGCCCTCCACGGTGCGCCGCTGGCGCTCCTTGAAGTCCTCGCTCGCGGCCACCTTGAACGCGACCGCCTTCGCCGCGATGACATGTTCGAGCGGCCCGCCCTGCTGGCCGGGGAACACCGCCGAGTTGATCTTCTTCGCGAGATCCGCGGTGCTGAGGATGACGCCGCCGCGCGGGCCGCCGAGGGTCTTGTGGGTGGTGGTGGTCACCACGTGCGCGTGCGGCACCGGGTTGGGGTGCAGACCGGCCGCGACCAGGCCCGCGAAGTGGGCCATGTCCACCATCAGGTACGCGCCGACCTCGTCGGCGATCCTGCGGAACGCGGCGAAGTCCAACTGCCTCGGGTACGCGGACCAGCCCGCGACGATCAGCTTCGGCCTGCTCTCCTTGGCCAGCCGCTCCACCTCGGCCATGTCGACGCGCCCGGTCTCGCCGTCCACGTGGTAGGCGACCACGTGGTACAGCTTGCCGGAGAAGTTGATCTTCATGCCGTGGGTGAGGTGGCCGCCGTGGGCGAGGTTCAGGCCCATGATGGTGTCGCCCGGCTTCAGCAGCGCGAACATCGCGGCGGCGTTGGCCTGGGCCCCCGAGTGCGGCTGGACGTTGGCGTGCTCGGCGCCGAACAGCTCCTTCACACGGTCGATCGCGATCTGCTCGACCACGTCGACGTGCTCGCAGCCCCCGTAGTAGCGGCGGCCCGGGTAGCCCTCCGCGTACTTGTTGGTGAGCACGGAGCCCTGCGCCTCAAGGACGCCGACGGGCGCGAAGTTCTCCGAGGCGATCATCTCCAGCGTGGACTGCTGGCGGCGCAGCTCGGCGTCGACGGCGGCGGCGACGTCCGGGTCGAGCTGGTGGAGCGGGGTGTTGAGAAGCGACATCACGGGTCCCTGGGGAGTCTGGTCCCGGCGGCGTGCCGCGCGGGACGGTCACGGAGGGCGCCTGCGCACCGGCGGCGGCCCCGGCGCTCCACGGGGGAGCGCGGGCCGCCCGCGGGCGCGGCGGCGCGGGGGCCTACTCGGAGGCCGAGAACTCGCCGTACTCGGCGGCGGTGAGCAGGTCGTCCGGCTCCCCGGCGACACGCACCCTGAACAGCCAGCCGCCCTCGTACGGCTCGGAGTTCACCAGCGAAGGGTCGTTCGCCACGTCCTCGTTGACCTCGGTCACCTCGCCGCTCACCGGCGAGTAGAGGTCGCTGACCGACTTCGTCGACTCCAGCTCGCCGCAGGCGTCGCCCGCGGTGATGGCCGCGCCGACCTCGGGGAGCTGGGCGAAGACGACGTCGCCGAGGGAGTTGGCGGCGTACTCGGTGATACCGACCGTGGCCACGCCGTCGGCGGTGGGCGTCACCCACTCATGCTCTTTGCTGTAGCGAAGGTGCTCGGGATTGCTCATGGCTGAATTCTCCTGTACGCGGGGGACTGCTCAGTACGGGGTCTTGCCCAGTGGGACGGGGCTCCCGCCCGGTGGGACGGTGCGCGGCGGCGCCCCCGCCATCCTCTGCGGGGGCACGGCGCCGCCGGGGAACCGGCGCGCGCTTCAGCTCCCGCGCCGGTAGAACGGCAGCGCCACGAGGTCGTACGGCTCCGCCGCGCCCCGGATGTCGACGGCGATCCCGGGGGCGCCGGGGGCCGCGTGCGCGGCGTCCACGTAGGCCATGGCGATGGGCGCCCCGAGGGTGGGGGAGGGGGCGCCCGAGGTGACCTCGCCGACCGGCGCGCCGTCGGCGAGCACCCGGTACCCGGCCCGCGGCACCCTGCGGCCCCGCGCGACGAGCCCGACGAGCACCCGCGGCGGGGCGGACTCGGCGCGCCGCGCCGCCTCCTCCAGGGCGTCCTTGCCGACGAAGCCGCCCTCCTTGCCGAACTTCACGATCCGGCCGAGCCCGGCGTCGAACGGGGTCAGCTCCGTGGACAGCTCGTGCCCGTACAGCGGCATGCCCGCTTCGAGCCGCAGCGTGTCACGGCAGGCCAGCCCGCACGGCACGAGGCCCGCGTCCGCGCCCGCCTCGGTGAGCGCCGCCCACAGGCCCTCGGCGTGCTCGGGCGCGACGAACAGCTCGAAGCCGTCCTCGCCCGTGTACCCGGTGCGCGCGATCAGCGCGGGCACCCCGGCGACCGTGCCCGGCAGCCCCGCGTAGTACTTCAGACCCTCAAGCGCGGCGTCCGTGAGCCCGCCGAGGATGCCGGCGGACGCCGGGCCCTGCACCGCGAGGAGCGCGTACGCGTCGCGGTCGTCGCGCACGCGCGCGTCGAAGCCTTCCGCGCGCTCCGTGAGGGCGTCGAGCACCGTGCGTGCGTTGGCGGCGTTGGCGACGACCAGGTACGTCGTGTCGTCGAGCCGGTAGACGATCAGGTCGTCGAGGATGCCGCCGTCCGTGCGGCAGATCATGGTGTAGCGGGCCCGTCCGGCGCGCAGGGTGCCGAAGGCGCCCACCAGGGCGTGGTCGAGCGCGGCGCCCGCCTCCGGGCCCGTGACGGTGATCTCGCCCATGTGGGACAGGTCGAAGAGCCCGGCCGCGGTCCTGACGGCGCTGTGCTCCCCGCGCTCGCTGCCGTAGCGCAGCGGCATGTCCCATCCGGCGAAGTCGGTCATGACGGCACCGAGGGAGCGGTGCACGGCGTCGAGGGCGGTACGGCGCGGGGCGCCCGGCTGTTTTGGCGGCGCGGCGGCGCGCGGGGCATGGGTCATCGGCTGGCTCCAGGGCAGGACGGGCGGGTGACTTCCTCCCCATCTGTCATCGGAACCTGAGAGCTTCACCGGGGGCGTCCGACGCGCGGACTGCTGCCGTCCCGGCTTGCACCTTCGGTGGGACCGCCCGTGGGCGGCCCGCTTTTCAGATGCGCCTCGCCCGCGCGGTATCGGGGCCTGAGAGATTCAAGGGAGGAACTTGCTCCTTCGGCGCCCCGGCCGGTGGCCGGGAACTCTCCCGCGCGGATTCAAGCGGCCGTTATGGAGTTTGCGCGCACATCATGGCACGCGCGCGTGCCGGGCGCCCGGGCGGTGGTGCGTCTCCGGGCGCCGCGACGGGTCCGCGACCCGCGCGGGCGCCGGTACGTGAGCGGTACGGGGGCGGTACGGAGCCCTGCGGGAAGGGCGCCGCGGGGCGGGGCGGCCGGGGGCGCGAGGCGGCCTCGTGCGGGGCCGCGCGCGTGTGACCGGCGCCGGACGGCGGCCACGGGCCGTACCGACGACGCGATCCGGCCATAAGCAGAGACACCCTTGTGCGGCATTACCGTTTCTTTACACTCGGGTCAGGGCCCTGACACGACCGCACGGGGGAGGCCGATCACGGTGCCGGCATCCGACACGACCCCCATGTCCGGCATGTCCGTCACCGCGCCCGACGCGGCCGCCACGACAGCCATGCCCGGCGTGTGGGACCTCAGGGGCCGCCCCGGGGCCGTCCCCGCGGAGCTGTGGTTCGACGCGGGGGACCTCGTCGTGGTCTCGGGGCTGCCGGGCAGCGGCAAGTCCACCCTGATCCGCCGCACCGTACGCACCGCCACGGGCGTCATGGACGCCACGGCCACCGCAGGCACCGCGGCAACCGGCGCCCACGGCGCCCACCGCCTCGACTCCCAGGACGTCAGGGAACGCTTCGCGCGCCGCGTGCACCCGAGCCTGCCCTACGCCCTCTACCGCCCCCTGGTACGCCTCGCGCACTACGCGCGCCTCCTGCGCGCCCTGCGCTCCGGGCGCGGGCTCGTGGTGCACGACTGCGGCAACAGGCGCTGGGTGCGCGCCCTCCTCGCGTGCGCGGCGCGCCGCCGCGGCGGCGCCCTGCACCTGCTGCTGCTCGACGTCGCGCCCGACGCCGCCCTCGCGGGGCAGCACGCGCGCGGGCGCCGCGTCTCCCGCCACGCCTTCGGCGCGCACCGCAGGGCCTTCGCCCGCCTCCTGGAGCGCGTCGCCGCCACCGGGCCGCCACCGGGCTGCGCGAGCGTCCTGCTGTTCGACCGCACCGCCGCCGACACCGTACGGACGCTCGGCTTCCGCCGCTGACGCGCCCCGCGTGCACCACGCCCCTGTTCGAACGCCGTCAACACCGCGCCCGGCAAGGGTTAAGGTGCGTCCCGCAGTACAGGACACAGGTGTGGAGCAAGCGTTGAACATGGACATACCGGTGGAGTCCGCGCCGTACGCGTACGGCGCCTGGCCCGTCAACGAGTTGGAGCAGGTGCTCTCCGCCGCCCTGGCGGGCGGCGCACCCTCGGCCGCCGCGCGCGTCGTCGAGGTGCTGGCCCGCAGCCATGTGTGGGTGCCCCTGCCCAACGGCGGCAGCCCCGGCCACCCCGATCTCGACCTGCCCACCCTGGAGATCGCGGGCCAGGCGTACGTCCCGGTGTTCAGCTCCGAGCAGCAGTACCGCCAGGTCGTCGGCGGGCACATGGCGTGCACCGTCGCCCCCGCCGTCGAGTTCGCCCGCGGACTGCCGCCGCAGCTCGGCATCGCGCTCAACCCCGACGGCGCCGTCGGCATCCCGCTGCCCCCGCCCGCCGTCGCCGAACTCTGCCGCGCGGGCCGCACGGAACTGGACGGCGCGGGCGGCGGCCGGGTCAGGCTCTTCCCGCCGGACTGGCAGGACGACCCCCTGGACTTCCTCACGGCGGCCGCCGAGGAGTTCGCCGCCACCGGGGTCGTCACCACCGCGCGCCGCTGCCTCGCGAGCGTCGAGGGCGGCCCCACCCAGCTCTTCGTCGGCGTCCAGACCGACCGCTTCGAGGACGAGGCGCTCCACCTGCCCATGGCCGCCCTCGGGCGCGCCCTCGGCCGGGTGCCGGTGCGCTGGGAGGTCAACCTGATCCTGCTCGACGTCGCACGCGACCCCGTCACCGACTGGATGCGGGACCAGGTGCGGCCGTTCTACGCGCGCGCCACACCCGGCACACCGTGATGCCGGCCCGCGCGCCGTGCCGGTGTCAGCGGCGCCGATTAAGGTGGTTTCATCAGTCGGTGGGCAGCGGCACGGCGCCGCCGCCCCCCGATGCCCGGGAAGCGCGGGACAGAGCAGCAGAAAAGCCGCGGGACAAGGCAGTACAGCGCGGCACGAGGCAGGGCAACGCAGGACATCGCGGTGCGTATCGAGGCGGCCGACCGGCGGCGGCCGTACGGGGCGCGGCACGGAGGGGCGGTCAAGAGGGTGAGTGCGTCGGGCACGGCAGCGGCCGGGCAGGTCGAGCGCATGCTGCGCCAGGTCACCCCGGGACGCTATGACGCCTACGAGTCCCTGCTGCGGGCGCTCGCCGACCCGGCCGCGGGGCAGGTGTGGATGCTGCTGTGGCACGGCCAGGCGGGCTCACCCGACGCCCAGTACGGCAACATCGAGGTGGACGGCCTCGGTTACACCCCCTGCATGACGTCCCCGCAGGAGCTGGCCGCCAGCGGCTGGAACCGCTCGTACGAGGTCATCGGCGGTGTCGACATCGCCCGCACCCTCTACCCCGACCACTACGGCCTCTGGCTCAACCCCCACGCCCCCGGCGGCGGAGTCGGCGTGCCCTGGCTCGACCTGCGCAGGATCGCCCTCGGCCTCGACACCACGCCCTCGGGGCCCCTCAGGATCGCCGAACCGTCCATCGAGATCCCGCAGTTCTACGCGCTGCTGACCCAGCAGGCGCACCGCACCGCCGCCGTGCGCGCGCTGCACCGCGCCTGGGTGCAGCCCAGCCTCGGCCAGCCGCACCTCGCCATCGGGCTCGACGTGTACGACACCGGCGGCCCCGCCGTGGCCTCCGTGCGGTCGATGATGCAGCAGTCGATCGGCGCGGTGCCCGAGGGGCTCTCCGTGTCGACCGTCGCGGTCTCCGACCCGCACGACCCGGTCGCCATGTGGTTCCGCGCCCGCTCCCGGCCCTTCTACCACCGCGAGGCCCCCCAGGGCGCCCCCGCGGCCCACGCCCCGGCCGGTTACGGCTACCCGCCCCCCGCGGGCTGACCGCCGCCCCCCGCAGGTACGTTCACGCCCCGTACCGCCCCATCCTTCACACCCGCACACCTTCACCCCCGTAACGGGCATGACGCCCTTTCCGGGAACAACCGCCTCCCCTCACTCGGGTCACCGACGCCCCCCGCGCCCCCCGCCGTCTCGCCCGTCGGAAGGGCGTCCGGCGCGGCCGACCGCTGTATCAAGTCGTGTAACGGCGGTGTTTCCGCAGGTCCATGGGGAATTCACGCCCTAAGGAGCGAAACGGGAGGAAGGGGCACCGTCCGGCTCCCGTGCGGTCGCGTCCGGATAACGCAACATCCCTGACAGGGTCACGGTTGGGCATCCTTTCCCTGTCAAGTCTGGCAACAGATCGCAACCGCGATGAAGACTCCCGCAGCAAGGGCGGACAGATGACCCCGCCCCGGCACAGAACAGCACCACAGCACGACGGAACCACGGCCGCCACAGCGGCGACTGCGGCAACTGCGGATCGGCCACCCGCCGGTTGAGAGGGGTCCCTGGCGCGATGACGGCACCACTGCACGAGCCGACGGCGGAAGCGGCGCCGAACGCGGCCGCCGAAGCGGCAGCGGCGGTCCCACCCGGGAAGGCGGTGCAGGGCCGCTCGCTCGGCCGGATCGCCTGGGAGCGGCTGAAGCGCGACAAGCTCGCCCTGACCGGCGGCGTCATCGTCGTCGTCCTGATCCTCGTGGCCGTGTTCGCGCCGTTCATCGCGGACCTCGCGGGGCAGTCGCCCAACGAGCACCACGAGGACCTGATCGACCCCCTGTTCTCCACCCCCACCGGATCGTTCGGCGGGATGAGCGGCGACCACCTCCTCGGCGTGGAGCCGGTGAGCGGCCGCGACGTGTTCGCCCGCGTCGTCTACGGCGCCCGGATATCCCTGCTGGTGGGCTTCCTCTCGGCGGTCGTCGCCGTCATCCTCGGCACCGTCCTCGGCACCCTCGCCGGCTACTTCGGCGGCTGGCTCGACGCCCTGATCAGCCGGATCATGGACATGCTGCTGTCGTTCCCGCAGCTCCTTTTCATCATCGCCCTGGTCTCCGTGATGCCCAACTCCCTGCTCGGGCTGAGCGGCACCGGCGTCCGGCTGTTCGTGATGATCCTCGTCATCGGCTTCTTCGGCTGGCCCTACGTCGGCCGCGTGGTGCGCGGACAGACGCTCTCGCTGCGCGAACGCGAATACGTCGACGCCGCCCGCAGCCTCGGCGCCGGCCGTGGCTACATCCTCTTCAAGGAACTGCTGCCCAACCTGGTCGCGCCGATCATCGTCTACAGCACGATGATGATCCCGACCAACATCCTCACCGAGGCCGCCCTGAGCTTCCTGGGCGTCGGCGTGAAACCGCCCACCGCCTCCTGGGGGCAGATGCTGTCCTCCGCGCTCAGCTACTACGAGTCCGACCCGATGTACATGATCGTCCCAGGTCTGGCGATCTTCGTCACCGTTCTTGCGTTCAACCTCTTCGGCGACGGCGTGCGCGACGCGCTCGACCCGAAGGGCTCCCGCTGACCCACCGCCGTACCCCACAGGGCCCCTGCCGGGCCGCACAACCCACCGGAGGAAGCATCGTGACTACCCAACGCACCTCAGGCCGGCGCAAACAGGCCGTGGCGTTCGGCGCCGCGCTCGCTGCACTGCTGGCGACGGCGGCGTGCGGCGGTGGCGGCAGTGACAACGATGGCAGCGGCGGTGGCGGCGCCGCCGGGTTCGACGCCGCGAACAACAAGGTCGCCAACGCCTCGTCGCACAAGGGCGGTGTCCTGAAGTACGCCGCCACCCAGGACGCCGACTCCTGGGACCCCACGCGCTCCTACTACGGGTTCGCCTGGAACTTCGAGCGCTACTACGCCCGCACCCTGATCAGCAACAAGACCGAGCCGGGCAAGGCGGGCGCCGACCTCACCCCGGACCTCGCCACCGGGCTCGCGAAGGTCAGCGCCGACGGCAAGACCTACTCGTACACCCTCAGGCCCGGCGTCACCTGGGAGGACGGCAAGCCGATCACCTCCGAGGACGTCAAGTACGGCATCGAGCGCTCCTGGGCGCAGGACGTGCTCTCCGGCGGCCCGGTGTACCTCAAGGACACCCTGGACCCGGACGGCAAGTACAAGGGCCCCTACAAGGACACATCCAAGGGCGGCCTGAAGGCCATCGAGACGCCCGACGCCAAGACGATCGTCTTCCACCTCCCGAAGCCCAACTCGGACTTCGAGGAGATGCTGTCGATGGCCCCGGCCGCCCCGGTGCGCGCCGACAAGGACACCAAGTCCAAGTACGGGCTCCACCCGTTCTCGTCCGGGCCGTACAAGTTCCAGTCGTACAGCCCCAACAAGGACATGACGCTGGTCCGCAACCCGAACTGGAAGCAGTCGTCCGACCCGGTCCGCAAGGCGCTGCCCGACAAGATCACCGTCAAGATCTTCAGCAACGCGGACGACATGGACAACCAGCTCATCTCCGGGAACTACGACGTGTTCCTCGGCCAGACGGGCCTCGCCCCGCAGGGCCGCGCCAAGGCCCTCAAGGAGCACAAGAACAACCTGGACAACCCGCTCCTCGGCTACATCCGCTACGGGGTCTTCCCGCAGGAGGTGGCCCCGTTCGACAACATCCACTGCCGGATGGCGGCCATCTACGGCGCCGACCACAAGTCGCTCCAGACGGCGCGCGGCGGCCCGGAGGCCGGCGGTGACATCGGCACCAACATGCTGCCCGCCGCGGTCCCCGGCTCCGAGGGCCAGAAGTACGACCCGTTCGGCCTCGCCAAGAACGACGGCAAGCCCAACGTGGCCAAGGCCAAGGCCGAGCTGAAGGAGTGCGGCAAGCCGAACGGCTTCAAGACCACCATCGCGGTCCGCAACAACAACCCCGTCGAGGTGGCGAGCGCCGAGTCCCTCCAGGCGTCCCTGACCAAGGTCGGCATCAAGACCGACATCGACCAGTACGACGGTTCGCAGACGGCCGGCATCATCGGCAACCCGAAGGTCGTCAAGCAGAAGAACTACGGCATCATCATCATGGGCTGGGGCCCGGACTTCCCGTCCGTCCAGGGCTACGGGCTGCCGCTGTGGGGCAGCAAGTACATCCTCGACAGCGGCAACAACAACTACGCCATGATCAAGGACAAGACGATCGACAGCGCCTTCACGCAGTTCGTCGGCGAGCAGGACGACGCGAAGAAGGCCGAGATCGCCACGTCCATCAACCACAAGGTGATGGAGGGCGCGTACTACCTCCCCTTCACCTTCGAGCGGACCATCAACTGGCGTTCGGACCGGCTGACCAACGTGTACACGACCAACGCGTACTCGGGTCAGTACGACTTCATCAGCCTGGGTCTCAAGTAAACCGGCCCGGCGCACCCGCCATACGGCACGAAAGGCAGGTGAAGGCCGAGGCGGCGTGAACGCGGAAGGCACGGGGCCCTCCCGGCACAGGCCGGGAGGGCCCCGGGGCCCCGCGGGGCGCCGACGGGCCGTAAGCCGTGGTCACATTCCTCCTCAGGCGGCTGATGGCCGTCGTCGTGATGCTCGTGGTCATCGTCGTGGTGGTCTTCGGCATCTTCTTCCTCATCCCGAAGTGGACGGGCGTCGACGTCGCCACCATGTACGTCGGCAAGACGTCGAGCGCGGAGGCGCTCCAGGGCGTCCGGGAGAAGCTCCAGCTCGACGACCCGATCTGGACGCAGGTCCTGGAGTTCTTCAAGGGCATCTTCGCGGGCCGCACCTACTCGGGCGGCGGCGACGTCACCCACTGCGCCGCGCCCTGCTTCGGCTACTCGTTCAAGAACGAGCAGGCGATCTGGCCCGTGCTCACCGACCGCCTCCCGGTGACGGTGTCGCTGGCCGTCGGCGCGGCCATCCTGTGGCTGCTGTTCGGCGTCGCCGCCGGCGTCCTGTCCGCGCTCAGGCGCGGCAGCCTGTGGGACCGCTCCGCGATGGTGGTGGCGCTCTCCGGGGTGTCGCTGCCGATCTTCTTCACCGCGATGCTGTCGCTGGCGATCTTCGACTACGGGCTCGGGTGGATCAACTCCGGCTACCACTCCTTCGGCGACAGCCCGGGCGGCTGGTTCCAGGGCATGCTGCTGCCGTGGATCACCCTGGCGTTCCTGTACGCCGCGATGTACGCGCGCATCACCCGGGCCACCATGCTCGAAGTGCTCGGCGAGGACTACATCCGCACGGCCCGCGCCAAGGGCCTCGGCGAGCGCGTGGTGATCGGCAAGCACGCCATGCGCTCCACCATGACCCCCCTGCTGACCATGCTCGGCATGGACCTCGGCGCCCTCGTCGGCGGCGCGATCCTCACCGAGACCGCGTTCAGCCTCCCCGGCCTCGGCCAGGCGGTGCTGAAGGCGATCAGCGACCGCGACCTGCCCGTCATCCTCGGCGTCGTCATGATCACCTCGATCGCGGTGATCCTCGCCAACCTCGTCGTGGACATCCTGTACGCCGTGATCGACCCCCGAGTGAGGCTCGCATGACCGACCTCAGCAAGACCGGCGCGGCGCTGGGCGAGCCCGTACCGTCCCCCTCCACCGCCCCCTCCGCGTTCCTCGAAGTACGCGACCTCAAGGTGCACTTCCCCACCGACGACGGCCTGGTGAAGTCCGTCGACGGCCTCAGCTTCCAGTTGGAGAAGGGCCGCACCCTCGGCATCGTCGGCGAGTCGGGCTCCGGCAAGTCCGTCACCTCGCTCGGCATCATGGGCCTGCACAGCATCGGGCAGTACGGCAAGCGCAAGCCGCAGCTCTCCGGCGAGATCTGGCTGGACGGCAGGGAGCTGCTGAGCGCGCCCCAGGACGACGTGCGCCGGATGCGCGGCCGGGACATGGCCATGATCTTCCAGGACCCGCTGTCCGCACTGCACCCGTACTACACCGTCGGCAAGCAGATCGTGGAGGCGTACCAGGTCCACCACACCGTCGACAAGAAGACCGCCCGCCGCCGCGCGATCGAGATGCTCGACCGGGTGGGCATCCCGCAGCCTGACAGGCGGATCGACAGCTATCCGCACGAGTTCTCCGGCGGCATGCGCCAGCGCGTCATGATCGCGATGTCGCTGGTCAACAACCCCGAACTGCTCATCGCCGACGAGCCGACGACGGCCCTCGACGTCACCGTGCAGGCCCAGATCCTCGACCTGATCAGGGACCTCCAGAAGGAGTTCGGCTCCGCGGTCATCATCATCACCCACGACCTCGGGGTGGTGGCGGAGCTGGCCGACGACATCCTCGTGATGTACGGCGGGCGCTGCGTGGAGCGCGGCCCCGCGGAGAAGGTGTTCTACGAGCCGCGCCACCCCTACACCTGGGGCCTGCTGGGCTCCATGCCGCGCCTCGACCGGGAGCAGACCGACCGCCTCGTGCCGGTGAAGGGCTCCCCGCCCTCCCTGATCAACGTGCCGTCCGGCTGCGCCTTCAACCCGCGCTGCCCCTACGCGGACCTGCCGAAGGACAACCTCACGCGCACCGTGCGGCCCGAGCTGACGGAGATCACCGGCAGGCACTGGGCGGCCTGCCACCTGACGCAGGAGCAGCGGGAGCGTATCTGGACCGAAGAGATTGCGCCGAAGCTGTGAGCGACGACACCCAGAACACCCCAGACACCCCAGACACCCCGGACAGCCAGGACGGCCAGGCCGCTGACAGCCAGACCGCTCAGGGCCCTCAGGGCGCCCAGGGCGCCCAGGGCGCCCAGGGCGCCCAGGGCGCCCAGGACACAGGGAAGACCGGCAGGGCCGGGAAGGACGTCGGCGCCGCGGGCGCGGGGCGGGCCGGGAGCCTCCGGAAGGCGGAGGGCGCGGTGCGCGCCGCCGGGCACGGTGAGACCCTGCTGCGGGTCTCCGGGCTCCAGAAGCACTTCCCCATCAGGAAGGGCCTGTTGCAGCGCCAGGTCGGCGCCGTGAAGGCCGTCGACGGCATCGACTTCGAGGTGCGCGCGGGCGAGACCCTGGGCGTGGTCGGCGAGTCGGGCTGCGGCAAGTCCACCATGGGACGGCTGATCACCCGGCTGCTCGAACCCACCGCGGGCCGCGTCGAGTTCGAGGGCACGGACATCACCCACCTCGGGGTCGGCGGCATGCGCCCGCTGCGCCGCGACGTCCAGATGATCTTCCAGGACCCGTACTCGTCGCTGAACCCCCGGCATACCATCGGCACCATCGTGGGCGCCCCGTTCCGGCTCCAGGGGGTCACCCCCGAGGGCGGGATCAAGAAGGAGGTGCAGCGGCTGCTGGAGACCGTGGGGCTCAACCCCGAGCACTACAACCGGTATCCGCATGAGTTCTCCGGCGGCCAGCGCCAGCGCATCGGCATCGCCCGCGCGCTCGCCCTCAAGCCCCGCCTGGTGGTCGCCGACGAGCCGGTCTCCGCGCTCGACGTCTCCATCCAGGCCCAGGTCGTCAACCTCCTCGACGACCTCCAGGACGAACTCGGCCTCACCTACGTGATCATCGCCCACGACCTGTCGGTGGTACGGCACGTCTCGGACCGCATCGCGGTGATGTACCTGGGCAAGATCGTGGAGCTGGCCGACCGCAGCAGCCTCTACAACACGCCGCTGCACCCGTACACCAAGGCGCTGCTGTCCGCCGTGCCGATCCCCGACCCGCGGCGCCGCAACGCGCGCAGCGGGCGCATCCTGCTCAAGGGCGACGTGCCGTCGCCGATCGCCCCGCCGAGCGGCTGCCGCTTCCACACCCGGTGCTGGAAGGCGACCAAGATCTGCACCACACAGGAGCCCCCGCTGCTCGAACTGCGCCCGCACCAGGTCGTCGCCTGCCACCACCCGGAGAACGCGCCCGACCAGGCCCCCGAGGACACGGAGCTGCTCTCCGCGGCCGTCGAGGCGGTCGAACTGGTCACGGTCGGCGCGGACGAGTCGCCGGTCGGGGCATCGGCCCCGGAGAAGCCGGCCGCCGTGACTCCGGCGGGGACGCCGGGGGAGGCCGACGCCGCGGGGGAGCCCGATGCCGCGGGAAAGCCCGACGCCGCGGGGAAGGCCGACGCTGCGGGAAAGCCCGACGGCGCGGGAAAGGCCGCGGCTGCGGAGTCGGCCGAGGCTCCCGCGCGGGCCGACGCCGAGTCCCCGGCGGACGACGCCGAGCCCTCGGGGGACGGCGCGGGCAAGGGCGCTGCGGGGCCGTCGGGCGAGGAGTGACAGGCCCCCCTGGGCGGCGCCGCAACGGGGCGGCGCCCAGGGGTGTTTACGGCGTACGCGTGCGTGAAGGCGTACGCGTACGTGGGGCGCGAGGCGCGGGCAGGGGCGCGTTGCGCGCGTGCGCGCGTGGTGGGCGACTTGGGGCTACGTACTGGCTCGGGGGGCGCTACGTCCCCCCGGCGGCGGCGCTACGTCGCCTCCCCCCCGGCTACGTCCTGCCCCCACGTCGCGGCGACTTGCCCATGAGGCGCGCGTACGCGCATAGGCGTGTTTTTCAGGCGCCCGCGCGGCGCCCCGCCCCCGCGACCTCCCCGCCCCGGCGCCGTCCCGGCGCCCCCGGGCGTGATCCACACCGCACCGATGAAGCTACCGCTCAGTAGTCGGCGGGAGGTACGGTCGTGCCATGGCAGACGCGGCACCGCAGCGGGCCGCCGGGGGTCCTGAACCCCGGGGCGGCACCATCGGCGACAGCGAGTTCGACCGGGACACCGCCGTCACCCCACGCTCCCCGGGTGAGTACGGCGCCGAACTCTCCGGCAACTGGTCGGTGTTGGGAGCGGTCAACGGCGGCTACCTCCTCGCCGTCGCCGCCCGCGCCCTCGGCGACGCCCTGCCGCACCGGGACCCGTTCACCATCACCGCGCACTATCTGACCGCCTCGCGCCCCGGACCCGCCGTGATCCGCACGGAGCGGGTCCGCGCGGGCCGCACCCTCTCCACCGGCACCGCCTCGCTGCTCCAGTACGACGAGGGCGGAGCCGAGGTCGAGCGCATCAGGCTGCTCGCCTCCTACGGCGACCTCGACGCCCTCGGCCCCGACGTCGGCACCCTCGCCAAGCCGCCCACCCTGCCGCCCCCCGAACGGTGCGTGGGCCCCGACGACATGCCGGAGGAGTGGGCCGCGTTCGAGTCGACGATGGCGCAGCGGCTGTGGGCCAAGGCCGACCCCGCCACCCTCGGCTGGGTGCGCGGCGCCCCCTCGGGCCGCGCGGAGACGCGCGCCTGGATGGCGCTCGCCGACGGCCGCGCCCCCGACCCGCTCTCGCTGCTGCTCGCCGTCGACACCCTGCCGCCCACCGCCTTCGACCTCGGGCACCAGGGCTGGGTCCCCACCGTGGAACTCACCGTGCACGTACGGGCCCGCCCCGTCCCCGGGCCGCTGCGGGTCGCCATCCGCACCCTCAACCCCGCGGGCGGCTACCTGGAGGAGGACGCCGAGGTCTGGGACTCGGCCGACCGCCTGGTCGCGCAGTCCAGGCAACTGGCCCGTATGGAGCGCTGACCACACGTCGCCCCGGGGCCGCCTCCCGCGCGTGTGCGTGTCCGATGCCGCCCGGCGCTACGTGACGGGCGGCGCCGCCATGAGGCGTTCGATCGCCGCCGCCTCCGCGCTGCCCTCGACGGCGCTGAACACGTGCATCTGAAGCCCCGTCCCACCGGTCGCGGCCGGAACTCCCAGCGTCTGATAGTCCAGTTCGAGCACCCCCGCCACCGGGTGCCGCAGCCTCTTGCGCCCTGCCGCGCAGCGCAGCACCTCGCCGGTGGCCCA
Organism: Streptomyces sp. NPDC050560; assembly: GCF_044457285.1. Lineage (NCBI taxonomy): Bacteria > Bacillati > Actinomycetota > Actinomycetes > Kitasatosporales > Streptomycetaceae > Streptomyces > Streptomyces sp. NPDC050560. Next base: position 121,099 of record NZ_JBITGT010000017.1, read on the forward strand.
GATCGTACGGAACAGCTCGCTGTGCACGGACAGTTCGGCGACCAGCGCCTTCAGCGCGGCGTCGTCCGGATAGCGCCCCGCCGACACCCGCAACTGGCCCGCGGCCTCCGCCGCCCGCGTCTCCCGGTCGGGGAAGACGTCCTCCGCGGCGGGGTCGAGGAAGAGATAGCGCGCGTTGTTGAGGTCACGGCGCGACGGGTCGCCGAGGCCGCCGAGGAGTTCGGTGGCGGGCGCGTTCCACGCCACCACGTCGAGGCGGTGGTCGCAGGCGAACGCGGGGAAGGGCGCTGCGGCGTCCAGGATGCGCTGCAACAGCGGGCCGACGCGGACCCGGGGCGCGGGGGAGTGCCGGGGCGCGGCCAGCGTCGCCAGGTGCCCGCGCTCCGTCGCGCCGAGGCCGAGCGCCCCGGCCAGCGCGTCGAGCACCTCGGCGGACGGCTGTGTGGCACGCCCCTGTTCGAGGCGCACGTAGTAGTCCACGCTGATCCCGGCGAGCTGCGCCAGCTCCTCCCTGCGCAGCCCCCGCACCCGCCTGCGCCGCCCGCCGCTCAGCCCCACGTGTTCCGGCGCGACCCGCTCCCTGCGGGCCCGCAGAAAGCCTCCCAGGGCCCTGCGCGAGGCATCGTGGCCCGCGCCGCCGCCGGTCGTCCCCGCGTCGCCGCCAGGGCCCGCCGCGCCGCCGGCCGGCCCCGCCCCGGCACCGTCCACGCGCTCCGTGCTCCCCACGCCGTCCATGCGACCAGTATGCGGGCCGCCGACCGGCGCCACCCCGGCCCCGAGGCTGGTCCTCGCAGTACCAGGAACGCGGTGCCCACGGCAGAAGGGGGCACTGGCTGCGCGCCCGCGCGTGAGCGAGCGTTGCCGCATGAACGAAGCCACGCCCCCGGCGCGCAGCACCGTCCTCGTCGTCACCGCCCACCCCGAGCCCCGCTCCCTCAACGCCTCCCTGGCCGCCCTCGCGGTCGACGAGCTGCGCGCCGCCGGGCACGAGGTGCTGGTGTCCGACCTGTACGCGATGGGGTGGCGCGCCACCGTGGAGGCCGCCGACTTCCCCGACGAGGAGGACTGCTCCCGGCTCCATGTGATGGACGCCTCGCAGCGCGCCACCCTCGCGGGACGGCTCGCCCCGGAGATCGCCGCCGAGCAGGAGAAGATCCGCCGCTGCGACGCACTGATCCTGCACTTCCCGATGTGGTGGTTCTCGGTCCCCGCGATCCTCAAGGGCTGGATCGACCGCGTGTTCACCGCCGGGTTCGGCTACGGCCCCGAGGTGCCCCCGCCGTACGGCCCCGACGGTCCGCTCGCGGGACGCCGCGCGCTGCTGTCGGTGACGGTGGGCGCCCGCGCGGGCGCGTTCTCCGACCGGGGCGCCCACGGCAGCCTCGTCGACGTCCTGCACCCCTTGCAGCACGGGCTGTTCTGGTTCACCGGCATGGCACCGCTCGAACCCTTCGCGGTCCACGGCACGAACGGCGTGAGCGAGGAGCGCTTCGCGCAGGTGCGGGACGCGTACCGGAGCCGTCTCGCGGGCCTCTTCACGGACGAGCCGGTCCCGTACCGCTCCCTCACCGGCGGCGACTACGACCACGACATGCGCCTGCGCCCCGATGTCGCCCCCGGCGTCCAGGGCCTCGACATGCACCTGCGCCCCCGCGCGGCCCGCGACGCGTGACACCGCGCCGCCACCGCGCGGGCCCCCGCGCGCGTACCGCCGTCCCCGCACCCGCGCGTACGGCGCCCGCCGCCGGGGCTACCCCTCCAGCCAGTGGCGGCGCCCGAGCCTGATCAGCCGGAGCCTGCGGCGCGCCAGCTCCGCCACCTCCTCGCGGGACCTGGTGCCCGGTGCGCCGTCGCCGCCCGGCACCGTGTCGAGGAACGCCGCCGCGGTCACCACCATGTGCTCCACATAGAGCCCCGCCAGCATCAGCACGTCCTCCTGCGGCCACCCCGCCGACTCCGGCTGCCGCGCCAGCTCGGCGCCCACCTCCACCGCGAAGGTGTCCAACTGCCGCGCGATCTCCTCACGCACCGGCCGCACCCCGCCGTACCGCTCCCTCGCCAGGAACCGCACATGCGAGGGATGCCGCCTGACGTGCCCGGCTATCAGGTCCACGGCCGCCGTGATCCGGTCGTCGGGGCCGCCCGCGGCCGCCAGGGTGGTGCCGATCATGGCGTGCAGACTGCCGAGCGCCTCGTCCACCAGCGCCACGCCCAGCTCCTCCGTGCTGCCGAAGTGCCGGTAGAACGCGGTCGGCGCGAGGCCCACCGCGCGCGTGACCTCCCGCAGCCCGAGGCTGCTCAGGCTCTGGTCCTCAAGCAGCACCAGCGCGGCCTCCAGCAGCGCCCTGCGGGTCTTCTCCTTCTGCGCCTGCCGGGTGCCGACGGTGTGAGTCATGCCATGCAGTCAACAGCCCTTCCCGGCTCCGGCAAAGCGGGGACAGGCGCTAGACTCGATTTCAGTGAACAGTCGTACACGGAACTGCGGCGCGCCACGCCGCGGCCACCCGTACGGAACCCGCCAGGGACGGCGCCCCCACGGCGCCCCGTCCGAGCCCGGGCCCACCGCCCGGAACCGAACCGGAATGGAACCGGAAAGAAAGGTGAAGCCGTGCTCTTCCTCGTCGCGGCCCTGCTGCTCTTCGGCCTCGTCGTCGGCGCCGTGGCCCACGCGTCGGTCGCCGTCAGCGCCGTCGCCGCTGCGGTCATCGCGGTCTGGCTCGTGGTCTTCGCGGTACGGGAGCGCCACCGCGCCCGCTGACCGGCGCCCCCGCCCCCCCTCCCGCACACCGCCCGCCCATCCCCCCCCAAGGAGTGAACCCATGGACATCGCACCGCCCCGCCCCCTGCGGCACGGCATCGCCGCCCGGGACGCCGACGGCATGGCCGTCGCCTCCTTCGTCCTCGGACTGCCGGGGCTGCTGGTCCTCAACGTCTTCCTCGGCCCCCTCGCCATCGTGCTCGCCACGCTCGCCCTGGCCCGGGGCACCGCACGCCGCGGACGCGCCCTGCTCGGGCTCGCGCTCGGCGCCGCCGACCTGCTCGTCCTCCTCGTCGTCACGCTCCAGGACCACACCCTGTCGTGGAGCATGCCCGGCTGACCCCCGCGCCCCCGTACACCCCCGGCGGGGCCCGTAGAATCGGCACTCATGGTGTACCTCGACCACGCAGCGACCACGCCGATGCTCCCCGAAGCGGTCGAGGCGATGACCGCGCACCTCACGGCCACCGGCAACGCGTCCTCGCTGCACGCCGCCGGGCGCAGAGCGCGTCGCACCGTCGAGGAGGCCAGGGAGTCCCTCGCCGAGGCGCTCGGCGCCCGCCCGAGCGAGGTGGTGTTCACCGCGGGCGGCACCGAGGCGGACAACCTCGCCGTCAAGGGCCTGTACTGGGCCCGCCGCGAGGAGGACCCCGCCCGCACCCGGGTACTGGCCAGCCCCGTGGAGCACCACGCCGTCCTCGACACCGTCGACTGGCTCGGCGAGCACGAGGGCGCCACCGTCGAGTACCTGCCCGTCGACCGGTACGGCCGCGTCACCCCCGACGCCCTGCGCGCCGCCGTCGAGCGCGACCCGGACGACGTCGCCCTCGCCACCGTCATGTGGGCCAACAACGAGATCGGCACCGTGCTGCCGGTCCCCGAACTGGCCGCCGTCGCCGCCGAGTACGGCATCCCGCTGCACTCCGACGCGGTCCAGGCGTTCGGCCAGCTCCCGCTCGACTTCGGCGCCTCAGGGCTCGCCGCGATGACCGTGACGGGACACAAGATCGGCGGCCCCTACGGCGTCGGCGCGCTGCTGCTCTCCCGCGACCTCACCCCCGTGCCCGTGCTGCACGGCGGCGGCCAGGAGCGCCGGGTGCGCTCGGGCACCCTCGACGTCCCCGCGATCGCCGCCCTCGGCGTCGCGGGCCGGCTCGCGGCCGAGCGGCGCGCCGCGTTCGCGCGCGAGGCCGGAGCGCTGCGCGACGCCCTGATCGACGCCGTACGGGAGGCCGTGCCCGACGCCCTCCTCGGCGGCGACCCCGAGGACCGCCTGCCGGGCAACGCGCACTTCACCTTCCCCGGCTGCGAGGGCGACTCCCTGCTGCTGCTCCTCGACGCCCAGGGCATCGAGTGCTCCACCGGCTCCGCGTGCACCGCGGGCATCGCCCAGCCGAGCCACGTCCTGCTCGCCACCGGCGCCCCCGCCGACCTCGCCCGCGGCACCCTGCGCTTCTCCCTCGGACACACCTCGACCACCGACGACGTCACCGCCCTCGCCAAGGCGATAGGCCCTGCGGTGGAACGCGCCAGGGCAGCGGGCCTGAGCTGACCCGGCCCTGCCCGTCGGCGTGACCCCGGTCGATCCCGTCTGGGCGCCCCCTGGCGGCCCCGTCGGCGCTGCTCCCGCCCGTCGGTGGCCCGGAGCGCCCCCCGGCCACCTGAAGCCGCCTGACGGCCGTCAGCGGCCCCGCTCCCACCGCAAGCCGCCCGAGGGCCGTCACCGGCCCGCTCAGCCCTTCGGTCGGCCCCCGTGCGCCCCGTCCCCGTCGTGCTCCCCGGCCGCCTGCGCCGTCCGCGCGCGCCGTACGAGCGCGAGGTAGCGGGGCCAGTCCCAGAAGCGTCCCGGGTCGGTGTGGTCTGTGCCCGGCACCTCCACATGGCCGATGATGTGCTCCCGGTCCACCGGTATCCCGTAGCGCCCGCACACGCGCGCGGTCAGCCGCGCCGACGCCTCGTACATCGCCCGCGTGAACGACTCGGGGCGCTCCACCCAGCCCTCGTGCTCGATGCCGACACTGCGCTCGTTGTACGCGCGGTTGCCCGCGTGGAACGCGACGTCCAGCTCCCGGATCATCTGGGTGACCCGCCCGTCCTTGCCGACGACGTAGTGCGACGCGGCCCGGTGCTCCGGGTCCTTGAACAGCCGCACCGCCTCGTCGAAGGAGCACTGGGTGACATGGACGACGACCCGGTCGACCCGGTAGTCGTACGGGCGGTCGGCCCGCCGCCAGTTCGCCGGGGACGCCGCCGTCCGCCGCGCGCCCGCGAAGTCCACCGCGCCCGGCTCGCGGGGCCTGTCCACCCCCGGTGTGCGCCACCACAGCCGCGACAGCTCGTCCCAGGCCAGCCCCACGCCGCCGCCGACCACCGCCACCCCGCCGCCGACCAGCACCGCCCTCCGGCTCACCCGCGGGCCCCGCCCCGACCGCCCCGCACGCGCGCGCTCGCGCCACCGCGCGAAACCGCTCCGCTCCACCGCACCTCTCCTCGCCTGCCACCGGCCACGGCACCCGGCTCACCCCGAAATCGCCCGGGTCGTCCCCTGCCTCAACGGATATCGCCGTGCCCGCGGTTCCCGGCGGCCCTTACCCTGAAGGGGTTATGACTCATACCGCGCAGCCCGCCCCGGCCGACCAGAGGCCCCTCCGCGTCCTCGCCGCCATGTCGGGCGGCGTCGACTCCGCCGTCGCCGCCGCCCGCGCCGCGGAGGCGGGGCACGACGTGACGGGGGTGCACCTGGCGCTCTCCGCGAACCCCCAGTCGTTCCGCACCGGCGCCCGCGGCTGCTGCACCATCGAGGACTCCCGCGACGCGCGCCGCGCGGCCGACGTCATCGGCATCCCGTTCTACGTGTGGGACCTCGCCGAGCGGTTCCGCGAGGACGTCGTCGACGACTTCGTCGCCGAGTACCGCGCGGGCCGCACCCCCAACCCCTGCCTGCGCTGCAACGAGAAGATCAAGTTCGCCGCGCTCCTCGACCGCGCCCTCGCCCTCGGCTTCGACGCCGTCTGCACGGGGCACTACGCGCGCGTGGCCACCCGCCCCGACGGCGCCCGCGAGCTGCACCGCGCCTCCGACCTCGCCAAGGACCAGTCGTACGTCCTCGGCGTCCTCGACGGGCGGCAGCTCGCCCACGCGATGTTCCCCCTCGGCGACACCGTCACCACCAAGGACGAGATCCGCGCGGAGGCCGAGCGGCGCGGCCTCGCGGTCGCCCGCAAGCCCGACAGCCACGACATCTGCTTCATCGCCGACGGCGACACCCAGGGCTTCCTCGCCGACCGGCTCGGCCGCGCCGACGGCGACATCGTCGACGAGTCCGGCACCAGGCTCGGCACCCACCAGGGCGCCTACGGCTTCACCATCGGCCAGCGCAAGGGCCTTCGGATCGGCACCCCCGCGCCGGACGGCAAGCCGCGCTACGTGCTGGACATCTCCCCGGTGGACAACACCGTCACCGTCGGACCCGCGGACGCCCTCGACGTCTCGGCGCTGACCGCCGTCAGGCCCCGCTGGTGCGGCCCCGCGCCCACCGCGCCCGCCCGCTACACCGCCCAGATGCGGGCCCACGGCGGCGAGGCCGACGTCACCGCCGTCCCCTCGGACGACGGCCTCGCGGTCCGCTTCGACGCGCCCGTGCGCGGCATCGCGCCGGGACAGGCCATCGTCCTGTACGACGGCAGCCGCGTCGTCGGCTCCGCCACCATCGCCGCCACCGAGCGCACCCCCGCCACGGTCTGACCCCGGCGCCCACCGCCGGGGCACGCGCGCGGGACACCGCGTCGCCGGGCATGCGCACGTGAACCCCGGCGGCCGTACGCGCGTCACGGCCGCCGGGGACCCGCGCGGGTGCTACGCCCCGACCACCTCCGTCTCGTAGAAGCAGAAGTGGTCCCTGATCCGCGCCACGTTCTCCTTCGGTTCCTGGTACGCCCACACGATGTCGGCGGCACCTGAGACGTCGGAGGCCACCGACCAGTACGAGGCGTCGCCCTTGAAAGGACAGTGCGTGCGGGTGTCCGACGGCGCCAGCAGATCCGTCCTCACGTCCTCGGGCGGCAGGTAGTACCGCGGCGGGCAGCCCGTCTCGCGCAGCACGAGCGGCCTGCTGCTCTCCGCGAGCACCGTGCCGCCGTGCACCGCGCGCACGTGCTGCGCGCCCTGTTCGACCGTGATGATGTGTCCTTCAGCCATACCTGGTACAGCGCCGTACCCGCCCCGCTTCTTCCCCGTACCGTGAGCGGCATGAACATCTGCGTCTTCCTCTCCGCCGCCGACCTGCCCGAGCGCTACACACGCCCCGCGCGCGAGTTCGCGGAACTCGTCGGCAAGGGCGGCCACACCCTGGTGTGGGGCGGCTCCGACGTCGGTCTCATGAAGGTCGTCGCGGACGGCGTGGAGAAGGCGGGCGGGCGCCTCGTCGGCGTCTCCGTGGACTTCCTCGCCGACGTCGCGCGGCCCGCCGCCGACGAGATGCACGTCGCCCGCGACCTCGCCGAGCGCAAGGCCCTGCTGCTCGCCGAGTCCGACGCCGTCGTGATCATGGTGGGCGGCACCGGCACCCTCGACGAGGCCACCGAGATCCTCGAACTGAAGAAGCACGGCAAGCACACCAAGCCGGTGGTCCTGCTGAACGCCGCCGGGTTCTACGACGGCCTCAAGGAGCAGTTCCACCGCATGGAGGCCGAGGGGTTCCTCCCGCTGCCCCTCACCGACCTGGTCTTCTTCGCCGAGGAACCGGTCGGCGCCATGGCCTACCTCGAAGAGTCCATGGGCACCGTCTGACCCGGCGGCCCCCGCCGCCGAGGGGGGCGGTCGCACCGCGCCGCGGCCCCTGGTGCGAGCATGGTGCGCATGCCCACCCATGTGATCACCGGCGCAGGCTCCGGCATCGGCGCGGCCGTCGCCGGGCGGCTGAGCGCCCGCGGCGACGATCTCGTGCTGCTCGCCAGGGACGCGGCGCGCGCCGCGGAACTCGCCGGCCGCTTCCCCGGCGCCCGCACCCTCGTCGGGGACCTCGCCGACCCCGACCGGCTCTCCTGGGCCTTCTCCCACCAGAGCCAGCCGGAGCGCGTCGACACCCTGGTGCACAGCGCCGGAGTCGTCGACCTCGCCCCCGTCGGCGACCTCACCCCCCGCGCCTGGCACCATCAGCTCAACGTCAACCTGGTCGCGCCCGCCGAGCTGACCAGGCTCCTGCTGCCCCAACTGCGCGCCGCCCGCGGCCAGATCGTCTTCGTCAACTCGGGCTCCGGCCTCAACACCGCCCCCGAGTGGTCCGCCTACGGCGCCTCCAAGGCCGGTCTGAAGGCCCTCGCGGACGCCCTGCGCGGCGAGGAGCGCCCCGCGGGCGTCCGGGTCACCTCGGTCTACCCTGGCCGCACCAGGAGCCCCATGCAGGCCAGGGTCCACCAGCAGGAGGGCGCCCCGTACGACCCGGGCCGCTGGATCGACCCCGAATCCGTCGCCACCACCGTCGTCGCCGCCCTCGACCTCCCGCGCGACGCCGAGATCCACGACGTCACGGTGCGGCCGGGGCAGTGACCGGGACGGTGCGGGCCCCCGCCGCGGCGCTGCGTACCCTTCCGGGGTGAGTGAAGACAGCGACACAAGCCCTCTCGGCGCCACCGGCGTCGGCTCGATGCCCGGCACCGACGCCCGGGAGGCCGTCAAGACCGTGATCGGCAGTTTCGAGTCGGGACAGGGCGTCCCCCACCTGCCGGAACTGCCCGCCCGCGGCCCCGGCGCCGACATGGTCGGCCGCACCGCCGGGCTCCTCGTCGAGCTGTACGCGCGCGTGGAGCCCAGCGGCTGGCGCCTCGGCGACCGGCCGGGCCGCGACACCCGCAGGGCGCGCTCCCTGCTCGGCGAGGACCTCGACGCCCTGGAGGAGCACGCCCAGGGCCACACCGGGCCCCTCAAGGTGCAGGCGGTCGGCCCCTGGACCCTCGCCGCGCAACTGGAACTGAGGAACGGCGAGGCGGTGCTCTCCGACCCCGGCGCCGTCCGCGACCTCGCCGTCTCCCTCACGGAGGGCCTGCGCGCCCACACCGCGGCCGTACGCGCGCGCGTGCCGGGCGCCCGCGTCGTCGTCCAGCTCGACGAGCCCGTCCTCACCGCCGTACTCCTCGGCCGCGTGCCCTCCGCCAGCGGCTACCGCACCCACGCCGCCCCCGACCGCCAACTCGTCGAGTCCACCCTCCGCGACGTCGTCGAGGGCCAGCGCCGCGACGTGCCCGCCGCCGCAGCCACCGGCACCTGGGCCGACGGCGCCGTCGTCGTCCACAGTTGCGCCCCCGGCGTGCCCTTCGCGCTCCTGCGGCGCGCCGGAGCCGCCGGGATCTCCTTCGACACCGCACTGCTCACCGAACGTGACGACGACGCGCTCGGGGAGACCGTCGAGAACGGGGTCACACTCCTGACGGGCGTGGTCCCCGGCACGGACGGCCCGTTGTCAGACCCGGCAGGTAGCGTTTCCGGTGTCAGGACGCTGTGGCGCAGGCTGGGGCTTGCGCCGGGGCTCCTCGCGCGCTCCGTCGCGGTCACCCCCGCGTGCGGGCTCGCGGGCGCCTCACCGCAGTACGCGCGCCGGGCTCTGGCCCACTGCGTCCAGGCGGCGAGATCCCTCGCGGACAACCCTGAGTAACGGGAGGATGAGACGTGGCCGGCGAACAGCAGGTACAGCCCGCCGAGGTGCCCGCCGAGGCGCGGGAGCAGCACGCCCGGCTCGCCGAGCAGATCGAGGAGCACCGCTTTCGGTACTACGTGAAGGACCAGCCCGTCGTCACCGACGCCGAGTTCGACCGCCTGATGCGCTCCCTGGAGGACCTGGAGGAGCGCCACCCCGAGCTGCGCACCCCCGACTCGCCCACCCAGAAGGTGTCGGGCGCCTACGAGACCGACCTCGCCGAGGTCCAGCACCGCGAGCGGATGCTCTCGCTGGACAACGCCTTCGACGACGAGGAGCTGACCACCTGGGCCGACCGCATCGCCAAGGACGTCGGCACCCCCGACTACCACTTCCTGTGCGAGCTGAAGGTCGACGGCCTCGCGGTCAACCTGACGTACGAGAAGGGCCGCCTCACCCGCGCCGCCACCCGCGGCGACGGCCGCACCGGCGAGGACATCACGCCCAACGTCCGCACCATCGCCGAGATCCCCGACCGCCTCGCGGGCGACCGCGTCCCCGATCTTGTCGAGATCCGCGGCGAGGTCTACTTCCCGATGGACGCCTTCCAGGAGCTGAACGCCCGCCGCGTCGAGGCGGGCGAGAAGCCCTACGCCAATCCCCGCAACTCCGCCTCGGGCTCCCTGCGCCAGAAGAACCCCAAGGTCACCGCCACCCTCCCGCTGCACATGGTGGTCCACGGCATCGGCGCGCGCGAGGGCTTCGACATCGACTGCCTGTCCCACGCGTACGACCTGCTGCGCGAGTGGGGCCTGCCGACCACCAAGTACGGCAAGGTCGTCGGCTCCATCGAGGAGGTGCGCGAGTACATCGCCCACTTCGGCGCCAACCGCCACTCGGTGGAGCACGAGATCGACGGTGTGGTCGTCAAGCTCGACGAGATCCCCCTCCAGGGCCGCCTCGGCTCCACCTCGCGCGCACCGCGCTGGGCCATCGCCTGGAAGTACGCGCCCGAGGAGGTCAACAGCAAGCTCCTCGCCATCCACGTGGGCGTCGGACGCACCGGCCGCGTCACACCGTACGCGCAGGTCGAGCCGGTCACCGTCGCCGGCAGCGAGGTCGAGTTCGCCACCCTGCACAACCAGGACGTGGTGAAGGCCAAGGGCGTCCTCGTCGGCGACACCGTCGTGCTGCGCAAGGCGGGCGACGTCATCCCCGAGATCCTCGGCCCCGTCGCCGACCTGCGCGACGGCAGCGAGCACCCGTTCGTGATGCCCGCCGAGTGCCCCGAGTGCGGCACACCCCTGCGCCCCATGAAGGAGGGCGACGTCGACCTGCGCTGCCCCAACGCGGAGGGCTGCCCCGCCCAGTTGCGCGAGCGCCTGTTCTACATCGCGGGCCGCAAGTCCCTCGACATCGAGAACTTCGGCTACGTCGTCGCCACCGCCCTCACCCAGCCCCTGGAGCCGCCCACCCCCCCGCTGGCCAACGAGGGCGACCTCTTCGACCTCACCCTCGACCAGCTCCTGCCCATCCGCGCGTACGTCCTCGACCAGGACAGCGGGCTGCCCAAGCGCGACTCCACGACCGGCGAGAAGAAGATCGCCACCGTCTTCGCCAACCAGCAGGGCGAGCCCAAGAAGAACACCCTGGCGATGCTCGACAACATCGCCGCGGCGAAGGAGCGCCCCCTCGACCGCATCCTCACCGGCCTGTCCATCCGCCACGTGGGTCCCGTCGCCGCACGCGCACTCGCCCGCGAGTTCCGCTCGATCGAGCGGATCGAACAGGCCACAGAAGAGGAGCTGTCGGAGACCGACGGAGTGGGTCCCATCATCGCCGCATCCCTCACACAGTGGTTCGAGGTGGACTGGCACCGCGAGATCCTGCGCAAGTGGCGCGCCGCCGGTGTGCGCCTCGAAGCCGAGGACGCGGGTGAGGAGGAGGGCCCGCGCCCGCTGCACGGGCTCACCGTGGTGGTCACCGGCACCCTGGAGCACCACACCCGCGACGGGGCCAAAGAGGCACTTCAGGACCAGGGTGCCAAGGTGACCGGGGCGGTGTCGAAGAAGACCGCCTTCGTGATCGTGGGTGACAATCCCGGCTCCAAATACGACAAGGCGATGCAGCTCAAGGTTCCCGTACTGAACGAGGAGGGCTTCACCGTCCTCCTCGAACAGGGCCCGGAGGCGGCGGCGGAAATCGCACTGCCGACCGAGGAGTAGAGATTGAAGTCCACCCGTTCGGCGCATATCAGATGCATACGGGTGGCCGGGGCGTATTGGGCAACCGCCGTCGACCGCTGCCCCTGGGAGCCTTCTGCGGCCTACTGTTGAGGTGTGCGCCTTCCCGCCCAGCCGTTTGACGGGGAATCAGGCGCGCAGCCGAAGCCGGTGGTCATCGGCCTCGGGCCGTGTGGCGAGGGCACCGCCGGCTGTGAGAGGGACGGGAATGGAACCGACCGAGAGCGCCGCTCCCGAGGAGCGCCGGCCGCGGCGTGGACCGGGAGCCTGGGTGAGCGGCCGACGGGCGGCGCGGCCGACGGGCCGCGGCATGAGACTGCCCGGCACCGCGGACCGTGCGCCCGGCGCCAGGGCCGGGCGACAGGAGCACGGGGAGGCCCCGACGGGCAGCGGGCGCCTCCCCCGCATCGGCGCGCCCGCGGCAGCCGCCGCGGCCGACGGCGTCGCGGCCAGAGCCGTGCGCGGCGGGTCCCGCGGCCCCACCACGGGCGCCGCCGTCCCCGCCACCGGGCAGCCGGGCGGCGGCCCCGGGCGGCAGGGCGCGAGCACCGTGCTCGCCGCCGTGGTCGTCCCGCTCGCCGTGCTGGTGCTCGGCGGGGGTGTCTTCGGCGCCCTCGACGCACACCGCGCGCTCTTCCCCTCCGGCGCGGTCGGCTGGTCCCTCGCGGTCCTCACCGGCCTCATCGTCGGCCACCTCGTGGCGCTCGGCCGCGACCGCTGGGTGCGCGGCATGGGCTCGGGCGCCGCCCTCGTCCTCGCCGTGCTGCTGCTGTACGGGTGGGTGCCCGCCGCGATGGTCGGCATCATCGCGCTGGTGCTCGTCGGCGCCGCACGACCGCACAGTTGGCGCCAGGGCGTGCTGCACGGCGCCGCCGACGTCCTCGGCACCGGCGCCGCCGCCCTCGCGCTGTGGGCCTGCGGCCGGGTGCCCACCGTCGAGTCGCCGTGGAAGCCCACCTCGTGGGACGCGCTCACGGTGCCCGAGGTGGTGCTCGCCGCGGCCGCCTACGTCGGTGTGACCCGGCTGGTGCTCTGGTGCACCGGCGCACCCACCTCCGGGCTGCCCACCGCGGTGCGCACCGCCCTCGTGCGGCAGGGCCTCATCGGGGTGGCGCTGCTCGGCATCGCCCCGCTGATCGCCGTCGTCGCCGTCACCGTGCCGGTGCTGCTGCCGCTGTTCGCGGTCCCGCTGATCGCCCTCGACTCCACCCTGTGGATCGCCAGGGCACGCGCGGAGGAGCAACTGCGCGACCCGCTCACCGGGCTGCCCAACCGGCAGTGGCTGCTGGAGCGCACCTGGACCGCCCTCGACGAGGCCGACCGCCTCGACAAGAGGACGGCACTGGTCCTGATCGACCTCGACCGCTTCCGCTCCGTCAATGACACCCTCGGGCATCTGGCGGGCGACCGGCTGCTCATCCAGATCGCGGAGCGCCTCGGCGCCGCCCTCCCGCGCGGGGCGGAGGCCGCGCGCCTGGGCGGCGACGAGTTCGCCGTGCTGCTGCCGGTCGCCGACTCCACCACGTCGGCCGCCCGTATCGCCCGCAGGCTCGTCGCCGAACTCGGCTCCCCGCTCGACCTCGACGGGCTCACCCTGGTCCTGGAGGCCAGCGCGGGCGTCGCTGTCTTCCCCGACCACGCGCTCGACGCCGAGGGGCTGCTCCAGCGCGCCGACGTCGCCATGTACCAGGCCAAGCGGGACCGCACGGGCGTCGAGGTGTACGAGTCCAAGCGCGACTCCAACACCCCCGACAGGCTCGGCCTCCTCGGCGACCTGCGGCGCGCCCTCGACGCCCACGAGGTCGAACTGCACTACCAGCCCAAGGTCCGCTTCGACGGCGAGGTCGCCGGCCTTGAGGCCCTGGTGCGGTGGGTGCACCCGGAGCGCGGCAAGGTGCCCCCTGACGAGTTCATAGCGATCGCGGAGTCGTCAGGTCTGATGCCCCATCTGACCGAGTACGTGCTGGACACCGCCCTGGCGCAGGTCGCGCGCTGGCGCGAGCAGGGCCTCAGGGTGCCGGTCGCCGTCAACGTCTCCCCGCGCGACGTCCACACCCCGGGGTTCGCCGGCTCCGTCGCCGCCCGCCTCGCCCGGCACGGGGTGCCGCCCGGCGCGCTCCAGTTGGAGATCACCGAGCATGTCCTGCTGGAGGACCCCCAGCGGGCCGCCGACACCCTCGCCGGGCTCACCGGGCACGGCGTCAAGATGTCCCTCGACGACTTCGGCACCGGCTACTCCTCGCTCGTGCACCTGCGGCGGCTGCCGGTCAGCGAGCTGAAGATCGACCGCTCGTTCGTGGCCAGGCTCGCCGTGGACACCGAGGACGCCGAGATCGTCCGCTGCACCGTGGACCTCGCGCACTCACTGGGGCTCGTCGTGGTCGCCGAGGGCGTCGAGGACGACGAGACCTGGCACCGGCTGCGGCAGCTCGGCTGCGACGCGGTGCAGGGCTGGCTGGTGGCGGCGGCCATGCCCGCCTCCCAGGCCACCGGCTGGCTGCGGGCGCACGCCGCCGCCGGGCTGCCCGCGGCCCTGCCGAGCGGCGCGGAGGCGTCCCCCAACTGAAGCCGGGCCCGCCCCGGCCACCGGCGCGGTCCGCCCCTCCCGGCGGGCCGCGCTGCCGCACGCCCGCGTGCGCGCCGTCGAAACGCCGTCGAGAGCGCCGCGCGGTTCCCCATAGGATTGGGGCGCTGAAGGAAACAGCCGAAGGAAACGTCGGAACCCGCAGAGCAACGAGATTCCGCCACCGCACTCACCCAGAGGATCGCCCCATGCCCGGCATCACGCGCGAGGAGGTCGCCCACCTCGCCCGTCTGGCACGTCTGGAGCTGAAGGCAGAAGAACTCGACCACTTCGCCGCCCAGCTCGACGACATCATCGGCGCGGTCGCCCGCGTCTCCGAGGTCGCCGGACAAGACGTACCACCGACCTCCCACCCGCTGCCGCTGACGAACGTCATGCGCCCCGACGAGGTCCGCCCGTCCCTCACCCCCGCGCAGGCGCTCTCCGGCGCCCCCGCGCGGGAGCAGCAGCGTTTCAAGGTCCCGCAGATCCTGGGGGAGGAGTGATCCGATGACGGACATCACCAGGCTCACCGCCGCCGAGATCGCCGCGAGGATCGCCTCGGGCGAGCTGACCGCCGTCGCGGTCACCGAGGCCCACCTCGACCGCATCGGCGCGGTCGACGAGAAGGTCCACGCCTTCCTGCACATCGACCGGGAGGGCGCGCTCGCCCAGGCCCGCGCCGTCGACGCCAAGCGCGCCGCGGGCGAGAAGCTCGGACCGCTCGCCGGCGTCCCGCTCGCCCTGAAGGACATCTTCACCACCGAGGGCGTGCCCACGACCTGCGGCTCCAAGATCCTCGAAGGGTGGATTCCGCCCTACGACGCCACCGTGACCCGCCGCCTCAGGGCCGCCGACGTCGTCATCCTCGGCAAGACCAACATGGACGAGTTCGCCATGGGCTCCTCCACCGAGAACAGCGCCTACGGCCACACCGGCAACCCCTGGGACCTCACCCGTATCCCCGGCGGCTCGGGCGGCGGTTCGAGCGCCGCCCTCGCCGCCTACGAGGCGCCCCTCGCCATCGGCACCGACACCGGCGGCTCCATCCGGCAGCCCGCCTCCGTCACCGGCACCGTCGGGGTCAAGCCGACGTACGGCGGCGTCTCCCGGTACGGCATGATCGCGTTCTCCAGCTCGCTCGACCAGGGCGGCCCCTGCGCGCGCACGGTGCTCGACGCGGCCCTGCTGCACGAGGTCATCGGCGGCCACGACCCGCTGGACTCGACCTCCATCGACGCCCCCGTGCCCCCGGTCGTCGAGGCCGCGCGGGGCGGCGGCGTGGCGGGCATGCGGGTCGGCGTCGTGCGGCAGTTCAGCGGCGAGCACTACCAGGCGGGCGTGCTCCAGCGGTTCGAGGAGTCGGTGGAGCTGCTGCGCGGCCTCGGCGCCGAGATCGTCCCGCTCGACTGCCCCTCGTTCGACCTCGCGCTCTCCGCGTACTACCTGATCGCGCCGAGCGAGTGCTCGTCCAACCTGGCCCGCTTCGACGCCATGCGCTACGGCCTGCGCACCGGCGACGACGGCAGCCACTCCGCCGAGGAGGTCACCGCCCTCACCCGCGAGGCAGGCTTCGGCGACGAGGTCAAGCGCCGCATCATGCTGGGCACCTACGCGCTCAGCGCGGGCTACTACGACGCGTACTACGGCAGCGCCCAGAAGGTGCGCACGCTCATCAAGCGCGACTTCGACGCCGCGTTCGGGCAGGTCGACGTGGTGGTCTCGCCGACCACCCCGACCACTGCCTTCCCGATCGGGGAGCGCGCCGACGACCCGGTGGCGATGTACCTCGCCGACCTGTGCACCATCCCGGTCAGCCTGTCGGGCAACGCCGCCATGTCCCTGCCCTGCGGTCTGGCGCCCGAGGACGGGCTGCCGGTGGGGTTGCAGATCATCGCCCCCGCCACCAAGGACGACCGGCTGTACAAGGTCGGTGCCGCCGTCGAGGCCGCCTTCGTGGAACGCTGGGGCCACCCGCTTCTGGAGGAGGCACCGTCACTGTGAGCGCAATGGCAAAGGCGAAGAACTTCAAGCAGACCAAGTCCGGCATGTACGTGTCGATGGCGTCGACCGCGTTCGGCGCCATCACCGTCGCCAAGAAGGCGAAGAAGGCACGGCGCGAGAACGACACCCTGAGGCTCGTGGACGCCGCGGTCTCCGCCGTGTCCATCGTCACCGGGCTCGCCCTGCTCTACCGCGAGCTGAAGCGGCTCGGCGACGACGACGTGCTGCTGGGCTGAGGAGAGAGTTTCACCGTGACTGTCACCACAGAACTGGTGCCCTACGAGGACGCGCTCGCGTCCTTCGACCCCGTCATGGGCCTTGAGGTCCATGTCGAGCTGGGCACCAGGACCAAGATGTTCTGCGGCTGCTCCACCGCGCTCGGCGCCGAGCCCAACTCGCAGACCTGCCCCACCTGCCTCGGCCTGCCCGGCGCGCTGCCGGTGGTCAACGCCTCCGCCGTGGAGTCCGCGATCAAGATCGGCCTGGCGCTGCACTGCGAGATCGCCGAGTGGTGCCGCTTCGCCCGGAAGAACTACTTCTATCCGGACATGCCGAAGAACTTCCAGACCTCCCAGTACGACGAGCCGATCGCCTTCGACGGCTACCTCGACGTCGAGCTGGAGGACGGCACCACCTTCCGTGTCGAGATCGAGCGCGCCCACATGGAGGAGGACACCGGCAAGTCCCTCCACGTCGGCGGCGCGACGGGCCGTATCCACGGCGCCTCGCACTCCCTGCTCGACTACAACCGCGCGGGCATCCCCCTCATCGAGATCGTCACCAAGCCCATCGTGGGCGCCGGTGAGCGCGCCCCCGAGGTGGCGCGGGCCTACGTCGCCGAGCTGCGCGAGCTGATCAAGGCGCTCGGCGTCTCCGACGCGCGGATGGAAATGGGCCAGATGCGCTGCGACGTCAATCTCTCCCTGATGCCCAAGGGCGCGCAGAAGTTCGGCACCCGCAGCGAGACCAAGAACGTCAACTCGCTGCGCAGCGTCGAGCGCGCCGCCCGCTTCGAGGTCCAGCGGCACGCCGCCGTGCTCTCGTCGGGCGGCACGATCGTCCAGGAGACCCGGCACTTCCACGAGGAGGACGGCTCCACGACCTCGGGCAGGACCAAGGAGGAGGCCGAGGACTACCGGTACTTCCCCGAGCCCGACCTGGTGCCGGTCGCGCCCGCGCGCGCGTGGGTCGACGAGCTGCGCACCGTCCTGCCCGAGCAGCCGCTGGCCCGCAGGGGCCGGCTGCGCGCCGAGTGGGACGTCTCCGCGCACGACATGCGCTCGATCCTCAACGCGGGCGCCATCGACCTGATCGTCGCCACCATCGACGCGGGCGCCGACGCCACGGCGGCCCGCAAGTGGTGGATGGGCGAGCTGGCCCGCCGCGCCAACGAGGAGGCGGTGGAGCTGTCCGCGCTGCCGATCACGCCCGCCGACGTCGCCAGGGTGGCCGCCCTGGTCAAGGAGGGCTCCCTCAACGACAAGCTGGCCCGGCAGGTCATCGAGGGCGTCCTCGCGGGCGAGGGCGCCCCGGACGAGGTCGTCGAGGCCCGCGGCCTGAAGGTCGTCTCCGACGAGGGTGCGCTGACCGCCGCGGTCGACGACGCCATCGCGGGCAATCCTGCCGTCGCGGACAAGGTGCGCGGCGGCAAGGTGGCCGCGGCGGGCGCCCTGGTCGGCGCCGTCATGAAGGCCACGAAGGGGCAGGCCGACGCGGCGAGGGTCAAGGAGCTGATCCTCGACAGGCTGGGCGCCTCCGGCTCCTGAGGCCCCCGGGACAGCCCGTGAGGCGGCGCCACGGTCCACGTGGCGCCGCCTCACGTCGTAGCGCCCCCACCCCGGTCTCCGGCCGCCCCTTCTCCGATACGGGCCCCTGCGGGGCCGTGGGCGAGGCCCGCCGAGACCCCGGGGCCGCGCCGTGCGCACCGCGCTCCCCGCGCGCGTGGGTGCGCATCGCGCTCCTCGCGCGCGTTACGCGTCGAACGCGATGGACTCGCTCAGGTGGCGCCAGCGCGCGTCCGACTCGGCACGCTCCCGCTCCGCCGCGGTCACGTACTCGTACGCGTCCGAGCCCAGCAGCAGGTGCAGCGGGGGCTCGGGCAGCTCGGGCAGGCCCACGACGACCCGCGCGGCCTTCGCCGGGTCGCCGCTCTGCTTGCCGTCCATGGAGCGGGTCAGCTCCACCGACCTGCCCACGGTCTCCCGGTACGGCTCGCTGACCGGCGCCACCGTCATCGACGAGCCGGCCCAGTCCGTGCGCAGCCCGCCGGGCTCCACGATGGTCACCTTGATGCCGAGCGGCGCGACCTCCTTCCCCAGCACCTCGGAGAAGCCCCCGACGGCCCACTTCGCCGACTGGTAGGCGCCGAGCCCCGCGCGCGTGATGCGGCCGCCGCTCGACGAGATCTGGATGACGTGTCCCGCGCCCTGCTCCCGCAGGAACGGCAGTGCCGCCCTCGTGACGTGGAAGACGCCGTAGAAGTTGGTGTCGATCTGGGCGCGGAACGCCTCGTCCGAGGCGTCCTCGATGGCGGCCATGTCGCCGTAGCCCGCGTTGTTGACCACGACGTCGAGCCGTCCGAACGCCCGCGCGGCCTCCGCCACCGCGGCGTACACCGCGTCCCGGTCGGTCACGTCGAGCGGCACGGCGCGCACCCGCTCGCTCCCGTGACGCTCGACCAGGTCGGCGAGCTGCTCCGGTTTGCGGGCGGTCGCCGTCACCCGGTGCCCGGCGTCGAGCGCCGCCTCGACGAGCGCGCGGCCGAGGCCGCGGGAGCTGCCGGTGATGAACCAGGTCCGTGAGGTGTTGTCAGGCATGGGGACTCCAGCGAGTGAGGAGGGGCGGAGGGCCGCGGCCGTGGGGAGCGCGCCCGGCTGCCGGGCGGCGCCGCGAGGGAGCGGCCGTAAAGTAACTGACTATTCGGTTACTTACGTGACCGTACTCCGCGCATGATGCCCACGCAAACATCCCTGGACAGGCCCTATAGAGAAGTAACCGTCTGTTCAGTTACCTGGTGTCCGAGGCGCCCGAGTGGCCTACGATGGGGCCATGCCCAGAGACTCCCGAGCGACCAAGGCCCGGCTGCTGAAGGCGGCCACCGGGGAATTCGCCGCGCACGGCATCGCGGGCGCGCGCGTGGACCGCATCGCCGAGTCCGCGGGCTGCAACAAGAACCTGATCTACGTGCACTTCGGCAGCAAGGAGGGCCTGTTCGACGCCGTCTTCGCGGTGGCCGTCGGCGAACTCCTCACCACCGTCCCCATCGACGCCGACGACCTCCCCGGCTACGCGGGCGCCCTCCACGACTTCTACCGCGCCCACCCCGAGCACATGAGGCTGGCCCGCTGGCACAGCCTGGAGCGCCCGGGGGCCGCCGCGCTGCTGCCCGTCGTCGTGGAGTCGGGCGCCGCCAAGCTGAAGGCGATCGCGGCCGCCCAGGCCGACGGCAGGGTCGACGCGGGCCTGCCGCCGCACGCCCTGCTCGCGCTGCTGCTCTCCCTCTCCGCGACGTGGAGCGCCGGGAGCCCCGAGGCGATGGGCCAGGACGGCGCGGACGGCGGCGAGGGCGAGGACGCCGAGGCCCTCGCGGCCCTGCGGCACGCGGTCGTCGTCGCGGCGGGGCGCCTCACCCGCCCCCGTACCGCCGACTCCTGACCCCGCGGCCCGGGCACCGCCCGGAGGGCGGGGCTCCGGATGTGTGCGCGACACGTCGTCCCGGCGTCGACGATCATTAAGGAACTTCTCAGACTCCGTCCGTACGGTGCGCGGCATGGAACCCAAGACGATTGACGAAGCCGCGGCCGAGGCCGGGTCCACGGACCGGGAGACGGGCACGGACGAGGCCGTACAGAAGGAGGGCGACAGCTTCCCCGCGGCGCGCGCCGCCACCCCCGCCGAGTCCCCCGGGGCCCCCACGGACGGCGACGGCGCCGACCGGCCCGCCGACCCCGCGGGACAGGGCGGCCCCGAGGCCCACGGCGACGGCGAGAAGCCGCCGTCCGGCGTCGGCCAGGGCGCAGGTGCCGTGATCTCCGCCGCGCTCGGCGTGGTGTCGCTCAGCGGCAGTTGGCTCGGCACCGTCGCGGGCGCGCGCGAGTCGCTGATCGGACAGCTCAACACGGTGGACTCCGCGGGCGTCGCGAAGAAGATCCAGGAGGTCTACGGTGACCAGTGGCACGCCATCGCCCTCGTCGGCGGCGTCTTCGCGCTGATCGGCCTGATCGTCGGCGTCGGCGTACTGGCCAGGCCCGCCTTCGGGGTGCCGGGCCCGCCCCAGCCGGTCTGGATCAAGTCCGTCGCCTGGGGCGGCGTCGCCCTCGGCGTCCTCGGACTGCTCCTCGCGATCATGAAGCTCACGGACATCCTGCTCGGGCTGCCATCGGCCTCCTAGAGCGCGTCGCGCGCCCGCGCGTGTTCCGTCCGCGCCCGCGCGGCGCGCCGGGAGCGGCGGGACCGGGGTCGTCTGAGGCCCCCTGAGGCGCGCGTACGCGCGCGCCGGGCGCCGCCCCGCCCGTCTAAGCAGGGTCGGACGGCCCCCTAAGGCGCCGCGCCGCCCGCGAGATGCGGCACTCTCCCGATGTGCGGGACCCCCCTCGGAGACGAACCTTGAATCCGTCGCGAACGGCGACGGCACAGTGATTCCGAGGGGGACAAGACATGTTCAGCTACCAGATGCACCAACTCCGCCAGGCCGAGCTGATCCGGGCCGCCGAGCACCACCGCCTCGTGCGCGAGGCGCGCGAGGCCCGGCGGGCGCGGCGCCGCGGCGGGCCGCAGGCGCCGGAACGGCGCGGCGGGCCACGGCACGACTCGTACGCGAAGGCGGCCTGAGACTTGGCGGCCCGTACCGCGGCCGAGGGCCGGGGCACCCGCCCGGCCTCCGGTGCGCGGGGCACGGGGCGCCCGGCCGCCGGGCCCCGCGCGATAACCGGTGCCGCGTTGTCGGACCCCTGTGCGATGCTCGGGGACGTGGAAGCAACCAGGTCCGTGAGCCCCGTCTTCGTCGGCCGCGCCGGCGAACTCGCCGCGCTGGACGACGCCCTCGTCCGCGCCACGGCGGGCGACCCGCAGGCCCTGCTCGTCGGCGGCGAGGCGGGCGTCGGAAAGACCCGCCTCGTCGAGGAGTTCGCCGCGAGGGCACGCGCGGCGGGCGCCGTCGTCGCCGTCGGCGGCTGTGTCGAGATGGGCGCGGAAGGGCTCCCGTTCGCCCCGTTCTCCACGGCCCTGCGCGCGCTGCGCGCCCAGCTCCCCGACGAGATGGCCGAGGCCGTCGCGGGCCAGGAGGAGCTGGCGAGGCTCCTGCCCGAGCTGGGCGAGGCCCCCAGGCTCCACCCCGGCGACGAGGACAGCACGGCCCGCCTCTTCGGCCTCACCGCCCGCCTGCTCGAACGGCTCTCCGGCGACCGCACCCTGGTCGTCGCCCTTGAGGACCTGCACTGGGCCGACGCCTCCACCCGCCACCTCCTCGGCTACCTCTTCCGCACCCTGCGCACCTCCCGCCTCGTCGTCGTCGCCACCTACCGCACCGACGACATCCACCGCCGCCACCCCCTGCGCCCCCTGCTGGCCGAGCTGGACCGGCTGCGCACCGTGCGCCGCGTGGAGCTGAGCCGCTTCAGCCGGGACGAGGTCGGCCGCCAGGTCGCCGGCATCCTCGCGCGCGAGCCCGAGCCCTCCCAGGTCGACGACATCTTCGAGCGCTCCGACGGCAATGCGTTCTTCGTCGAGGAACTGGCCGTGGCCACCGTCCGCTGCGACTGCTCGCCCGGCCTCACCGACACCCTGCGCGACCTGCTGCTCGTACGCGTGGAGCGGCTCCCGGAGCCCGCCCAGCGCGCCGTCAGGATCGCCGCGGAGGGCGGCAGCACCGTCGAGTACCCGCTCCTCGCCGCCGCCTCGGGGCTCGCCGAGGACGACCTCATCGAGGCCATGCGCGCCGCCGTGGGAGCCAGCATCCTCATCGCCACCGCCGACGGCGACGGCTTCCGCTTCCGCCACTCCCTGGTCCGCGAGGCCGTCAGCGACGACCTGCTGCCCGGCGAGCGCGCCCGCGTCAACCGCCGCTTCGCCGTCGCCCTCGAAGCCGACCCCGGGCTCGTCCCGCGCGAGGCCCGCGCCACCCGCCTCGCCAGCTACTGGTACCACGCGCACGACGCCGACAAGGCGCTCCCCGCGGTGCTGCACGCCTCCGTCGAGGCCCGCAGGCGCAACGCGTACGCGGAACAGCTCCGGCTCCTTGAGCGCGCCATGGAGCTGTGGGACGCCGCGAGCGAGGCCACCAGGGGCGAGCTGCGCCCCGTCGACTTCGTGGAGGTCTACCCGCCCTGTGGCTGCGACCCCGCCAGCACCCCGCTCGGCTTCATCGACCTGCTCGCCGAGGCCGCCGTCGCGGGTCGCCTCTGCGGCGAGCGCGACCGCGCACTGAAGATCACCAAGCGCGCCCTGGCGCTCCTGGAGAGCGACCGCGACCCGCTGCGCTCCGCGTGGTTCTACGTGCAGCGCTCCCGCCTCGTCCAGGGGCTCGCGCGCGGCGACGGCTGGCAGGAGCTGGGCACCGCCCAGGACCTGGTGCGCGGCCTGCCGCCCTCCGAGGTCCACGCCGAGGTGCTGTCGCGCGCCGCCGCCTGGGGCATGCTCCGCGAGCCCGGCCACGGGAGCCTGGCCGCCGCAGAGCGCGCCGTCGAGTACGCGCGCATGGTCGGCGCCCGCGAGATCGAGATGGACGCGCGCGTCACCCTCGCCACCCTGAAGGTCGACGCGGGCGACGTCGAGGCGGGCCTCGCCGACATGTACGAGGCCAGGACGGCCATGACGGAGCTGGGCGGCATCGCCTCCCTCGGCCGCTGCCATGTGAACCTGCCCTCGGCCCTCGAAGGCGTCGGCCGCTCCCACGAGGCCGTCGCCGCCCTCAAGGAAGGGCTCGCGTACTGCCGCGGCCACGGCCTGGTCGACCTGGAGTGCTGGGTACTCGGCAACTTCTCCGAGTCCCTGTTCTCCGTCGGCAGATGGGACGAGGCCGCCGAGTCCGCGTCGAGCGCCCTCGGTGTGCGCACCCGCGGCAAGCCACGCTGCTGGGCCTCCACCATGCTGGCCTTCCTCGCCCTGGAGCGCGGCGAGAGCGCCGAGGCCGCCCGCCACCTCGCGGACGCCAGGAAGCACTACGGCCACCACGACGTCGTCCCCCAGCACGCCATCCCCCTCGCCCGCGGCTCCCTCACCCTCGCCGCCACCGAGGGCCGCCTCCTCGACGCCCGCGCGGAACTCGAAACGGCCGTGGGATGCGGCTTCCAGCCCGGCACCCAGCGCTACGCCTGGCCGATGCTGCTCGCCGCCGCCGCCGCGGAGGCCGACGCGCGCGCCGTGCCCGCTGCGGAGCCCGGGCGCGCCGACACCCTGCGCCTCATCCGGGACAGCGCCAAGACCCTCGTCACCGGCGTGCCCCTGTGGCACGCCCATGAGCAGTGGCTGCGCGCGGAGCTGCGCCGCGCCGAGGGCGCCGACACCGAGGACGACTGGCTGGCGGCCGTCGCCGCCTTCGGCCCCCTGGAGCGCCCCTACGACCTCGCCAGGGTCAGGCACCGGCTCGCCGAGCGCCTGCTCGCGGCCCCCGGCGCCGGTGAGGACGCGCGCGAGCGCGCGGCGGAGCTGCTGCGCCAGGCCGGGGCCGTCGCCCGGCACCTCGGCGCCCGCCCCCTCGGCGACGCGGTGCGCGCACTCGGCCAGCGCGGCAGGCTCGCCCTCGGCCGCCCGGCCGCCGACACCCCCGCCGACCCGGTGGCCGCCCTCGGCCTCACCAGCCGCGAACGCGACGTGCTGCGCCTTGTCGCCGCGGGCCGCAGCAACCGGCAGATAGCGGGGGAGCTGTTCATCTCGCCGAAGACCGCCAGCGTCCACGTCTCGAACATCCTCGCCAAGCTGGGCGTCTCCGGCCGCGGCGAGGCGGCGGCCCTCGCCCACCAGCGCGGCCTGTTCGCCGAGGAAGCAGCCACCCACACCGGATGATCTTCGGCGTCCCGGTGTGAGACGGCCGACACCGGGCAATTCGCCGCCCCGGGCGTACGCTGGAGGTCTCAGCGGCCTCGGGAGGCAGCGTGTTCAACCTGATCGAGCAGCTCTTCGCGCCAGGCCGCAAGCACACCGACGACGAGCACAAGAGGCTCGAACTGACCCGCGTCGACCTCAACGACGGCGACCCGGGCCGTGGCCCGATAGACCTGGAGTCCGGCTCGGTGGTCGTACGGCTGCCGTCGCAGAAGCAGCCCGCCGCAGAGCCCGCGGCCGCGGAGGGCACGCCCACATAGCTCCCGCGAAATCCCGACTCCCGCGAAATCCCCGCGAATCGGCGGCGCAGCGCCGACAAGCGCACCGGAAAGGGCCGACCGTGAATACACGGGCCGGCCCCGCGGTCCTCAGCTCACCTGGATTTCCAGCAGCCGGTCGTCGCCCTTCTCCGGGGTCCCCCGGGAATCCGTCTCATTGGTGAGCAGCCACAGTTTGTCGCCGCCCGCCGGGACCACCGTCCGCAGCCGCCCGTACTTCTTGGTGAGGAACGCCTGCGGCTCGGCCGACACCTTGGTGCCCCGCAGCGGCACTCGCCACAGCCGTTCCCCGCGCAGCGCCGCGAGCCAGACGCTGCCGCGCGCGTAGGCGATTCCGCTCGGCGACGCCTCCGAGGTCTTCCACTGCGCCACCGGATCGTGGAATCCGGGCTTTCCCTTCTTGCCCTCCACCGTCGGCCAGCCGTAATTGTCGCCCGGCTTGATGAGGTTCAACTCGTCCCAGGTGTCCTGCCCGAACTCGGAGGCCCAGAGGTTCTTGTGGTCGTCCCAGGCGAGCCCCTGCACATTCCTGTGGCCATAGGAATACACATCGGAGTCGTCCCCGAAAGGGTTTCCCGGCGCGGGATCGCCCTCGGGGGTCAGCCGGAGGATCTTCCCGCCCAGCGCCTTCTTGTCCTGCGCCTGCTCGCCCTCGCCCGTCTCGCCCGTGGTCACGTACAGCATGCGGTCCGGGCCGAAGGCGATACGGCCGCCGTTGTGGATGGTGCCCTTCGGAATGCCGCGCAGCAATGTGTCGGGGGCGCCCAACTGCTCGCCCTCCGGCTTCTTGTCGTCGTACTCCATCCGCACCACGCGGTTGTCCGACGCGGTCGTGACATACGCGTACACCATGTGGTCGGAGGCGTACGCGGGCGACAGGGCGATGCCGAGCAGCCCGCCCTCCCCGGCCGCCGACGCCCCCGGCACCGAGCCGATCGCCGTCTTGCCGCCGGTGCGCTCGTCGATCCGGGTGATCGTGCCCTCGTCGCGCGAGGAGACCAGCAGGCCGCCCTGCGGCAGCGGGGCGAGGCCCCACGGCGACTTCAGGTCCTTGGCGACCGTCCGCAGCACCTTCACGGAGCCCTTCGCCGGCGGCGCCTGCTCCGTCACCGACGCCGAGGGGGCGGGCTTCGTGGTCGCGGGGGAGCGGTCGGGGGAGTCCCCGTCCCCGCCCCCCGACGAGCAGCCCGCGGCGCACAGGAGGGCGGCGGCCAACAGGGCCGTCACGGCTGGACGTTGCACGATGGGGTTCCCTTCGAAGACACGGCATCGGCGGCTGTGCCCTTCCTACACCGCCTGCCCCTCCTGGTTCCCCGTCCCGGCCGGTTCCCCACGGGGCGATTCCCCGAACACCCGAACGCGGCCGCCCCGGCCCGGCGCCGACCGGGGCCCAGGCCCCCCGAAGCCCGGGGCATAGCCTCCTGGCCATGAGCGCAACAGATGTCTGGCTGGCCATTCCCGAAGCGGAGATCGACGGGCTCCCCGGGAACCTCACCTACCACTTCTGGGACGGCGGCCCCGACGCCTCGGGCCCCGACGCCGCCCCCGACTACCCCGCCGACCCGGCGAACTGCGCCTTCTACGTCGTCCCGTACATGAAGCCCGCCCCCGCCAGGACCGGGCCGCTGCCCCTGATGAAGCACCTCGACGTCGTCCAGACCCTCACCGCGGGCGTCGACGACATGCTTCCGCACCTGGCCTCCCTGCCGCCCGGCGTGCGCCTGTGCAACGCCCGCGGCGTCCACGAGACCAGCACCGCGGAACTGGCCCTCACCCTGATACTCGCCTCGCTGCGCGGCATCCCCGGCTTCGTCCGCGACCAGGACGCCGGGCGCTGGCCCACCGGCGTCTTCCGGCCCGCGCTCGCCGACAGGACCGTCCTGATCGTCGGCTACGGCGCCATCGGCTCCGCCGTCGAGGACCGGCTCGTGCCCTTCGAGGTCGCGCCGGTCCTGCGCGTCGCGCGCTCCGCGCGCACCACGACGCGCGGCCCCGTGCACCAACTCTCCGATCTTCCCGACCTCCTGCCCCGCGCCGACGTCGTCGTCCTCACCACGCCCCTCGACGACTCCACCCGCGGCCTGGTCGACGCGGACTTCCTCGCCCGCATGAAGGACGGCGCGCTCCTCGTCAACGTCGCGCGCGGGGGCGTCGTCGACACCGCCGCCCTGCTCGGCGAGTTGGAGAGCGGCAGGATCACCGCCGCCCTCGACGTCACCGACCCCGAGCCGCTGCCGCCAGGGCACCCCCTCTGGAGCGCCCCCGGCGCCCTCGTCAGCCCCCATGTCGGCGGCCCGAGCACGGCGTTCGCACCCCGCGCGAGGCGGCTGCTCGCCGACCAGCTCACCCGCTGGGCCGAGGGGCGCCCGCTGCGCAACGTGGTGGCGACCGCCGGGCGCTGAGACACGGCGGGCGGGGCCCCTTACCCCGCCCGCCGCGCCCCGGAACCCGAACGGAAAAACCCGAAAGTGAGCCCCCTCGGAGGCGTACCGCACCGCCAGGACGGAAAAAAATCCGACGAGTTTTCCGCCACTGGCGACACACCCGACACGGTGTGCGTTCCCTCGAATGCGCGGCGTGTTCATATGGCCCTGGTTGGTCACACAGAGTAGAGGGGCTATGTCGCTGAGTGACGAACCTGGTGTATCGTCCCCGTCAGGGGGCTGCGCCGAGCACATCCGGCGCCGGGGACAAGGCACCCAGACCTGCGAGGGGGGCGACGGGCGATGCACGACCCAGGGACGAGGATTTCGATGCGGCGAAGCCGCCGAGGGGGGCCCTTAGCCACCCCGGCGATCTTCAACAGCCGCCCGCGCACGACCACATCCGCCCGCCGCGAGGCGGCGCCCGACCGAGGAGCGGGGCGGTGAGTTCGCCCGCGCTGCCCGCCCGCCGGATGATGACCGGCCAGGGGCGCGGCCTGTTCTCACAGATGGCGCTCGTCCTCGTCTGCGGCGGCTACGCGATCGGCGCCGCCCTCGGCTGGGGCTCGAACCGCCTGGCCCTGATCATGGGCGACTTCGGGCTGAGCCTCGCCGCGATCACCGCGGCGGTCTCCTGCTTCCTGTACGGGCGCTCCCGCCAGAGCCGCTTCCGCTCGGCCTGGCTGCTGTTCGCGTTCTCCGCCCTGATGGCCTCGCTCGGCAACGGCGTCTGGGGATGGTATGAGGTGGTGCTCCAGCGCCCCGTCCCCAGCCCGAGCTGCGCCGACCTGTTCTTCCTCTGCTTCGCGCCACCGGCCATCGTCGGCCTGCTCGTCCTCGCCAAACGGCCCCTGACCAAGGCCGGATGGACCTGCCTCGCCCTCGACGCCTGGCTCATCGGCGGCTCTCTGCTCACGCTCTCCTGGAGCCTCGCCCTGGCCCGCACCGCGCGCGTCAGCGGCCAGAGCGTCCGCGACGCGGCGCTCTCCCTCGCCTATCCGCTGCTGGACATCGTCCTCGTCAGCATGGTGCTCGTGCTCCACTTCAGGCGCTCCTCGGTGAACCGCTCCGCGGTCAACGCCGCCATCGGCGCCCTCGCTCTGACCGTCCTGTCCGACGCGCTGTTCACCTCCCCGCTCATGCACACCAGCTACCGCTCAGGCCAGTTGCTCGACGCCGGCTGGTTCGCGGGCTCCCTGCTGCTGGCCTACGCGCCCTGGGCCGCCGCCCGGCAGCCCGAGCCCAGGCCCCCCGCCGACCCCGAGCAGCACGAGTCCGACGACCCGCTCGACGACAGGGCCCCCGGCGGGCAGGCGCAGGGCCGCTACCCGTACACCCGGCCCATCGCGGGCCCGCTCGCCGCCCTCGCGCCCTACCTGGCCGCCGCCGTCTGCACCCTGGGCATCCTGTGCAACGTCCTGGACGGCCGCAGCGTCGACCGCGTCGTGCTCTTCACCGCCTGCACCGTCGTCCTCGCCCTGGTCGTCAGGCAGGGCATCATGCTCGTCGACAACATCGCCCTCACCCAGGAACTGGCCCAGAAGGAGAACCACTTCCGCTCCCTGGTCCAGGGTTCGAGCGACGTCATCATGATCGCCGCACCCGACGGGGTGCTCCAGTACGTCAGCCCCGCCGCCGCCGGGGTCTACGGGCGCGGCGCCGAGGAACTCGTCGGCTCCGAACTGTCCGCCCTCATCCACCCCGACGACCTCGGCGGCGTCCTCCACGAGGTCCGCCGCTTCCTGACCGCGAGGCCGCACCAGGAGCCCACCACCCGTATCGAGTGCCGCTTCAGGTCGGGCGACGGCCAGTGGCTCAACGTGGAGTCCACCGTCAACCGCCACCAGGGCGGCCTCATCCTCAACAGCCGCGACGTCACCGAGCGCGTCAGGCTCCAGGCCCAGCTCCAGCACAGCGCCGAGCACGACGCGCTCACCGACCTGCCCAACCGCGCCCTGTTCACCCGCCGCGTCGGCCTCGCCCTCGGCGGTCGGCGCACCACGGACCGCGGCACCGCCGTCCTCTTCATCGACCTCGACGGCTTCAAGGGCGTCAACGACTCCATCGGCCACCAGGCCGGGGACGAACTCCTCGTCCAGGCCGCCCGCCGCCTCCAGGAGGCCGTGCGCCAGGGCGACACCGCCGCCCGCCTCGGCGGCGACGAGTTCGCCGCCCTCGTACTCGGCGACGGCAGCAGCGACCACACCTCCCGCGAACAGCACATCTACGAGCTGGCCGACCGGCTGCGCGCCGCGCTCTCCCGCCCGTACAGCATCGGAGGCAACGACGTACGTGTCGCCGCCTCCATCGGCGTAGCCTTCGCCGAGCCCGGCCTCACCGCCGGGGAACTGCTGCGCAACGCCGACCTCGCCATGTACCGCGCCAAGGCCGCGGGCAAGGGCCGCGTCGAGCTGTACGCGCCCCAGATGCAGGCCGACGTCGTCCGCAAGGCCCAGCTCGCGGGGCGGCTGCGCAGTGCCCTCCAGGACGGCGAGTTCACCCTGCTCCACCAGCCCATGGTCAGCCTCACCAGCGGCAGCATCGTCTCCGTCAGCGCCCAGGCGCGCTGGCGCTCGGCCCAGGGCGTCCTGTTCACCCCCACCGAGTTCCTGCGCGTCGCCGACGACAGCGACCGCGCCGTCGAGATCAGCCGCTGGCTGCTCGAACAGGCCACGGAGCAGGCCGCCGAGCGCGCCAGCACCGGACACGCGGTGCCCGTCGTCGTCAACATGAGCGCCCGCCGCCTCCTCGACCGCGGCCTCCCGCTCTCCGGCATCGAGGCCCTGCTCACCCGCCACGGCCTGCCGCCCGGCGCCCTCGTCGTCGAGGTCTCCTGCGCCGAGCCCGGGCTCCCCCTCGACGAACTCGAACGCCGCCTCACCGCGCTGCGCCGCCTCGGCGTCCGTATCGCCCTCGAAGGCTTCGGCAACGGCTACGCGGCGCTCACCATGCTCCGCAGACTCCCCGTCGACTGGCTCACCCTCGACCGCGACCTCGTCGAGGGCGTCGTCGAGTCACCCCGGCTGCACAAGATCACCAGCGGGCTGCTGCGCATGGCCGACGACCTCGGACTGCGCTCCGTCGCCCACGGCGTCGACCACCATCAGCAGGCACGCGTCCTGCGCGACATGGGCTGCACCCACGCCCAGGGCATGGCCTTCTCGGGGCCCCTCGACGAGTACCGGCTGCGCAGAGCCCTCGCCACCGGCCATTTCCCCGTCCCCCGCACCCCCGCAGAGCCCGTCCTCGCCGTCGGCGCCCTGCCCGTCTACACAGGACACAGCACCGGACTCTCACACAGTGAGACGCCCGTCCCACCTCCTTGACACGTGAAGCGCGCCGGGGGGAAGCTCTGAGCCATGCGCACCCGAATTCTCGTACTTGGACAGCGCGTCGGTTGAGCCGGGCCTCTGAGACCCCGCGAATCGCACCGGCGCGCTCCCCTCGCTTGCCTCCTGGCACGAGGGGTTTTTTGTTGCATACGCACCCCCCGTACGCCGCCCTTTCCCGCACAGCCACAGCACCGCCCACTTCAGCATCGAGAAGAGAATGCCGATGACCGAGCAGGCTTCTGGAGCCCACCATCCGCAGCCGCGGCCACGTTCCTCTGGTCAGTCCCCCGCCCCCGTCGAGCACGTGACCGGCGCGCAGGCCCTCATCCGCTCTCTCGAAGAAGTAGGCGCCGACACCGTCTTCGGCATCCCAGGCGGCGCCATCCTCCCCGCCTACGACCCGCTGATGGACTCCAGCCGCGTCCGGCACATCCTGGTCCGCCACGAGCAGGGCGCGGGCCACGCCGCCACCGGCTACGCCCAGGCCACCGGCAAGGTCGGCGTCTGCATGGCCACCTCGGGTCCCGGCGCCACCAACCTGGTCACCCCCATCGCCGACGCCAACCTCGACTCCGTCCCGCTCGTCGCCATCACAGGACAGGTCGCCACCAACCTGATCGGCACCGACGGCTTCCAGGAAGCCGACATCGTCGGCATCACCATGCCGATCACCAAGCACAACTGGCTGGTCAAGGAAGCGGCGGACATCCCGAGGACCATCGCGGAGGCGTTCCACATCGCCTCCACGGGACGCCCGGGCCCCGTCCTCGTCGACATCGCCAAGGACGCCCTCCAGGCACAGACCACGTTCTCCTGGCCGCCCGCACTCGACCTGCCCGGCTACCGCCCGGTCACCAAGCCGCACGCCAAGCAGATCCGCGAGGCCGCCCGGCTGATCACCCAGGCCAGGCGGCCCGTGCTCTACGTCGGCGGCGGCGTCCTGAAGGCCGGCGCCACCGCGGAGCTGAAGGTCCTCGCCGAGCTGACCGGCGCGCCCGTCACCACCACCCTGATGGCGCTCGGCGCGTTCCCCGACAGCCACCCGCTGCACGTCGGCATGCCCGGGATGCACGGCTCCGTCACCGCCGTCACCGCCCTCCAGAAGTCCGACCTGATCATCGCCCTCGGCGCCCGCTTCGACGACCGCGTCACCGGCAAGCTCGACGGCTTCGCCCCGTACGCCAAGGTCGTCCACGCCGACGTCGACCCCGCCGAGATCGGCAAGAACCGCGCGGTCGACGTGCCGATCGTCGGCGACGCGCGCGAGGTCATCGCCGACCTGGTGCAGGCCGTCCAGCGCGAGCACAGCGAGGGCCGCACCGGCGACTACAGCGCCTGGTGGAAGGACATCGGCCGCTGGCGCGACACCTACCCGCTGGGCTACGAGCACCCCGCCGACGGCTCCCTCGCCCCCCAGCAGGTCATCGAGCGCATCGGCCGGCTCGCGCCCGAGGGCACGATCTTCGCCGCGGGCGTCGGCCAGCACCAGATGTGGGCCGCCCACTTCATCGACTACGAGCGGCCCGCGACGTGGCTCAACTCCGGCGGCGCCGGCACCATGGGCTACGCCGTCCCCGCCGCCATGGGCGCCAAGGCGGGCCGCCCCGAGCGCGCCGTCTGGGCCATCGACGGCGACGGCTGCTTCCAGATGACCAACCAGGAACTCACCACCTGCGCCCTCAACAACATCCCGATCAAGGTCGCCATCATCAACAACGGCAGCCTCGGCATGGTGCGCCAGTGGCAGGCGCTCTTCTACAACCAGCGCTACTCCAACACCGTCCTGCACAGCGGCCCCGAGCACGACGGCATCGCCCCGAGCAGCGGCACCCGTATCCCGGACTTCGTGCGGCTCTCCCAGGCCATGGGGTGCGTGGCGATGCGCTGCGAGCGCCCCGAGGACCTCGACAAGGTCATCGCCGAGGCCAACGCGATCAACGACCGCCCCGTGGTGGTCGACTTCATCGTCCACCAGGACGCCCAGGTCTGGCCCATGGTCGCCGCCGGCACCTCCAACGACGAGATCATGGCCGCCCGCGACGTCCGCCCCGACTTCGGCGACAGCGCCGACGACTGACACGACGAGAGCGAAAGAGAGCCACATCCCATGTCCAAGCACACGCTCTCCGTGCTGGTCGAGAACACCCCGGGCGTCCTCGCCAGGATCACCGCCCTGTTCTCCCGCCGCGGCTTCAACATCGACTCGCTCGCGGTGGGCACCACCGAGCACCCCGACATCTCCCGCATCACCATCGTGGTGACCGTGGAGGACCTGCCGCTCGAACAGGTCACCAAGCAGCTCAACAAGCTCGTCAACGTCCTCAAGATCGTCGAGCTGGAGCCGGGCTCCGCCGTGCAGTTGGAACTGGTCCTGGTCAAGGTCAGGGCGGACAACGAGACCAGGTCCCAGATCGTCGAGATCGTCCGGCTCTTCCGGGCGCGTACGGTGGACGTGTCGCCCGAGGCCATCACCATCGAGGCGACGGGATCGAGCGACAAGCTGGAGGCCATGCTCAAGATGCTGGAGGGCTTCGGCATCAAGGAGCTGGTCCAGTCCGGCACCATCGCGATCGGCCGCGGCGCCCGCTCGATCACCGACCGCAGTCTGCGCGCGCTCGACCGCAGCGCCTGACCGCGCACGCCGATGGCCGGTGGCCGCCGCCCGGGGGCGGCCACCGGCCGCCGCGGCACTAGCCTGGTGCCCGGCCGCGGCGCCGCCCCATCGGGCGGCCCGGCCGGGCGAGAGCCGCGCGGAGGAACCCACAGGACCTCGCTCCGCGCCGCCGCCGCGCCGCCCCCGCAGCACCACCCCGAGCCATCCCCCGACCCCGCCGTACGGCGGGACGCGACACCAGCAACTGAGGAGAGTCCCAAAGTGGCCGAGCTGTTCTACGACGACGACGCCGACCTGTCCATCATCCAGAGCCGCAAGGTCGCGGTCATCGGCTACGGGAGCCAGGGCCACGCGCACGCGCTGTCGCTGCGCGACTCCGGTGTCGACGTCCGCGTCGGCCTGCACGAGGGCTCGAAGTCCAGGGTCAAGGCCGAGGAGCAGGGCCTGCGCGTCGTCACCCCCGCCGAGGCCGCCGCCGAGGCCGACGTGATCATGATCCTGGTGCCCGACCCGATCCAGGGCCGCGTCTACGAGGAGTCCATCGCGGCCCACCTCGACGACGGCGACGCGATCTTCTTCGGACACGGCCTCAACATCCGCTTCGGCTTCGTCAAGCCCCCGGCCAACGTCGACGTCTGCATGGTCGCCCCCAAGGGCCCGGGCCACCTGGTGCGCCGCCAGTACGAGGAGGGCCGCGGCGTGCCGTGTATCGCGGCCGTCGAGCAGGACGCCAGCGGGAACGCCTTCCCGCTCGCCCTGTCCTACGCGAAGGCCATCGGCGGCACCCGCGCCGGCGTGATCAAGACGACCTTCACCGAGGAGACGGAGACCGACCTCTTCGGCGAGCAGGCCGTGCTCTGCGGCGGCACCTCCGCCCTGGTCAAGGCCGGTTTCGAGACCCTGGTCGAGGCGGGCTACCAGCCCGAGATCGCCTACTTCGAGTGCCTCCACGAGCTGAAGCTGATCGTCGACCTCATGTACGAGGGCGGCCTGGAGAAGATGCGCTGGTCGGTCTCCGAGACCGCCGAGTGGGGCGACTACGTCTCGGGCCCGCGCATCATCAACGACAACACCAAGGCCGAGATGAAGAAGATCCTCGGCGAGATCCAGGACGGCAGCTTCGCCACCACCTGGATGAAGGAGTACGAGTCCGGCCTGCCGAAGTACAACGAGTACAAGAAGGCCGACGAGGAGAGCCTCATCGAGACCACGGGCAAGCGCCTGCGCAAGCTCATGAGCTGGGTCGACGAGGAGAACTAGCCGAGAAGCGGCACCCAGGGGCCGGGGAGCCCGCCCGCGCGGGAGGCTCCCCGGCGCCCCCGCGCCCGCGGGGGCCCTGACCCCTCTGCCTCGAACGGGTGATCCTTCCGCAACCGCGGATGCGCCGTCCAGATGAGCACTAGACTGCTCACCACATACGCGTCAGGCCCACAGCGTCGTGCGTCTTCCACGCGGCCAGGTGCCGCCGCTTGGCCCGTCGCGGGCCGCGAAGATCCAAGCGGCAGGACCTTCACCCTCCACCGCATGCGGCCGTCGGGACGGCCGTCCGCAAGGGACTTGTGAGGACTCACGTGAGCACTGCGTCTCAGAAACCGGTCGTACTCATCGCGGAAGAGCTGTCGCCCGCCACCGTCGACGCTCTCGGCCCCGACTTCGAGATCCGCCATTGCAACGGCGCCGACCGGGCCGAACTGCTCCCCGCCATCGCCGACGTCGACGCCATACTGATCCGCTCCGCCACCAAGGTCGACGCCGAGGCCGTGGCCGCCTCCCGCCGCCTGAAGGTCGTCGCCCGCGCCGGTGTCGGCCTCGACAACGTCGACGTGGCCGCCGCCACCAAGGCCGGCGTGATGGTCGTCAACGCCCCGACGTCCAACATCGTCACCGCCGCCGAACTGGCCTGCGGCCTCATCATCTCCACCGCGCGCAACATCCCCCAGGCCAACGGCGCGCTGAAGAACGGCGAGTGGAAGCGCTCCAAGTACACCGGCGTGGAGCTGGCCGAGAAGACCCTCGGCGTGGTCGGCCTCGGCCGCATCGGCGCCCTCGTCACCCAGCGGATGGCCGCCTTCGGCATGAAGGTCGTCGCCTACGACCCCTATGTGCAGCCCGCGCGCGCCGCGCAGATGGGCGTCAAGGTCGTCTCCCTCGACGAACTGCTCCAGGTCTCCGACTTCATCACCGTGCACCTCCCGAAGACCCCCGAGACCCTCGGCCTCATCGGGGACGAGGCGCTGCACAAGGTGAAGCCCTCCGTCCGTATCGTCAACGCCGCCCGCGGCGGCATCGTCGACGAGGAGGCGCTGTACTCGGCCCTCAAGGAGGGCCGCGTGGCCGGCGTCGGCCTCGACGTGTACGCGAAGGAGCCCTGCACGGACTCCCCGCTCTTCCAGTTCGACCAGGTCGTCTGCACGCCCCACCTCGGCGCCTCCACCGACGAGGCCCAGGAGAAGGCTGGCATCGCCGTCGCCAAGTCCGTACGGCTCGCCCTCGCCGGGGAACTCGTCCCCGACGCCGTGAACGTCCAGGGCGGCGTCATCGCCGAGGACGTGCGCCCCGGGCTGCCGCTCGCCGAGAAGCTCGGCCGGATCTTCACCGCCCTCGCGGGCGAGGTCGCCGCCCGGCTCGACGTCGAGGTCTACGGCGAGATCACCCAGCACGACGTCAAGGTGCTCGAACTCTCCGCCCTCAAGGGCGTCTTCGAGGACGTCGTCGACGAGACGGTCTCCTACGTCAACGCCCCGCTGTTCGCCCAGGAGCGCGGCGTCGAGGTCCGCCTGACCACCAGCAGCGAGTCCCCCAACCACCGCAACGTGGTCACCGTCCGCGGCACCCTCGCCGACGGCCAGGAGGTCTCCGTCTCCGGCACGCTCAGCGGCCCCAAGAACAACCAGAAGATCGTCGCCATCGGCGACCACGACCTGGACCTGGCGCTCGCCGACCACATGATCGTGCTGAGCTACGAGGACCGGCCCGGCGTCGTCGGCGCCGTGGGCCGCGTCCTCGGCGAGGGCGACATCAACATCGCCGGAATGCAGGTGTCCCGCTCCGGCCAGGGCGGCGAGGCGCTCGCCGTGCTGACCGTCGACGACACCGTCGCCCAGCCCGTGGTGACCGAACTCGCCAGCGAGATCGGCGCCACCTCCGCCCGCTCCGTCAACCTGACGGACTGAGGCCGAGGCAGCCAGCGGCAGAGCGCGCCCCGCGGAGAACACGGGGCGCGCAGCCATGACAGCGGCGCGCACGGCACGGCCCCGAGCGGGGCGCGCACACCGGCGCCCGCTCACTCGCCCGCTTCGGAATCGGCCCTGGTGCGCTCGGAGCGCCGTTCCCGCAGGGCCCGTACGGAGGAGAGCGCCGCGGCCAGCAGCAGCACCGCGCCCGCGGCGGCCCCCGCGTTCATGCCGTCGGTGAAGGCGCCGCGCGCCACGTCGGCCAGCGCGCCCCCGGCGGCCGAGGGCAGCTCCCTGACGACGGCGAGCGCCCCGCCGAGGGTCTCGCGCGCCGGAGCGGGCGCGTCCCCCGGAATCCGGTGGTGGTAGACGGCGGTGCCGATCGAGCCGAGCACCGCCATCCCCAGCGCGCCGCCGAACTCCTGCCCGGTCTCCAGCAGCGACGACGCGCTGCCCGCGCGCTCCACCGGCACGAGGCCCAGCGCCAGATCCGTCATCTGCGACATCACGGTCACGATCCCGGCCGCCAGCACCCCCGCGCCGCCGAGCACCGTCCACAGCGAGTCGGCGCCCGCGAGCGCCAGCAGCGCGTACCCGGCGGCGGCCACCGCGAAGCCCGCGGTGACCACGTGCCCGCGCGGGACGCCGCGCTGCACCAGGGCGCCCGACGTCGGCGCCGCGATCCCGACCAGTACCGACGGCACCAGTGACCACAGGGCGGCCTCCATGGGGCTCTTGCCGAGCACCGACTGGAGGTACTGCGTCGTGAAGTACGCGGAGCCCATCATCGCGAACGACGCCACCAGGTTCAGCGACAGCGCCGAGCCGAAGCCCCGCGACCGGAACAGCGACGGGTCGACCATGGGCGAGGCGGCCGTGCGCTGACGGCGCACGAACAGCAGCAGGAACACCAGCCCGGCGACCAGCGACAGCACGTACCGCGTCTGGAAGCCCTCGGACGGTATCTCCTTGAGCCCGTACACGAGCGGCAGTACGGCGGCCATCGACAGCGGCACGCTCACCAGGTCGAACCGGCCCGGGCGCGCGCTCCGCGACGCGGGCAGCAGCAGCGGTCCGAGCACCAGCAGCAGCGCCATCGCGGGCAGGTTGACCAGGAACACCGAGCCCCACCAGAAGTGCTCCACCAGCACCCCGCTGAGCACCGAGCCGAAGGCGACGCCCCCGGCCATCACCGCCGACCAGATCCCGATGGCCCGGGCGCGCTGGCGGGCGTCGCGGAACATGGTGCGCACCAGGGCCATCGTGGACGGCATCAGGGTGGCGCCGCCGACGCCCAGCACCGCGCGGGCCGCGATCAGCGCCTCGGGGGTACGCGCGTACGCCGCCGCCACCGAGGCCGCGCCGAACGCCGCCGCGCCCGCGAGCAGCAGCCTGCGCCGCCCGAAGCGGTCGCCGAGCGCCCCCATGGTCATCAGCAGCCCGGACAGCACGAAGCCGTACACGTCGAAGATCCACAGTTGCTGGACGCCGCTCGGCTCCAGGTCGGCGCTGATCGCGGGCACCGCGAAGTACAGCACCGAGACGTCCATGGAGACCAGCAGCAGCGGGAGCATCAGCACCGCGAGCGCGATCCACTCCCGCCGCCCGGCACGCGGCCGGTCGGACTGCGGGTCCTGCTCGGCCGTCGCCGGGGGCTCCGAGGGGCCGGGGGGAGGCGCGTGGGTCGTCCTGTGGTGCTCGCCGCTGGGCGTCGTCGCGTTCGTCATGGGCAGGAATATACGCACGTATAAAACGCTTGTCTATGACACTTGTTTAAAACGTCCGTATAAGACGATCGTGTGAGACGGCGGTAGGGTGCTGCCATGGGACATCGCGAGGATCTGCTCGAAGGCGCGAAACGGTGCCTGCTCGACAAGGGGTTCGCCCGCACCACGGCGCGCGACATCGTGCGGGAGTCGGGCACGAACCTGGCGTCGATCGGCTACCACTACGGCTCCAAGGACGCCCTGCTCGCCAAGGCGTGCATCTCCCTCGTCGAGGAGATCGGCGCCAGCTTCGCGCCCGGCGAGACCGTCACCAGCGAGCACGCGCCGGGGTCGGCCGAGCGCTTCCAGGAGATGTGGGACCGCGTCCTGCACTCCTTCACCGACGAGCGGATGCGGGCGATCTGGATGCTCTCCCTCGCGGTCACCACCGAGATCGACCGGATGCCCGAGGTGCGGCGGCTGCTGGGGGAGGCGCAGCGTGACGCCCGCTCGGGCCTGGTGCCGATGTTCAGCGGCGTCGCCGAGGGCGACCTCGACGAGGAGACCGTCGAGACCGAGGGCCGCCTCTACATCACCCTCCTCAACGGCCTGATGGTCCAGTGGCTCTTCGACGAGAACTCCGCCACCACCGCGGAACAGCTCACCGCGGGCATGCGGCGGATCGCGGGGGCGATGACCGGGCAGACCTGACCGGCCCGACCGGCCGCCTCCTGCCACGCGGGCCCGCACCGTTTCGCTACGTGGCCCGCACCATCGCCGCTACGTGGCCCCGCGCCGCCGCGCTCCGCAGCCCCGCACCGTCCCCGCTACGTCCCTCCCCACGTCGCGCTACGTCGCCGCACCCCGACGTCGCCGCCACGCAGCCCCCCTGCCACGTAGCCACGCCGCCGCAGGCGCGCCGTTCACAGCCGTGCCCGCTTCAATGCCATGTGCAGCAGCAGGCGGTCCTCGCCCTCGTTCAGGTCGAGGCCCGTCAACTGCTCGACGCGGGAGAGGCGGTAGTAGAGCGTCTGGCGGTGGATGCCGAGGGCGGCGGCCGAGCGGCCCGCCTGCCCGGCGCAGTCCAGGTAGACCTCCGCCGTGCGGGCCAGGTCGCCGTGTGCGGGCTCCAGCAGCCCGCGCACCGCCTCGTCGTCCTCCAGGGTGCCCGGCAGCGCCGTCAGCAGCCGGTACGGGCCGATCTCCGCCCACCGCGCCACCGGCCAGAACCGGTCCTCTGCCAGCGCGGCCCGCGCCGCCGCCACCGCCTCGCGCCAGGTGTCGCCGAGCCCGGCGAGCCCCGCGCGCGCCGCGCCGATCCCGGCCGCTACGTGGCCGGCGTCGCGCCGCCCCGCGCCGCCGCCCGGCGCCGCGGCCCGCAGCCGCTCCGCCGCCGTCACCGCGGGCGCCAGCACCTCGTGCCCCGGCAGCCGCATCAGCACCGCGAGGCCCTGCCGCGCCACGCCCCACGGCACCGTGCACAGCGCCGCCGCCCCCGGCACCGTACGCACCGACGGCGCGTCGCCCGGGTCGGCCGAGGGCCACGGCACCACGCACAGCAGTGTGTGCGGGCCCTCCGCGCCGGGACCGAGCCCGGTGCGCAGCGCCGCAAGCTCCATGTCCTGGCGCCACCCGGGCTCCGCCGTCAGCACCGCGCGCAGTTCCCTGCTCAGGTCGGCGCCCGCGCGCTCCTCGTCGGCCAGCAGCGTCCCGATGCGCCCGGCCACCTCCATCGCCTCGGAGAGCTGCCCCGCGGTGGGCCCCGGATCGCCGTCCAGCAGCCACACGTAGCCGAGCACGACACCCCCATGGCGTACCGGCAGGCAGATCCTTCCGCGGTTCACCCCGGTCTCGGGGCCGGGCGGGATGCGCACCGGGCCCGTCGCGCGCGCGATGCCGAAGCCCTCGAACCAGGCGCGTACGTCCGCCGTGGAGCGCCGGGTCAGGATGGAGCGGGTGCGCACCGGGTCGAGCGCGGCGCCTGCCTCGTCGATGTCCTGGGCGCCGAAGGCGATCAGCCCGAAGTCGCGGTTCTCCAGCGTCGCCGGGGCGCCGATCAGCGCCGAGATCTCGTCGACAAGCTCCTGGTAGTCACCCTGCACCATGCCGCCCTCGCTCGCTCGCCCCCGCGGGCCCATTCTCCACCAGGAACCGCGGTCTTCATACAGATGTCTGAGATCTGGGCCACGGATGCGTGACAGGTGTCGCTGGCGGGCCCCGCGGAAGATCAATAGCCTTCTGTACAGCAGCTTTCCCACCGGGACCCGGCGGTTTCGCCGTCCCCGTGGGAGATCTACCTCGCAGTGGAGGCGCCCATGTTCGGCCCCGTGATCCTCGCCGCGGCACGCAGCGGCGGCATGCGCAGGCTGGTCTCGTCCGCCCCCGTCACCCGGCCCGTGGTCGACCGGTTCGTGGCGGGGGAGTCCGTGGCCGCCGTGCTCCCCGCCGTCAAGGAGATGACGGGCCAGGGCCTCGACGTCACCCTCGACGTGCTCGGCGAGGACGTCACGTCGCCCGCCGAGGCGACACGCGCGCGTGACGCCTATCTGCGCCTCGTCGACGCCCTCGGACCGCTCGGCCTCAAGACGCGCGCCGAGATGTCCGTCAAACTCTCCTCCTTCGGCCAGGCGCTCCCCGGCGGCCACGACATCGCCCTCGGCCACGCCACCGACGTCGCGGAGGCCGCCGAGGCCATCGGCACGGTCCTCACCCTCGACATGGAGGACCACACCACCACCGACTCCACGCTCGCCGTCCACACATCGCTGCGCGAGCGCTTCCCCGGCACCGGCGCCGTCGTGCAGTCGTACCTCTTCCGCACCGAGGACGACTGCCGCGACCTGGCGCGCTCCGGCGCCCGCGTCCGCCTCGTCAAGGGCGCCTACCGTGAGCCCGCCGACGTCGCGTACCAGGAGCGCGCCGACGTCGACCGCGCGTACATTCGCTGCCTGCGCATCCTCATGGAGGGCGACGGCACCCCCATGGTCGGCACCCACGACCCCCGCCTGATCTCCATCGCCCAGGAGCTGGCACGCCGCGCGGGACGCACCCCCGACCAGTACGAGTTCCAGATGCTGTACGGCATACGGAGCGACGAGCACCGCAGACTTGCCGCCGCCGGGCACCGCATGCGCGTCTACACCGCCTTCGGCACCGACTGGTACGGCTACTTCATGCGCCGCCTCGCCGAGCGCCCGGCCAACCTCGCATTCTTCCTGCGCAGCCTCACCGGCCGCGGCTGAACCCGAACGAGAAGGAGCTACGGCACCCATGGACGCTGTGACCCAGGTCCCCGCGCCGGTCAACGAGCCGGTCCACGGCTACGCCCCCGGCAGCCCCGAGCGCGCCCGCCTCGAAGCCAAGCTCAAGGAGCTGGCCGAGAACCCGACCGACCTGGTCATGACCATCGGCGGCGAGAAGCGCCTCGGCGGCGGCGAGCCCTTCCAGGTCGTCCAGCCGCACCGCCACAAGGCCGTCCTGGGCACCGGCGGAAACGCCACCCACCAGGACGCCAGGGACGCCGTGGAAGCCGCTCTCGCGGCCGCCCAGGGCTGGCGCGACACCTCCTTCGACGACCGGGCCGCGATCCTGCTGCGCGCCGCCGACCTGATGTCCGGGCCCTGGCGCGAGACCATCGCGGCCGCCACCATGCTCGGCCAGTCCAAGACCGCGCAGCAGGCGGAGATCGACGCCCCCTGCGAACTGGTCGACTTCTGGCGCTTCAACGTCAGCTACGCCCGCGACCTCCTCGCCGAGCAGCCCGTCGCCCACGCGCGCGGGGTGTGGAACCAGCTCGACCACCGGCCCCTCGAAGGCTTCGTCTACGCCATCACCCCGTTCAACTTCTCCGCCATCGCGGGCAACCTGCCGACCGCGCCCGCGCTCATGGGCAACGTCGTCGTCTGGAAGCCGTCACCGACCCAGACCCTCGCCGCCGTCCTCGTGATGCGGGTCCTGGAGGAGGCCGGCCTGCCGAAGGGCGTCATCAACCTGGTCACCGGCGACGGCGTCGCCGTGTCCGAGGTGGCGCTGACCCACCGCGACCTGGCGGGCATCCACTTCACCGGCTCCACGCGGACCTTCAAGTACCTGTGGAAGACCGTCGGCGAGAACATCGACACCTACCGCACGTACCCGCGCATGGTCGGCGAGACCGGCGGCAAGGACTTCGTCGTCGCCCACCCCAGCGCCGACCCCGCGGTCCTCAAGACGGTGCTGACCCGGGGCGCGTTCGAGTACCAGGGGCAGAAGTGCTCGGCGACGTCGCGCGCGTACGTCCCCGCGTCGCTGTGGAACTCCGGCTTCAAGGAGGCGTTCACCGCCGAGGTCGAGGGCATCCCCATGGGCGACGTCACCGACCTGTCGAACTTCGTCGGCGCCGTCATCGACGAGCGCGCCTTCGCCAAGAACAAGGCCGCCATCGACCGCGCCGCCGCCGACCCCACGTGCACCGTCGTCGCGGGGGGCGGCTGCGACGACACCGTCGGCTACTTCGTGCGGCCCACCGTCATCGAGTGCACCGACCCCGGCAACGAGGTCTTCACCACCGAGTACTTCGGGCCCATCCTCGCCGTGCACGTGTACGACGA
The DNA here is from genome assembly GCF_044457285.1 of Streptomyces sp. NPDC050560. NCBI lineage: Bacteria > Bacillati > Actinomycetota > Actinomycetes > Kitasatosporales > Streptomycetaceae > Streptomyces > Streptomyces sp. NPDC050560. Next base: position 163,453 of record NZ_JBITGT010000017.1, read on the forward strand.
CAGCGCCCCGGGCGCCTACGAGGCCATGCTCGACCAGATGGAGTCCGCCGCCGAGTACGCGCTCACCGGCTCCGTCGTCGCGACCGACCGCGCCGCCATCGCCCTCACCCGCGACCGGCTCCGCTACGCCGCGGGCAACTTCTACATCAACGACAAGTCCACCGGCGCCGTCGTCGGCCAGCAGCCCTTCGGCGGCGGCCGGGCCTCCGGCACCAACGACAAGGCGGGCGCCCCGCAGAACCTGATGCGCTGGACCCTCACCCGGTCCATCAAGGAGGCCCTGCTCCCGCCGACCGAGTACACCTACCCGCACATGGGCTGACCTTGGCCCCGGCGCGTGTTCACCCCCGTCGCGCACCGGGGCGGCCGCCCCCCACCCGAACCGCCCCCGGCCATGGTCCCCCTCCCCGGCCGGGGGCGGTTTCGGCCGCACAGGGCCTTGGGTAGCCCCCTGTCCGGGGAACCACACGATCGCAGCACGCGCGTATGCCACCGATACACAGCACGCGCGTATGCCACCGATACGCAGCACGCGCGCGTGCCACCGATTTCGGCCAGTCCCAGTCGGGTTTCGCCGCCTTACGAGGGGCCCCCGCGCCCCGCGCCGGACCTCGCCGCCGCCCGTGCCAGCCCCGCGCCCGACCCCGCCCCCCGGCACCCGCAGCCGCCCCGGAGCCCTTGAGCCTGCGGCCCGCCGTCGGCCCCCGCGCCCCTGCCGCCACGCCCTGGTGCCGCACCCCGCCCCGCACCTCCAGCCCCCCGTTTCACTCCGGTGAGTGGCGCTCGTCTCAGATAGTAGGATGTCCGAGTAATTGTGGAGACAGCGAGAGCGATCTCCCTTAGCTTTGTAGAAGCCGAACCCTCGCTCCATCCAGCGAACGCGGTTGTGAGCCCGTGCCTAGCGCAGGCGACCCCTGCGGCACCAGCTCCCCGCCCCTTTGGCGTCTCGTAACTCCCTCGACTTCCCACACCGCGCCCCGCGCTGTCCAAGGAGACGATCCCCATGGCCGAGACGACCGCCCGCCGCCGCACCCGCCGCGGCCCCCGCCCCAGCGACGCCGACCGCTCCGTACGGCAGAACGCCGCCGCCGCCCTCCAGCGCGCCCTCGACCGCCGCGACAACGGCGGCACCTGGGGCCACTCGCGCTGATCCCGGCGCCGCCAGGCCCGCGCACCCCTGCCGCTGTCCGCATCCTGGACGTCCGGTGTCATCACCTGGGACGAGCGGTAGGGTGCGCGCATGTCTCGCACCATCAAGCTCGCAGTGATCCCCGGCGACGGAATCGGCCAGGAAGTCGTCGCCCAGGGGCTCAAGGTCCTCCGCGCCGCGCTCCCGCAGGACGTCAAGCTGGAGACCACGGAGTACGATCTCGGCGCCCGCCGGTGGCACCGTACCGGCGAGACTCTCCCGGACGGTGAGCTGGAGGCCCTGGCGCAGCACGACGCCATCCTCCTCGGCGCCATCGGAGACCCCTCCGTGCCGTCCGGGGTGCTGGAGCGCGGGCTGCTGCTCAAGCTGCGGTTCGCCTTCGACCACTTCATCAACCTCAGGCCGAGCAGGCTCTTCCCCAACACGGACACCCCGCTCGCGGGCCGCCCCGACATCGACTTCGTCGTCGTCCGCGAGGGCACCGAAGGCCCCTACACGGGCAACGGCGGCTCCCTGCGCACCGGCACACCCGCCGAGGTCGCCACCGAGGTCAGCCTCAACACCGCCTACGGCGTCGAGCGCGTCATCAGGGACGCCTTCGCGCGCGCCCAGGCGCGGCCCCGCAAGAAGCTGACGCTCGTGCACAAGAACAACGTGCTCGTGTACGCGGGCCACCTGTGGAAGAACACCTTCGACCGGGTCGCCCAGGAGTTCCCCGAGGTCACCACCGACTACCTGCACGTCGACGCCGCGACGATCTTCCTCGTCACCCAGCCCGAGCGCTTCGACGTGATCGTCACCGACAACCTCTTCGGCGACATCCTCACCGACCTCGCCGCCGCCGTCTCCGGCGGCATCGGCCTGGCCGCCTCCGGGAACATCAACCCCACGGGCGCCTTCCCCTCCATGTTCGAGCCCGTCCACGGCTCCGCCCCCGACATCGCCGGGCAGGGCAAGGCCGACCCGACCGCGACGATCCTCTCCGTCGCCCTCCTGCTGCGCCACCTCGGCCACGACGCCGAGGCGGCCCGTATCGAGGACGCCGTCTCCGCCGACCTCGCGGAGCGCGACGGCACCCGCAGCACCGACGAGACCGGCGACGCCCTCGCCGCGCGAGTATCCGCCTGACCCGGCGGACCCACTCCAAGCCGCCGGAGCCCGAGGGCACCCGGCGGCTTCTCATGTGCGGCCGCCGGGTGTGACCATCAACCCAGGCCGCACACGCCGGGCACGACCACCACCCCGCAGCGCGATAATCGGACGCAGGATCGCTGTATGCGCGGAAGGTTGGACGTCCTACTAGTAGGGGCGGGTCCGGAGCCTCCGGCACCCTGAAGAGCCAGACACCGCCGAACGGCGTGCAAGCGGTCCGATGCACTCAGAGTGAAGGACAACGACCCATGACGACGCCCACGATCGAGCTGAAGCCCTCGTCGAGTCTGACCCCCGCGGCCGACCGCGAGCGGATTCTCGCCAACCCCGGCTTCGGCCGGTATTTCACCGACCACATGGTCACGGTCCGCTGGACGGAGGGCAGGGGCTGGCACGACGCGGAACTGGTCCCCTACGCGCCGCTGTCCATGGACCCGGCCAACATGACCCTCCACTACGCCCAGACGATCTTCGAAGGGCTCAAGGCGTACCGCAGGACGGACGGCACCATCGCCACCTTCCGCCCCGAGCAGAACGCCCGCCGCTTCCAGCGCTCCGCGCGCCGCCTCGCGATGCCCGAGGTCCCCGAGGACCTCTTCCTCGGCGCCGTCGACGCGCTCGTGCGCCAGGACGGCGCCTGGGTGCCGCCCGCGGGCGAGGAGAGCCTCTACATCAGGCCCTTCATGTTCGCCACCGAGGTCGGCCTCGGGGTGCACCCGGCGGGCGAGTTCCTCTTCATGGTCATCGCCTCGCCCGCCGGCGCCTACTTCAAGGGCGGCGTGAAGCCCGTCTCCGTCTGGGTCTCCGAGGACTACGTGCGGGCCGCGCCCGGCGGCACCGGGGAGGCCAAGGCGGGCGGCAACTACGCCTCCTCGCTGCTCGCCCAGGCCGAGGCCACCGCCCGCGGCTGCGACCAGGTCGTCTGGCTCGACGGCCTGGAGCGCCGCTACATCGAGGAGATGGGCACCAACAACCTCTTCTTCGTGTACGGCGACCGCGTCGTCACCCCGTCCTTCTCCGGCTCCCTGCTCGCCGGGGTCACCCGCGACTCGGTCCTCGCCATCGCCGCCGACCTCGGCTACGAGGTCGCCGAGGAGCGCATCTCCCTCGACGACTGGCGCCGCGCGAGCGAGGACGGCAGCCTCACCGAGGTCTTCGGCTGCGGCACCGCCGCCGTGATCACCCCGGTCGGCGAGGTCCACTCGGCGCGCGGTAGCTGGAAGGTCGCCGGAGGGGAGTCGGGCGAGGCCACCATGAAGATCCGGTCGGCCCTGCTGGACATCCAGACCGGCGCCGCCCCCGACACCCACGGCTGGATGCGCCCCCTGGACTGAGCGCCGCCCGGCGCCGTACCCGCGTGACCACGTCCTTCGCGGCCCCCGCCCCGCGCCCCCGCGCCCCGCGTGCCCCCCCCGGCGGGCACCGTACGGCGCGGGGCGCGTACGGGGCGGGCGCACGGGGTCCGGGAGCGCCCCGGGCGACGACGCGGATGCCCAGCGGGGCCGCGGCGGCCGGATGCTGAGACGCCCCACCCAGTATCCGGTCGGTGTGGTTGACTTACCGCGTGCCCTCGTACGCCATGATTATCGGCAGCAGGCGCGCCGGTCCACAGTGATCGCCGACTTGGATGACATTCCGCGGCGGCGACACCGTGCCCCAGACCCGCGCGCAGACCTCTCGCACCCGCGAGAGGTTTTTTCGTTTCCCGGCCCGACCAGGACCGGAACGGAGTGCACGCGCCGACGGGGGCAAGTGGAGCCATCAGTGACGGAGCCACTCTTCCGACAGGAGCCACACAGCCATGAACAGCCCGAGCCGGCCAGACGATGACAGCTTCCACGTGTTCGACACCACCCTGCGCGACGGCGCGCAGCGCGAGGGCATCAACCTGACGGTGGCGGACAAGCTGGCCATCGCCCGCCACCTGGACGACTTCGGCGTGGGATTCATCGAGGGCGGCTGGCCGGGCGCCAACCCCAGGGACACCGAGTTCTTCTCCCGCGCGGCCGAAGAGGTCGACCTGCACAACGCCCAGCTCGTGGCGTTCGGCGCGACCCGCAGGCCCGGCGCGAAGGCCGCGGACGACCCCCAGGTCAAGGCGCTCCTCGAGTCGGGCGCCCCGGTGATCACCCTGGTCGCCAAGTCCCACGACCGGCACGTGGAACTCGCGCTTCGCACCACCCTGGAGGAGAACCTGGAGATGGTCCGCGACACCGTCTCCCACCTGCGCGACCAGGGCCGTCGGGTGTTCGTCGACTGCGAGCACTTCTTCGACGGCCACCGCGCCAACCCCGAGTACGCCACCGCCGTCGTACGCGCCGCCCACGAGGCCGGTGCCTCCGTCGTGGTGCTCTGCGACACCAACGGCGGCATGCTGCCCGCCCAGATCGGCGCCACCGTCACCGCCGTCCTCGCGGACACCGGCGCCCGGCTCGGCATCCACGCCCAGGACGACGGCGGCTGCGCCGTCGCCAACACGCTGTCCGCCGTGGACGCGGGCGCCACCCACGTGCAGTGCACCGCCAACGGCTACGGCGAGCGCGTCGGCAACGCCAACCTGTTCCCCGTCGTCGCCGCACTGGAGCTGAAGTACGACAAGAAGGTGCTGCCCGAGGGCAACCTGCGCGAGATGACCCGCGTCTCGCACGCCATCGCCGAGATCGTCAACATCGCCCCCTCCACCCACCAGCCCTACGTCGGCGTCTCCGCCTTCGCGCACAAGGCCGGGCTCCACGCCTCCGCGATCAAGGTCGACCCGGACCTCTACCAGCACATCGACCCCGAGCTGGTCGGCAACAGGCTGCGCATGCTGGTCTCCGACATGGCGGGCCGGGCCTCCGTCGAGCTGAAGGGCAAGGAGCTGGGCGTCGACCTCGGCGGCGACCGTGCGCTGATCGGCCGCGTCGTGGAGCGCGTCAAGGAGCGCGAACTGCGCGGCTACTCCTACGAGGCCGCGGACGCCTCCTTCGAACTGCTGCTGCGCGAGGAGGCCGAGGGCCGCAGGCGCAGCTACTTCCGCACCGAGTCCTGGCGCACCATCGCCGAGGACCGCCCCGACGGCATCCACGCCAACGAGGCCACCGTGAAGCTCCTGGTGAAGGACGAGCGCATCGTCGCCACCGCCGAGGGCAACGGCCCCGTCAACGCCCTCGACAACACCCTGCGCGGCGCCCTCGAACGGTTCTACCCCCAGCTCGACAAGCTGGAGCTGATCGACTACAAGGTGCGCACCCTGGAGGGCGGCATCGGCACCGGCTCCACCACCCGCGTCCTCATCGTCACCTCCGACGGCTCGGCGGAGTGGTCCACGGTCGGCGTCGGCGAGAACGTCATCGCCGCCACCTGGGAGGCCCTGAACGACGCCTACACCTACGGCCTGCTGCGCGCGGGCGTCGCACCGCTGGAGTGAGGGACCGGGGCCGGAACGGGGAGGCGCCGGGCGGGGCCGGGCGGGGGCGTGCGGCCCTCCGGGCTGTGCGGCCGGGTGAGGCAAAGAGCGGTAAATCGGGTATTCCGCACAATTCGGGGTAGCCCGAAGGTATGCACCGTAAGGCGCTCTCCCCGCACCGGCTGCTGACCCTCCTGGTCGCGGCCCTGCTCGCCGTGCTCGCCGTCCTCGGCACGTCCGCCGCCGCGGGCGCCGGGCAGGCCCCCGCCGCCCCCGCCCGCCACGCGGCTCCCGCCGCCGCTACCGCGGCCCCCGCGGACGTCTCCGACGCCGCGGACGCGCTGCGCCAGGGGCCCGTGTACGTGGACCCGGCGGCGCGCGGACAGCTCTCGGACTCCGACGCCGCCACCCTGGCGAAGAAGATCAAGGACGCCGACAAGCCGATCATGGTCGCGGTGCTCCCCGACGGGTTCCCCACCCAGAACCTCTTCCGCGACCTGCGCACCGAGACCGGCGTCACCGGGCTCTACACGATCCGCCTCGGCGACGCCTTCGACGCCCGCGCCGACCGCAGCGTGCTGCCGGGCCGCGCCGTGCAGAACCTGACGGCGTCCGTACGGGGCCAGGACGCCGCCACCCAGCTCGACTCCTTCGTCGACCAGGCCGAGCGCCAGGTGCGCGGCGACGCGCCGTCGTCCTGGGGCGTCGGCGACGGCGGCGGCTTCTCCGCGGCCGGGTTCATCGTCGCCGCGGCGGTCATCGTGGGCCTCGGCCTGGTCTCGTACACCGTGGTGCGCCGCGGCAGGAACGTACGCGAGCGCGAGCAGCGGGCCGCGCTGGAGAAGCTGCGGGTCGTCGTGGACGAGGACATCACCACGTACGGCGAGGAGCTGGACAGGCTCGACTTCGACCCCCGCGAGCAGGGCGCGGACGACGCGATGCGCACGGACTACGAGCGCGCGCTCGACGCCTACGAGGAGGCGAAGTCCCGCATGGCCGCCGCGCGCCGCCCCGAGGACGTCAGGGGCGTCACGGAGGAGCTTGAGGACGGCAGGTTCTCGCTGGCGCGGCTCGACGCGCGGCGCTCGGGGCGCCCGCTGCCCGAGCGGCGCCCGCCGTGCTTCTTTGACCCCCGGCACGGGCCCTCTGTCGCCGACGTGCGCTGGGCACCGCCCTCGGGGGCCGAGCGCGAGGTGCCGGTGTGCGCGGCCGACGAGCGTCGGCTGCGGGAGGGCGAGGAGCCCCTGGTGCGCACCGTGGCGACCGGCGACGGCCGCAGGCCCTACTGGGAGGCCGGCCCCGCCTACGGGCCCTGGGCGGGCGGCTACTTCGGCGGCGGCCTGCTCCCCGGGCTGCTCGTCGGCACGATGCTCGGCGGCCTGATGTCCAGCCCCGGCTACGCGGCCGGGTACGGCAGCGGCTACGGCGACTTCGGCGGGGGCTTCGACGGCGGCGACTTCTCGGGTGGCGACTTCGACCCCGGCGACTTCGGCGGCGGTTTCGGCGACGGCGGAGGCTTCGGCGGCGGGGGCGGTTTCGGCGACGGCGGCGGCTTCGGGGGCGGGTTCGGCAACTGACGCGGGCGACGTCGCCGTCCGGCGCGGCGGCGGGGGAGCGGTGGCTGTGTGCGTCGGCCTGCACGCGCGCGAGACGCCGCGACGTAGCCCTGGGGCGGGGGCCTGCACGCGCGCGCGAGGAGCCGCGACGTAGCCGAAGGGCGGGCCGTCACGCGCGGGCGCGCGCGAGGCGCTGAGGCGCGGGATGATGGAGGGACCCGCGAGGGGAGTACGGGAGCCGTGTCAGGCTCCCGTACCCATGTCCCGCCGGTCCCGGTGGTGCGGCGGCGCCCCGGCTCAGTCGGTCTTCTTGATCGCGGAGATGTCGAAGGTGAGCTTGATGCGGTCGGACACCAGCACGCCGCCGGTCTCCAGGGTGGCGTTCCAGGTCAGGCCCCACTCGGAGCGCAGCAGCTCGCTCTTGCCCTCGAAGCCGACGCGCTCGTTGCCGAACGGGTCCTTGGCGTAGCCGCCGAGTTCCAGGTCGATGGCGAGCGGCCTGGTGGTGCCGAGGACGGAGAGGTCGCCGGTGATGCGGTACTCGCCGTCGCCCAGGGCCTCGGCCTTGGTGGAGCGGAACGTCATCGTCGGGTGCGTCTCGATGTCGAAGAAGTCCGCGCTCTTGAGGTGTCCGTCGCGGTCGGGGGAGCCGGTGTCGATGCTCTCCATCTTGATGTCCAGGGAGGCGGTCGACTTCGTCGGGTCCGCACCGTCGAGGTGGAGGGTGCCCTCGAAGTCGAGGAAGCTCCCCTTGACGTTGGTGACCATGGCGTGCCGCGCCGTGAAGCCGAGCGTGGAGTGCGAGGGGTCGATCGTGTAGTCGCCGGTCAGGTCGGTGAGGTCGGGGCCCGGCGAGGTCCCGGCGTCCGGCGTGGCTGCGGCTTCCTCGCTCTTGCGGCCGAAGAGTGCCATGACGTGCTCCTTGGGGTGGATGGCGGCGCTTGACCAATCTGTTGAACGTTCAACGAGGCTCACCCTAGGCGTATTCCCCCCGGGCTTCAACGGCCGTGCGCGAGTGTCGGCCGGGCGCGGTGCGAAGCGGTCCCGTCCCGTCCTCTGGTCACCGCGCCCGGTGTCGGGCACCATCTCCTGTGCTCCACCTGCCGCACCGCCGAATCCTTGTCCGACAGTGGTATTCGCAGGGAGGAACCCCCACGTGAACCAGAACGCAACCCTCCGCTCCCGCCCCGCCCTCCGGGCGGCACTCGGCGTGCTCGCGCTGCTGCTCGCAGCGCTGTTCGCACCGGGAGTCGGCGTGATCGGCGGCGCCGGCGACGCGGCGGCGTCGGCCCAGGTGACGAAGATCAGCCACGCCCAGGCGACCTCGATGTTCTCCTCGTCGGGCATCACCTGGTCGTCCTCGGGCGGCTGCTCCGACCGCAACACCTCCACCTGCACCTCGTTCGACCAGCTCAACCTCACGACCGCGCAGGGCGCCCAGACGCTCAAGTCGGCCTCCGGCTGCGCCCTGAACATCACCGGGGGCACCGAGACCGGGCACGCCTCCGGGACGTACTCGCACTGGAACGGCTACAAGCTCGACTTCGGCAAGAACACCTGCATCACCAACTACGTCAAGAGCGCGTTCACGTACATCGGCCTGCGCGGCGACGGCTATCCCCAGTGGGAAGCCGCGTCCGGCAACCTCTACGCGGACGAGGGCAGCCACTGGGACGCGACGTACTACAACTGCGGCGGCTGCTGAGGCCGCGGCGGCGGGTCGACGGCCCACCCTGGACCCCGCGCCTACACCCCTTGGCCTACGCTTGGGTGAACGTTGCCCGACCAGCGGCTGATACGGGGCTGTTTGTGCGACCCCAACAACGCAACGGGGTCCTGAGCAGTCGACTCGTGACTATCCCGGGCCCCTGCTGTTAGGGCCTGCCAGGAAAACGGGCCGGAGACTGTGCAGAGTCTACGGCCCGTTTTTCCTCGGGACTTCGTAGAGTCACTACATGACCGTTATGGACGAGACCGCTTCCCCGGGGGGCGAGCCCGCGGATGCGCGAGGCCGCGTGGCGGAGCTGAAGGCCATTCGCGCTCAGGTGCTGCACGGCCCCAGCGACAAGGCGACGGAGGCCCAGCACGCCAAGGGCAAGCTGACTTCGCGCGAGCGTATCGAACTGCTGCTCGACCCCGGCTCGTTCCACGAGGTCGAACAGCTCCGCAGGCACCGGGCGACCGGTTTCGGCCTGGAGTCCAAGAAGCCGTACACGGACGGTGTGATCACCGGCTGGGGCACCGTCGAGGGCCGCACGGTCTTCGTGTACGCACATGACTTCCGGATCTTCGGAGGCGCCCTGGGCGAGGCCCACGCCACCAAGATCCACAAGATCATGGACATGGCGATCTCGGCGGGCGCGCCCCTGGTGTCGCTCAACGACGGCGCAGGCGCCCGCATCCAGGAGGGCGTCTCCGCGCTCGCCGGATACGGCGGCATCTTCCAGCGCAACACCCGCGCCTCCGGCGTGATCCCGCAGATCAGCGTGATGCTCGGCCCCTGCGCCGGCGGCGCCGCCTACAGCCCCGCGCTGACCGACTTCGTGTTCATGGTCCGCGACACCTCGCAGATGTTCATCACGGGCCCCGACGTCGTCAAGGCCGTGACCGGCGAGGAGATCACCCAGAACGGGCTCGGCGGCGCCGACGTCCACGCGGAGACCTCGGGCGTGTGCCACTTCGCCTACGACGACGAGGAGACCTGCCTCGCCGAGGTCCGCTTCCTGCTCTCGCTGCTGCCGCAGAACAACCGCGAGAACCCCCCGGCGGCGCCGGGCGAGGACCCCGTCGACCGGCGCGCCGACGGCCTCCTCGACCTGGTCCCCGCGGACGGCAACCGCCCCTACGACATGACGAAGGTCATCGAGGAGATCGTCGACGACGGCGAGTACCTCGAAGTCCACGAGCGCTGGGCGCGCAACATCATCTGCGCCCTCGGCCGCCTCGACGGCCACGTCGTCGGCATCATCGCCAACCAGCCCCAGGTGCTCGCGGGCGTGCTGGACATCGAGGCGTCGGAAAAGGCTGCGCGATTCGTGCAGATGTGCGACGCTTTCAATATTCCGATCGTGACCCTGCTCGACGTCCCCGGCTTCCTGCCGGGCGTGGACCAGGAGCACGGCGGGATCATCAGGCACGGCGCCAAGCTGCTCTACGCCTACTGCAACGCGACCGTGCCCAGGATCTCGGTGATCCTGCGCAAGGCGTACGGGGGCGCGTACATCGTCATGGACAGCCAGTCCATCGGCGCGGACCTCACCTTCGCCTGGCCGACCAACGAGATCGCCGTCATGGGGGCGGAGGGCGCGGCCAATGTCATCTTCCGGCGTGAGATCTCCAAGGCCGACGACCCCGACGCCAAGCGCGCCGAGATGGTCAAGGAGTACAAGGCCGAGCTGATGCACCCCTACTACGCCGCGGAGCGCGGCCTCGTCGACGACGTGATCGAGCCCGGGGAGACCCGCGAGGTGCTCGTCCACTCGCTCGCGATGCTGCGCACCAAGCACGCCGACCTGCCCTCGCGCAAGCACGGCAACCCCCCGCAGTGACCTCAGGACCTGCGACCCTCACCACGGAGCGACGCCCATGACAAGTCCCGCCACCGCCGCCACCCCGGCGGCCGCCACCGCCGCACCGTCCGCCGCCGAGGTCCTGCGTGTCGAGAAGGGCAGCGCGGGCCCCGAGGAGCTGGCGGCCATCACCGCCGTCCTGCTCGCCAGGGCCGCCGCCACGCCCGAGCCGGCCGGGTCGTCCGACAGCCCGGGCCTCCGCAGGGCCGGCTGGCGCCGCCTGGAGCGCGAACCGGGCTTCCGCGCACCGCACAGTTGGCGCTGACCCCGCGGCATCCGACAGCCGACGCCGCCCCGTGCCCCCACCGGCACGGGGCGGCGTCGTGTGTCCCGGCCCCTGGCGGTACGCGCGCCGTCCCGGTCCGTACCGCCGTCTTTGGCCGTACGCGCGCGTGAGTGCGCGGCGGGGCGCCACGCGCGCGGGCGCGCGGTCCCGCACCCTCCCGCGCGACGTCGCCCCGGCGACGGGTCCACGCGCGCGGGCGCGCGTGGCGTTCAGTGCGGGGTGGCGGTCCTGTGCTCCGGGCTCAGGCCCGCCACGGCGAGCCGGAACAGGCGGTCGGCGGCGGCCGCAGGGTCGGGGCGGTGCTCCGTGGCCAGCACGATGCCGACGACCAGCGTGACCAGGTCCTCGCCCGTCAGACCGGCCGCCACCGCGCCCTCCCGCGCCGCGCGGGCCAGCAGCGGCGCCGCGGCGTCCTGGAGCGTCTGCGCGCACGAGTTGCCGTGCACCAGGTCGGGCCCGGCGTCGTAGGCCAGCGCCGCCGCAAGCCCCCGCGCCGTCGCCGAGTACGCGACCACGTCGCCCAGCCACGTCAGGAGCGCCGTGCGGCCGTCGTCCGCGCCCGCCAGCTCCCGCGCCCGTACCCGCAGCGCCTCGATCCGCTGCCGTGACACCGCCTCCAGCAGCGCGTGCCGGGTGGGGAAGTGCCGCCGCACTGTCGCGGAGCCCACCCCCGCGACGCGGGCGATCTGCTCCAGGGAGGCGGCGCCGCCGTGCACGGCGACCTCCTCCTCGGCGACCGCGAGGATGCGCGCGTAGTTGCGCGCGGCGTCCGCGCGCCGTCGCTCCGGCATGGCGTTCATCTCCAGGTTTACTAAGTGGCGGGCCCCGCCGTATCGTATGCCAACAGAAACGGCGGGCCCCGCCGTTTCCGCTGGCGGCCCTCGCGCCCCCACCCCTGTACCCCGTATCCCTGGGAGCACCATGTCCACGCCCCCCACAGATCCCCGGCCCGTCCTGGTCACCGGCGCCACAGGGCGCCAGGGCGGCGCCACCGCCCGGGCGCTGCTCGCGGCGGGCGTCCCCGTACGCGCGCTCGTCCGCGACCCGGAGACCGCCCGCGCGGGCGCCGTCCGCGGGCTCGGCGCGGAACTCGTCGTGGGCGATCTGCGCGACCGCGGCTCCGTGGCCCGCGCCGCCGAGGGCGCGCGCGCCGTCTTCTCGGTTCAGATGCCCGCGCCGACCCCGGCGGGCTTCGACTTCGACGGAGAGGTCGCCCAGGCCGCCAACCTCATCGCGGGCGCCAGGACCGCGGGCGTGCCGCAGTTCGTGCACACCTCCGTCAGCGGCGCGGGGCAGCACACCTCCACCCCCGGCTGGGACGGGGGCCGCCGGGGCGACGTGGCGGCCAGCCTGGGCGCCAAAAGCGCGATCCAGGACCTGGTGCGCGACGCCGGCTTCCCCCACTGGACGATCCTCAAGCCGGGGTTCTTCATGGAGAACTTCCTGCCCTCCATGGCTTTTCTGTTCCCGCGCGGCGTCGAGGGCGGCCTGGTGAGCGTGCTGAAGCCCGCCACCAGGCTGTCCCTGGTCGCCGTGCGCGACATCGGAACGGCGGCCGCGGCGGCCGTCGCGGCGCCGCAGCGCTTCGACCGCGTCGAACTCGAACTGGCCGGTGACCACCTGCCGATGACGCGGATCGCCGAGATCCTCTCCGCCGCCCTCGGGGTGCCCCTGGCCGCGCCCGACATGACCGAGGCGGAGGCCGTGGCCGCGGGGATGCCGGGGATGGGCGCGGGGCACGAGTGGATGAACGTGGCGGGCCAGCCCGCCCGGCCGCGGTACGCCCGCGACCTGGGCATCCCCCTCACCAGCTTCGAGACGTGGGCGCGCGAGCACCTGCGGGCCGACGCCTGAGGCAGGCGCGCGATACGCGCGTCAGCGCGCCGGACGTACGGGGGTGGTCACCGTAGTCGGGCCATGAGGGCGTGTTCGACGAGGGTGATGAGGGCGCTTTTGGCGTCGGCGCGGTGGCGGGCGTCGGTGGTGA